>NZ_JBWDNV010000010.1:0-383014 GCF_056269375.1 Paenibacillus sp. J22R56
TTTCCCCTGATAACTTATCACCTGTGATGCTCTCATTAGCCAGCTTCTCACTTGTCACACTATCGTTTGCCAGCTTGTTAGTTGTGATGCTGCTATCCGCAAGCTTATCAGTTGTGACGCTTTCGTCTGCCAATTTCTCAGTCGTGACACTTTCATCTACCAGCTTACGGCTCGTAATGCTATCGTCTGACAGCTTCTCCGCCGTTACGCTTTCGTCTGTCAGCCTGCTGTTTGTTACGCTGCCGATCGCGAGCTTCTCAGTCGTGACACTTTCCCCTGATAACTTATCACCTGTGATGCTCTCATTAGCCAGCTTCTCACTTGTCACACTATCGTTTGCCAGCTTGTTAGTTGTGATGCTGCTATCCGCAAGCTTATCAGCTGTGACGCTATCGTCCGCCAATTTCTCGGTTGTGACACTTTCGTCTACCAGCTTACGACTTGTGACGCTGTCGTCCGCAAGCTTATCAGTTGCGACACTTTCGTCGGCCAATTTTCTTCTCGTTATGCTCCCGATCGCAAGCTTATCACCTGTGACGCTCTCATCGGCCAGCTTTTCGGTCGTGACACTTTCGTCTACGAGCTTTCGGCTTGTGATGCTTTCGTCGGCAAGCTTCTCACTCGTCACACTTGCGTCGGCAAGCTTACGGCTTGTAATGCTTCCGTCTGCAAATTTCTCACTAGTGATACTTTCATCTGCAAGCTTACTGCTCGTGATGCTTCCGTCCGCAAGCTTCTCGCTTGTAAAGCTTTGATCCGCCAGCTTGCTGCTAGTTACGCTTCCGTCGGAAAGCTTCTCAGTCGTGACACTTTCGTTGGCCAGCTTACGGCTTATAATGCTCTCATCTGCAAGCTTCTCGCTCGTGACACTGTCATCAGCGAGCTTGCTGCTTATGATGCTTCCGCCTGCCAGCTTATCGGTTGTGACACTCTCACTCGCAAGCTTGCTGCTTGTAATGCTCTCCTCAGCCAGCTTCTCGCTTGTGACGCTCTCATCAGCCAGCTTGCTGCTCGAGATGCTTCCTTCTGCCAGCTTATCGGTTGTAACACTCTCACTTGCTAGCTTGCCACTTGTAATGCTCTCGTCCGCCAGCTTGCTAGTTATAATGCTCCCGTCTGAGAGCTTCTCACTCGTTACGCTATCGCCCGCCAGCTTGCTGCTAATGATACTGCTGTCTACAAGCTTGTCGGTCGTAACGCTATCGCTTGCCAGCTTCTCACTCGTAACACTCTCATCCACGAGCTTACGGCTCGTTATGCTGTCATCTGCCAGTTTTTCCGTGGTAACAGTTTCGTCGCCTAATTTACGGCTTGTTACACTGCCATCAGCAAGCTTTGAATGGTCAATAATCCCGCCCGTCAGCTGCTCGCTCGTGATGATCTTTGGCTTAAATTCGTTAAGAACATCCGCGCTCAAATGTTCGAATGAGACCGTACCTTTGCGAAGGTGATAGCTTTGGATAGAATCCGCCTTAATATGCTTGCTCGCAATGGTCTCGAGCCTCAGGTGATCGCCTGATACCGTATCTACAGCCAGCTTAGATGATGTAACGGCCCCATTTTGCAGCTTACTCTCATCTACACTTCCTGGCGTCAAGTGCTTATCTTGTATAGATTGAAGCTGGATATGACGAGAGTTGACCGATAGGGATGAAAGCTTCGATTCTAGAACAGCACCATTGGCTAGATGCTCCGTACCAACAATTTCTTTTTGTAAAGCTTCCGCATGTACCGCTCCACTTTGAATATGCGCCTCACCAACGCTATTTGGTGCCAGCTTCGCTTCTGTTACCGCTTCATCCGACAGGTGGATGGAACGGACGCTCTCTGCTCCGATATGAATACCCAGCACAGATTCATTAGCCAAGTGCCTGCTCAGCACCGTTTCATTACTGATATGGCTCGACTGAACTGCCTCTTTTGTCAGTTTTGATGCCGTTATCGAATAGTTGGAGAGAGCATCTGATCCCACCGCACCATTACGGATATGATTAGCATGAATAATACTATCCTGCAGATGCTCCGAGCTAATTGAGAGGGACTGAATATGATCTCCTTGAATCGATAAAGGACGGATGAGTTCAGAGTAGATCGATTCCTCTGCAAGTTTACTTGCCGTTACGCTGCCATCGGCCAGCTTGGAGGCTGTTACGCTCGAATCCGTTAACTTTTCGGTTGTGACGGAGTCCTTGGACAGCTTGCTTGAAGTCACTGCCTGATCGACAATATGATCCGTATTAATAATGTCGTACGACAGATTCATTTCCGTAATCGATTGATAGCCCATGTGCTCGGAATGAATGATCCCAGCTTGCAGATGCTCCGATGTAATGGTTGATGGACGGATTAATTCAGAATGAATAGAACCGGCCTCAATATGATTCGAGAGTACACTTCCATCGACCAGCTTCGACGATGTCACACTGGAATCCGCAAGCTTATCACTAGTAACGGATTGTGAAGCCAGCTTGCTTGTTGTCACCGACAGATCTGACAAATGTTCTGTCTTCACGCTGCTGCCTGACAAATGCTGCTCGGTAACCGCTTCGCCTGCGAGATGCTCAGACTGAACCGCACCATTTTTCAAATGCTGACTATCAATAGCAAACGACTGAACATGACCTCCATGAATGGAGGAAGCCTGAATAGCCTCGGCATTAACCGCGCTTGATGCAATATGCTGTTCATTCACACTGCTTTCAGCGAGCTTCGACGATGTTACACTAAACTCGGCAAGTTTATCGGTTGTGATCGATTCCGGAGCAATTTTTTGCGAACCGATGCCATAATCAGCCAGGTGATGCAGATGGACGGCATTAGGTGCTAAGTTGAATTCCGTAATCGCTCCAAATGCGATCTTCCCACTTGTAATGGACAAGTCCTGTAAGGCATCCGTACCAACCGCTTGATTCGCGAAGTGCTGCTTCTCAATGAGCTTTGGCTTCAAATGCTCCCCGGTTACAGCTTCAGGAGATATCGCTTCTTCCGTAATTGCACCTGGAGAAAAATGATAAGCACGGATCGTATCCGGCGCAATTTTTTGGAAGGTGATACTCTCATTCTTCAGATGGTTGGTTTCGATTGCACCGGCGGCAAGCTTTGAGCTTTTTATCGCGCCATCGGCAATTTTTTTATCGGTTACGGATTGGTCAGCGAGCTGAGAAGTCCCAACTGCAGAGTCGCTTAAATGCTCCGAATTAATCGCTTGAGGAGCGATTTTTTCACTTTTCACAGAGCCATCCTGCAATTGCTCCCTGCCGACCGAGCTTGATTGCAGATGTTGACGGGAAACGACTTGATGAGCAATATGGCGCTGTTCAATTTGTCCGATAGAAATATGGTCCGAAACAATACTGCTGCGGCCAATATGCCGAGTCTGAACCGCTTCGTTAGCCAGCTTGATCGAAATAATGCTTTGATCTCCAAGATGCTTGCTGCCGATCTGTCCAGCAACAATATGGTCGCCTGTTACAGCCTCCGGCTGAAGATGGGTAGAATTAACGGCTCCGGGTGCTATTCGCTCGGCGTTTACGGATTGAGGTTGAAGGGCCTCGGTGCCCACTGCCCCTTCCGCCAAATGCTCTTGTGCGATGGCGCCTGGAGCCAGGTGCTTCCCCAGAATAGCTCCAATCGAGACATGCTCAGCCAGCAGCAGTCCTTGCTTAAGATGAACAGACTCAATCGTATCCGAAGCTAGTTTACTTCCCGTAATAGCTCCATCCCGAAGCTTGGAATGAGTTACCGAAGCCTCACCAAGCTTTGAATTCGTAATTGCTTCGTTCGCAATTTTCTCCGTCAGAACAGCGCTGTTCTGAATTTTCTCCGAAGAGATGGACTGTTTGTCGAGCAGCTCTTCTGTAATTAGAAAAGATTGAAGATGCCTCGAGTTTATTGAGCCGTCAGCAATTTTGCTGGAGTCAATCGTCCTGTCAGCCAGCTTTTCAGATGTAATGCTCCCATCTTCCAGCTTGCTGCCGTTTATAGAAGAATCAACGATTTTGTCTCCAGTAATGGAACTGTCCGACAGATGATTGCCCGTTATGGCAGAAGGTGCAACTTTATTTCCCGTCACCGCACCAGGACCAAGATGAATGTTATTTACCGCATAATCGGCGATTGTAGATGATGTAACGCTGCCTGGACGCAGATTATCCGAGTCAACCGAATAGGCGGCGAGCTTGCCGCTCGAAACCGCGCCATCCACGATATCATCCGTATAAATGAACGGGAACGGTTTGTATAGATCCTGCTTTTCAACCAGTTTATCCAGCTTTTGATCATAGGTAGGCTCAGGCTGCAGCTGCAGCTCAGGTTCAGGTACAGGCTTGAGCTCGGGCTCTGGAACTGCATGATACGAAGTGATTTCCTCTATAAGCCGCTCAGTTTCCACGTCACTCACTTCAGCCGATGAGGAGGCATCGGCAATAAGGATCAATTCTTCCGTCAATGCAGGGATTTCGAGCGTCTCCGCTTGAAGCTCCAGTTCTACAGGAGCAATAGCGTTAATATTAACCGTTCTGTGTTCTGCCGGCATAGGCTGAGGCTGCGGTTGAGGCTGCGGTTGAGGCTGCGGAACAGTGCGATTAATAACAGGCTGCTGCACCGTATTTTTTTTGCGGTTTAATTCATCCAGCCACTTTAATTCCGAAGCATTGGGATTATCGACATAATAACTTGGTTTACGCCCTCTGGCGTTTTTTGAAGATTTGCCTTTAGTCATTGACCTCTCCTTCTTTCTTCCTCCTCAAAGTTATTTCACTATATGCTCTTACCCATGGGCTCGCTACACCGTTTTCCGATTAGACGAACAAAAGGACAGCAGGTAAACCTGCCGTCCTTGTTGCAGAAATCCTATTTATCTTTGGACAAATTAACGTTCTCGAAGCACATTTCATAGCTGATTACTTCATCGTTATCAGCCATATTCCCATGATTAGAGTCAGGAGTAATTGTCTCATCAATAAGCCCCTCATGATCATGGGACCTCATATCCACTTCATTTCTTTGAATCCTCAACCATCGTTTGGCCGTATGCTCCCATGTGAACAACTGCTCTACCCGTTCCCTGCTCCTCAGGCCCATTTGTCTGCGCAGGGAAGTGTTATGAAGCAATAACAGCAGTCTCTCGGTCAGCTCAGCCTTAATATTCTTTTGGTTAATAAGATATCCCGTCTCGCCGTCCTGGATAATCTCTTGCATACCACCTGCCCGTGTCGCGATAACCGGCAAGCCTGTCGCCATGGCCTCTACATTTACAAGCCCAAATGCTTCCCGTTTACCGGATGGCATAACAGCTAGATCGGCAGCCATAAACCAGCCTGGCACCTCGGAATAAGGCACATAAGGCACGAACCGGATATGCTTCTTGTACTGTTCACCCATCTTCATTAGCTTGCGTGAATACCGTGTTGAACGGTGAGAACCGTAAAAGGGGCTGCCTACAATAACAACCAGAAGATCGGGATGAACTTTAGCCAGCTTTGGCACGATGGCCAGCAGATGATGGACACCTTTAAGCGGAATCAATCTGCCGAGGAAAATGACAACCTTACGATGGACAAGTCCTTTTTGCTCGCGATGGAATTTACGGGCTGTTTCACCCTCTGACGAATAGCGGGATGGGAAACGTTTCGTCTCAACTCCCGGGTACACGACGCGGATTTTATGCCTTGCTTCAGGTACCTTGGTAACCAAGTGAGTTCTCAAAAATTCACTATTTACAATAATCCGATCTGCCATTAAAAAGCTCTTGCGAAGACTTGTTTCAGAAATATGTCTTGGACTGATGTAGGTAGAAGAATGTAGATTCAGCCAAATTTCCGCTTTGGGGTTCGCACGTTTCAGCTTCAACACGGAGCTGGGACGATTCTCGACTTGAATAATTTGCGGATTAAATTTCTTCAAGGCGTGTCCTACATCAACAAGATAGGCCGATTTGTTGCCAGCAGGAAATCTCTCGCATACGACATGATTCACCAGGCTTCTGCGGGGCAAATTACGCCCAATTTTCCCATATATACGAGGTTCAACACTAGGACGCAGCAAAGGAACGAATTTTTCTACAACCCGTTCAACGGAGCTGCTGTTCCCCGATGGAATTGGAAAGGCTCCAGGCGTGACGAATGCCACTTTTACAGGCGACATTTCGAAGGAATGCCTCCTTCGTTATCAATTTGCAGTTAGCATACGCTGACCATTAACGTCTTGCCACAAGGTTGAGCGGATGCCTACGGTAGAACGTCTGGTACTATTGATTTGTAAAGCCGGTTGTGTCACACTGTTCGGAGAACATCGAAAGGCAAGATGCAAGGAAAGGACGTGAAGGTGCGGGCATGATGGGATGGTTATTTCAAGCCATGACGGAACTTAGTTCGCGCAAATGGATTTCCAAATTAACCGGCCGCTTCGCACAATCGAAGGCTAGCCGAGGGTGGATTCCAAGATTCGCCAACATGTACAAGATTCAAGTAGACGAAGCGGAAAAGCCGCTGCATGAATACAGCACATTAAATGAATTTTTCACCAGGCGTCTGAAGCCAGGTTCCCGGGTTATACACGAAGAGACTACTGCTCTTGTAAGTCCAGTTGATGCTCTAATAACGGGCGCTGGTCCGATTAAATCCGGTACGATTGTGAATGTGAAGGGTCAGGACTATACGATCGAAGAGCTTCTTAATCGCTCGCCACGTGCGGGCCATTATCTTGACGGCTATTACATCGTTCTATATTTAAGTCCAACCGACTACCACCGAATACATACCCCCGTTGACGGACGTATTGTGGAGCGTGAGCATGTGCTCGGCAAAGTATATCCGGTCAATGACTTTGGTCTTCGGCGCATGCGCCGAGTACTTAGCCGCAATGAACGGCTCATTACATACATCAAGCACGCCGGAGGCGAAACGGCCGTTGTCAAAGTTGGTGCAATGAATGTCAGCAGTATCCGGTACTGCGAGCCCATTCATGACAACGTGAAGAAAGGCGAAGAACTCGCTTACTTCGAATTCGGTTCGACAGTTGTGTTGCTGACAGAAGATGATACCTTTGTACCAAGGCAGGATCTTGCTCTTGGATTGAAGGTTCGGATGGGTGAAAAGCTCGGGGAGCTGGTGTGAAGTTGATTAGTTTTAAGTGCAAATTGCGCATTTGAATGTTCTTTCGACCGCTGTTGTTTTGGGATTCCTTGAATTAGTCTATATAAGGGGGAATCCCAAAACAAAGGCGGGCGCTGCGCTCCTCAAGAATCATTCAAATTGCTCCATTAGCACTTAACCAATCAACTTATGTTTAATAGACAGTAGTGACGCCATTTCTGCTCGAATGGCTTACAGTAAATACAAAAAGCGCCGCAGGATTGAACTCCTGTGGCGCCTTTTTGTTATTTGGTTAACGAATTTCGGATGGGCTGCGTCCTGTATATTGTTTGAACTGTCTGCTGAAGAAGAAGATATCTCGGTAGCCAAGCGCATCCGCTACTTCGGTTACATTCATGCCTTCATGCATAAGCAGATGCTGAGCACGCTCAATCCTTGTCCGGATCATGTAGGATTGCACCGACATACCTATCATTTCTTTGAATTTTACGGAGAAGTACCGCGGAGACAGCTGCGCGCGCATCGCTAAATCCTCGACCCGATGAGCAACACTTGGATGCTGCTTCACGAAATTCGCCACCTCATGAATAGCTTCCGTCAACTGATTACTTGCTTTCTTCTCAATCGGCAGCTCTCGATCCTCCCGAAGCAGATGAATCATCAGCTGCTTCAACACAAGAAGCGCTTCTTCTTCGGCTGCGTATGTTTCTACGAGGAACAGCCTAACATAACGTGACAACAAATATTCAAAGTCAACGGTATCATTTAATTTGCGGTATCGCTCCGGCACAAGCTGTACCGGTTCGCGTACATCGAAATGGATATAAGTCAGTACAAGAGGCTTCTGGGGATTATGAGTAGCGCTCGTATAATCGCCGGGCCGGAATAAAAAACAACTCCCCTTCCCAACCGGATACGTCGTCCCGTTAACTTCCACTTCCCCTTCTCCGCTCCATACATAAAATAAATCATAGTTCGCCATCGGCTTTTCCCGCCGTTGCCATTTCCAGCCTGGTTCACAAACGATCTTGGCAATAGGCGGCAATTTAATGTACGAATCTGGAGATAAGTGCAGCATGGGTTTCCTCCTAAAAGGATATCTAAGAATCAACATTAGCATGTTGTTATAAGTCGTTTTTCAGTGAAAAATGGCGTTCTTGCGGACATCATACAACAGCCTCAATCTCCCGCGCAAGCATTCTGAGACACTCGTTTGCACAAAAGACAAAAAAATTTGCATTTTTGGATGGTTTGCTTTATTAAAAAAATGTTATAATAGCACCCGATAAGCGTTAAATGACGAATTGATTTCCCGGAAGGATGGAATGAAGTCCATGAACCCACTTGCTCAGCAGTTGAATGAGACGCTCGCTACTGAAAGTCCGAACGTCTATGACATGTTGTCCGCTTTAGGAAAAGCGATTTATTTCCCGAAAGAAGGCATACTCAGCCAATCCGCAGAAGCAAAGGCCAAGGCTAAGAAATTTAACGCCACAATCGGCATTGCAATAGAAAATGGCCAGCCAATGCACTTGAAGGTCATTCAAGACACGTTATCCTCTTACGATCCAAAAGATATATATGAATATGCACCTCCTGCTGGTAAGCCGGAGCTGCGCGCTGCATGGCGCACGAAGATGATTAAAGAAAACCCTTCTCTTGAAGGTAAAAATTTCAGCAACCCTGTCGCTACGAATGCATTGACGCATGGACTGAGTATTGTTGCTGACTTGTTCGCAGATGTAGGAGATGCTGTCATTATTCCGAACAAGAACTGGGAAAACTATGAATTAACATTTGGCATCCGCCGCGGCGCCCAAATCGTTGAATATCCGCTCTACAATGAAGATAACCGTTTCAATAGTGCTGGTCTGCGTGAAGCCTTGCTCAGACAGAAGGACAAAGGCAAAGCCATTGTTGTCCTCAATTTCCCGAATAACCCTACCGGTTATTCGCCAGATCCACAAGAAGGCGATGAGATTGTTGCTGCAATCCGTGATGCTGCAGAAGCTGGTGTTAATGTAGTTGCGGTAACCGACGATGCCTACTTCGGCCTGTTCTTTGAAGATT
Organism: Paenibacillus sp. J22R56; assembly: GCF_056269375.1. Lineage (NCBI taxonomy): Bacteria > Bacillati > Bacillota > Bacilli > Caryophanales > Paenibacillaceae > Paenibacillus > Paenibacillus sp. J22R56. The sequence goes on from NZ_JBWDNV010000010.1 coordinate 9,165, forward strand.
CGATGCATGAATCTCTGTTCGGCAAGCTTGCTGACCTGCATCCACGTGTCCTCGCTATCAAAGTTGACGGCGCAACTAAAGAAGAGTATGTATGGGGCTTCCGCGTAGGCTTCATTACTTTCGCCTCTACTTCTGATAAAGTACTGGCTGCTCTTGAGCAAAAAACGATGGGCATTATCCGTGCTACGATCTCGAGTGGTCCACATCCATCACAAACCTTCGTCCTGCGTGCGCTGCAATCACCAGAATTCGATGAGCAAAAAGCAGAAAAATATGATGTGATGAAGCAACGTGCCAATAAAGTAAAATCGCTGCTCGACAGCGGCCGTTACGGTGAAGTGTGGAGCTACTATCCATTCAACTCCGGATACTTCATGTGCCTCAAGCTCAATGGCGTATCGGCAGAAGCCGTTCGTACCCGTCTCCTCGACGAATACGGAATTGGTACTATTGCGCTTGGCGAAACCGATCTTCGTGTTGCTTTCTCTTGTATCGAAGAGCCTAACCTCGAAGAATTGTTCGACACCATCTACAAAGCAGTTACCGAACTAATCGGCTAATCGCTTCCTTCATAAAAAACAAAAGCGGTCGTGCAGGTTCATTCCTGCACGACCGTTTTGTTTTTTTATCACGGTTAAAATCAAATGAAGCATTTCGAATGATTCTGTAGAAGCAGAGTTTATGCTTACGAAGCAGCTTTCTTTCAGAAAGCTTTAGCGTGCGCTTTTGTGAAGGGATTCCAACCCTATTCCAATTGTTCTAGGGAATTCCTGAGCAATGGTGCTCGGAAGAACATTCGAATGCGTAGTTTGCTCTTTAACCGTTACTCTTCGTCGTCATCAACCAACTTACGCCGTAACCGCCCCGGTCGGATGAACAGAACCTGCACATACGCGATCACCAGCGCAACGACAGCCGGAACAACAAGGCCCTGGACCAGAAGCATAATGGCCGCTGGCAGCCAAGTGAGGAAGGCGACAACCGCCATCGCCCAGCGATCAACAAGCAGGAGGCTGCTTGTTCTCTCCGTCTCAGGCAGCGGATAAACATGGCGCCACACGGAGTAACGATGAGCATGTCGGAGGCCTGCAAGCTGTACGGCGATTAACTGCAGCAGTACGAGATACACCGCCGCAGCGCCCCATCCAGACAGCCAGACATCTTCAGCGAACCAATACAAAATTAATGCAAATAATACAACCAGCCGCAGCATGATGCCGCCAATCTCTGTCCGGACAAGCGATGCCGTGTACAAATATACATAGGTCAAACGATGCCGATTCGGAATAAACCGCAGGATCCACGCTAGATAAGCTCTGGAGGCTGAACGAGAAGGCATCGTAGGTACATCAATAAATAAGCCAAAGAACAAATAGTAGCTTCTTCTCGTTCGGGCTTCTTCTTCAATCAGCCTTTCCCATGGATACGAGTGCTTGTCCGGCAGCCGGTACAGCACTACGAACAAAGCAATGAGCAGCAGTAAAAACAACGCCGCCTGCCATGGCGGACATGTCAGCAATACAGCCAGCGTGAGAGTATTTGCTGCCCAGCGAAGGAACCGGAGCAGCCGTCTAACACCTGACCAGGCCAGCTTTCTTTCCTGCCATCCTCCCCATAGGTTTAACGCCCGGATAACAGCCGCAAACAGGAGCAAGACCCAGAAGCCCGCTTCACTATCTCCCTGCCGATAAATCGGCCAATAGAGCAGCAGAACAGCTGCAACCAGCAAGGAAGTTAGGATTGCCGAACGGCGGAAGGATCTCCGCATATAGCTGCCCATTTCTGCCTCCCGAGGCATATGAAAGACAAGATCGGGAGAAGTTAACCAAGTTCGGAGCGGACTCCAGCTTAAGACGGGAAACATCGCAAGGATCCCGACAAGTGTAATAGGAAAATGCTCCGGTAAATCTCGAATCAGATTTATGTAACCAAACGCCGAAGACAACACGATAAACGACATAAATAACGGGAAGCCGCTTTGCGCCATATAGCCGAAGTAAGGAGTTACTTCTTTGCGGAATTCACTCGACCTCTTCAGCCATAACTTCTCTAATAGTGCCCCGCTCATTGCTCAGTAACCAGCTTGTAAAAGGCATCCTCCAGCGCGCCGCCCCGCGCTTTAACACCTGCAGCCTGGCATACTTCATCCAGCGTGCCATATGCGGCAACTCGGCCTTGATGCATGATAATAAAACGATCACAATAGGCCTCCACCGTTGCTAAGATATGAGAGCTCATCAAGATCGCCGAGCCTCTTTTCTTAACCTCAACTAGCCTCTCCAACAAAGATCGGATACCAAGCGGGTCGAGTCCAAGAAACGGTTCATCAATCATATACAGCGGCGGCTCAGCCAGCAGTGCATTCATAATCATTACCTTCTGCTTCATCCCTTTAGATAAATGGGAAGCAAAAGCGGCACGTTTGGCCGTCATCTGAAATTCGTTTAGAAGTTGATCCTGACGCACACCGAATTGAGGTTCTGCTACATTATAGGCCATGCCTGTTAAGCGCAAATGTTCTTCTACCGTCAGTTCATCAAATAATACTGGCGTTTCAGGCACATAGGCAAAAGCAGACCGGTACCGCTCTGCATTCTCCTCCAGCGTCACGCCATCGACTTTCACAATTCCCTGATGCGGCTTCATTAAACCAAGGACATGCTTAATTGTTGTGCTTTTCCCTGCGCCATTTAATCCGATCAAACCAACCATTTCCCCTGCCCGGACCTCAAAATTCACATCATGAAGAACGGGTCTTCGCGGACTGTAACCGCCAGTCAAGCCTGTAACTTGCAGAATAGGTTCGCTCATGTTAACCATCACCTTCAATTACAATAGATAAATTGCTTTTTATCTATCAAGCATACCGAATTACAGCGTTAATATCAAAAAAAACAGGCATTCCTTTCCACAAGGGAAAAGAATGCCTGCTTATGTTTAAACTTATAAAATTGTAATACCTGCGATCACGCCATCTTTACCAACGATTTTAATCTGATGTCCGGCTACAAGATCATCACGGTCTCCGGTAATGATTGCGTTCTCTGCAACATTATAGATCGTTACCGTTGTTTTATTGTTTTCCTCTTGCACAATGGAGATGGTAGAAAGCTTGCCATTTGCATTGTAAGTAATGGTGCTGATTTTGCCTGTTTCTTCAAAAAGCTTTGATTCATCAACTACTTCTTTCGTTACTTCGATGAATACAATTTTATTCTGATAAGTGCGGACAAGAACCTCGTCGCCAGCTTTCAGTGCGCTGACAGCTACTTTCTTGTCATCTCTAAAAATAAATACATTCGGATCCAGACTCAGTGTCAAATCCGTACCGTTTGTTTGAGCGATCGTAATTTGACCGTTTGAGGCTGCTGCCTTCAGCTTACCTGTAATAGCTAGTCCATCATTATCCGGAATTTCGGAATCCGTACGGTCAAGCAGGGCTGCAAGCTCCGCTCTTGATACCGGTTGGTTCGGACGGAATGTTTTATCCGAGTAGCCTGTAATAATGCCTTTCTTGATAGCGAGTGCCACATAGCCAACAGATCCGGCAGGGATATTCTTCGCATCCTTAAAGTCCAGCTTCGTATTGCTGAGCGCTTTTGCTTCATCTTCCAATTTAAGCGCTTTAACGAGAATAGTTGCTGCCCACAGACGAGTTGCACTTTGCTGCGGTTTCACTTCAAAATCTGTTTCAGAGAACAGGTCATTTTCTACTGCGACAGCAACATAACCTACTGCCCAAGGATATTTCTTCTTAATTTGATCTGCGTCCTTGAAGTTCAGCTCCGTGTTCATTTCTGCTGTTGACTCGGCTTGTTCTCTGAGTCCCATCAGACGAACCGCAGCTACAATCGTTTCGATGCGGGAAATTTGCTGGTTCGGTTTAAACGTACCATCCTCATAACCAGTAAATACGCCTTTCGATGCCAGACGCATAATATATTCTGTCGCCCATTTCATATCTTCTTCATCGTTAAATTTCCATTTAACTTGAACTTCATGCTTTTCTTTGTTGTTATCACGGTCGTCGCCTTTTCCTCCGCCGTTACCGTTATGGCTGCCGTTTGCGAATGCTGACGATGCACCACCTGCAAGCATAAGCAATGCCATTGATGATATTGCTGTTTTTTTCCATACCGTTCGTTTCGTCATAAAAAAGCCACTCTCCCTTAAACAATTTACGGAATTTTTTTCCGTTTGTACCTTCGCCTATACGTTTCGTCGAGGGTTAATTGTTTTGGGAGGGTGGCTTATAAAATAATTTTCTAACTATTGGTTCTCTTTACTCTCACGTTTGGCTTTCAGCCATTTTGGAGCGCCCTTGTCTTTCTTGTCCCGAAGCCGTTCCTGCTTGCTTGGAGCTTGCTTTGCACGCGGCGCTGGCGCAGGTGCCGGTGTCTCGGTCTGTTTTGGTTTGGATTTCTTTTGTTCCTTCAAGAGCGACTCCCATTCCCTGCTGTTTTGCGGGGGAGCTGCTGCACGAGTGCTTACAGAAGCCTGCGGCTCAGCTTGTCTCCGTGGAGCTGGTCGTGTTGAGGCATCCGACTTGTCAGGGAGTTCACTAGGCAATACAAATTTCCCTTTATACATCGCCTTTTCCGGCAATTCGATATGCAGCGACTTACGGAATTTATCCATAATGAACCGCTCTTGCGGTGTAATGAGTGAAATCACCGTTCCTGTCCGGCCCATCCGGCCAGTACGCCCTGCACGGTGAACATAATGGTCCGCATCAATCGGTGGATCCAGATTAATTACGAGTGGAAGACCCTCAATATCAAGTCCCCTTGCTGCTACATCGGTTGCAATCAACAACTGACATCTGCCGTCTTTGAACCTTGTCAATGTCGCAGCACGACGCTGTTTATCCGCATCGCCATACAAAGTCTCAACCGTAAAGCCTTCATAGCTGAGCTTCGCTTCCCAGTTCGCAATATTTTCGGTCACGTTCAAGAATAACAGCGCAGATGCAGGCTTTAGCATACGTACGATTCTTCTTGCTACATCCGGTTTGTCCCTCTTATCACATACGACATAGAAGTTATCAATCGTCTCCGATACACGCTGCTCTGGCGCAATTTGAATACGAACAGGGTCCTTCATCCAGCGCTTCTCAAAACGTGACATCACATCGGGATAAGTCGCGGAGAAGAAGGCCATCTGGCGCTCTTGGCTCATCGCATACAGTATGGTCTCTACTTCGCGCGTAGATCCTAGCTCGAACACCTGATCCGCTTCATCAATGACAATATGACGGACCTCACTCAGCTTCAGCTTACGCAGCTTAAGCAGCTCATGGATTCGTCCTGGTGTACCTATTACAAGTTGCGGACGAAGCTTCAGCTTCTCGATCTGACGCTTCATCGCTGCGCCGCCGATTAACTGCTGAACACGCAAATCGAGCGGCTCCGCATAACTTTCGGCTACCCGTACGATTTGCATGGCAAGCTCTTGCGTCGGCGCCAAAATAATCGCTTGAATAGCGTTTGATGATGCGTTCAACTGCTGCAGCATCGGCAGTAAATAAGCAAGTGTCTTACCTGAACCTGTTTGCGATCGTGCGGATACATCCCGCCCTTCCAGCAAAGTAGGTATCGCATCGGCTTGAATGGCCGATGGTACTTTTATACTATTTGCCTCAAGCTTCTCGCTTAACGCATTTGAAATTCCTAGTTCAATCCATGTTTTCTGACTCATATTGTTTCCTCTCTTATCGCACCGCTATTTTCGATTAAACCAACCGCCGAATATACGGTCGGCTATCCGCGGGAACAGCTGATATAGCTTAATACCGACAGCCGCTGTTTTCGGCAAATCTACCTCGGCTTTCCGGCGTTCCATCACTTTAATAATTTGATTAGCCACATAATCCGGCTTCATCATAAACCAGCTGACATTTTTCACATAATTTCCTGACGGATCAGCTACGTCAAAGAACTCGGTCCGAATCGGGCCTGGATTTACCGCCGAGACCGTAACGCCTGTTCCGTTCATCTCCATGCGCAGAGAATTCGTAAAGCCCAGCACTGCATGCTTGGTCGCCGAATAACCCGTCGACTTCGAGGAACCGATCTTCCCAGCCATGGAAGCGATATTAACAATATGTCCGCTTCCCTGCTTCAGCATGTAAGGAAGCACTGCTTTCGTGCAGCGGACTACGCCCATATAGTTCGTATCCATCATCTGCTCGAAGCTCTCTACATCCGCTTCCACGAATGTCTCGAATTTCCCAAATCCCGCGTTGTTCAATAAGACATCAATTCTGCCGTACTTCGCAACTATAGCATCAACCGTTTGCTCCACCTGCTTCATATCCGTTACATCCATTTGATACATGGGGCAGGCTGTACCGATAGCAGCTGCATGCTTGCGAAGACGTTCCAGATTACGACCGGTCAAAATGGGGATGGCTCCAAGCTTGGCAAGCTGCTTGGCCGTGACGGCTCCAATTCCGCTGGAAGCCCCAGAAATAAGGACAATTTTCCCCTTAAGCACTTATCATCACCTGCATTCGCTTCTCTCAATCTCTATCTTTTCAGTGTACTTGATCAGCCCTCGATAAGCAAAAAAAAAGCTCCCTAAGGAGCTGCTTCTTATGCTACGATGCGACTAACACTTGAATATCAAATTCCCCAATGCCGTCCATGATTAGTGGAACAGATAAAGCCTTACCAGACGTTAAGCCTTGTACCGACTGAATAATTCTTGGTGGTGTGATATCGACAGTAACACCCTGATTGTACAGCATGGTGCTTGCGTTTCCGCTAATCATATTGCCAAGCTCAGATATTGCACTGCGGCCGATCTCGTCCAGTTCAGAGATGATGAATCCACCCATCATGGCTGAGACCATCTTCAGAGCCACCTGCTCGCTTAACCCGAATACAATATCACCATTCATTTGTCCGTTAATCCCAATTTGAATCCAAATATGATTTTCTACCATTTCGATATTCTTCAGGCCTAACTTACCTGTGGAAGGCCGAATCTGGATCACCTGTTCAATGACGATCGTTGCGGCTTCAAGAAATGGATTAATGTATTCTGCCTTCATTAGCGGGACCGCTCCTTTTCGACAAAATTCGCGCGTGGTCTATTCTAATTTCCATTATACTGAAATATGTAGGACAAGTATACTAATATTGTTATTATTGAACCTTAAGACCTACGCAATTAGTCACTTTCTCATACTAATTTTGACAAAAATCGGAGGTTTTCTCGCATGCCGAACGTTTGGACCCATCTTATTTTTGGCCAAAAAGTACTTGAAAGCCTTCAAGAAACCGACTTTGTACACTTGGAAAAAAATAATCGTCTGTTTCATATGGGCTGCCAAGGCCCTGATTTTTTGTTTTATCATCGTTTTCTTCCTTGGCAGGGCAAGTCAGCCATGATTCAGCTAGGCACGGAAATGCATAATCGGAGCTGCGGTCCCGTTATTATGAAACTGCTTGATTCCATTCATGGAAGATTGGCTGATACCAAGAAGCCTGATCCTGCAGTTGTGTATTCACTTGGCTTCATTCTGCACCATGTCCTTGACCGGCATATGCATCCTTTCGTATTCAGCAAATCAGGCTTCCGCAAATGGGATCATCAGCGTTACGAGGTCATGATGGATACGTTGATTGCGAGACAGCTATGGGAAGTTGAAACATGGAAGACGCCTGTCTGGAAAAAGATTGATATCGGAGGCCGGCTGCCTGATACGATCATCCAGGCATTCCAGACCATTACAAGCGAGTATTATAGCGAATTAGTGCCGTTTATCCGTGCTCAGGATTGGAATAATGCCATTCGTGATATGACGCGTGCGCAACGTTTGTTCCATGATCCTACAGCCATTAAGCGATCGGTCACCTTTGGTCAAATAGAACCATTTGTTTTCCGAAAATACGTACCTTACGATGTTCTTAATGAAGCGGAGCTGCCTTGGATCGATCCAACGGACAAGACGATCATCCATCAGGAAAGCGCTTGGACCTTATTGGATCGGGCTATGGAAGATGCGCTGACCGTTATTCCAGCTGTCTTGGATTATTTAAGAAGTGGGGGGAGCCCTGACACCACCTCTCTTCGCAACACAGTAGTTGAGCAGATAGGTAATTTGTCATATGAAACCGGTTTGCCTTGCGACTCCGGTGCCACGATCCGATATGCGGAGCCAATCTGGCCTGATGGGATAAAGGAAGCACCCTGATTCAGACATGATCTGTCTGACAGGGCGCTTCGCTTCTAAATCTATTACATCGCCTGCTGCTTCGCCGATTTACGGTAGTGAAGACGAACAAGCCTCAACCTTTCATAAAGCACATCCATCTGTTTGTCTTTCACGCCATCCTCACCATATACACGTTGCAGAACAGGCTTCAAATAACGGTCGCCTGCTTGGCGGAACGTTTCCCAGATTAATTGCTTCTCCGTATCCGGCATATCTGCAAGCTCTCTGGCTATAAGGGGTTCAAAATCATAACCTTCCGTCTCAAGCTGCTCGATCCGGTCCATAATCTCACGACGAGGCAGCTCCAGTTCCGACTGCAGCTGCTCCATCGAACCATCTTCAAAGACAAAGCTCAAGATCCGCTTCTTCTGCTGCTGACGGATCATATCATTCTTGTATCTGGCTTCCTTCTGCTTGTACATCCATTGAGTATAAGCCGTTGGGTCAAGCTTCTCAGCAACCCACTTGAGTGGGAAATCGGTTTCACGGCTGTGCAGCACTGTAATCTCCAGCACTTCTTGTCCGTAAGAAGCATGCTTTTGCTCACCCCAGCCTGGAATTTGCAGCAACTCTTCCGCTGAATACGGAACAAAGCTGCTAATCATCCATAACATCCGATTCGTTGCAATGAGATAGGCTGTCCTTTTCTCTGTTAAAGCCTTTTTGCGCCGCCACTCACGTAGGGCTTCAAATAATTCCGGCTTTGTATGCAGTTCACCGTAACATTGCAGCATCGATAAGAAGCTGCCCGCTCCACCCCGTTTCTCCTCCAGCATGCCGTCTACCACGGGGGTATAGCCTTCGCCCATCTTTACCGCCACACCATGACGGAATCCGATCATCATCTCTTCCCATGAGGTACCTTCAAACCAGCTTACCGTCTCTTCCGAGCCTTCCGACCATAATACGGCCCAAATACCATCCCTCTCACAAATCGACAGCCTTGCACTCACAATGGCACCGTCATTCAAGGGTTTCTCAAATGTGTTCAAAAAAACGATTTGCACCTTGCCTTCACTCCTCTAATTTAAGTTTGGCTATTCACGCGAATGAACAAGAACGCAAAAAAAAGCACCCCTCCTGCAAAATTGCAAGAGAGGTGCTTCCTCACGGTCAGTTAATTCGATTAATTTCATGCTATCATAACCATCTCTTTCTTACAAGCGTTTTCTTCATGTATAATGTGTGGAAACGAGATGTGGAGGCTTTACAACATGCTGCTGCCTGATTATGATTTTATGTCCGATACAACGGAAGATACAGCTACTAGATTCGTCACCTTTATTACGCCAAGCTTGAAGCGGTTTGACCTGGCTATTATGTCTACTGCTAGATTTTATGGCAAGAAGCTTGTCACCGACCTGCAGGCGGGACGTACGGCCATTATTGGACCGGATGACTTGGAGCAAGAAGGATATCTGGAATATACCTTTAAGCTGTCAGAGGAAGAGGCAGCCGAGCTCGCCCAGTTTTTATATTTTGTGGTCGGAACGGTGAATTTTACCGATTAATCAGGGGTACACTGAAGTGCGTAAGCTCAAACTTATGCCATTTCAGGAGGAGATTTCGGATGAATCAGTTTAGCAACGACGATCACAACGAGTATTCAGATTTATCAACAGTGGAATCACAGCGAAATGATCTCTCGCATGAGGAGTTTCCAGACGGTTCTTACGGCTCCAGTATTACTGGACCAACCGGCAAAAGCAGACCTTGGCGTATCGATCAACGTTCGTCGAAGCCTTACGGCTATGAGAACAGCTCCCTTCACGAAGACCTCGGCCGTGACTATCCAGGCGATGATGATTATGATGCACTCCCAGATGCGATGGATGAACCATAAAGTTAATTGCTTTACAACAAAGCCCCAGCCAATTCATTGGCCGGGGCTTTGTTCATTAATACTAAGATCTTGGAGGATAGATTCCTTCTAATGCAATGATAAAATTAAGTGCAGTATAAGGCTGCATATTGTTATGTGGCTGAGAGCCGCCGGCAACTCCAACTGCCATTGGATTCATAGGTGAATCAAGTTTTTCTGAATAATTTTGAGCACCGCCGCGGCCAGGCGCACCGGCAGTCGCCCAAATATCACCTGCTGCGTCCGTTTTATTAGATACCGATTCCGCATTCGCAAGGTGATTATGGGCAGGCATCTCCGTAGTTTGCAGAGTTACACCTGATTCTCCGCCTATCTCTCCAACCGTTCTAGAAGTAAGTCCCGCTCCGCTTCCCCAATGCATCGGTGCACGGCCCTGAAGATTAGGCAATGCGAAGGTTGTTTGACCGTTACCGCCGTAGTTAACCCCAAGTAATGAAAACAAAGCTGTGTTTTGTTGAATGGCCATTATTTGTCCATTACAAAGCGCCCAGCCTCTTGGTGCATAGTTCCCTGCAAACAATCGAATTTCCCCAACAAATGGTTCCATAGTATTCAGCCCTTTCTTCTAGTCTCTAGACGGGTATAGCCCATTTAATGCAATGCAGAAATTGATGACCGTATACGGCTGCATATTGGTATGCGGCTGGCTGCCACCTGAAGCAGCAATGGCATTAGGAGACATTGTTGAGTTACCAGCTGACCCATAAGGCTGTACGCTTGATGGTGACCCCCATGTCTTACTTGCAGGAGTCGATAGTGTTGCGTCCGATCCCCCAGTTGCTTGGTGAGTATGCTGAGGGATCTCATTAACTGTCAGGGTATGCGCTTCTTCCCCACTCGATTGTCCTAACTGGATGGTTCCAGTTGTGTAATTCGGATGTACAGGAGCACGTCCCTGCAAATTCGGAAGAGCAAAATTGTTGATCCCATTACCGCCATAGGTTGTACCCAAAATAGAAAATAAAACTTGATTCGACTGAATCGGAAGCAGTTGTCCGTTACATTGCGCCCAGCCTCTTGGAGCAAAGTTGAACGGAAACTGTCTGATCTCGCCAACAAATGGTTCTGCCATAATAACTCCTCCTTATCTTAATAAGTTCTATCCTTGTGAAGGAAAAATGCCATTAAGTGCAATAATAAAAGATACAGCGGTAAAAGGCATCACATTATCATGCGGCTGGTTTCCGCCAGTAACGCCGATAGCTGCAGGATTTAATTGAACATTTGGTGCTGTATCTGCGTATTGATTTACTGTGCTGACTGCCCAGAACGCATTCTCGGGACTCTTGGTAGTACCTGCAAGATTTGAACTATTTGCGATGTGGGTGTGTGCAGGCAATTGAGTATTAACTAATGTAACGGATTCTACTCCTGATTTTTGTCCAACCACAAATGTATTTCCAGATGCGGAGCTTCTCCCCGCATGTACAGGTATTCTACCTTGAAGGTCTGGCAGTGCAAATGTCGATTGGCCGTCACCTCCGTAAGTTGTGCCGAGCAAAGTATACAAAGCCTCGTATTGACTGATAGGCAATAATTGCCCATTGCAGAACGCCCAGTCATATGGCGCATAAGTACCGCCGAACATACGAATTTCTCCAAGATACTGATCACTCATATTATCTTCTCCTCTCTATTGTTTGGCAGCCAGATCATCGAAAGATAAGGGAAAGTTTCCCCCATGACCTTAAAGCCAAGTCTTTCATACAGTCTTTTCGCCGGATTATGCCAAAGAACGCTGAGCTCAACTGGAATGCCTGATGCAGCTGCTTCTTGTTGCAAACTCTCTATAGCCGCCATCCCTAATCCCCTATTGCGATAAGCCGTCAGAAGTGAGATATCAATCAGACGAATAGAAGGTTTCGCAGATACAATCATCCGGCCAATTTTCTTCCCCTCATGCTTAATCACATGCGTTACAGCCCCCGGGAACTGCATAGCATAAGACTTTGTTTGAATCTCAAACTGCATACGCAAAAAGGCTTCTCTTTGGCTTACAGGCCATTCCCAAGCATCCATCTCATCACGCCTTGTATCGGCGTAAACCTCAAACAAAAAGCTGTCGTCCTCAGGCAAAGCAAAATCTAATTCCAGCGTCGCACCCCCAAATAAAATAGTAAAAATTAGAAAAATTGCAGTGCAATTCTACTATAGAATTAAGAGACTGATATTGTCAATTAATGTATGATAAGATCGAAAAAGAAAAGCCGTCCCTCTCCATTGGAGAATGACGGCCGCAAAAAAGGTAAATCTAAATCAAATCGGACTTTTGCAGCAGACGCTCTATAATAGCAGCAACCTCTGCCCTTGTAATATTCGCTTTTGGCGCCAGCAGTGTACTGCTTCGACCTGAAACAACCCCAGACTGGATGCAATCGACAATACCATCTTGTGCCCATTTCGATGCTTCGCTAGCATCCTTAAAAGGCTTAAGAATATCTTCTTTTGATAGAGTTGAAAGTGCATCCTTCAGCCCGGTAATAACCATTGCTTTGGAAATAATCACCATGGCTTCTTCCCGTGTAATCTTATCATTAGGACGGAATGTCCCATCAGAATAACCGTTAATCAGATGATAAGAGTAAGCGGTCAGAATCGCGCTGTTATACCAATCCGAAGAATTAATATCAGAAAATACAGTACTGCCATCCTCGAGCCTCAGCCCTAATCCACGAACGATAATTGCAGCGAACTCAGCACGTGTTATCGCCCGGTCCGGCTCAAAAATCCCTTCTCCAGTTCCTTGAATGACCATACGTGATCCCATATTGTTCACTGCAGCTTTCGCCCAATGTTTCTGAACATCATTAAATTCTGCTGGGTAATAGACAACCGCATACATGCTGTTCGTCACGCTGCTGATTACAGCATAGTATTTACCGTCAATCTGTTCGAATTTAGTTGGGACATGCCGAACCTTCCCATCAGGATCGATGACGATTCCGGTTGTGAATTTCTTCTTATCAATACCATCCGGAAGCAAGATTGAACGTTTAACATACGTACTGAACTTTGTTATATCGATCGTTTTACCACCTATAGTTATCGATACCGAGAATTCCAACGGCGAAGTCATAAGAGTAAACTTGCCTTTCTTTGCAGCCTTCTCGGCTACCTTCACCATGTCTGCATTTGACTTCGCGATTTTGATCTGGACAACGATATCCTCCAGCTTGCCTCCATACTGCTTGAGCAAAGCATCTAGATTAATAAGCTTGGAAGGAAGGGTATACGTTGCCTGCTCCGTTTGAACTTTAAGAATGGCTTGCTTGTCGACCATCAGCTTAATCATTAAACCGTTTAATTCGCCAATCAGAATATCCGAATCGGACTTGACGAAGATGGTCACAACTGCGCCTTTGCCTTCTGCAGCAAGCTTTTCCTCTAGCAGCTTCTGATCTACAGTAATTTTAGTCACGGTTTGACCATTTACTGTTGTCGTTGTTGCTGTCCCGATCTTCTCCAATTTGCCGTTGATAAGCACCTCTACATACACGACATTCGTCTGCCCGCCGCTATTATGACTAACAGGCTTCACTGTGATGTTAACTGTTGCTTCGGCGGAGACAGCTGTTCCGTCATTCACGGTAAAGGTAAAGCTGTCTGCACCGCTGTAATTCGAGGATGGTTTGTAAGTATATGCACCTGTTGCTGCATCGATCGTAAGTGTACCATGTGCAGGATCCGTGGCCTTCGCATAGGTCAGCGTTGTACCTTCATCAATGTCCACACCACTTAATGTCCCGTTCAGTGTCTTGCCCTCGTTCGTCGTTACGCTGACTGGTGTTGCTGTCGGCGCATCGTTAACTGCTGTTACCGTTATTGTTACTGTTGCTGCTGCCGATGCTACCGATCCATCATTCACCGTAAAGGTGAAGCTGTCCGAACCATTATAGTTTTCACTCGGCGTATACGTATAGGCTCCTGTCGCTGCGTCGATGGTTAAGGTACCATGTGCAGGATCTGTTGCTTTTGCATAACTCAGCGTTGTACCTGTGTCGATATCCGAACCGCTAAGTGTTCCGTTCAGTTCCGTATCTTCATTGGTCGTCCCACTGCCTGCCGTTGCGGTTGGCGCGTCATTAACCGCTGTTACTGTAATACTGACTGTTGCTGCTGCTGATGTTGATGTGCCATCATTCACCGTAAAAGTGAAGCTGTCTGATCCGTTATAGTCAGCGGCAGGCGTGTACGTGTATTCTCCTGTTGTTGCGTTAATGGTTAATGTACCGTGTTCGGGGTCTATTGCTTTTGCAAAGGTCAATGTTGTTCCTGCGTCTGGGTCTGTTCCGCTAAGTGTACCGTTCAGTTCCGTATCTTCATCGGTCGTACCGCTGCCAACCGTTGCCGTTGGAGCATCATTCACTGCTGTTACCGTTATTGTGATTGTCGCTGCTGCCGATGTTAACGATCCATCATTCACCGTAAAGGTGAAGCTGTCCGGACCATTATAATTTTCACTTGGCGTATACGTGTAGGCTCCTGTTGTCGCATTAATTGATACAATGCCGTGGGCTGGATCTGTTGCTTTCGCATAGGTGAGTGTTGTGCCCGTGTCGATATCTGTACCGCTGAGTGTTCCGTTCAGTTCTGTATCTTCATTGGTCGTCCCGCTGCCTGCCGTTGCGGTTGGCGCGTCATTAACTGCTGTTACTGTAATACTAATTGTTGTCGCTGCTGAAGTTGATGTGCCGTCATTCACCGTAAAAGTGAAGCTGTCTATGCCGTTATAGTTAGCGGCTGGCGTATAGGTGTATGCTCCTGTTGTTGTGTTAATGGATAATGTACCGTGTGCGGGGTCTGTTGCTTTTGCAAAGGTCAATGTTGTTCCTGCGTCTGGGTCTGTTCCGCTAAGTGTACCGTTCAGTTCCGTATCTTCATCGGTCGTACCGCTGCCAACCGTTGCCGTTGGAGCATCATTCACTGCTGTTACCGTTATTGTGATTGTCGCTGCTGCCGATGTTAACGATCCGTCATTCACCGTAAAGGTGAAGCTGTCCGAACCATTATAGTTTTCACTCGGCGTATACGTGTAGGCTCCTGTTGTCGCATTAATCGATACAATGCCGTGGGCTGGATCTGTTGCTTTCGCATAGGTGAGTGTTGTGCCCGTGTCGATATCTGTACCGCTGAGATTGCCTTTCAGCTCGGTATCTTCATTGGTTGTACCGCTGCCTGCCGTTGCGGTTGGTGCGTCATTCACTGCTGAAACTGTAATACTAACTGTTGCTGCTGCTGAGAATGATGTGCCATCATTCACCTTAAAAGTGAAGCTATCTGATCCGTTATAGTCAGCGGCAGGCGTGTACGTGTAGGCTCCTGTTGTTGCGTTAATCGTTAACGTACCGTGTGCGGGCTCTATTGCTTTTGCAAAGGTCAATATTGTTCCTGCGTCTGGGTCTGTTCCGCTAAGTGTGTCGTTCAGCTCTGCATCCTCATTAATCGTAACGCTGTCTGCTGTTGCCGTTGGCGCATCATTAACTGCTGTCACCGTGATGGTGATCGTGGCTGCTGCCGATGTTGCAACACCGTCGCTTACTGTAAAAGTAAAGCTGTCTGAACCATTGTAGTTAGTATTTGGTGAATATGTGTAAGCCCCTGTTGTCGCATTAATGGAAATCGTGCCATGCGCGGGATCACTTGCTTTCGCATAGGTCAGGGTGCCCGAATCCAGATCCGTTCCGCTTAAGGTGCCGCTCAGGTCAGTATCTTCACTCGTTGTAACGCTTCCAGCAGTTGCTGTTGGAGCGTCATTCACTGCCGTTACAGTTAAGCTGATTGTCGCCGCAGCCGATGTTGAGCTGCCATCATTTACCGTAAAGGTAAAGCTGTCTGATCCGTTGTAGTTAGCAACTGGGGTGTACATGTAGGCTCCTGTTGTTGTGTTAATGGATAAGGTACCGTGTGCGGGGTCTGTCACTTTAGCAAAAGTCAATGTTGTACCTGCATCAGGGTCTGTTCCACTTAGTATACTGTTCAGCGCTGCATCCTCTTCCGTTGTAACGCTGTCCGCCGTTGCCGTTGGAGCATCATTCACTGCTGTTACCGTAACGGTGATTTTTGCTGCTGCCGATGTATTTGTTCCATCACTCACCTTAAAAGTAAAGCTGTCCGGACCATTAAAATTAACGGCTGGCGTATAGGTGTATGCTCCTGTTGTCGCATTAATCGACAACGTGCCATGTACAGGGTCCGTTGCTTTAGCAAATGTCAGTGTACCGGCTTCAATATCTATGCCTGCTAATGTACCGTTCAGCGCGACATCTTCATCTGTTGTACCACTGCCTGCCGTTGCCATTGGTACATCATTAACCGCTGTTACTGTAATGCTGACGGTTGCTGCTGCAGATGTTAAGGCGCCATCGTTTACCGTAAAAGTAAAGCTGTCCAGGCCGTTATAGTTAGCGGCTGGGGTGTACGTGAATGCTCCTGTTGTCGGGTTAATTGTTAGGGTTCCATGTGTTGGATTCGATCCTTTTGCATAGGTCAAAATTGTTCCCTCGTCAGGGTCTGTTCCGCTTAGTGTACCGTTCAAGGTTACATCCTCATCTGTTGTAACGCTGTCCGCCGTTGCCGTTGGAACATCGCTCACAGCTGTCACCGTAATGCTGATCGCCGCCGCCGCCGATGCAGCAGTCCCATCACTCACCGTAAAGGTAAAGCTGTCTGGACCATAATAATTAGCAGCTGGTGTATAAATATAAGCGCCTGTTGTCGCATTAATCGACACCGTACCATGTACAGGGTCCGTCGCTTTAGCAAATGTCAGTGTGCCTGATTCAATATCTGTGCCTGTTAATGTACCGTTCAGCGCTACATCTTCATCTGTCGTTCCGTTGCCTGCCGTTGCGGTTGGCATATCATTAACCGCTGTTATCGTAATGCTGATCGTTGCTGCAGCTGAAGTTAAAGTTCCGTCGCTTACCGTAAAAGTGAAGCTGTCTGTGCCGTAATAATTAGCGGCTGGCGTATAGGTGTATGCTCCTGTTGTTGCATTAATCGTAACGGTACCATGCACGGGGTCTGTTGCTTTCGTAAAGCTCAATATTGTTCCCGTGTCAGGGTCTGTTCCGCTTAGTGTACCACTTAGCACTACATCTTCATTAGTTGTATCGCTGCCACTAGTTGCAGTTGGTGTATCATTGACTGCTGTAATAGTAAGGCTAACCGTCGCTGCTGATGAGGTTAATGAACCATCACTCACCGTGAAGGTGAAGCTGTCCGAACCGTTATAGTTGGCATCAGGTGTGTAGGTATAGGAACCTGTTGCTGGGTTAACCGAAACGGTGCCATGTGCCGGGTTTGCTGCTTTTGTATAGGTCAGTGATGTGCCCTCAGGATCTGTTCCGCTAAGTGAGCCTATGTACGAGGTATCCTCATTAAAGGTGGCGCTTCCCGCTATCGCAGTTGGAGCAGTATTTAGTATGGTGTACGTAAACGTGGACACCGTACTATCCAAATAACCGGCTTTTGCGGCTATCGCCTTCACCGTTACAGTTGCGCCAGGTGTACCTGTTATCGTTACACTGGAGCCGCTGGTACTGCTAGTTGTTGGTGTCGAGCCATTGTTCGTATAGTAAATGGTTGCTCCTGAAGTTGCCGAACTGAGCGTTACAGTGCTGTTATTCGCTACAACAGTGCCGCTTATTGGCGTTGCAGCAGGTGCTGCAGCCGGGTCCATTTGGGTGGTAAAAGTACCATTGCCTACACTGCTCAAGTTATTATTTCGACTATCCTTTGCTACAAAATAATAATAATATTGCGTTCCTGCTGTCAGACTAGTTAAGTTAAAACTTTTTGCCGCATTAGCGGATACCACTGAATTACTTGAGCTGACCGCTGCAGTACCGGTGTTATTTTGGCCCGCCATGATTTGCGTTGTGGTTGGCGCTGTCGCGCTTTGTGTTACGACATAATATAAGGTCGAGTTCTTATTGCTTGTTGAACTAATCGTTGCGGTTGTTTTTGTAATTGCGCTGCTTCCGACATTCGAAAGAGAAGGTGTGATAGGGTAAGGATCTTCACCAACGGTGAAGCCTGCTAAAGAGGTTACGAGGCCGACTTCTTCCATAGGTGAAGTAATGGATATATGTATGGCACTCACTTCCTGAGGGGTAAAGGTAAAAGTCTGAAAGTACAACTCCCCATTGTTGAGAGAATTATGACTGCTGTCGACTGTTGCATTTGATACGACAGGAGTTGGTGAATTATCAAACGATATACTGAAGGTCCCCGTATATCCCGAGAAAACACTTACAGTAATTGTCTCAATCCAAAAGGCATTTCCTGCAGTAGATGGAGTAATATTTATTGTCCCTGTGTTCCCAGTGCCCGTTCTCATGGAAGGTGGTGTTATAACTCCATTATAGATTCCGTATTGATCTGCAGAAACCGTAGTGATTCCATTAGAGGATCCAGTAAAAGTAAACTTCCCATCTGAAATACTAGTTCCAGATGTATTCAAAGCACCGAATTGACTTGAGCCATAAGACACACTTGCCTCCGCAATATTCGTTGTTGTCATTAATCCCGCCACACTAAAAACACAAAAGAACATAATAGTGCTGAGCAGCACATTTTGCCTAATCCATCTCATTGACGACATTCCTCTCTACTCATGTATGTACCTGGGTTAACATCATTTAACTCTATCAATCTAATCTATCTTCCTTAATTACCCTCCTTTTTTCTATTTTTTAGTAGATTATAGCATAAAAATATACGTTTTGACTCACTTTTTCCAGTTCTTTCGCACTAAAAAAGAGCAAACCAGTATCTTTGTTGAAAGACACAGGTTTGCTCTTTTAATTAAGGTTAACCAATCAATTTTAACAATGAGGCCAAACGATATTTTTCAAATACAACTTCCGCTTCAGCTGGAACGCTCCATACGCATTCCTCTAGGCTGCATGCAACGGGCACTTCAATATTGATTCGTGCAAGTGTGCGAGATAGATGCAGCATATCCAAATCTGCTTCAATCTTCGCTTTAATACTTTTGGATAAAGAGTCCAGATTACTTAGAATGCCGTCAATCGATTCAAATTCCTGAAGCAGCTTCAGCGCTGTTTTTTCACCTATGCCTTTGACGCCTGGATAATTATCGCTTGTATCGCCTGTCAGGCCTTTCATCTCGATCACTTGGAAAGGATGGATACCTTTCTCTTCTTTAAGGAAACCTAGATCGTAGACTGCATAATTACCTCTGCCTTTTTTCATAATGACCACATGAATACGTTCCTCTACAAGCTGCAGCATATCATGGTCACCGGTCAAAATGTAGACATGCGCCATTTGGCTAAGCTGCTTCGAAACGGTACCGATACAGTCGTCTGCCTCATAGCCTTCAATTCCGATGTTCGGAATGTTGAGTGCGGCAACGATATCTTTGACGAGCGAAAATTGTGGGATCAAATCTTCCGGAGCTTCCGGACGATTTGCTTTGTAGTTTGTATACATCTCGGTACGGAACGTCTTGCTTCCCATATCCCAGCAACAAGCTACATGGGTAGGCTGGAACTGGTTCACGGCGTCAAATAAGTATTGTAAAAAGCCATAAATCGCGTTCGTTGGCGTACCATCAGCCAACCGTCTAGCGCTGTATTGCTGCGCGAAATAAGCTCTGAACAACAAAGCCATCCCGTCGACAATCAGTATTTTATTTTCATTCATATTAAGAAGACATCCTCTACACATAATATAACTTTATTGTACAGTAGTTTTGGTGTTCATTGTAATGCAAAAGCTGGCATTATCGCTTAGTGGCTGCGGTCGCTCGCTGTGGTCACTGCGCAAGTGAATGTTCTGGCATTTACGAGATAGGTCACTACATAAGTGAATATTCTTTCGATCACTGTTGTGTCCGGATTCCTTGAACAATTGGACCATGGTCCCAATCCGGACACAAAGGCGAGCGCTCCGCTTCTCAAGAACATTCACTTAAGCCAGAACACTCACTCGCTCCGTTCCTCGCTCTCACGCCACTAATGCCATGCCGCTGCCTTGCATTAAGATGAACGCAAACCCTGTCCTGGCATGGGGCTTTATACCATCACTCAATTCCCGAGTGATGACAAACTATTAAAGATCCATCACTAATATTCCGAGTGATGACATATGAAAAAATTCCATTACTCGGGAATTAAGTAATGAACCACTATTCCATTAAGAATTGCTGGACGAAGCGAAGCAAGCCAATACTCTGTAGAAGCGTAGAGTTCGCTTTTGTCCTCGAATTTCATCCGCTAAAGCGGATTATAATGAAGAAATTCGGGGACAATGGCGATCGGAAGAGTATTGGCTTGCGCAGTGCGGCATCGCAATCCCTAGTTTTTCAAAAACTCACCTATGCGCCTAGCAGCCACAAGCAACCTTGCTTCGTCTTCGACCAAAGCAATTCGCACAAAACCTTCGCCTTCGCTCCCAAACGCCTCGCCTGGAATAACGACTACGCCTGTTTGCCCCAGAAGCTCTTGAGCAAAAGCACGTGAAGTCCACGCCTCTCCGCTGCTGCGTTTCGGCAGCTTCGCCCAAATGAACATTGTCGCTTTTGGCTTCTCGACAATCCAGCCGGCTGCGGCTAATGCCTCGATAAAAGAATCCCGCCGCTTCTCATATAATACGCCGGCTTTAGGCGGCGCAGAAGCAGACATGGCTTCCTGCAAAGCGATGACGCCCGCTTCCTGCACAGCGCCAAATACGCCATAATCGATATTTTCTTTCAACTCACGCAGCGCTCCAACTGCTTCTCGGTTGCCTGCGAGAAAGCCGATCCGACAGCCAGCCATATTGAAGCTTTTGGACAAGGAGTGGAATTCCACTGCCCCTTCAAGAGCACCTGGTACGGCAAGGATACTTGGCGGCTCATGTCCGTCGAAGGCCATCTCCGAATACGCGGCATCATGCACGACCAGTACGCCGTATTCTTTGGCCTTCGCCAGCAAACGTTCGAAGAACGCCAAATCAACAACTGCCGATACCGGATTACCCGGATAGTTCAGTAAAATAAATTTTGCACGCTGCCACACATCATCCGGTACTGAATCCAGATCCGGAAGGAACTGATTTTCTTCCTTAAGCGGCAGCAAATACGGCTCTACACCAGCTAATGCTAATGCAGCCGTATAGATGGGATAACCAGGGTTAGGGACAATTACAACATCTCCCGGATTACATAGTGACATCGCTAGATGAGATAATCCATCCTGCGATCCCATCAAGGAAACAAGCTCGTGATCAGGATCAAGCTTTACTCCAAAACGATAATCCATCCATGCAGCCGCCTGACCCCGGAAAGCTGCACTGCCATGCGTTCCAGGATAGGAGTACGCATCTGTACGGAGTGCCGCTTCGCTAAGCGCTTTTCTTACCGCCTCCGTAGGCGGCTTATCCGGGCTGCCGATGCCAAGATTAATAATGTCCCTGCCATTGCCGGCCGCTTGCTTTCTCCACTCTGCGACCTCGGCAAAGATAGACGAACCAAGCTGTGACAAACGATCAGAACGCCACGATTTTTTCATGCGCTCACCCATTCCATACTTGCTCGTATTGTTCTTCCTTATAGCCAACCGTCACTTTTTTGCCATCTGTCACGATTGGCCGCTTTATAAGCATACCGCTTGAAGCTAGCAGCTCCAGCTGCTCTTCTTCACTCATCGCGCCAAGCTTGTCCTTCAGCCCAAGTGATTTGTACACATCACCCGATGTGTTGAAGAACTTTTTCAGCTCAAGTCCGCTGTTCTTCACCAGCACTTTTAATTCAGCAGCCGTTGGCGTTTCCTCTACGATATGTTTCAGTTCAAGCTCATTACCTTTCGCCTGCAGCGATTTAACTGCTGTACGGCATGTACCACATTTCGGATATTGATAAATTGTCAGCTTGCTCATCTGTATTAATTCTACCTCCTATATGCTGCTTAAAGCTTTTCAAGCTTCATTAAGAACCTGTTCTAACGCAACAAACTCCGGCGGCAAATCTGCCGTCCACTCCATCCATTGCTTCGTCATCGGATGAGTCAGTCCCAGTGTCTCCGCATGGAGTGCCTGCCGGCCAGCCGTGTTCTCCCAGAGCTGATTCCCACTAGTCTTTGGTCCGTACATTTGATCGCCAATAAGCGGACACCCGATATGCTTCATATGAACTCGGATCTGATGTGTCCGTCCTGTCTCAAGCTTAAGGCGTACCTTCGCCGCCGCATCTTCGCCAAACACCAACGCCGTCTTATAATGCGTTACAGAAGGATATCCTTCCGGCGTTACAATACGGACATGCGGTTCATCCGGATCCCTGTCAATTGGAGCATCAACCGTACCAACTGCCGGATCTGGACTTCCGTACACATACGCGCAGTATAGTTTCATAATTGTTCCCGCTTGAAGCTGTTCTGACAGTTGCTGATGGATGTATGGATTTTTCGCAATCGCTACAAGACCTGATGTATCTTCATCAAGCCGGTGCACCGGCCGAAACCTTACCTTCTCGCCGCGAGCCTGCCAATGCTGTACGATCCCATTTGCAAGTGTGCCGGTGTAATGCCCGTGTGTGGGATGAACCACAATACCCGCCGGCTTATTAACGATTAATAAATATTCATCCTCGAACACAATACGCAGCGGCATCTCCTGCGGCATAATATCATCCGAGGTTTCCTCTTCCATTCGAATCGCAACAAGGTCTCCTGCTGCGACCTTCGCTGTTGTATAGGCCCGCACTCCATTTATGGTAATGCCAAACTCAGTGAGCTTAAGCTTCGAGAGAAGCGTACGTGACACGCCAAGCTTACGCTCAAGCACTGTACGTACATCCTTCCCTGCCATCGCCTCTCCGACCTCTACGACCAGCGGTTTATAGTAGCCTGCAATATCTTCTATCATCATTTCGACGACTTGCGGAACACATTCGCACTCCGTACATATTCCGTATCTGGTACGCCAAGCTTCGCATTAGCAGCTCTAGCCGCAGCGAAGAAGAAATCCGATAACCGGTTCAAATATTTCTGTACTTCCGGATTAGCAGGATGCTCGGATGCAAGCGTCACAACACGACGTTCGGCACGGCGGCATACGGTCCGGCATACATGCAGCAAGGCCGACACAGGGCTTCCTCCCGGCAAAATAAATTTCGTAATTTCCGGAGCTTCCTCTGTATATTGATCAATCGTCGCTTCCAGTCTTGCCGCAGGTTCATCCGTCATTTTGAGCGGTGCTCCCGGGCTCGCATACGCCAAATCCGACCCGCAGTCGAACAGCTCCTGCATAATATCAACGAGCAGCTCAGCCATGTCTTTTAGTTCAGCGTGCTTTGCTGCTTCCGCTGCTGCCTGCCCAACGAATGCATTCAGCTCATCGATTGTACCGTAAGCTTCTACCCGGATATCATCCTTGCTTACGCGCCCGCCAATAAGGGAGGTCTGTCCTTTATCTCCTGTACGTGTATATATTTTCATAGCTGATCAGCCCTTTCATCTAGGGGGAATTTCCCTACACTATACCATAAATTAACTTGCCTTCGAAGCTTTGAGGCCATAAAAAAACAGGCAAGGGCCGCGCCCTGCCTGCTTATCGATGTTCACGTATCAGCCCTGCTTAAGCTTATGAACAAAATGTCCGATTCGGTCAAGCGCCTCAGTCAATTGAGCAACGGAAGTCGCATAAGAACAACGCAAATGTCCTTCTCCGCCGAGTCCAAACACATCCCCTGGAACGGCAGCAACATTGCCCTCCTCCAGCAGACGCTGAGCGAATTGCTCGGAAGTAAGTCCTGTCGACGTAATTGACGGGAAGGCATAGAACGCACCTTCAGGCTCATGACATTCAAGACCAATCTGCCGGAAGCCTTTGACAACCAGACGTCTCCGCTGGTTATAAGCTTCCATCATCCGATCCTTTTCTTCCAGCCCATGCGGCGTTAACGCTTCAAGAGCCGCATACTGTGCCATAATAGGAGCACACATAACCGTATATTGATGAATCTTCAGCATCGCGCCAATTAGATCCTGATGGCCACAAGCGTAGCCCATGCGCCAGCCAGTCATCGCGAAAGCTTTGGAGAAGCCGCTCACAAGCAGCGTCCGGTCTTTCATGCCTGGCATTGCAGCAAAGCTCACATGCTTTGTGCCATAAGTAAGCTCGGCATAAATCTCATCCGAGATCACAATCAGGTCATTCTCTTCAACAACCTTAGCAATCGGCAGCCAATCTTCATACGTCATAATGCCGCCGGTTGGATTACTTGGATAACATAAAATAAGGACTTTTGATTTTGGCGTAATCACCGCTTGCAGCGACTCAGCCTTCAGCTTGAAATTATCTTTAGCGAACGTCTCAATACCCACTGCTTTGCCGCCGCTTAATGTCGTAATCGGAGAATAAGAAATATAGCATGGCTCAGGAATCAGAATCTCATCACCAGGACTAATCAATGCTCGAAGCGCCAGATCAATCGCTTCACTGCCTCCGACTGTTACCAAAATCTCATTAGCTGGATTATAGGATACAGCAAAAGAATCACTCAAATATTGTCCAATTGCTTCACGCAATTCCGGCATACCTGCATTGGATGTATATTGAGTCTTGCCCTTCTCCAGTGCATATACAGCTGCATCACGCACATGCCATGGCGTTACGAAATCCGGCTCGCCGACGCCAAGCGTAATCACATCTTTACGGGTACTTACCAAATCAAAAAAGCGCCGGATACCTGACGGTTTAATACTCCGCGCAAGAGGTGACAAATATTCTGCCATTGATTGGCGATGATTGGATGTAACCTCGTCTTTAATCATAGCCATCATCCTTTTACGGCGAAATCATCAATCGATGGTCGCCTTCATGCTCCTCGAAGATAATTCCGTCCTGTTTGTATTTTTTCAAAATAAAGTTTGTTTTCGTCGACAGCACTTTGTCGATTGGGGATAATTTATTGGAAACGAAAGAGGCAACCTCTTTCAAGTTTTTGCCTTCGATTTCTACTAGCAAATCATAAGCTCCGGACATCAGATAGACTGACTTCACTTCCGGATATAAGTAAATGCGCTCAGCAATGCCTTCAAAGCCGCGCCCGCGCTCAGGTGTAATTTGAACCTCGATTAATGCCGTAACCTTCTCGTCATCAACCTTGCTCCAGTTCACCACTGTCGCATATTTAACGATGATATGTTCTTCTTCCATGGATGCAATCGCTTGCTTGACGCTCTCCACAGGCTCATTCAGCATGGCGGCAATCAGCTCCGCATCACGGCGCGCGTCTTCCTTCAGCAGCTCCAGCACTTTCAGCTGTAGTTCGTTCATCGTCAAACTCCTTCCAAAACTGCGGTTATTAAAATATTTTACAACGAATTAATGGTTCCTGCAAAGAAAAAAAACGAAAGACCCCGAAGGGTCTTTAGCTGTAGAAAGGCTGATGGGACTGTTGCTGCGGCTGTTGAAATTGCCCGTATTGCGGGAACGATGGCTGTGCTGCGCCCATACGCTGCTGTAAATATTGTGATGTTTTTTGCTGCGTTTGCTGATATTCTTTCGTCTGCTTGTCGATTTCTTGGCGAAGAGCAGGCGATGCTGTGTTGTACATATTAGCTGATTGCATCGTTGTGAAAAGGTTCCCTTGCAGCTTCAATGTACTGTTCAGCAATTGAGTAAACATCTGACGCACTTCCGGGCAACTCGATTCGGTTGCTGCCGTTGCATATTCACGAACGACACGCTTCAGATCGGATAATACCGTGTACGCCAAATCCTCATCGGGCAAATGATGCTGTTGTTGTTGATACATCGTTTATACTCCTCCTAGTCTTTAGTTCTGCTGCGGTTGTGTAGGAGCCATTTGCTGGTGCTGCTGCAAAGCCTGCATCAGTATTTGATAATGATGCTGATGAGTCTGCAATTCGCTGGCACCTGTTTGTCTTAACTGTGGGTTCATTGCAAGCGATGCAAGCAGGGCATTTTGCTTAATTAACAAATCTTCATTGGATAGCGAATCCGCGATATATTCCAATTCCTTCGCGGTTAGAGCTTGAAGCATATGTCTCGTCTCCTTCATGCCAATTTTATAGAAGCATACGTATTATGGGCGGAAATTCCATGGATTATGTACGCAATTGGAGTTCTGATTTCGAGCGAAGCTCCGATTCCTTCTTAATCCGGCATTTCACCTCGATGGTCAAATCTTTAGGCCTTGGCTTCCATTCCTCTTGAACCAGACGCTTCCACGCTTTATTGTGATGACGGTAAAGCTCATGCTCCAAATCATAAAGATCAGCATTCATGGCTAACCCCTTCAAATAGGTGTCTTCCATCTGAGCCTTTACAACCTGCTCCACATGAGACCTAAGCTCCTGATCTGAAAAATCACTCGATGCTTCAATTAAATGTCCCGTCAGATTGGTCTTTAATACAAATTTGGGCTTATTGTTTTCCCAGTTAACCTTAACCTTTGATTTGGCCGAATCAATGACAACAGAACCTCGTTTATCTTCAATCCGAATCGGAACGAGCGACCGCTTGAACCCTTCACTTGTCCAAGTCAATCCTTTGGATTTCTCTCGTGATACAAAGCCGGCTGATTTCTTTTCATTAAATAGAAACGTTCCGTCAATGGTTAAAAATTTAAGCCTTTTTTTATTGTTCTCCCAGTCATCCGGTAAGAGGGAAAGGGAAGGCAGCTTAACCGTCATAGCAGGCTCAAGAGCTCCACGTACTAACGTCTGAAGCGTCATCGGCACAACATAGCTGTTCTGATTATTCTCGATGTGCGGTGCGTACAGCGGAGTTGTTAACGGTGTTTTGTTAAATAACATATCCATCGTAAATAAATCATTAATGTCTGTTTTGGTTCCAAATACAAGAGAATTGAATCTGGTAGAACTCAAACGGTTAAGGCTGTCGATAATCTGCTGTATTTCGCTGAAAGCACGCTCGTGGATTACAACCGATTTCAGATGATTAAGCGACAGCTTGTATTGAGAAGAATCCATCAGGTTGAATATGGCAGCTAGATTAGTATCCCCTTCATGCTTCCCTACCCATATCGGGCTGCCTGGAGGCGGCGCCCCCTCCTGCTTGGCAATAACGCCAAATGAAATCATCTGGGCATACACGACAAAGTGTTCATCTACATAATCAACACCAATTGCAGAAATATAACTGACATCCTGCAGATTTACCTCATCCCAGCAACCTCCGGTTATTAGCATTGCGCTCAATACCAGGCTGATTTTAAGAGAATTCATATATTTTCGCATCCTGGCATGAACGGTCATGGTTTCTCACCTTTGGCTCTGGCCTTCCACGGCTTCTGCAGCAATCCCGTTATGAGCTCCCTCCATTTGATTGGGGCAAGAGGCTGCATATAGTTCTGATTAAACGTTTCGAGCGAACACATATAGATCAGTATCATAAACACAGCAACAAAGAAACCAAATATCCCAAATAGCGAAGAGAGAATTAACACGAAAAACCGTAAAATGCTCACTGTACCACTTAACGTTTGATTTACCAGCGTAAAGGTTGAGACGGCTGCAACAGCCGCTGCTACGAGCATGGTCGGAGAGGTTATGCCTGCCCGGATGGCGGCATCCCCGATAATAAGACCACCTACAACGGACACCGTCTGCCCGACTGGCCTCGGCAGCCTGACACCTGCCTCTCGGAACAACTCGAACATCCCCATCATAAGGAACATTTCCATCGTTGCGGATATCGGAAGTCCGATCCGGGAATTGGTTACCGTAGCCAGCAGAGTGAACGGAATTTGATCCGTATTATATGCGGACAACGCAACCCAAAAGCCGGGCAGACATATAGCGAGAATAAAACCGATTATGCGGAGCAGCCGTTCAAGGGACACATAATAATAGGGCAGGTGAGCATCCTCGGGCGATTTGATGAGAAGGGTCAAATTGCCCGGTAGAATAATGACAGATGGATTACCATCCACCAATAAACATACTCTGCCTTGCATAAGCGCTTGAACAACATAGTCAGGACGTCCAATATAATCAACAAGCGGGAACAGGCTGTTCGGCCTGTCCGACACCAGCTCTTCGAGCTCGGATGAGCTGTACAGCGCTTCGATATGAATGGCGTGAAGCCTCTTCCTGGCTTCTTTGACCAGGGAGGCTTTGGCTTTGCTTTTCATGAACATCATAGAGACCTCTGTCTGCGATTCGGTCCCGATGTTCAAATATTCCACATAAAGATCCGGTGTCCGAAGCCGCCTTCGGATAAGCGCAATATTCGTGGATATCCCTTCTACAAATCCATCCCTCGGCCCTTTAACAGAAAGCTCCATTGTGGATTCTTCCGGCTGACGGCCTGGTATACTTGCGATATCAAAGGAATAAACGGACCGAGTAGCTTCATCGACAGCCATGACACTGCCCGAATAGAGGTTGGAGAAGAAATGAGCGGCTTCCCTTTCATTATCCAGAGATAGGCGTGCACCAAAGGAATACCTTTCTTTGTTCGTGTGGTTATTTCCCATGGTGACCAAGTCTTGCCCTTCGCCGTCATGTTCTCGCTGACCGATATTGTCATTTAAACTTTTAGCCAGCTTATCGAGCTGCGGCAATAAGGCGATAAATACCGTCTGCATATCTACCATGCCGCTGCACATCAGAATGCGAAAAACCCGCTTTGGTTCTTC
Source organism: Paenibacillus sp. J22R56 (assembly GCF_056269375.1). Taxonomy (NCBI): domain Bacteria; kingdom Bacillati; phylum Bacillota; class Bacilli; order Caryophanales; family Paenibacillaceae; genus Paenibacillus; species Paenibacillus sp. J22R56. The sequence goes on from NZ_JBWDNV010000010.1 coordinate 37,908, forward strand.
ACCAACCTCAATGGTTTGAATGATGACATCCCCGGAGCCAGACAGTTCATCATAAAGCATATCCAGACGATCGTATTTGCGATTTTGCTCATTCGACTCGTGACTCATAGCTGTAACCCCCTTAAGCTCTCGGCTCTGCTGTTCTCTTGGCTTTTCGGAATGAAAGCACCCACAGCAGCAGCAAAAGGATGCCGAATATGATCCAAGCAACCGAGAAATAAGCATGCATCAGAATCATATACCACTTCATTTTCATTAGGACGATAAAGCTCGCAACCGCCAAGATAAGAACCGTTATAAGCATGCTGATCCACTTATGCTTCAGCTTCTTGAACGGACCATAAATCTGAATCAGATAGAGTGGCAGCGAGATCCGGATTAGAGCACCTGACAGCCACTGAAAGACTGCAAAGAAATCAACATGCTCGAAATATTTGCCGATCTTCACGAGCCGCCACTGGGAATAAGCCGGGTAACGCATGAGGATGGCTTCGTTAGGTCCAAACAAAGTGATAGCACCTATCGTAGGACCAATCGTAAGCATCATAAGCATGATCGTCAGAAGAATAAGATGCCATTTCTTAAAGCTCTTCGTCATCTCATGTTGGATGAGCAGCAAGAAGGACAGCTCCATAAAGGCACTTAGTGAATGCAAAGCTCCATTTAATATAGGAGAGAACCCCATCTCAAACATCGGAAGCAAATACCGGTAGTCCTTGACAGGCATATTAGCCGACATTACAAAATCCCCTAATCCAACAACAATCGGGAGTAAGATACAAGAAACATAAGCAATAGTGCGCAGTCCGTTCATAGCTGCAAACATGCATATAAAGCAAAAGACAAACAGAACTACAATTTGAGGGGTCTCCGGCAAGTATGTATTTGACGTCCAGGATACAACGTCAACTAATGTACTAAAGGCAACGTACAGCAAAGCAAGATTAATCATGGCAAGAATCAGCCATACAAAAAAGGCCGGAATATGTTGTTTGAGCCACTCATCAAAGCGCACTCTGTTCATCTTGAACATGACCCGCTGCAGAGGAAAAGCGGCGATCGGAAGGGCAATAATCAGCGCAACCGGAATACATAACCAGGCGTCTCTCTTGGCTTCAGCCAGCAGCATCGGAACAACAATAACGTGATTAACAAGGCCAACACTTAGCAGAGTCATCATAACGATTGGCCATAAACCGATAGGTTTTGAAGCAAGCTGCACAGACATTCACATCCTTCGCTTCCAGCATTCCCCTAAGCAAGGAAAGTGATGCATATTTTTCTCCATATAAATAAGCCCTTAGATTGGCAGATTGCCATCAAAAAGGGCTTCATTTGTTAAGGCAGATGAATCGTTTTTACATGATCGTAATGGATAAATACTGATGATCCGCTCGCATCCGCAAGTTCGAGCAAGTTGAGATCGACATTTTTGAGAACACCTGTCTTTCTTGGGTTCTCCCCCAGATCGAGTACAACAAATTGCCCCATATGTTTGCGAAGCTGCTGATCGAAAGTCCTGGCAAGGGTTAATGGAGTTGGCTTAAGTGGGAATTGTTCCGCAGACAAAGAATATGGCGTTACATTAGCATTATACGGGACCAAATACTTGAGATGACGCATGGAGATCATGACGGAATGATAAATGGGAGAATAGAAGACGAAAAAATCATTCATGACAGCTGTCACATATCCATGGATCGATTGGTTGCCCGTAATATAGATTTCAGAGAACATTCCCTTGGAATTCAATAAGATTTTACGGAATGAAATAGAATCATTATAGGGTTCAAAGGGCAGCTCTGGTGTACTGCTGTAGTTCGCTTCCTCGTCATATACCATTCTCATTTGCTGCATATGAATGAGCGGAATGTAGAAAAACTGAACGCCATTATAGAGTACTAGAATATCGGGGCCAAAATCTATGATTTTCCCTCTTATCCCCGCCTTCCCGGAAATAACGAGTTCAACCTGTGAATCTAAGAGAGGATGACGGTTCTTCAATTGCTCGACCTCCTTTTCAAAAGCGAATCTGAAGGTGATGCCAGGCACTAACATTCATGCCTGGCACCATCAACGGATTAGCCTTTTTTCGAGCGATTGCCGCCTCCAGATTTTTTATTCGATTTATTGCCTGTGGATTGTGCTTGAGCGCCTGATTTGTTCGTTTGCCCTTGCGCTTGTGCACCTGATTTATTGCCTGATTTGTTGCCGCCTTGATTACCGGATTTGTTGTTTTTGTTTCCTCCGGATTTGTTGTTGTTTTTGTTGCCGCCGGATTGATTATTATTATTTCCTCCGGATTTGTTGCCGTTTGATTTGTTGAAGCTAAGTTTTTTGATTGTTTTGATATGATCAACGAGGATATACACCACTTCATTTTTTACAACAACAAGTGCTGTGTTGCCTTGTACTGCAGCGAGGAAGCCTTCCACTTTCTCCGGTCCGCCCCAGTTAATTTGCACGAATTCTTTTTCTAATGCTTTGACTACGCCTTTAAAGTTATCTGCCTTGATGAAGTCAGTGTGACGACCGCCTCCGCTTTTGCCACCATCTGCAAGCCCAGTTACGCTTTTGACATGGCTCAGGTCAACGTATACAACACCTTCTCTTGTCGAAAGCACCAGGTAATCACTTTTTACAGCTAACAGAGTTCCGACCAATGACTCAGGACCGCCGCGGTTAATTTTAACTGCTTCGCCTACCAAATTTTTGATTTGTGCGTTGCCGCTGTCTGTTGTTGTCCCTGTGTGGCCATTACTTCTGTGACTTTTGTGACTTTTGTGACTCTTGTGGCATTGTTGTCCTTGCCAGTGATTGCAATCATACATTTGCTAAATCCCTCCGATGATTCTCGCATTAATAGATTTACAACCGTGCCATCCAATTGACCATTTGCCACTAATAGGCTGATCTTGCTGTTGTTTGCGTTCTAGTCATCTACCATTGGTGACGGTTTGTAATATATCTATATGTAACCCGTATATGAGAGGTACTAGATTAGTAACCATTTATCTGGACAAAAGGTACAAATAATCAAAATAATGACGTAAATGGTGTCACTTGCCCCGATACCCGAATAGGGTAAATAAGCACAAAAGCCTATCAGCCTCGATAGGCTTTGACTTCGGTCTAAGGGGTGAAGCCCGTGGCAACGCTGCCTATTCGTAAAATCGAGATTGACGAGGATGATCTAAAGGAGCTAAAAAATAACCCTTGGAGTAAATCCTTCAAGCCGATTCATATCGAATTAGATGGGAAACTTTATACAGCGACATTCGGCATTCGAGGCGGTCATACGCGTAATTACAACAAGAAATCCTTCGAGGTCAGATTAGATGGAGGAAAAACACTGCATTGGAATGCAGAGTTTGATGATCCTTCCATGATCCGCAATGCATTATCTTTTACATTCTTTAATACCATTGGCGTGCCCTCTCCGGAAACCACGCATATATCCGTCGAAATTAACGGTTATCCGCAAGGGGTATACTTAGAAATCGAGGCGGTTGATCAGCGATTTTTCAAAAAAAGAGGAATTGGCTATAACTCCATTATTTATGCCGTCAATGACAGTGCGGATTTCAGCCTTATTGATCAGAACTCCAATCAGAAGAAGAACTCCTTATTTGAAGGGTATGAAATCGTTAAGGGAGAAACAAATACCAAATATCGTCTGGTCCGATTCATCCGCAATATTAATACCATGACAAGCAAACAATTAAACGTATACACCGCCAAACGGCTGGATATTAACCAGTATTTATTGTGGCTGGCAGGAGCTGTTCTTACCGGCAACTATGATGGGTTCGATCAGAACTATGCCTTATACGAACATAAGAACAGCCGCAAATACCGTATTATTCCTTGGGATTACGAAGGAACCTGGGGAAGGAACTGCTACGGAAGGCCTTGCGGCAGTGATTTGGTACGTTTACAGGGCTACAATCAATTAACCGGCAAGCTGTTTACCTTTGCCTCCTGCCGTCAGAAATATCGTGCGATCCTGCTGAACTTATTAAGAACAGCCTTTACTGTCGAACGGATCGATCCCATCATTAACCGAATGTATAAGGAGATTACACCTGCGATTCGGGAAGATTTTACGAGGAAAAGCAGCTTTGATACGTATCTCGATGAGCCTTCCTTTATTCTTGATTATGTACGCGAACGGCGAGGTTTAATAAAAGAAGCCCTTAAAGCTTGGAAATAAGCTTTAAGGGCCTCGTTTCTTCTTAGAATATATCCATACTCAAATAACGTTCACCTGTATCGGGAGCAATACACAATACTCGTTTGCCCGGACCAAGTCTCTTCGCAACCTGCATGGCTGCCCATACGGAGGCACCAGATGACGGTCCAAGTAAGAGTCCTTCCAGACGAGCCAGGCTTCGCATGGTTTGAAGCGCATCCTCATCGGATACCTGAATAATTTCATCGTACACATTCGTATTTAGAATCGCCGGCACAAAACCAGGACTCGTTCCAACTAATTTATGAGGCCCCGGCTTACCACCTGACAGGACAGGTGAACCAGCAGGCTCAACAACCGCGATATGTAAATCCGGAAGGGCCGCTTTAAGCGTCTCGCCAGTTCCTGTAACAGTACCCCCAGTTCCAGCCGTAGCAATAAAGGCATCCAGCTGTTCTTCGGTTTGCCGTAAAATCTCTACTGCTGTAGTTGTACGATGGATATCCGGGTTAGCATGATTCTCGAATTGATTCGGGATAAAGCTTCCTGGAATTTGAGCTTGCAGCTCTAATGCTTTACGGATTGCACCAGGCATTCTCTCGGCAGCAGGCGTTAATACAACGTCTGCCCCATAAGCCTGAAGCAGCTTGATTCGTTCTGTCGACATATTGTCAGGCATGATAAGAATCAATTTATAGCCCTTGGCAGCTGCGTTCATCGCGAGCCCAATACCAGTATTACCGCTGGTCGGCTCGATGATGGTACTGCCTGGCTTAATCTGTCCGCCTTGCTCAGCTGCATGGATAAGTGCTGATGCAGCGCGATCTTTCACGCTGCCGCTTGGATTAAACCGCTCAAGCTTGACACATACGTCTGCGCTTCCCGCTTCTACAAGCCGATTGAGCTTAACGACAGGCGTATCGCCGATGAGGTCGGTGATGGAATGCACTATTCGTGGCATAAGTTCTCCTTTATTTCAAATCGTGAGACTGCGCTTCACGAAACTATTAGGATTCGATCGCTGTTGTCCCGAATTTCTTCAATTCTAACCGCATTGCGGTTGAAATTCGGGACAAAGGCGAACACTTCGCTTCTCATTCCTAATAGTTTCGCTTTGCGCGCTCCGATTTGAATAGCGTTCAAAAATTATTAATGAAATTTATTGTTGGCAGATAAGAAGGGCCGGATGAAGAACCATCCAGCGATGGGAACGATACCAACACAGAACATAAGGGTAACGATTGCCGCTGGTGTCTGCGTCTGGGATAAGACGATCAGATAAGCGGCTAGGCCGATGACACGGCCGATAATTAAGCCGGCTTCGCGGAGGACGATCAGCTCCTCGCGGTTCTTGGCGCTTTCCTCGGAATCGCCGATCAAGTCGAAGACCCGTGATGTCATCGGAATAATGTACAGTGGTATAAACAACGAGGTGCCGATACCAAAGATAAGCAGAGTGCTGTAGTTCACTTTCATGAACAACGGGAGAACGATCAGTCCGATCATAATCGTACCAATCAGCATCGCGATTTTTCGATTGCTTGCTTTGAGGCGTTTTCCTACAAACCAGAAGCTAATCAACGCAACCAGAGAGGTAACAAGCGAGAAATTACCCAGCTTGCCTTCGTTTTTAGTCGCAATGTAGATAACCAGCCCGATAAGGAACATAAATACACCCTCGCGAACACCCTGCGTCACTATAGCTCCGAACATTCTCCGCCATGGATTACCTTTCTCTTTCAATTGATCAATGCCGAGCGTCCATTTGTACTTCTCGCCTTGTACTCCTCGATCGGTAAGCCAGAAGCTTCCAACCACGCTTAATCCGAAGACAACAAGCGATATGGTGAAAATAAGCTTATAGCCGCTCTCTCCTTGAAGAGAAGTAATTAAGTATCCAGACACCCATGGGGCGATAATACCGGACAAAGCGCCGAGTATACCGGCAATTCCGTTGAAACGGTCCCTATTATCCGGCTCCGTAATTTCGAAATAAACTACATTATAAGCCATCCAATAAAAACCAAGAGCCATACCGCTTAACATGCCAAGCGGAACACTGTAAACTTTGGCCTGCTGACCTAACAGAAGTACTGTAAAATAAAACGCCCCCGACAGCACGATGCCAAGACGGAGGCTGTACATCTTATGATGTTCCTTCACCCATTTGCCCGCCAGCCAAAAGACGATACCACTTGTCACATATTGTCCAAGCGTATACCAACCGATCAGCATAAAGGACTGGCTTGCTTTCCAGAGATAGACCGGTATGAACGTCCCAGACAGCGCACTTGCGATGCCGAACAAGCCTTGAACAGCAAGCAGCAAGATCGCCTGCGACCCCAGCGCTCCGCCTTGGCGTGAACCTGTGACGCTTCGGCCTACGCCGCTCAGACGCCCGCCGGTCTTAACGCCATGATGACTCTGCTTCAATCCGATTCCTCCTAAAAAGAATTGCCACACTCTAGGCCTTATCTAGGCTGTTTGTGGTAACTCTTTGTTCGTAAGGATCACCTAACAATGGTTATCCACTGTTAGATTTCCCAAAAGAGCAGGGGTCATGCCGTTCTCTCTTTACCAGATCAAGCTAATTATTCCTTAGGCGCAAGCAAAGCAAGCATCTGATCGCGAGCTTCAGGGCTGAGAATTGACGAAACTTGGAAGCAAGACGGACAAATATAGGTTACCGTCTCAACCAGCGATTGAACAACAGCTCTTCCTGTCACGGTGTGAACAATTGGCTGCAGCGAAATGCTTTGCTTGCCAGCCTCCAGCATATACTCGCGGCATGTCGGACATTCCGGTGCTTCATCCTGGCTGTCCGTAATTTGACGGATCGTCTCTTCCGCAGCAAGCCACGAGAGATTCACTTGACGGAAGCCTCCATTGGAATCATCTTCTTTATCACCGGAATCAGCTTGCTCCTGTACTTCTTCCTCGTCTTCCCAGCTTTCTTCATTGTCGTCATCAGGACGATCAATTCCAAATTGCATCGTGCGGTAGCCGCTAAGCTCGTTCTCGCAGTGTGGGCAATGTTTCTCCGGCCCAATCTCCTCGTCCCATACGATTTCTGTATAACACCACGGACAAATGTTTTGCTCTTCCATTCCTTAATAACCTCCACAGCTTAATTGTTCATCATATAAATAACACCAAGACCAAAAAATATAATAGCAATCGCGAGTAAAATCCCCCACAAGTATTTCATGACTGCCCTCCTACAAAGAATTGCAGAGCAATTCTTACTTCGAAAGCGTAAGCTTAAAGAATTGCAGAGCAATTCTTGCTTCGAAAGCGTAAGCTTACAAAATAACCGTTGCTCCAATAACATAGGACAAAGAAATCGAAATAACCATTGCGATAAATCCTACAGCCCGGTTATCCTTCGCTATTTCGTCATCTATACGAAATACCGGTGTTAGAAATTCAAATAAAAAATAAGCAGCAAGTAAGATAATAAAGCCGAACAAGCCCCAGATCAGACTTTCATACACCGAAACATTAGCTTCTATTGAAAATCTGAATATATTGCATATCCCAAATATTTTCCCGCTTGTAGCCATTGCGACCGACATATTGCCGTTCTTGATTTCCTTCCAGCAGTTATAACGGGTCACCAGCTCAAACACGGACAAAAAGACGATAAGCGACAACACGACCAGCGATACATAAACGAGTGATGCCGCATACGAATTGCTAAGCAAACGATCGACTTCCGTACCCATCCTTATCACTCCTATGGCTTGCTACCTTCCTGCAGGCGGATCGGCGAAGCTATTTCAGCTCCGCCACTGTGACTCCTGCGCCGCCTTCACCATATTGTCCAAGCCGGTAACTCTTCACAAGGCTATGTCTGCGCAAATATTGCTGTACACCAGTGCGAAGCACACCAGTCCCGATTCCATGAATAATGTATACTTGGCCAAGACCGCCTAAATACGTTTCGTCCAGGAAACGGTCAACCTCGATAATCGCTTCTTCCAGATTCGCACCACGAAGATCAAGCTCCATTCGCAGATTGTCGTCCTTGGAACGCTTGAGGCTTGCCGTTTGCTTCGGCTGCTGCTGTTTATTAACCTGCGCTACTGTCTTAATCAATTCCAGATCATCCAGCGCAACCTTCATCTTCATAATGCCAAGCTGCACCATTGCATCCGAGCCGCCGATCTCAACAACTGTGCCTTTCTGATTGAGACTGTAGACCATGACCTCGTCTCCCGCTCCAATTTTCGCGGGTTTCTTGGCTCCGCCGCCTGCAGAACGCTTCTTCTTCGACGTAAGCTCTGGCGCCGCTTCTTCCAGCTTCCGCTTCGCTTCGATCAGCTTATGCTCCTTGACAGATGCACCTTCTTCTAGCGCAAGCTTGCGCAGGTCCGCAATGATCTGATCGGCTTCTCGTCTTGCCTTTGCGACAGCTTCATGTGCTTCGTCTTGAGCTTTTTGGAGCATCTTATCCCGCTGCTCCTCGAAGCGCTCGAGCTCTGCTTCATGACGTGCCCTTTGCGCTTCCATTTCCTTACGCATGGACTCTGCTGTATTACGGTCAGACTCAGCACTAAGACGATCCTCTTCAAGGGAAGCAATCATATTCTCAACACGCAGGTCTTCTTCGCTGACTTCACCTCGTGCATGATCGATGATGTCTCGGCTTAAACCAAGCCGCTCAGCAATCGCGAACGCATTACTTCGGCCCGGCACACCAACAAGCAGACGGTAAGTAGGACTTAATGTAGCAACATCAAATTCCATGCTGGCGTTAATAACGCCTTTCCGGTTATAAGCATAAGCCTTTAATTCACTATAGTGGGTAGTCGCGATAATGCGGCTGTCCAGCTTATGGATATGTTCCAATATAGCAATCGCTAGTGCCGAGCCTTCGGCAGGGTCTGTACCTGCCCCAAGCTCATCAAGCAGTACGAGACTCTTCGACGTCATCGACTTCAGGATGCGAATAATATTGGTTAGATGGCTGGAGAATGTACTTAGACTTTGCTCGATACTTTGCTCATCACCAATATCGGCATAAATCGAGTCAAACACACATAGCTGACTGCCATCTTCCGCAGGAACAAACAAACCGGACATCGCCATCAGACTGAGCAGTCCAACTGTTTTTAGCGATACCGTTTTACCGCCCGTATTTGGACCAGTTACGATAATGGCTGTAAATTGATTGCCAAGCTCTACATCAAGCGGCACAACCTTCTCGGGTGCAATTAAAGGATGACGCCCACGCTTAATCTTAAGGAAGCCTCGGTCATTCATACGCGGCAGTGTGGCTTTCATCTCATGCGCGAGCCGAGCTTTCGCGTAGGCGAAATCCAGCTTGCCAAGCAGTTCTTGGTTGTAGAGTAAATCCTCTACATGCTCTGCAGCTTTCGCAGTCAGCTTTTGCAAAATCTTCTCGATCTCGCGCAGCTCAGCCGCCTTCGTCTCACGCAGCTTGTTATTCATCGCTACGACCGTTTCCGGCTCGATAAAGAGCGTAGCCCCTGAGCCCGACTGATCATGGACGATACCGCCAAAATGCGATCGGTACTCCTGTTTGACCGGAATAACATAACGATCATTCCGAAGCGTGATGATGGCATCCTGCAGCATCTTCTGTACCGAGGAGGAGCGAAGCATCGACTCAAGCTTCTCACGTATACGTGATTCCCCGCTGCGCAGCTCTCGGCGTATGGAAGCAAGCTCCGGGCTTGCGCTGTCCATAACCTCGCCTTGATCATCAATACAGTCGAAGATTGCGTCTTCCAGCGGTTTATGCTCGGCTAATTGATCAGCCAGTTGGAAGAGCAGCGGAATCGGATCATCCTCATGCAAGTTGTCGATATGTCTCTTCACCCGGCGCGCTCCTCTTGCTGTTGCTGCAATATCAAGCAGCTCAACAGGGTTCAGCGTTCCGCCGATCCGCGACCGGTGCAGGGAAGCGCTTATATCTACAACGCCGCCAAACGGTGCATTGCCTTTCAACCGATCTGCCTTGAAGGACTCATCGGTTGCTTGCAGCATGAGCTTCACGTCCTCCAAATCGGAGACGGGAGCAAGGCGTTCTGCTTCACTTTTCCCAAGCGAAGTTGAGGCATGCTGTACCAATTTATTAGTTATTTTATGAAATTCCAAAGTGGATAAAATTTTGCTGTCCAAGTGAACACTCCTCTCGCCCTTTTATTATAGCTGAACAATGTTGCGGATGCACGATATCCCCATTTGTTTCATACATGTTTCCCCGAAATATGGTCATAATAAAAGTGGAAAAAGAAGCGCACCATACTTAGGCTAACCTAACTTGAGGAGGCTAACGATATGAGTTTTCTTGGTCATGTAGTCCGTTTTATCGTCGCAGCCATTGTTCTTATGGTTGTCGGCTGGATCGTTCCACAGTTTAGTGTCGGTGGATTCTGGAGTGCACTCCTGCTTGCGCTTGTTATTGCAGCGCTTGGCTGGATCATCGAAGGTATCTTTGGGAAGAAAGTTACACCTTTTGGACGCGGTATTGTTGGCTTTATCGCCAGCGCAGCCGTCATCTGGATTGCACAATTTATCGTCGGAGGGGTAGAAGTAACTTGGCTTGGAGCAATTCTCGCCGCTCTTGTCATAGGGATTATCGACCTCTTCATTCCAGTCAGCACACCATACGAAGCTGGCAGAAGCGATTATCGTGACCGCGATCAACACTAATCCAAATGTCCATGAGCTCCCTTGCCCGATCGGAAACGATGGGCAGGGGAGTTTTTTTGTCACGTAGCTGTCACTGCAAATCAAATGGGGATAAGTTACAATAGTACAAGAATGTATTTAAAGCTATTTGGCAATGAAAGGGGTATTCTCGATGAAAAAATGGTTACTATTCGCATCAGTATTGTGCCTGGTATTCGTTATTGCCGCTTGCGGATCCAATAACAATGGCAATTCAGAAGCAGCAAGCTCAACTCCGGCAGACGTCGTTATTAAAGCAAGCAGCTGGGAATTCGATCAGCCAGAATATCATATTAAGAAGGGCCAGACGCTGGAGCTGGAATTAATCGACGGCGTGCATGGCGTACAAGTTGTCAAAACAGATCTAAAGCTGACGAACAATAAAGCAAAAACAGTTAACCTCGATGCTGGTGAATATGAAATCAACTGCAACATCCCTTGCGGTGGTGGACATTCAAAAATGTCAGCTAAGCTTATCGTTGAATAAGCAGTTATGGAATTAATAAGCGAACCTCTTGGCAAATAAGCCGGGAGGTTCTTCTTATATTCGCGGGCATAGCGTGGCCATAAGCCACATAGGAATTATAATGATTCCTTTTCAAATAAGTAAGAAAGACTGATGGTCACGCCTCTTCCCCTATCACCTTCCGGTCTGATAAGATGATTCATAAATCCATCTTAGCCAATGTTTATGAAAAATGAATATGCTTACGATCTATGAATAAGCATTTATAGCTCATACTTGGCTATTTTCATTTGAGGAGGGTATGATCATATGAGCTTATTAAACGGACGGATTGCCGTCATTAGCGGTGCAGGTTCTGGACTTGGCAGGGCAGCTTCCCTATCATTCGCTAAGGAAGGTGCTGAAGTTGCTTTATTAGGCCGCCGTGAGAACAAGCTGCAAGAAACTGCGGCGCTTATCAAACAAACCACGGGCCGAGAAGCACTTATCATCCCTACCGATATCACACAAGAAGATCAAATTCAGACCGCTGTCCAGCAGATCGTTGAACAATGGGGCTCCATACATGTCTTGTTAAATAATGCCGCCGTATTGGAGTCTGGCTCCGTTCTTGAGTTAACGTCTGAGGAATGGCATATGCAGGTCGCCACTAACTTAACTGGCCCTTTTCTGCTGACCAAAGCTGTGCTTCCAGCTATGCGCAAAACCAAATATGGCCGTATCATTAATATAACTACAGGCCTGTCCTGGAACGGAGCCGGCGGCTATGCAGCCTATAGTGCAGCCAAGGCAGGGCTTGAGTCTCTGACGCGTACGCTTGCTGACGAGGAGCATGAGCATGGCATCCTCGTTAATTTATATAATCCCGGAACCCTGCGAACCGAAATGCATGCAACTGGCAAAGACCCGGCAATTGTCACACCTGACCTCATCCGTTTAGCCAGTCTGCCGGTTGGCGGCCCAACCGGTACCATCGTGAGTTACGGTTAATAGAGAATTTATAGATGAAGCCGTTCCAAAGCTATAATTTTGGATCGGCTTTTTTTATTAGCCAGTCCACAATTCCACCACTGCAGTACGGATTTTCCGTTTTATTTGCCCCGTCGCACCAGGTAGATAACCCTTGTTATAAAAAGGCCTCTAAATTGCCCGACATCCCAAACGGACTATCTTTACCTCCAACTTTCACATAACCTTTTAGTTCGATATTCGGGTTGGTGAAGTCCAGCAGACTCTTATTGCCGAACACTTCAGTAATAGGAGCGCTCACCCGATATACTACTTTCTCGCCACTTTTTAGAATAATAGGCTGACCATCATTTGTTATGCCTTCGATTTTATAGGGATTTTCCATAGCACCGTTAGAGGACAATCGACATCGCGAGTATAAATATCGTTAGAGTCTTCATATTTCCTCCTAGATCTCAGATCACATCGTTCAGATGACGCGGCGAAAAGAGAGCCATCCGAAATAACTCAGATGACTCTATTTTGTATCTTATTTAGCTATGCTCGATTAATTCGATCCACTCATTATACTCGGTTTGAAGCTTGCGGTATTCAATCTCCAGCTTCTGATGCTTATGAGTAAGCGATTGGAGTTCCTCACGAAGAGCATCCGTTTCACCGGAAGTTTCCTCATGCTCTGTTGCCAGCGACTGTGTACGCTCTTCAAGCATCACCCTCAATTCAGCAGCTGCCGCAGCTTCTGTGCGTGCCGCTTCAAGCTGAGCATAGAGTGACTTCTCTGCGGCTTCACGGGCACGTTCAGCTTCTGACAGCCGCTCAGCTTCTTGTCTTGCTTGACGGGCTAGCTTTTGTTCCTTCTCGAGTTGCTCCGTTAACGCTTGAACTCTTGATGATGATGCTTCCAGGTGCTGCACAGTGATACGCTCACGAGCTGCCGTATACTCGAGCTGTTCCAAGAGCTGGTTCTCACGTTCCGTAGAGCTTGCGAGCTGCTCTTCCATTTCTAGCCCACGAAGCTCAACATCTTCCATGGCTGCTTGAAGCTCTTCAATTCGAGCACGCAGATTGCGCTGTTGTTCTTCCTGCTTCGCCATAAGCTCGGAATAACGTTCCTGTGCTTCAGCTTGACGCTCTTCGTAACGTTGTTCCAAATGTAGTCTTTGCTGTTCGAATTGACGGGAATGGTTATGCTCCCGCTCGTCGAGCTCTACCTTAAGCTCTTGCAGCTCACGTTCGAGCAGCTCCATTTGCTCCATATACTGAAGCTCCAGCAGCTCTGTTTGATCAGCAAATTGCTTTTGCAGCGCACGAATTTGCTCTTGATGACGTTGTTCCAGCTCAGCGAGTTTTTCTTCCTGTTGTTGAGCCATTGCTTGGCCTTGTTGTTCAAGCTGGCTTTCCAGTTCCTTCTGCGTTAGTTGGTAAGCTTCCAACAGATGCTGAAGCTCTGCATATTGCTTTTCATAACGTTCTTTTAATTCAAATTGCTGCTCAGCATGGCGTAGTTCAATCTGCTCCTGCTGCCCTTCATACTTGCGTTGCAGCTTATATTTGTCTTCTTCGTATTGAAGCTCCAGTTCAATTTCTTTCTCTTCAAAGATAGCCTTGGCCTCAGACAGCTGACGTGCTTGCTCCTCCAGCCGGCTTTCCGCTTCACTATATCTATCAACGTGAATCTGCTCGATCGCTGAACGTTCCGCAGCAAATTGACGCCGCTGTTTCTCCAGTTCATCTTGAAGATACACATATTGCTCCTGCACTTGCTGCAGCTTCTCTGTTTGTTCCGCTGCCAGAGCCTCAATAGCTGTCTGCAGTTCTTGCTGCTTGCCAGCCTGAAGTTCCATTTGCCCGATTGTTTCAAGGGATTGTATATATTGCTCTGCTTGTTCCTCCAATTGCTCCTGCGTCTCGGCAAACTTCTGACCAAGCTCTTGCACTTCCTGCTCCAGAACTTGAATAGAAGCACGTAATGCTTCCTCCTGCTCCAGCGCTTGCATCAAATGATCATCTGCTGCTTGTAGACGCAGTTCATGAGACTGCTTATCTTGGCTCCAAGCTTGCTCAAGCTCAGTTGCTTTCGTCAGCAGTCTTGTACGCTCTTCAATCCAGTTATTACGGCGGCGTTCAAAATCAGCCTTTAACGATTGCTCAAGCTGAGCAATCTGCTCTTGCCATTGTTGTTCTTTCGACTGGATTAATTCGAGTGCTCTCGCACGTTCCATCTCGAGTTCTTCCGCAGCAATAACTTGAGCTAATGTCAGCTCATCTGCTGCTTCTACTACTTTGTCTCGTTCACGCGCAATCTCCTGCGCAGCTTTTGCTTCTTGCTCTGCCAACGCTGCAGCAGCTCTTGAACGCTCCAGTTCCAACTGCTCTGCTAGTACGTTTGCGGCTTTCGCTCGCTCACGCTCCAGCTCCTCTGCGGCCAGCGCTTGTGCCAGAGCCAGCTCCTCGGCTGCTTCCGCTGCTTTTGCACGCTCGCGTTCCAGCTCCTGCGCCGCTGCTGCTTGCTGCTCCGCTAACACTCTCGCCGCATTTTCGCGTTCACGCTCCAGCTCCTCTGCAGCCAGCGCTTGTACCAGCGCTAGCTCATCAGCTGCTTCTGCTGCTCTTGCTCGCTCGCGTTCCAGCTCCTGCGTTGCTGCTGCTTGCTGCTCCGCTAACGCTCTCGCTGCTCTTGCTCGCTCACGCTCCACATGCTCTACCAACGCTCTTGCCGACTGCTCACGCTCACGTTCCAGCTCTTCTGCAGCCAGCGCTTGTGCCAGAGCCAGCTCCTCGGCAGCTTCCGCCGCTCTCGCCCGCTCGCGTTCCAGTACCTGTGCCGCTTGCTCTTGCTGGTCGGCTAATGCTTTCGCTGCTTTCTCGCGCTCCTGCTCCAGCTCTTCAGCAGCCAGCGCTTGCGCTAACGCCAGCTCCTCGGCTGCTTCTGCTGCTTTAGCACGCTCGCGTTCCAGCTCTTGCACCGCTTGTGCTTGCTGCTCGGCTAACACTCTCGCTGCTCTTTCACGCTCACGCTCCACATGCTCTACCAATGCTCTTGCCGCTTGCTGACGCTCACGTTCCAGCTCTTCTGCTGCGAGCACTTGCGCCAGCGCCAGCTCCTCGGCTACTTCCGCCGCTCTCACTCGCTCGCGTTCCAGCTCCAGCGCTGCTTGCTCTTGCTGCTCGGCTAACGCTCTCGCTGCTTTCTCGCGCTCCTGCTCCAGCTCCTCAGCAGCCAGCGCTTGCGCTAACGCCAGCTCGTCGGCCGCTTCCGCCGCTCGAGCTCGCTCGCGTTCCAGCTCTTGAGCCGCTTGCTCTTGCTGCTCGGCTAGAACCCTCGCTGCTCTTTCGCGCTCACGCTCCACTTGTTCCGCTAACGCGCGTGCTGCCTGCTCACGCTCACGCTCCAGCTCTTCTGCAGCCAGCGCTTGCGCTAACGCCAGCTCGTCGGCCGCTTCCGCCGCTCTCGCTCGCTCGCGTTCCAGCTCCTGCGCTGCTTGCTCTTGCTGCTCCGCTAACGCTCTTGCCGCTTTCTCGCGCTCTTGCTCAAGCTGCTCCGCTAACGCTTCCTCTGCTTTCACACGCTCGCGTTCCAACTCCTCAGCAGCCAGCGCTTGTGCCAGCGACAGATCGTCTAACGCTTCTGCCACTTTCGCACGCTCGCGTTCCAGCTCCTGCGCCGCTTGCGCTTGCTGCTCCGCTAACGTTCTCGCTGCTCTTTCGCGCTCACGCTCCACTTGCTCCGCCAACACTTCAGCTGCTTTCACACGCTCACGTTCCAGCTCCTCCGCGGCAAGCGCTTGTGCCAGCGCCAGTTCGTCTGCTGCCTCTGCAGCTCTCACTCGCTCGCGTTCCAGCTCCTGCGCTGCTTGCTCTTGCTGCTCCGCTAACGCTCTTGCCGCTTTTTCGCGCTCACGTTCCACATGCTCAACCAACGCTCTCGCAGCCTGCGTACGCTCACGGTCCAGCTCTTCTGCAGCCAGCTCTTGTGCTAACGCCAGCTCATCCGCTGCTTCCGCAGCTCTCACTCTCTCGCGCTCCAGCTCCTGCGCCGCTGCTGCCTGCTGCTCCGCCAGCACTTTCGCAGCGTTCTCTCGCTCTTGTTCTATTTGAACCGCGGCTTCTGCACGCTCACGCTCCAGCTCAGCTTCAGCCTTCGCTTGTGAAATCTCCAATTCCCGCTCCAGCTCAGCTGCTGCAAAAGCTTGTACACGCTCGATCTCCTCGGTTGCCTCCGCTTGAGCAAGTGCAAGCAGCTCAGCGGCTTCTTCCAGCTTTGCTGTCAATTCCTCAGCAGCAGCGGCTTTCGCAGCGGCAATCTCGGTTTCATATTCGCCGCGAAGCTCCTCCAGCTCAGTCTTCGACTTGCGCTGAACAGCAGTAAGCTCCTCACGCAGTGACACCTCAAGTCTACTTGCCTGCTCAAGCAAATCTACCAATACAAGACGCTTTGCTTCCGCATCGTGCAAAGTATCATTTTCGCGGCGCAGACGGAATACTTCCTCTGTCATCTGCACGGCTGCCAGAACAGCCAGTTTAGGCATATCAAGACGAGGAGAGCCGATCGCGAGCTTTTTCATTGCATCGTCAATCGTGCTGGCTACCCTTTTAATATAATCAGCATTATTGTGGCCCTTAAGCTTATATTGATGTCCGTATATATCAACGGTTACAACGGTTTGATCAGTATCCATACTGGGTAACCTCCTATTTATCTGCCTCACATTTTAAGGTGCATCATCAAATTCAATCATTTGCCTTCATCTATGTAACAAGAAACGACAGCTAAAGTTTCATTTATGTGAAAAAACTCATTTTGAGAAGCCTTTCATGGGCAAAAAACACAAAAAAAGCCGCATCGAAAGTTCACAAGGAACTATTTCGATGCGACTTAAAAGGTTTCCTGCCTACTTCCTTAATTCTGCCGCAAAAGATTGTTCAAGTTCTGCAACAACTTTTCCGTGCAGTTCTGTCACTTCTTCGTCGGTCAGCGTACGGTCCGCATGACGGTAAACGAGCGACAAAGCAACGCTCTTCTTACCTGCGCCAAGCTTCTCACCCGTGAACACGTCGAACACTCGAACAGACTCGAGCAATTCACCGGCAACGGCCCAAGCTGTTGCTGTAAGCTTCGCAGCTGGAACGGCAGCATCAAGCACAACCGCAATATCACGCTGCATAGCCGGGTAACGAGGAAGCGCCTTGTATGCAATGCTGGAATCTGCCAGCTCATACAATTTGCCAAGCTCAATCTCAACCACATAAGTGTCTGCAAGATCACTCTCATGCTGCAGTGTAGGGTGCAGTTGACCAACATAACCGATTGTTTCCGGTCCATGTGCTGTATCCACAATTACAGCTGCTGTTCTTCCTGGATGGAAGTTCACAGGCTGCGCTGATTCATAACGTACTTTAGCCGTCAGGCCAAGAACATCAATAACGGTCTCTAGGACGCCTTTGGCATCATAGAAATCAACCGGAGCCGATTTGCGGTTCCACTGTGCATCAACACGGTTACCAGTAAGAAGAACCGCAAGGCGATGCTTCTCATGCGGAAGACGGGTAAGTACCTCTTCCTCCGTGTGGAATACACTGCCGATTTCGAAAATAGCAGAGGATTCATTTTTACGGTTACGATTATAAGTCGCCGTCTCAAGCAGCTGTGCGAGAAGCGTTGTACGAAGAACGCTGCGGTCCTCGCTCATCGGCATCGCCAGTTTCACTGGCTTTAATCCCGCGCCAGAAAGGTCAGGGAATATTTCCGTACGTGCAGGGCCAGTGAATGAATAGCTCATCACTTCATGCAGACCTGCATCCGTCAGTCTTCTGCGAAGCTCGCGGCGAATCGCTTGTGGCTTCGTCAACGCGCCAGGCGTCACATCGCCGTGAATAGGCGTTGTTGGGATATTGTCATAGCCGTACAAACGGGCTACTTCTTCAATCAAATCTACATCACGTGTAATATCGCCGCGACGGGTTGGTACCGTTATGGAGAACCGATCATCCGCATCGGATAGACGGAAGCCAAAATGAAGGCGGCCAAAGATCGTCTCCACTTCCAGTCTCGACAGTTCTGTTCCGAGATAGCCATTGATCTTCGCAAGTGTCACGTCTACAACAGCCGGCTTCGCCTCAGCGGTAACCACTTCAACAATTCCTTCTGCAACCAGTCCATCTGAAAGCTCAGCAATAAGTGCTGCAGCGCGGTTCAGAGCTGGAATAACGCGGCCAGGATCTACTTCTTTCTCGAAGCGGATGCTTGATTCCGATCGGAGACCAAGCTGACGGGAGGTTTTACGAACCGTACCACCGTCAAATCTCGCCGACTCAAGCAGGATGTTAACGGTTTTTTCGTTCACTTCCGAGTTCGCTCCGCCCATAACACCAGCCAGAGCAACAGGCTTCTCACCGTCTGTAATCACAAGCATATGCGGCTCAAGTGTACGCTCTTGATCATCAAGTGTAACAAGCTTCTCGCCTGGCTTCGCCAAACGCACATCGATACGACCTGTCGTAATGGAATCCGCGTCAAAAGCGTGAAGCGGCTGGCCATACTCGAGCATAACGAAATTTGTTACGTCAACAACGTTGCTGATCGGGCGGATACCCGCTGCAATCAGGCGGTTTTGCAGCCATTGTGGAGATGGGCCGATTTTTACACTTTTAATGTATCGCGCGCTGTAATGCGAGCATTGCTCAGGTGCGCTTACCGATACCGAGATATGGCTGTCTGCACGATCAGCCGCGTGATTAACAACAGCCTCAGGCAGACGAACTTCACGGCCTGTCAGGGCACCAATCTCATAAGCAACGCCAAGCATGCTGAGGCAGTCGGAACGGTTAGGCGTCAGATCCAGCTCAAGCACTTCATCATTGATACCAAGAATATCGCCGATTGGCGTACCAATTGGTGTCGATTCAGGAAGCACCAGAATCCCTTCCTGCTGCTCTTTCGGCAGCAGCTTGTCATTAATGCCAAGCTCCTTCGCCGAGCAGATCATCCCTTGCGATTCTACACCACGCAGCTTCGCACGTTTGATCGCAAAGTCGCCAGGAAGCTTCGCGCCAATCATGGCAACCGGAACCTTTTGTCCAGCATCAACGTTTTTCGCTCCGCATACAATTTGAAGCTCTTCGCCTGTGCCGACATCAATCTTACATACGCTCAGCTTATCCGCATCCGGATGCTTCTCGCGGGATTTCACGTAGCCGACAACTACGCCGGTTACCCCTTTGTTCAGAGATTCCACGCCGTCGATCTCGATACCGCCGCGTGTCATTTTTTCTGCTAATTCTTCGGCTGTGTAGCCGCTTAGATCCGTATATTCATTCAACCATTGGTAAGATACTTTCATCGCTTATTTCCCCTCCCCTTACATTCTCGCGAATTGGCTTAAGAACCGTTGATCATTGGTATAGAAATGACGGATGTCGTCGATGCCGTATTTCAAAAGAGCAATACGCTCTACGCCCATACCAAATGCAAAACCGCTCACTTCCGCTGGATCGTAGCCGCCCATCTCGAGAACACGCGGATGAACCATGCCGCAGCCAAGAATTTCAAGCCAGCCTGTTTGCTTACACATCCGGCAGCCATGACCGCCGCATTGTACGCAGGTTACGTCTACTTCCGCACTTGGCTCCGTGAACGGGAAGAAGCTTGGACGAAGACGAATTTGTGCCTGCTCACCATACATTTGTTGTACAAATTGAAGCAGCGTTCCTTTCAGATCGCTCATGCGGATCTTAGGACCAACCACAAGTCCTTCAATTTGATTGAATTGGAACGAGTGAGTCGCATCGTCATCATCGCGGCGGTATACTTTACCTGGGCAAATGACTTTAATAGGCTTGCCGTTCATTTGCTGCATCGTCCGCACTTGCACCGGGGATGTATGTGTACGCATCAGGATATCTTCTGTAATATAGAACGAATCCTGCATGTCGCGGGCCGGGTGGTTTTTTGGCAGATTAAGCGCTTCGAAGTTGAAATAATCGGTTTCTACTTCCGGACCTTCTGCTATAGAGTAACCAAGGCCTACGAATACATCTTCGATTTCTTGCGCCACTTTGTTTAGTGGATGTACAGCGCCAGTAGGCAAAGCTTTGCCCGGCAGCGTCACGTCAATGGTTTCTGCGCGAAGACGGTTTTCTGTCTCAGCCGCAAGGAAAGCATTTTGCTTCTCATCAATAACGGACTCAATCGCTGCGCGAACCTCATTCCCCACTTGACCAATCACTGGACGCTCTTCAGCGCTAAGGCCGCCCATACCGCGCAAAATCTCAGTAAGTGCACCTTTTTTCCCTAAGTATTTGACACGCAAATCATTCAACTGCTGCGGATTATCGACCTGCTGCAGCTCTTGCAGCGCTTCGCCGCGTAGGGCTTCCAAACGTTCTTTCATCGTAAAATCTCGCCTCCATCTTGGATTATAAAAAACAAAAAAAGGCCTTCCTCCCCGTAAGGGACGAAAGACCGTGGTACCACCCTAATTTGGATTGCTGTTCCTCGCTTAACTATAAGCAAACAACACAATCCCTTAAGCCCCGTTAACGGCGGGAACCGGACCTCCCCTACTCACGCTTTGGCAACATGCCTCGGCGGTTCAGGTGTCTGCTCCGGAGTGAACTTCAGCAGCCTGGCTATCGTAAAGACGCTCGCAATCCATGGCGTCTTCTCCCTGTCCGGCAGTTCTGCTTACTTATCTCCATCAAAGCTTTACTCATTTTAAAATATTATAGACACAATAATGCATATTATATGCTTTTCCTTATTTCCTTGCAACTCATGAGTTAAACAAACATGAACAGCCTTACTTTTTCAGCAGCCCTTGCTCGTAAGCATAACGGGTAAGCTGCACACGGTTATCGAGATGCAGCTTCTGCAAAATGTTCTTCAGATGATTCTTGACCGTATGCTCGGATAACCCAAAAGCCGTTGCAATTTCCTTATTCGACTCCCCCGTCACTACACGCTCAAGAATATCCTTCTCCCTCGAGGTAAGAGGTGTGGTCAGCACAGAAGAATCACTTATTCCCGGCTTAGCCCTGCTGCTTCCGTTCGCCGTGCTGCCCGTTACAGCAGATGAAAACTCCTGCAGCAGCTTAAAGGCAATCTCCTTCGACATAGGCGCTTCATCAACCACAACAGCCCGCAGGTATTCCTTCCAAGCCGAAGGGGCTAAGTTTTTAAACAGATAGCCCTGTGCCCCCCGCTTTATCGCTTCGAATAGATGGGTAATATCATCGGATACCGTGACCATGACAATCTTTAAGGAAGGGTATAGAAACTTTAACTGCTGCGTCGCTTCAAGTCCTCCCATCCCCGGCATATTGATATCCATCAGCACGAGATCAGGTAAAACATCATCGATGCGGGCGATCGCTTCCTCACCGCTCGCGGCTTCGCCAACAACGAAGAAGTCTGGATCCGAACCAATAATCTCCCGCATACCCTCTCTTCCATGAGGATGATCATCCACCAGAAATACCCGGATTAATGCTTCCTGCTCCTTATTCATTCTTTTCCCCTCCTGACATAATACGAATCCGTGTCCCTTCTCCCTTGGCACTTGTAATGTAGAACGACCAGTCCATCTGCTCCGCCCGGTCCTTCATCATTCGGATGCCATAGCGATCCTTCGCTTCGATTTCGCTTGACTCTGCCCCTACTCCGTTATCTCTTATTTCACAGTCAAAATTCCCGTAATCATCGAGCTGATGGCAAATGACCTGTACTTCTGTCGCCTGCGCATACTTCCTGACATTCATCAGTGCTTCCCGAATAATAGCTTGAAGCTCTACCATCTGTTTATTCGTCAAGACTCCTTCCGGAAGCTGCCAGTCAAGCTGAACGTGGACGCCGCTGTTTTGCAGCAAATCAGAGGCAGCACTATGGATTGCATTCAGCCAGGAATCATCTACAACAACAGCCGGAGATTGTAAATTTGCAATCGATTGACGGACATCTTCGTACACATGTTTTACCGTCTTACGGATCTGTTCTGTCGTTTCTCTTGCCTCATCGTTTAGCTCTGTATGCTCAAGCCGATCAAGCTTCACCGACAGTAAAAATAAGGATTGCGATATGCCGTCATGCAGTTCGCGCGCCAGTTGCTCACGCTGCTGGAAAGACGCTTTTGATAACCGCTCCCTTTGCAATGCCTCCTGCATCTGCTCGAGCTTGGCAAACAGCCCTCTTGTTAAAGTTAAGGTAATAAGAAATACAAGTGCAGGGGCAAGAAAGTTGCCAAGCTCCATCGAGATAAAAGGCAGCAAAAAAACATGACGCACGTACTCCCATAATCCAACCACAATCACAGGCAGCCACATGATAAAAAACTTCAGCCATTTATAAGACATCGGGTGAACCCTCCGTTTAACATCGTGAATCATTAATGCAAATAACAATTTCCCGGGTAATGTAAATTAAAAGGATAAAACAAAGATAATCTCTTCAAGTGTACTAAACGCCTTCGTAAAGAACAACGAGCGATTCGTATAAGAAACCCCGCCCGCGAGCAGAATGAGGAATATATGTGAAGATTGGAGGAATAACGGTGATGACAGAAACTTATTTTAAACTTGCAGAGCTTGGGAGTCATGTAGATGCTCTAGAGGAGATTCGCAATTTGGAGCAGAAGCTGACGGATCAATTCGGCTCTACAATCAGCTTAATCGCTTATGAGGCAGAGGAGGACAACTAACTTAACAGATATGATACCGGCATAAATTACGCATCCATTGGCTGGAGTGAGGTTGCCTCACTAAAAGTGAGGTCTTCCTCATATTTTGATTTTTTAGCATAGTTGAGAAGGTCTTTAAAGCGAAATGACTCACTCATTAAATAGTGTAGTTCCATCACTAATGTCCTTATGGGCATTTTCCATCCTCCGCAAAAATTCTATTGACAGAGTCCCCTTTTTTTTTTATTTTAGTTGTACATACAAAATAGAAGTCATCACATATACGAGGAGGGCATATCGTATGACAAACGAGAACCTCACGAACGAAGCCGACGATAACGAGTCTTTTTTGCATAATTGTCTCTATTTCACGACGAATCGCTTGAGCAGAGCCATTACCCGCATGGCTGACGAAGCTTTCGCAACAACGGGGCTTGCTCCTGCATACGGCTATGTAATCCGGTTGGTTGTAGCAAAGCCTGGCATTACGCAGAAGGAATTGTCCGAGAAGCTGTATATCACTCCCTCCACCCTCACTCGATTCATCGATAAGCTGGAAAGCAAACGTCTCGTGGAGCGCAAGGTACAGGGCAAGACGGTCCTTGTCTACCCTACAGAGAAAGGCCGGGAGCTGGAACCAACTATTCGAGCCGCTTCCAAGAAGCTTCTTCAAACGTATCAAGACATTCTTGGTGTCGAAGCTGCTGTACTGTTGACCCAAACGCAAGAGTCGACGAGTGATCAATTAGAGAGATAAATTAATTTCTTGTATTATCAAATTTTTTTAATATTACGTTTGTATGTACAAACAAAATTGAGGTGTGAAATGACGAATCGAGTACAAGTAAAAAGCAAGTTTTATTACGGCTGGATTGTCGTTCTGCTTACTTTCGTTACCCTGTTAGTATCCGCAGGTATTCGCTCCATGCCAAGTGTATTCATGATTCCCTTCCAAGAGGAATTTGGCTGGAGCAGAGGCGAAATCTCCAGTGTCGCTTCAATTGGGATCTTACTTTATGGGCTTGTTGGTCCCTTCTCTGCTGCCCTCTTGCTTCGCTTCGGGATTCGGAAGGTTGTCCTGCTGTCTCTGTCGATATTAGCGGCAAGCCTTGCGGTTACGCCATTCATCACTGCTTTATGGCAGTTTGATCTGCTTTGGGGTCTTGTCTCCGGTCTTGCAACAGGCATGATGGCCAACGTGCTTGGTGTTACCGTCAGCAATCTATGGTTCGTCAAGCGTAAAGGTCTTGTTGTTGGACTATTGACGGCAAGTGCTGCTGCAGGGCAGCTGTTATTCCTGCCGCTTCTGGCTAGGATGACCTCCGATTATGGCTGGCGATATGCGATGTATACAGCGGTAGCCGGCATTGTCGTCGTATTTGTTGTTGTAGCCATATGGATGAGGAATCATCCTTCCGATGTTGGTGCTGCTCCTTATGGAACGGATGAAGTGGTTGCTCCAACGCCATTCCGAGGCAATTTATTTCTTACTCCTATTCATAATCTTGTCTTTGCTATGAAAAATAAAACGTTCTGGCTGCTCGCAGGCACCTTCTTCTTTTGCGGATTTTCAACGAATGGTTTGATAGGCACTCATCTTATTGCCGCCTGCGGCGATCACGGAATGGTTGAGGTTGCTGCTGCAGGTCTGCTGGCGATGATGGGTATATTTGACCTATTCGGAACGACCATCTCCGGCTGGTTGTCCGACCGCTTCGACAGCCGCTGGCTGTTATTCTGGTACTATGGCTTACGGGGTTTGTCACTGCTGTTCCTTCCATTCGCTCTTGATGCTACTCCAGCTATGCTCGTTATTTTCTCGGTGTTCTACGGGCTTGATTGGATTGCAACAGTACCTCCAACCGCCAAGCTTGCTGGTGAGACTTTCGGAAAAGAAAAATCAGGCATGATCTTCGGATGGATTGTTGTTGCCCATCAGATCGGCGCTTCAGCAGCCGCATATGGCGCTGGGCTTATGCGAGATTGGCTTGGCACCTATTCGCAGGCTTTTGTAATCGCCGGCTTTACCTGCTTCTTCGCTTCCTTAATGGCTATTCGTGTTAAAAGACATTTTGTGGAACGCAAGGATCCTGCTGTTCAAGCTTAAGCTTAATGATTGTATATAAAAATCCGGCTGTCCCTTTATTAGGGATAGCCGGATTTTTTTCAGCATTACACCTTAAATTTCTCGATCTCCAATTGCAGCTGCTCCGCCATTTGAGATACCGATTGAGCAGCACCAGTAACCCCTTTCATCGATTCCAGCTGCTCCTCCGTTGAAGCAGATACTTGCTGCGCACCGGAAGCCGTATGCTCCGATACCTCCGTAATGGATTTCATCGATTGTACCATCTGCTCGGCACCAGCTGCCATTTGCTGCACAGAGGAAGATACCTCTTGGATCTGTGAGGTCACCACATTAACCGATTGCTGAATGGATCCGAAGGACTCACCTGCTGTATGTACCAACCCGATTCCTTGGATCACTTCCTTCTTCGCCGTATCCATCGAATGGACTGCTCGGCTAGTCTCTTCTTGAATGGATGCAATCAAATCTGAAATCTGCTGGGACGATATGCTCGACTGCTCGGCTAATTTCCGGACTTCCATTGCTACAACAGCAAAGCCGCGCCCCTGCTCACCTGCTCTTGCTGCCTCTATTGCTGCATTTAGTGCAAGCAGATTGGTCTGCTTGGAGAGGGCCGTAATGACGCCGCTGATTTGTCCGATTTCCTGTGAACGATCTCCAAGTCCTCCTATAACTTCAGCAAGCTCATTCACCGATAGCGATATCGCATTCATTTGTCCGATGACGGTTTGGATCGAATCCGTCCCTTCCGATGCTTTCGAGTAGGCATCAAGAGTCGAATCTGATACCACTTGCGTATTACGGGCAATTTCCTGTGCGCCTACCGATATTTCATAAATCGTCTTGGACGCTTCTTCGACCGTATTGAACTGATTCTCTACTCCTGTTGCAACAGTCTGCATGGTTACGGCAATTTGTTCAGTCGCAAGTGTAGTCTGCTCAGCGCTTGCAGTCAGCTCTTCGGCTGAGGCTGCAACTTGACCTGAATTAACGCTGACCTTCTGAATCAGCTCTCTAAGATTACGGCGCATCTGCTTAAAGGAAACGGCTAAATCGCCGATTTCATCTTTATTCTTAATACGCAGCTCCGTTGAAGTTAAATCGCCTGATGCAATTTTTTCCGCAGCCTTAGAGAGCTCCACAACCGGTTTACTAATTAATCTACCTATATACAACGCAACCGCTAGTCCTATAATAATGGCGAAAAGCCCGAGTAATAACATGGAAGTTTTGGTGCTCTCCACTTGTTGTTCCGTATCATGATGACCATCATTCATAACTGTTTGTTGATAAGCCGTTAGTTCGTCCATCTTGCTGTCGAAGGCTGAGGCAACCTCATGCCCTTGTGTCGTAACCAGCTTCAAGTATTCATCCGTCTTGTTCTGATCCTTCAATTGCATCTCCTGGATTGCAATATCATGGAATTGAGACTCCAGCTCGATTAGCTCATGCATCAGCTCGTTCGCTTTCGGAAGAGCGATTATTGCTGTTAGATTATTACTAAGCTCCAGGAAGTTATCATGGGCTGCTTTGAAATTTTGTGCCGATGCTTCGTCCTTCACGATCAAGTAACCCCGGGCATTAAGCTGCTCCTTCTTGAGCGCTACGTTTAGTTCCTGAATCAATATCAGCTTCTTTGCCTTGTCATCGATTAACTTCCCATAAGCCTCATCTACGGATGTAATTTTGGAATATCCAATAAATACGATTGCTGTCAAAATGACGAGTATGGCTAAAAATCCCATGAATAATTTTCTGCTTACGGTCAACTTCATTACTACACCTCTTGTCGGGTAATGGTTCTAAAGCGGCTGCGATTCATGCTGCAAATTGGTTATTGTTATATATCCACCTCTTCCAAAATTAACCTCATTAATAATCCTTATTTTAGGAGATATGACCTATCTTGATCTAGTACAAAATTTGGGATTTTTAGACTTTAGGAGCATAAAAAATGGAGAACATGCCAACTTGGCACGTTCTCCATAAAATTTCATTCACTTATTTTAAAAACTTGACCAGATCGAGCTTGACCTCTTCCACCCAGACATCGGTAATTTCGGCATCCCTGAAATATTTCCAGCCCTCATAGTAGACCTTCGTCATATAGACGGATACATCAAATCGCCCCATAGGGAATGTTACCTTATAACCTTCAAAGAATTCTCCTGTAATACCATCTTCAGTCATAGTTAACCTCTCCCCGATCCCTATCAAATCTCATACATAATATCTAATTTTAGGAGATTATTTCATTGGAGTCTAGCGAAAAATTAACACTGCGTGAAAGCTATTATTTACCAGTAAGTTTATTCAAATAATCGGGCCAATAGACTTCCACAACAGGCGGGCAGCCGCGGTCTTCCGGCCATATATAGACCCAGCCCTCCAGATTGGGATGATGAATATCACGCACCCAGATTCGCTCATAGTCGTTTAGTTCCTCTATCCCGTAAAATTCCTCAAGTTCATCCAATAGGACCAGCCCACTAGGGTCAATCGTTAACCAAAGGCCTTGAATAACAGAAGTGCTATTCCGGGAAGTTTGATCCCTGACTGCTGCAGGATATTCTCCTACATCCACGAGTCTGCCTGGAATAGTTCCACTGATGGTTTCCCTTATGTATGGCAATACAACATGATGGTTGCTAAGACCCGGGAGTAAGGAGCCATATACAAACACTCTCACTCCTAGCTGCCGCTTATTCACGCAGCGTCCTGCTTGGAGACTGGAGAGTAATACCGGCCGCTATTAAAGCCTCTTTAATACGGGAAGCAAATAGGGCAGCGTGAGCACCATCCCCATGCAGGCAAATGGTATCCGCCTGAACATGGACGGGTAAACCATCCGGCGTATAGGCGATTCCTTGCGCAGCCATTGCTACCGCCTGTGCCGCGGCTTCGTCAGCATTATGAAGAACAGCCCCTGGCTTGCTGCGAGCGGCAAGACTGCCGTCTGGTTCATAGGCCCGGTCTGCAAATACTTCAGAGGCATAGGGGATTCCGAAATGTATCGCTGTATCGAGTAAAAGACTTCCGGATTGACCGTAAATGATAAGCTGATCATCTACAGCCAGAGACGCCTTGATGATCGCTTCGGCAATTGCCTTATCCCGGCCTGCCATATGATAGAGAGCCCCATGCGGCTTCAGATGATTAAGCCGTCCGCCCGATGCCCGTACGATAGCTTGCAGTGCACCAAGCTGGTACAACGTGAAATCATATACTTCAGAAGCGCTGACCGACATTTCTCTGCGGCCAAAGCCAAGCCGGTCCGGAAGGCCGGGATGCGCTCCAATGGCAGCACCAGCGGTAAGTGCTTGATTGACCGCTGTGCGCATCGTATGAGGATCGCCGGCATGGAAGCCGCAGGCGATGTTAACGCTGGTGACATATTGAAGCAGCTCCGCATCCTGCCCAAAGGTGTAGGTGCCAAAGCCTTCTCCAAAATCACAGTTCAGATCAACTGTGCGGATAAGTGAATTCTGGTCGCTTGTCATAATTGATCTCCTTTCTCTATTAAGGCTGACGGCTGCGAATAGCAGCAGCCAGCATGCAGATGTCCTGCTCGCGCTGACGATCCAGCCACTGTGCTTCGGCTAGCGTGACAGGCTGAAACCGGATCGCATCACCCGGTTTCGCCTGCGCCAGCAGCGGCATGTCGACCGTTGCGACATGCGCGATCTTCGGATAGCCGCCGGTCGTCTGGCAGTCGGCGGCTAAGATGATTGGCCCGCCGCCGGGCGGCACCTGCACGGCGCCGGGCGTTACCCCGTGCGAGAGCAGTTCCGCACGGGACAGTCTTGTAAGCGGGGTGCCGATGAGGCGGCACCCCATCCGGTCTGAGGCGGGAGCGATGATATATCGCTCCCGGAACAGGGCTTCACGGGCAGCTTCGCTGAACTGCCCGTGTTCGCTCCCCGGCATCGCGCGAAGCACGATGCCGTCTTCGCCGTCGCCGCCGCCATAGGCTGCCGGCGGCGCAAACCATGGCGCGGCCGCCCACGGCAGGCGGCGGCCCGCGCCTTGCGGCGCGGTTGCGGCGGCTTCGCCAAGCCGCGACAGCGCCGCTAGCCATGCAGCTGCCCACCGGGACGGGGCAGCTGAGCTTTGCCCTGCGCCGCAGGGCAGGGCATCGCCGGCGGCAAGGCGCCGCCCGGCGAGTCCGCCCAGCGCGGCGCGCACATCGGTGCTGCGGCTGCCGAGCTCACGCGGCACACCAAAGCCCCCGGCTGCCGCCACGTAGACGCGGCAGCCACTGACAGCGCGGCCAAATCGCAGCACCGCGCCACGCGGCACAAAGACCGGCCGCCACATCGGCAGCTCTTCCCCATCAACTGTAGGTTCCATGTAGGCACCGCAAATGGCAATAAGCAAATCGGTATCAATCGCCAATTCAGGACCAACAAGCGTTATTTCCAGACCTGCCTCACCTTCCTCGTTACCTACAAGCAGATTAGCGATCCGCAGGGCATAACGGTCCATTGCCCCTCCGCTCGAAATCCCGGATGAACGGAAGCCGTCTCTTCCCAAATCCTGAAGGGTTGTGAGCAGCCCGGCCTTCACTACTTTCATGCCGCCGCTCAAACCTTCCGCTTCCAATTCCATACCGATCACCTCTCTCGTCAGTTACATAGGAATAAACCTGATGCGGTCGCCTGCTCTTAGAAGCACCGGCTCACTTCGTTCTTTATCAAACAGCACGATTGGTGTATAGCCAATGATCTGCCAGCCACCTGGCGTTGCGAGGGGATAAATCCCGGTCTGCTTACCGGCTATGCCAACCGATCCAGGCGGAACGACAGCGCGGGGCGCTGATTTGCGAGGCTGCTCAAGCTGCTGAGGCAAACCGCTCAAATAAGGAAAACCCGGCATAAAACCAATCATAGCCACCGTATATTCCGCTTTAGCATGCTCTTCAATAAATTGATCAGCCGTCAGGTCTGAACGAGCTGCCGACTCCAGCAAATCTGGCCCATACCGTCCGCCA
This sequence comes from Paenibacillus sp. J22R56, assembly GCF_056269375.1. NCBI lineage: Bacteria > Bacillati > Bacillota > Bacilli > Caryophanales > Paenibacillaceae > Paenibacillus > Paenibacillus sp. J22R56. The sequence continues at coordinate 67,983 of NZ_JBWDNV010000010.1, forward strand.
TAATAAGTTGGAATATCAATCTGCCGTGACTGAATTTCCCGGTCCGAATCCAAAATACCTCTGGCAATAAACCCTCTTAGCTTTCGCTCCGCCAATTCATACGGTACGAGGTCTTGCGTCTTAGAACCTTTCCCAATCTCCTGCCATAGCACAGAAGGATCATACAAAACCGTCACCGTTTCATATGCGGGTACAACATCAACAATCCAACCTTCGGCTTGCTGCCTCAAGGCCCATGCAAAATCAGCCATTTGCATCCAGCTGTCCGCATCTGCAGCTTGTTCCAGTTGAACGACAACCGCCCGGTCGCCAAGCGGCGTTAGTTGAACCGTCATTTCCACCAGCTCCCGACTCTGTTCTTTTCATACATTGTAAAAGAAAACCTGCACGACGGCTATCCTGCACAGAGAAAAAGAGATCGCCCCTTATACCAAGCCTGCTGGCTTCGGGTCGATCTCTTACAAACCTCAATTTATCTACTCCACATAACGATTAATGACCTCTACAAGCAGATCATTAAGCAGCTTTGTCTCATATTCCCCAACAGCCGGCTCCAAATGATCACTTCCGATCCCGCTGTCATCGGTCAGGAACAAGTATGTTCCTCCTGTTGCAACAGCCGCAAACCGCAGTAAATACTCCGTATCGATATCAATACCGCTGGACGCAACCGGTATTATTCGAATACCTTCTTTCGCTGCTTCAGCCATCACGCTGTGCATCTCTTGGATTATTTGAGTCTCTTGATGTGGAGGGGCATCCAGCACAAGGAATAGCAGCCTCGCCCGCGCGTTTTCGCTCCATTTATGCTCACTGATAGCATTCCGCAAAGCCTGCTCTACAGCCTCGGGATAATCCCCGCCTCCCTGCGCTTTCTGCTGGGCAATAAGCTGAACAGCTTTATCGATATCCTTTGTAAAAGGATTCGCCTTCACGACATAGTCATCATGAACATCACGGTAAAAATTCGTACTCATCTGTATATCCAGCTGATTCGCATGTTGATCGCCTACCCGGCTGATCACATCCTTCAGCTCTGCTTCCAAATAATCCATCTCATCCTGCATGGAGCCGGTCGTATCCACGACAAACATAACATCAACTTGATCGGAGATGGACATTTCATCGTCCAGATCAACCTTTAACGTACCTTGTCCAGGGACATCAATATCCTGAATCCGCTTTTTTTGCTGGTCAGCCATTACCTCGACGGAATAACGAGTTCTTTGATCGTTCTGCTGCTGATTATCCTGGAATAATCCAGCAAAGAGGTAAGCCCTTCCGTCAGCATTCGTTCTCGCTTCCCATACGACGTCTTTCTGCTGCCCGATCAGCTTTACCTTCGCGTCAGATACGGCCCGGCCATCCGAAGTAACCATCACCTCAAGCCGGTTGAAGCTATTGAACTGCCAATCGGTTAAGCTGATACTCCCCTCCCTGCTGTTCATTAAATTATCGAACCGCTCCCAAGCCGCAAGATCATCCCACTCGCCTGCTGTAAGCTGTCCTGCTTGAATAGGAACATCCGACGATCCCTGCCTGCGGACTTCTTCTGTTGCCTTAGTAGGTTCTTCAGCTCGGCTTTCTTCCGTGTGTCCCCGGTCATCCGCAGATGTATTTGATGCGCTGCTGTTTGAACCAGGCGCACCTTTGTTCGCTGCATTATTGTTACGTGACGAAGAACAACCTCCCAAAACAAGTAATGCAATAAGCGTAAAAATCATCATGGTCATGAGCTTGCTTTTTGTTTGTAGTTTAAGCATTTTCCACAACCCCCTTTTTTTGTTAATTAGTAAGACGAAGGAAGGCTGGTGATTGTTGCATTAACCGGCAATGAACATTACAATCAAAAGCAGACATCACGGCATACATTTTTTCCACGCCGTTCTATGTCGTTCATGGAGGGCTGCAATAATGGAAACCATTCAATTAAAGGACATTGAAATTGTATACCAACAGCAAATGAAGGAGCTTCCGTTTCAGACAGCCGAGCTTGTATTAGTGTCGGATTACGGCTCTCGGCTTTGGTATGTGGATGTTAATGGAGTAAAGGATATCGAGCTGCTCGAGTGGTTTGGACAAAGCGAGGATATTCGAATCGAGCTTTTCGCAACAGCTCTGGACGGACGAACCTTTAACGGAACCGCTTACCTGCATCCGAATGAGCCTCATCAGGCTGCAGCCATTCGAGGCGACGGAGAGCTTCGCGAAACTTAATGCTTTTTTGTACATATGGAAGGAGAAATCTACATCATGACCATTACATCGAGAGTTATTACCAATGAACAAGATATGCAAGCAGCCTTTGATATCCGTAAAAAAGTGTTCGTTGACGAACAAGGCGTCCCTGCTGAGAACGAATACGATGAATTCGACGCAACAGCCAAGCATGTGCTTGTCCTTTACAATGGCGAACCTGTTGCTACAGGTCGCCTAAGAGAGGTCGATGGCGCTGCCAAGTTGCAGCGTATCTGCGTACTTGAATCCCATCGCAAATACGGCCTTGGCCGCGCAATCGTCGAGGCACTCGAATCGGCAGCTCGTGAAGCCGGTCTAAAGGAAGCCAAACTAAACGGCCAGACACATGCTGAAGCCTTCTACGCCAAACTCGGCTACCACACTGTCTCCGACATCTTCATGGAAGAGGGCATCCCCCACGTCACCATGAAAAAAAAGCTGTAAAACTAACTTCGGTTTCACCAAGGAGCTGCCTGTATCAGGCAGTTCCTTTCTCTTTCCCGTCCCCCATCCTCCTAACGCCTCACCATTCACCAGCATTCACTAGTATTTTCTAGTCTCCTCTGTTCGTCACAGCTCCCCACAGCCTTATCGTGTCCACACCAACTAATTTTGTTCTTCTCCTGCCTAAAACTGTCCACTTCATCTCCCATCAAGCCCCTTTTCAACCTTGATCAGAGCGCTAATGAATCGTATGAGTCTTATTGGGGTCAATTTGCTAAGAGAAAATTATAACGAATCCTGATATCGTTATTTAGCCGATTGGCGGCAACAAACGAGGTAAAAAGTCTTAATAGCGTGTCTAGGGTTCGTTAGAATCCGCAGAGAGGCTCTTTTGAGCAAATAAGAATATCAGGATTCGTTAGAAGCGGAATAGAGTAAAGTTTGTGATGGTTCTCTCACACCACCCTTTTCGGCAATTTCCAAACCTGCAGCGACAGTGTTGCAGGAGCTCCCAATCGAACCCAGTAAGAGAGGGGCGGATCTTTTATCCGCCTGCCTGCGGCAGAGCCACGCAGGCATATCCCAACTGTCCCATCACAAAGGGGCTGCCTATTTTAAGGCAGCCTCTTTATTGGGGTTGTGTGCGAAGTGAGGTAATGTATCTCTGGAGGAGCGTCAGCGCCTGCCTTTGGTGTCGTGGGATAACCTTATACAATTCAAATCAAATCCCACGACACCAACAGCAGCCGGAAGAGAAACATTACCGCCCTGAGCATGCATTTAACATCCCAAATAAAAAAGGCCGCCTTAACCAAGGCGGCCCATCCCACTATTTACTGTGTGCAACCTCAGGAGTCGTCAAACGATCGTAGAAGTCGACACATTTATCTTTGTCTTCGGAATCGCGAAGCGCCATTGCCGAACGAGGATGCTCATCGAGCATACCTGTGATCATGTAAGGGATAATGTAGCCCCACTCTTCCTTCTCACGAAGTGGAAGCATGTATTTCTCGATCATGTCGAGAAGCGGACGTACATTGTATTTTACATTTTGCAGGTTAGCTACAAGCAGCTCCGTGTTGCAGTTACCTGCAGCGCGGCCCATGCCGTATACCGAAGCATCCAGCAACTCCACACCTTTTTCAACAGCAATCAGCGTATTAGCGAAGGCAAGCTGCATGTTGTTATGTGTATGAATGCCAAGACGTTTGTTTGGCAAATGATGTTGGAATTTCTCAATCAGGTAGCTGTAATCGTTAGGCTTCAAGCTGCCGTACGAGTCAACGATGTATACAACATCAACTACGCTCTCTTTAATTAGTTGGAACGCTTCAATCAGTTGGTTTTCCATTACATTAGAGAGCGCCATGATGTTAAGCGTTGTTTCATAACCGCGTTCATGGAATAGTTGAACCAACTCAAGAGCCTTGTCCACATCTTGGATGTAGCAAGCTACACGAATCAGGTCAAGCAAGCTTTCGCTGCGCGGCAAAATGTCATTCTCGTCTACACGTCCGATATCTACAAGTGCGGACAGTTTTGTGTTGCCTTTGCTTGGGATAACTTCCTTCAGGAAGTTGTCATCCAGGAAACGCCAAGGGCCTGCTGTGTCTGCACCTTTCAACAGCTTTGGTGAGTTTTTGTAGCCGATTTCCATATAATCTACGCCAGCTTCGTCCAATGTTTTGTACAGATGCTGAACGAATTCAACGCTGAAATCCCAGTTATTCACAAGTCCGCCGTCGCGGATCGTACAATCGACAATTTTACAATGGCTAGTTTTTGTGTTCATGTTCTACTCCTTCTAGTTTTCGTATGTTACATCCCATCATACTTGAAAAGAATGCGGAACGCAAAATAATTTTGTCGTTTTTTGGATGAGTTAGAGCCGGATTACAACAGACTTTTCGCTGCCGTCCGATAGTTTTTCTGGAACTGCTCCACCTCCGGCAGAAGCCTTTTCCCGCTTGGCCCCTGGATCAAAACAACGTCTTTGGATGCAGCCAGTATGTGCAAAAAACGATCAGCCATTTTTGCAGTAACTGTATCCGGATTTTCGCTTGTTATTTTCACATAACTGGCCTTAACCTCTGGTACCACCTTTAAGGTTTCAGAGTTGGCTATTGGTGTATTCGGAAGACCTTTCAAATACATGCTTAAATACCGGTCCAAATAGAGGTCTTCCACTTCCTGATATTCCGGCGATTCAGGATAATCCCGCAGGAAGGTTTCTGCCATAATGGCTCTATTGGAGAGTTCATTCCAAGAAACGACAAGTCCGGCATCCATTGCAGCAGGTTCGCTCGATTCAGCCGCTTTCAGAGCAATATAGCTGTTTAAAGGCTTGGACAAATACGTGCTGTATATTTGCTGACTGCTGTAATCCACGATCGGATAAATAGAGCCTTCCACCCATACCAGCTTATAGCCGCCGGATAACTTCGTCACAACAAGCTGTCTGATCGCATCATCCGGTATGGATGCTGCATTCGCTGATGTAATCGGCCAGTCCATCTCAGTTAGAACCTTTTGCACATCATCGGCAAAAAAAGCCTGCTGCGACCGCTCCAGATCCTTGCTATAAAACGTATAGAGCTCCCTCACCATTTGATCAGCATTATTCTGCCCTGCTTTATTCATATTCTCATTCAGGAAAGAAACAATATCCGATGCTTCCTTGGCACTGCTGACCACGGTATTAAATTTTTGAATAAGCGCATCCTGATCTGCACTTTTCTCTACCGCTTCATCAGCACCCGGCTGCTCAGACCTTAATTCTTTATTTGCAATTGGTTCATCGGACTTTCCTTTACTGCATCCCATGAGTCCAATGGCGATCCACATAGACAGCAATATATATAATGACTGTTTTAAATGACCATTCATACACACCCAACCTTCCGTTCCATATAGTGTATGCCAGATTGAGCATATCCATTAGACGACTGGATATATGGTTTGGTTTCGGTCCGGCAGCAAAAAAAACAGGCCGATCACTCGGCCTGTTGCTTATTTCAAGGCTAATTTCCGTTCGAAATGACCGGAACGGACAACTTTTGTTGATAAATATTTCTCATTATGAACTGAAGCTTCTCCCCATAGCGGCACTCGCGATAAAATATTCATTCCCGCATCACGCAGCGCTTCCACTTTACGAGGATTATTCGTAATGATGGACACCGGCGCTTTCCGCAGCAGCTTCAGGACGCTGATCGCCTGGCTGTAATCACGAGCATCTTCAGCAAAACCAAGCTCAAGGTTAGCATCTACTGTATCGAGCCCTTCCTCTTGCAGCAAGTACGCCATTGCTTTGCTGAATAGACCAATTCCGCGTCCTTCATGGTTCGCCAAGTAGAATAAAGCACCCGCTCCATTTGCAATGATCATCTTCATCGATTGCTTAAGCTGGAACCCGCAGTCGCATCGCTGACTTCCGAAGATATCTCCGGTATGACAAATGCTGTGCATACGGATCAGTGCTTCTTCCTCATGCTCGAAATCACCGTAGACAAGTACGCTTGATTGCTGGAATTCCGCATAATGTACGGCGTTAAGTTCCGTAATAAGTTCTTCTACCGATTCATTCGTATGATTGTCTCGACGCAGCCAGCTATACCATTGGAACGTAACCGTCTCGCCGTCCAGATCCACCGGCAGCTTAATTGGACCAACGACATGGATAGCATGGTCACCATTGTCGATTGTTTTAATTTTATTTTTTAATATCGATAAGATATGTTGTTTAGTCATCTATCGCACCTTCTTTTTTTAGCTGAATAATAAACCACGAATAATGGACCAAAAACTTGCAGTGAATACCAGTATATTGAGATTTAAGCATAAGCGCAACAGGCAGCTGGTCCTTTATGCCATTGGCCTACATCCGCCAGTATGGAAAAAATTATTGAATTCTTCGTTACTATTAGTAACTAATTATAAATTCATAAACAAGTGACGTCAAGTTACAAGCCTGACAAAAGTTTGCTTGTATTCATTTAACATAGTGACTATAATGAAATGGAATTCAATCGAGGTGATCTTTATGGAGCAATCTAACCTTTGTCCGCGTCTGCAGAAAGGGATGGATCTCATTGGAAAACGTTGGATCTGCTTAATTATATACCAACTGTTATCCGGGCCGCAGCGTTTCTGCGCCGTTCAAGCCGCTCTTCCAATCAGCGGCAGGCTGTTATCCGAGCGCTTTAAGGATTTGGAGAACGAAGGAATCGTAATCCGGGTCGTCTATCCGGAAATTCCTGTCCGCATTGAGTATTCCTTAACAGAGAAAGGGCGAGCATTGGAGCCAATTGTTCGGGAAATTCAGAAGTGGTCTCAAGAGTGGATTAATCAGGATCAGGCAGCAACCCTTTCTTAATAAACCTTTTTAGAAGCTTGTTCTTTCCTCTATGGAAAGAGCAGGCTTCTTTTGCTTCATAAATAGCGGAATTATAGATTAATAGAATCATCTGACTAGTACACTCTTTTAAGAAGGCACATATTAATATACTATCAATATCTACTAGTGATAGTTGTAGTAGATAAAAAGGATGGAAGGAGGAAGGAACCGCATAAGTAATTTGACCGAATTGAGGTGATTCTTACATGCAATCTGCTGCGGTTTCAATTACACTAATTTCCTTTGTCTTTACTTTACTGCTTATTCTTTGGAGACCAAGGGGATTAAACGAGGCTATACCTGCAACCTTTGGCGCTATTCTTGTTATTCTAAGCGGCGCGGTATCGATGCAAGATGTTTTGCAAATAACCACAACGGTAAGCGGTGCAGCTATAACGATTATGGCAACGATTGTAATGGCCATTGTATTAGAAAGCTTTGGCTTTTTTGTTTGGGCTGCCGAAGGACTAGCTATACGGGCACGTGGCTCGGGGATCCGTTTGTTCTGGTATGTCAATCTCCTATGTTTTCTAATGACCTTATTCTTCAATAATGATGGAAGCATCCTTATTACTACCCCAATTTTGCTTATTATGCTGCAGCATCTAGGGCTGAAAACCCGCCAGAAGATTCCCTACTTATTGTCCGGAGCATTAGTCGCCACCGCTTCAAGCGCACCAATAGGGGTAAGCAATATCGTTAACCTAATCGCACTCAAAATTGTTCATATGGACCTGTACATGCAGACCTTAATGATGTTTGTACCTGCAACACTTGGCCTGCTGTTCCTCGTTACTCTGATGTTTATTTACTTTTACCGGCAATTGCCAAAGAAAATTCCACTATCAGTCTCCATCCCTCAGCATCCAATAGCCAGTCATCCTCTTCGCCACTCTATCGATGATCGTTCCAGCCGCAAATTCAGTAATCGCTTTATGGGATATGTCTTATTATTTGTTTTTTTCGTTCGATTAAGCTTATTTGCCGGCTCCTATTTCCACCTCCCAATCGAATGGATTGCGGTTGCCGGTTCTTTACTCTTGCTTAGCTGGCGCTGGATTTATCTGAAGATGCCGCCTAAGGATATTCTCACCAAAATCCCATGGCATATTCTTATCTTCGCTTTTGGCATGTACGTTATTATTTATGGCTTAAATAATATAGGATTAACCAACATGCTTATCCATGTCTTCCAACCACTTGTTTCAGGGGATCTGTTGAATGCAAGTTTATTGATGGGCGGGCTTATTTCCCTGCTATCTACTTTCTTTAATAATCACCCTGCACTTATGGTTGGCACCATGACTCTGACCCACATGGATCTGGACCCTCTTACGCTGAAAATCGCTTATCTGGCCAGCGTCATTGGGAGTGATATCGGATCACTGCTTCTTCCGATCGGGACACTTGCATCACTCTTATGGCTGCACATTCTAAAGCAATTTAAAGTGAAATTAAGCTGGAAAGATTATATAAAGGTGACTTTAGTCGTTATCCCGCCTACTGTCATATTTACACTGGTTTGTTTGGCTCTTTGGGTTACCTGGCTGTACCCACTCATTAAGTAACAAGTTTTTAGGTATTCGCATCCTTCTTGACCAACCCGAAGGTTTTATCTTCATTTCACTCATTGCTGCAAAGGATGCGAGTACCCTAATCTGCTGGAAGTACAGGCAGTAGTCTGGCATCTTTCGTAAACCAAAGCTTATAGCTGATTAAACTAAGTATCATCGCTGTCATCGCCGCTGAAGACGCTAGAACAAACATAATCAGAATCTGATATCGGACCGCCTCAATCGGATCTGCTCCCGCCACAATCATCCCCGTCATCATGCCTGGCAGCTGCACCAGCCCAACCGTCTTCATCCCGTCAATGGTCGGAATCATACTAGCTCTGACAGAACGTCGCAAAGAGCTGTGAATCGCCTGCTTTTCTGTTGCCCCAAGTGCAAGAAGCATCTCGATCTCGCCCCTCGCTGTCTCCATCTCCCGCTTCATGCGATTTAACAATAACCCGCATACGATCATAGAGCTGCCAATAATAATGCCGCTTACCGGAATGATATATTGAGGCGTTGGTGCAATAATGCTAAGCCCCAGCAAGATGCCCATTGTAACGCCTTCCGTACATGCAAGCGTAATTGCAATTCGCAGCCGAATTCCGCTTATATGCTTTGCTTTTGCCCCGGCATTCCAAGCTGCAACTAAGATCATGCCTGTAATGATGATTAGAATAAAGAACGGATTACTTGTTCCAAATACAAAGTGGAGAACATAGCCGATAAACAGCAGTTGGACTGCTGAACGCAATGTTCCGATTAAGATTTCCTTTTCCAGTCCTAGCTTCTGCTTCATGGAGATGAATGCTGCAACCGCAACAAAACATAACGTACAGATGAGCGCCATATTGCTCATGGATGCTTCACCACTTCTGTCTGCAGACCACTCATGAACTGTTTGGCCTGCTTGGTGTTCGGATGTTCGAAGAAAGCTGTTGTTTCCCCCTTCTCAAGCAAACATCCTTCCGCCATAAACCAAACTTGGTTACTGATTGCGCGAGCCTGCTCCACATCATGCGTAATCCATAAATAAGCTTTTGGCGAGTTCGTTTCTGACACCCATTCCAGCAGCAGCTGCTCTACTGCATGCTTGCTTCCTGGATCAAGCGAGGATGTTATCTCATCAAGTAGAAGAATATCCGGATTTAACATAAGAGAACGGATAAGCGCCAATCTCTGCTGCTCGCCGCCGGAAAGATCAACGGCATTCTTGCCCCAATCGAGCTGCCCGAGCCCTACAGCCTCCATATAGCGCCGGGCAAGCTCTTCTTCAAAAGGCCGATCATGCAATAGGCTGACCGTACGCAAATTATTATCGATGCTGCCCGTCAGCATAACAGGCTTCTGCGCAACGTAACTTACCTTCTTGCGCCAGCTTTGCGGCTTCCATTCCTTACTTGTTTTGCCCTCCAGGCAAATCCCGCCGTCATCCAACCTCTCAAGCCGTGCGATAATGCGCAGCAGCGTGCTTTTCCCTTGACCAGAACCCCCGATTAGAACAATGCGGTCTTCGGGGCTAATATCTGCCGTTATATCCCTGAACAGCCATGCCTTTTCCTCATCAAATTTATATTTGGATACCTTGTTTAACTGCAATAAGGACACCTGCAATTCCTCCTGCACTCTCCTAATTAGAAAAAGTAAAGGATAACGCCTACAATAAAGCCGCACACCGCACCATTCACACGAATCCATTGCAGGTCGTTACCAATCTTCTGCTCAAGCATGCTGACCAGTGCCTGATCGTCCATCTTGTTCAAATTATCACGGACAAGCAGTCCGATCCGGTAATGATTCTTCTCAATCCAGTTGACCATAAAGGACAGAATAGACTGCTCCCAGCGGTCAAGCAGCTCTTCCTTGCCTTTCGCTGCTTCTGTTAAGAAGCGGAAGCCTCTAACAAGCACACGTCCGCCATTCAGGCACTCATCTTCCAGCTTATCCAGCAGCAGTTGACGAAGCTCTTCAAGACGAAGATGAATAAACCGCTCTAGCTGGACACTTTCTGTGCTGGTTTGCAGCCACTTTTTCAGCTGAGCCATCAATTCTTCATTTGCCGACAACGCTAATGTATGCCTTTTCACCTCGTCAAGCAGCTTCTGCCTGTTCGGGTTCCCCGGAATGCTCAGCTCCTTAATACTGGATAACAGCATTCCCTGAATGATTGGACCAAGCTTTTCCGGACTCATAAAGCCAACAAATGCCTGAACGGCAAAGCCCATAAAACCGCCAACCTGCATTTCCTCCATCTTGCTGTGCGCCAGTCTGCCGAAGAATTGCTCGGTTTCCCGCTTCTTGACCCATTCCTTGCCCTGCTCTAATACAAAATCTAGAGCTTTCTCATCCCAGCCGTCGTAAGCGAATTTGTCCGTCAGCTTATCTACGATCGGAACGATATCCTGCTTGCGGACATAGTCAGCGGCAAGTTCTTGGATCTTAACGCTAAGCTTCTCGAGTGGAACCTGTTCAATGGAGGATTGGGCAAAACGAAGTACGCCGACCCGTACGCTGCGTCTGCTCAGCAAACCTACAATCGCGGACGCAATTCCTTTAAACAGCTTTAATTCTTTAAGCTTCCTGCTGATACTTTCCTTGTTTAGAAGCTCTGTTTCCATTGCGGAAATGAGTGAATTAACGATTTTGTCCCTGTTCTTAAGCAGCAATGACGTGTGTGGAATGGGAATACCAAACGGATGCCGGAACAAAGCGGTTACCGCAAACCAGTCAGCAATCCCTCCGACCAGCCCCGCTTCAAATCCACTTTCCAGCAGCATGGTCCAATCATTCTCCGGCAGCCACCATCTGGTCACAATAAATCCAATAAACATAATGGCTAGCGATAGACTCGCAATATATCTTGATTTCATGTAACTCTGTCCTCCTGTACCATTTGCCTTTATACTAATTATACCAGATAAACATAAGAACTTAGAATTTGACGAAGCTTTCATGAAAGGTGATACACGCTTGAAGAAATCCTACTGGTCGAAAATAACCCCGCCTCAACTCTTAACAGCTGGCTTTGTAATCATTATTTTGATTGGTTCCATCTTGCTATCATTGCCTTCTGCCTCAGCAGACCGAATACATACGCCATTTATTGATGCTTTCTTTACAGCAACATCGGCTGCATGTGTAACCGGGCTTGTTGTTGTGGATACGGGAACCCACTACTCTACCTTTGGTGAAATTGTCATCTTGATGCTGATGCAGGTTGGCGGTCTTGGCTTCATGACGATGGCGACATTGTTTGCTCTAGCTTTCCGCAAGCGGATCTCGCTCAGAGAGCGGCTCTGGCTTCAGGAATCGATGAGCCATACCTCGCTCGAAGGAATCGTCCGGTTTATCCGCCGCGTCCTCATTTATGCCTTTACCATTGAGGCTGTCGGGGCACTGATTCTTACGGCAAGGTGGTCAGCAATCATGCCGGTTGATAGAGCGCTCTATTACGGCGTCTTTCATAGTGTGTCGATGTTTACGAATGCTGGCCTTGATATTATGGGTCCCATTCATGGTCCCTTTAATAGTTTTACCAGTCATGTCGATGATCCAATCATCAATGCCGTGCTTATGATTCTTATTTTTCTAGGCGGCATTGGTTTTATCGTGCTTGGCGAGGTGGTTGATTATCCGAAAATACGCAAGTTCTCGCTTCACTCTAAAGTTGTGCTGACTACATCCGGTATTTTGTTCCTGGGTGGGGCTGTACTACTGTTTATATTCGAATTTACGAATACGCTGCAGCCGCTCAGCTTTACTGGCAAGCTGTTCAGTTCGCTGTTCCAATCCATCTCGCCCCGCTCTGGCGGCGCGAATACACTCGATATTGCAGCCATGCGTAATGCGAGTCAATTTCTGCTAATTATTCTGATGTTTATCGGTGCTTCTCCTGGATCGGCAGGCGGCGGTATTAAAGTAACGACCTTTGCCATTCTGATCGGAGCTGTAATCGCCATGATGCGTGGTAAAGAGGATGTCGTCTTCTTCAAGAGAAGATTAGCGAAGGACCGGGTCCATAAAGCTTTAACAATTACTGCCGTCTCCGTCGCTACTATCGTGTTGTTCACAATGATCCTAACAGCCACGGAAGAGACCGATTTCTTAACCGTCATGTTCGAGGTGACTTCTGCATTCGGAACAACAGGCTTATCGATGGGGCTTACCCCTCATTTGACCTATATCGGAAAAATATTAATTATTATCGTCATGTTCATCGGGCGGATGGGTCCGCTTACCCTGGCTTATACACTTGTTCCTACTCAATCGAAAGAGCTGTACCGACATCCCGAAGGAAAAATAATTATTGGATAATCGAACGGACATGCTGCTTATGCAGTATGTCCGTTTTTTATGTCTACGTATTAGAAAAATTTTCTTTTCTTAAAAAGCTTGGATGATTGTTGTATTATTATTCACTATGTTGTATATTAATTCACATCATAATGGATATGGAGGTTCGATCACAACATGCAAACCATGAACAAAACGACCGACAGCTTGCTCGCATCTGCCAAGCAATCGCTGCTTTATACAGCTAACCGTCCTGAAGTAGTCATGACGCGCGGGGAAGGTATGTATTTATGGGATACCGACGATAAGTGCTACTTGGATTTTATCGGGGGCTGGGCGGTGACGAGTCTAGGACATTCCCCTGCTGCCCTGCAGGAGGCTTTGACTTATCAAAGTGGTCAGTTAGTTCATGCGAGCCCTGGTTTCTACAACAAACCTATGGTTGAATTTGCGGACCTCCTAACGGAAGTTTCGGGCTTTGACAAAGTATTCTTTGCAAGCAGCGGTGCTGAAGCAAACGAAAGCGCCATTAAACTTGCCCGTAAGCATGGTGCTCTCCATTTGAATGGCGCCTACGAGATTATTACATTGACCAACAGCTTCCACGGAAGATCATTAGCGATGATGTCTGCCACGGGCAAAGAGGCATTTAAACCTTTATTTGAGCCTAAAGTTCCCGGCTTCATCCATGTACCTATAAATGATTTTGACGCCTGTTTTGCAGCCATTAGTGACCGTACCTGTGCAATTATGCTGGAGCTCGTCCAGGGAGAAGGCGGCGTTCATGCTGTCGACGGGCCATATCTGCAGGCACTGCGCAAAGCATGCGACATTTACAATATTATGCTGATCTTCGATGAAGTACAGACCGGGCTTGGAAGAACAGGCAAGCTGTTCGCTTATGAGCATTACGACATAAAGCCGGATGTGATGACCTTAGCAAAAGGGATCGGCAGCGGCTTCCCTCTGTCTGCTATGCTGACTACTGCTGAATTTGATCTGTTCGAACCGGGTGATCAAGGCGGCACTTACAGTGCGGCACCTCTAGGTATGGCGGCTGGTCATGCCGTAGTAAGTGAGATTATACGACTTGGGCTGGCAGACAATGCTGCTCTGCAAGGCGAGTTGATTAAAGAGAAGCTCACTGGTCTGTCTACGGAATACTCTATCAGCCAAGTTCGTGGCAAAGGGCTGCTTCTGGCGTTTGATGTACCGGAGGGCTCAGCTCCCATGCTGGCTGCTGAATGCTTTAAAAAAGGGCTTCTCGTCAATGCCCCTAACCAAGCTGCGATCCGGTTAATGCCTCCACTTATTGTGTCAGCTGATGATATAGAGCAAATGATCTCGATATTAGCGAATGCATTAGAAACAGTTGGTCTGAAAAACGAAGCGGTTTGTTCCTGATTTTTCACAGCGTTATAATAGTGTATATCTAAATCCGATAAGGAGAGAGCTATGGAAACGACACTATCCCTAATCGTCCGCCCTACTGAGATCGATGTGAACGGACATGTGAATAACGCTAAATATTTAGAATATCTGGAATGGGGCCGCGAGGAATGGTATGAAACAGCCAACCTCCACTATGACACCTTAAAAAAACTTGGTGTGCAGACAGTCACGGTCAATATTAATATCAACTACCGCAAGGAATGCCGGCAGGGAGATCAGCTTACGGTCATCACCCGCCCCAAATCCGTCGGCCGAACCAGCTTTGTTCTGGAGCAGTACATCTTAAATGCTGCCGATGAGCTGTGTACGGATGCGCTTATTACGAGTGTTGCTATGGATACCGAAACCCGTAAGAGCTGTCCGGTTCCGGACCCATTGCGGTTATTGTTTGAGTGAGAAAATACAAATTTAACCGTTTTCGTCCTTGCGGAATGCCTTCCTTATATGCGTTAATATAGATGTCGGGCCGACGAATTGACGGGAAAGGAGGCTGAATGCAATGATTCAGATCCAGGAGGTGGCATTCGCTTAAAGCGAATGCCCATATAGGGGGAGCCTTAGCCGGTTCCCCCTCCATTACATTTCAAATCCATGCAATTTAAAATATGAAAGGAGGAGGGTTAGCCATGTTTAACGCAAAACAAGCCAACGAATGCCAATGGAACCACAAATCGAAGGAGGGCCTCGATGGGGCGTTACAAAAACGGGAAAGATGTGCTTCCCCCCACTCTGCTTAGGCAAATACAGCAATATATTGATGGCGAATTGCTTTACATTCCGAAACAAAGCGATGAGCGTGCAGGCTGGGGACAGCTCAGCGGCACGAAAGCGCGGATCAATGATCGTAATGATGAGATCTATGCGGAATATTGCAAGGGACGGTCAATCGCTGACCTTGAGCGGGTTTACTTTTTATCCGGGGACAGCTTACGAAAAATCATATGCAAACAACAACAAGCACGTGTGATCAGCGGAAGCTGATGCAGTGCCTTTACAGCTTCACCATAAAGATAGCCTGCCATCGTGAATAACGAGGGCAGGCTATTAGCCGTTTCGGTTAACGAATCCATCTGTAGTTCATCTGGTTATCCAAGATCATTGAATCTCCTATGACCTGAAGCTCATCTCCCAGTCGCTCTTCAAACAGAGTCGTTACAGTGGATTGATCCGCTGGGTTGTAACGAGTAATTGTTGTCTGCTCACGTGTATGATTGCGAGTCGCCCATATCAATTGCGGGTCATCTGGTTTGGACAGGATAGTGATGGATGTATTCGCTTGTTCACCTGTGGGTGACCAATACAATCCCGCTTCACGGTCTATGAGCAGGAGCTGAGCAGTACGATTCACAACCGGTACCGGTGATTTTAAATCCTCCAAACGGTTGGCGGGCTTCAGCTCCGTCTGCTTGCCCGTTGTCACATCCACCATGGCGTAATGGAGATCGGTCTTACGGGGGGCCGTTCCTTCTTCTGTACGATCCAGCTGATACCAGGAAATGACCCCTTCACCCTCTTCAGAGAGCCAGCCGTTCCAGTCCACATTCGTTAAACCTTCTTTGGGCTTCGCTTGTACTTCCCATATCCAATCCCCATTCCTATCATAGACCGCCACCACTTCAGGAGCGATAATATAGGCATCTTCTCCGCCTAATATATTATCCGAGTTATCATTCAGTGTGAAAGCTAATGCTGAATATCGGCTGTCCGGGCTCCATTCGAAAGCCGGATAAGAATGATAGCCGAGCGTGTGGGGAATCTCTTTCAACAGCTTTCCATCCTGACCATACATCGAGAAATGGTGGTCTTTTTTCTCATGCCAAAACAGCTCTCCATTCGGAGAAGGTGTAAGCAGATACAACGGCCATTCATGGTTAAATTCACCCATAATTGATTGAACCTCACCATTTCCGGTATTTACGGACCACAGTCGACCGTCAGAATAGCTGTTCAAATATAGCTGACCCGTCTGATTCATCCAGCCCTTCGCAAAAAAGGACGGAGAGACATCCGGCACGGCATCAGCCGCAATTGTCTTTATTTTCCCCGTATGGACATTAAGTGATATAACATCGTACTGAACACCTTCCTTGTGGTCGCTCCGCTCCTTCGGCCGGACAAGAACAAGCTTATCTTGTGAATGAAACCCGTAGGCTCTGGCAATAGAATCAACCGAATAATCATCCTTCACGATGACGTCCGCAACGGGATAATTTTTATAACGTTGCTTGTCTGGCTGAACAATTACGACATCAAGCTTAAATCGCTTGCCATCCGGTTCATCCGTAATCCGGCGGACTAGATGTGCGATAACATTCTCGTCATTCGGTACAGGCAGTGACTGTGCGACGAAACCGTTCACTCCTTCCGAAATATGTAAATGAAAGGAGACACTATCCTCGGATTTCAACATGTTAATCTTTAGATCCCCGTACGAATTTGAACCCACGCTGCAGCCCGTTATTAGTGCAAGTACAAGTAAGATTACAATTGGTTTAACGGTAAGCTTCATCTGTTAAGCCTCCCTTTTTCATCCTGCTTATCTCTATTTCTTTAGACTGCAACTTCCAGAAAAAGGTTGCTTCACTTCCGCTTCTGTATCGCCATTGCTGCACGTTTCAATTCCTTGGTCTATGTGTATGAAAGATTTGAGGATGAGATTTCAGTCAGGTATTCACCTAAGTAATCGCATAACCGATAACTCTCTAAGAAATGCCTAACTCAGGCACACCAAACCTAATTAACTAAAGGAGGACATCACGAATGACAACTGCACGTAAGCAAGGCTGGCGTGGACTAAGCCTCATCATGTTGATGGCGCTCATTCTGGCATTGGCGGTAAATCCGCTGACACAGACCGCAAGTGCTGCAGACTCCATCCATCACTGGAAGCATTACACAAATGGCGTCGCCTACATGAATCAGGGCAAGATCAAGCTCGCTATCAAGGAATTCGAGCTGGCAGTCGCCCAGTCGGAGCAGGCTGGCTATTTGCGGAAGCTGGCTGAATGCTACACCAAGGACAACCAGTTCCAGAAAGCTGCCGATATGTATTACCGGGAAGCCAAAATTCATAAGGCTCTTGGCGAAAAGTCTGGTGATCTGAATACGTATTATGCGGTACTCGCTAAGGCGGATGCGCTAAATACCAACATTGAGCTTTATTTAGAGAAGGCTGGCGCTTCGACTGCAACGAATTCTAATCTGGCGAAATTTGAGCCAGCGTCTGGTATGTACATTGGTGCTTATGTGGAGAAAGACAGCGGTGTTGAGGATAAGAAGGATGGCAAGTTTAATGCCTTCAATACGCTTGCAGGCAAGCAGCATGCTGTGTATTTCAACTACCATAAGTACGGCAGTGCCTTCCCTTATCATTGGGCAGAGACTGTCAAGAAAGCAGGTGGAGCCATTCAGCTTGCCCTGCAGCCGGATAACGGATTAAGCGCAGTTAAAGATGATGCATACTTACGCAAATTCGCAAAGGATGCAAAAGCTGCCGGCGTTCCAATCTTTCTGCGATTCGCCTCCGAGATGAACGGCAGCTGGGTGAAGTGGTACGGTAACCCTTCGCTGTACATTGAGAAATTCCGTCTTGTATCAAAAGTGATGAAAGAAGAAGCTCCGAACGTAGCGATGGTCTGGTCACCTGCTGCCAATCCAAAGCAGAAAATCGCCTCCTACTATCCGGGGGATGACTGGGTTGATTGGGTCGGCCTCAGTATCTATAGTGTGAAATACTTTAATGGCAACGTCAAAGAGCCGGCCGATCAGGTAAATCCGCTCGATTCCATCGATTATGTATACAAGCTGTACGCTTCACGTAAGCCAATTATGGTCAGCGAATTTGGCGCTACCCATTTCAGCAAAGCAGGCAATACGTCTACGGTTAATTTTGCGATTACGAAGATGAACATGCTCTACCATGGTGCTAAGCTGAAATACCCTCGGGTAAAATCAATCAACTGGTTCAGCTTGAACACACTGACAGATTCCTATAGTGCTGAACGAAGCCTTAACAACTTCAGCTTGACGGAGAGCCCGGCATTGCTAAGCTCCTACAGCAAGATGATACATGACTCCTATTACTTGTCCAAGGTTGTCTCAGGAACCAGCAGTTACACGAAGAGTGTAACCAAGTTTGCGAACCAAGGTAATATCGGCAAACCCGCTACCGGAATCGTGTGGATAAAAACTTATGACCCTTACATCAGTAAAGTGGTCATTAAGCTCGACGGCGCTGTCGTTCTGACACGCCAGCAGTATCCATATACCTTCTCGATTCAGCCTGATAAATTAAAAGCCGGCAGCCATAAAATCGAGATCGCTGTGTTTGATTCAAAGAACCGCGTCGCATCACGCAAATCGTATACGTTTAAGACGACTTAATAATTAAAACAGACAGTGCCGAATTTCGGCACTGCCTGTAATTATTTACACTCCCACCTCTGTCTACCCTTATTAGCCCAAGCCAATTCGGCAAAACCTTTGCAGTACGGTTTTTCCTTATTTGGGTCCGAGCATAATCATCGACACCATAAAAAAAAGCTGTCCATTTGGACAGCTTTAGCTACAGATAGCTATTTAATGACGCCTTTTTTCAGAATCAAGTTGGCGTAGATCGCGCTTTCTCCTGTCGCGACAATCGCGTAGGCTTTCTTCGCACGCTCGTAGAAAGCGAATCTCTCCACTTCCTCGAACGGCTCCTCAAGCCCGCTGCGCTGCACAATAATGGATCTGTATTGTTCCCAGATCGGCGTTTCTGCCGGATCTCCGGGTACCACCTGCATGAGCGCTGCCGGCTTCTCCACGTATTGATCAAGCGGGAACAGCTGAAGAATTGCGTCGAGCAGCTCCGGCACACTATGCCCGTCACAGCGAACGAGGCGCTGCGCATGGCTTGCCGCCGGGAAGTTGCCGTCAGCAAGCACAAGCTCATCGCTATGCCCCATCTCCATCAGCACTTTCAGCAGCTCAGGTGAAATGATTTTCGGAATACCATTCAGCATTGCTCCGGTCCTCCCATGTATGCAGCCTACAGCAGCTGCTTGAATCGTTCATAGGTCTCATTCCATACTTCTAGCTCCGACGGTTCATATACCTCCACCGGGAAAGAAGCAGCAGATAGTTGTCTTGCTTCTTCCAAATCTACACATTCTCCCAGTGCCATAAATTGCGCCAGCATATTGCCGATCGCGCTAGCTTCTACCGGTCCTGCCCATACTGGACGGCCGATCGCATTGGCTGTCAGGCGGCATAGCAGCTGGTTCTGAATGCCCCCGCCAACCATATGCATCCCGCTATAGCACTCTCCCGTCAGCTTTTCGATCTGCTCCAGCGCATTTCGATACTTGAGGGCAAGGCTGTCCATTATACAACGTGCCACTGCCGACTCAGTCATTGGAACAGGCTGGCCTGTCTCACGGCAGTACCCTCTTACCTTCTCCGTCATATTGGACGGTCCGAAGAAACGCAAGTCATCTGGATTAATTAAACTCCGGAAAGCTTCCTCCTGCTCAGCCATCACAGCTAATTCAGCAAATGAATAGACGTTCCCCTGCTCATCCCATTCGCGCTTGCATTCTTGCAGAATCCACAAGCCCATAATGTTTTTGAGCAGCTGATATTTGCCGCCTACACCGCCCTCATTCGAGAACTCAAGGGCCATCGCTTCTTCAGACAGCAGTGGCTGATCGAGCTCCGTTCCCACCAGCGACCATGTGCCACAGACCAGGTAAGCAAACGGCTCTGCCTTCGCCGGAATAGCCGCCACCGCAGATTCCGTATCATGCGTAGCAACGGCAACTGCCTCCACAGACGGTATACCCAGCTCTTCACACACTTCCTCTGACAACGGACCAATACGGGTACCCGGATAAATGGGGTTAAGGAACATCTCAACCGGAATCCCCAACTGCTCCATCAAATCAGAATTCCATTGTCGACTTTCTGGATGTAGAAGCTGTGTTGTTGTCGCCATCGAAAATTCGCAAACACGTTGTCCCGTCAACAAATAAACGAGCAAATCCGGTGTCAGCAGCAAAGCCCTTGCAGCCTCCAGCTTAGGTGAAGCTGCCTTCTTCATCGCATACAGCTGATAGATGGTGTTGAATGGCATAAACTGCAGTCCACCCTGACGAAAAAGCTCCTCTTTGCCAAACCTACCAGAGACTTCTTCAATCAGTCCTTCTGTCTGGGGATCCCGATAATGATAGGGGTTCCCAAGCAGTTCCCCATTGGCATCCAGCAGGCCGAAGTCCACTCCCCAAGTGTCTACGCCAAAAGTGACGGGCTGATAACCAGCCTGGAATGCTTTGCGCAGAGCATGCTTCATCTCCTGAAGAAGCCTCAGAATATCCCAGTGCAAATGACGTCCAACCTGAACCGCGACATTCGGAAAACGGTGAAGCTCCTCCACTTCCAGCCTGCGCTCTCCGGCTTCCGTCAGCATCAGCCGGCCAATCAGCGCTCTGCCGCTGCTCGCTCCCAGATCAAATGCCAATACGGTTGTTTGCACCATACGTTTCACTCCTCTTGCAGCGGCAGCCGCCGTTCCATTGTTATTGCTGCTTCTGAAGCAGCTTAATCCGGTAAGCTTCACTTTCGAGTGAAGCAATCTCCTCAAACTCTTCCTTCGTCAGCACTTTAGGCTCTTTCACTTGGCTTGCAATAAGGAAAATCTTCGCGCTCTCCTCAACAACCTCTGTCCGGTAATAAGCTTCGCGCAAATTACGTCCCGTTGTAACAAGCCCATGATTGCCAAGCAAAATGCTGCTCGCTTCATTCACCTTAGGAGCAAGTGCGTCCGCCAGCTTTTCCGTTGTTGGCAGTACATATGGAATATAGATTGTCTTGCCTACAAGTGCCGCTTGGTCAGGGAACATAATCGGAAGATTCTCTTCCACTAATGTAAAAGCGATGCAATACGGCGGATGCGTATGCACGATAGCCCCAATCGACGGGTTCGCACGATAAGCATAAAGATGCATCAGAACCTCAGAGGAAGGACGTAGTCCGTTATCCTCCACCGCCCCCGTCTCAATATCAACCGCTACCCATTGCTCAGGTTCAATCTCATCAAGAGCAAAGCCGCTTGGCGAAAGATACATCTTCCCTTCATGCTTCGCACTAATATTGCCGCCGGGTCCAACGACCAGTTTATTAGCAACTGTCTTCCTTGCGTATTTGCAAAGCTCCTGCCGAATCTCCAATGCTCTCATCCCCTAAAAAGAATTTCCAAGTTTTTGTCCTATTACAGGACAGATAAGGTAATTCTTACTTCGTAAGCGTAACCTAAAAAGAGTAATTCTTACTTCGTAAAACTGATCTATTATTTGTACAATGGTCCAAAGTTCGAGCAAGCACGATAATCAGCAGCCTCTTTGTCGTTAGTTCCGAACAATCCCCATGCCCGTGGACGGAAAATAGCTTCTTCCGACACATTGTGCATATTGACCGGAATACGCAGCATCGAAGCGAGCGTAATTAACTCGGCGCCAATATGACCGAAGCTAATCGAGCCATGATTCGCTCCCCAGTTATCCATCACATCATAAACCGTGGTAAAAGCACCTTTGCCCGTCAGAATCGGAGCAAACCAAGTTGTTGGCCAGGTTGGGTCCGTCCGGTTGTCGAGCTTAGCATGAACGTCGCTAGGCAATTCAACTGAATAGCCTTCGGCGATTTGAAGAACCGGTCCAACTCCCTTAACGAAGTTGATCCGTGACATTGTCATTGGCATACCTCCGCGGGACAAGAAGTCGGAGGAGAATCCGCCTCCACGGAAATATTCAACGCCGGCTGGCCGCCAAGAGGTTGCTGCAAGGCAATCAGCTGCTTCCTGCTCAGTAATATCCCAGAACGGCTTCATCGCAGGCTTGCCGTCAATCTGCTGCTCACCTGTGCCATCAAGTGTTGCTGAGCCCGAGTTCAACAAGTGCAAAATGCCATTAGCTGCGTGACCTTCAAGCTTATGTCCTGTTACGCGCTCCACCGAAGCCGGGCTCCAGTAAGTCCGCACATCGGCGAAAATTTGCGGAGTATTCGTCAGCAGGTAACCAAACAGCATCACGACACCATTCAGGCTGTCATTTTCCGTAGCTACGATAAATGGAGGACGTATTCCGTTCCAGTCAAACGATGAATTCAAGATCGCTTCCATGAAATCGCCATTCGGGAAATGATCCGTCCATTGCCGTTGTCCCTGGAAGCCGGACACAACCGCGTTATGGCCCATCGCTTCTTCGCCAAAGCCAAGCTCCGCAAGACGAGGGTTGCCGATCATCAAGTCACGGGCGATGATTGTCATTTTCACAACGGTCTCCCAATCCTGATCTTTCTTCTCGCGAGAGGTTTGAATCGCGGCTGGGTTATTGTCCGGTCCTTCCACGCAGTTCTCTTTCACCCAAGACAGTGCTATCTCAAATTCAGCAGGATCATAGATCTGTTCTTCGAAGCGGCGGACAAATTCGGACATATCGATATATTCCGTGCGCATACCAAGGTATTCCTGGAAAAAGGAATCGCTTACAATTGAGCCCGCAATACCCATGGACACCGAGCCCATTGATAGATAGGATTTGCCGCGCATATATGCTACAGCAAGACCAGCTTTCGCAAACGACAACAGCTTTCCTCTTACATCATCAGGAATAGTGGTATCTGTTGATTCCTGTACCTCTTCACCATATATACCAAACGCCGGAATCCCTTTCTGGGCATAACCCGCGAGTACGGCTGCCAGATAAACAGCGCCTGGGCGTTCGGTTCCGTTAAAGCCCCATACCGCATTCGGGATAGAAGCATTCATATCCATTGTTTCCGTACCATAACACCAGCATGGCGTTACCGTTATCGATACCCCAACATTTTCACGGGCAAATTGATTTGCGCATGCAGCAGCTTCTGCCACACCGCCAATCGTCGATTCTGCAATGACACATTCAACCGGCTCACCATTCGGATAGCGCAAATGTTCAGAAATCAGATTAGCTACCGATCTTGCCATGTTCATCGTTTGTACTTCAAGAGATTCGCGAACTCCCTTGCGTCGTCCGTCTATCGTAGGCCGAATACCGATCTTAGGAAAACCATTCTGAAAGCGATAAGCAATGTCCGTCATAAATACCCCTCCAAATGAATGAATAGTGTATATAAAATGTTACCGATAACTCTAATTTAGCAAGACCTACTGTTGCTGTCAATCGTTTTCTCTTGTAAGATAAAAGCATGAATTGTCGATGAGGAGTAGTAGTGTATGGTTACAATCTATGATATTGCGGAGAAGGCCAATGTATCCGCAATGACCGTTTCTAGAGTTATCAATAACACAGGCAGAATAAGTGAAAAGACGAGGGCAAAAGTCAAAAAGGTGATGGAGGAATTGAACT
Source organism: Paenibacillus sp. J22R56 (assembly GCF_056269375.1). Classification (NCBI taxonomy): domain Bacteria; kingdom Bacillati; phylum Bacillota; class Bacilli; order Caryophanales; family Paenibacillaceae; genus Paenibacillus; species Paenibacillus sp. J22R56. Next base: position 91,745 of record NZ_JBWDNV010000010.1, read on the forward strand.
ACGTTCCTAACCAGATGGCCCGCAGCCTTGTGCTGCAGCAGACCCGAAGCTTATTCCTGCTTATTACCGATATTACGAACCCCTTCTATACAACGCTGTCGCGTGGTGCAGAAGATGCTGCAACTAAAAACGGCTATCGCCTGCTGTTTGGCAACAGTGATGAAAACCTCGATAAGGAAGCCGATTATATTAACACGATTCTGACGACTCGCGTGGATGGCGTGTTAATTGCCCCAGCAGGAGATCCGTCTCAGCCCCATCTCGAATCGTTACAGCGGCATAACATTCCGTTTGTGTTGCTGGACCGAGAAGTACCTGGCGTTGAATGTGATATTGTGCTTGGAGATAGCAAGGAAGGCGCTAGGGGGCTAGTCAACCACCTTGTGCAGCAAGGGCATCAACGAATTGCAATCGTTAATGGTTCGGATACGATATCTAGTGCGAGGCTTCGACTGGAGGGCTACAAGGAAGCACTTATCTTGAATGGACTCACCTACGACGAGAAAATCGTATTCGAGACGAGCTACGGGCCTCGTAATGATCTGTCGGAGATGGAGGCTTGGCTGGATTCGCTTCAACCACTTCCAACGGCTGTCGTCGCCGGCAATAATGTGCTGGCAATTGAAGTCATCCGTCTGCTGCGGAAGCGGAGTCTCCGAATTCCAGACGATATCTCGATCGTCTGCTTTGATGATTTTGGTCCCTACTCCGAAGTGGATCCGTTCATGACGGTCGCCGCCCAGCAAGCCTATCAATTCGGTTATCTTGGCATGCAGATGCTAATTGACCGTATTCAGAACAAAGAGGAAGCCGGTCCTTGGAAAAAAATCGTCCTGCCCGCGGAATTAATTATCCGCCGGTCCGTATCTCCTATCCAATAGATAAAAGGCTGAGCGTAATCGCTCAGCCTTTATTTATTTTTCTTCCATATTTAACGGCAGGATAATCTCAATCGTTGTTCCTTCGTCAGGAACACTCGATATGTTCATTAGCCCGTGATGAGCTTCAATAATCCGTGAGCTGATCATGAGGCCAAGCCCTGTTCCCTTTTCCTTGGTCGTAATAAAGGGTTGACCAATCTGGCGGATAATCGTATCCGGAATCCCCATTCCCTCATCACGAATCGTAAGCCGCACCTTCTCCTGATCGGGCTCCATAGCTACTGAAATCGTAATTTGTCCTCCCAACGGCATCGCTTCAATCGCATTTTTAATAATATTGATAAAGACCTGCTTCAGCTGGTTCTCATCACAATAGATGGACGGAATACAGTTCTCGAACTCCGTACGGATCGATACATTCATCAGGATTGCCTGCGTCTCGAGAATCGAAATCACCGCATGCAGAATATGATCCAGCCTTCGTGTACTAAATTTGGAGAAATGCGGCTTCGCAAGGGTCATAAACTCATTGACGATAAAATTAATCCGGTCAAGCTCGTTGGTCATAATGTCATAGTAGAACGAGTTCCCCTCGGCTTTCGATTTGAGCAGTTGGGTAAAGCCTTTGAGTGCGGTTAACGGATTACGAATTTCATGAGCAACTCCTGCCGCCAACTGTCCAATAACTGACAGCTTCTCGGAACGGACAAGCATCTCCTCTGAACGCTTACGATCCGTCAAATCCCGAATCACGGTCAAGATGACCATTTTGCCCCGGTAATTATGAATCCGGATGCTCGACATCTCAACATCAATGGTCTGTCCATCCTTGCATAGCAGTTTATTCTCAATAAAAATCGTCGGATCATCGGTATGTATAACTTTGTTCAGGACATCCATAAGATCACGGCTGTATGCCGGGTCTACATAATCAAGAATTGGTCTCCCAACCATCTCGGTATCATCTACTGCACCAATCAGCTTCACTGCTAATTTATTTGCATAGACAATCTCACCGTTGTCGATCAAGACAATCGGCTCAGGAAGGAACTTGATAATCCGTTGATACATATTAGCGTTGTCACGAAGCGAACGCTCTTTTTGCTTCTTGACCGTAATATCCTGAACCGTGCCAAGCAGTGCCGATCTTCCTTGGAAAGAAATCAAGCAGGAGTTACCCTCGAGGTGAACAGGAGTGCCGTCCTTCTTCACCCCAGTAATATTAAAATGATAATAGATCTGCTTTTGCTCTATTAAAGTTTTCTCTGCATCACGCACAACTTTTTCCAGCTCGCCAGGCATCATCAACTGAGCCATATCAACCTGCAGCATTTCTTCATTCGTATACCCATAAAGGGCAGACAGATAGGGATTCGCATACAGAATACGGCCATCCTGCCCGACGAATACGCCAGCAAGCGCACTGTCGGCCAAATGACTATATAAACTTTCCGCTTCGAACAAGGACGCCTCCATCTTAATGCGATCCGAAATATCTCGTTCGATGCCAACCAATCCAATCAGCTGTCCTGTTTCATCCTTTAGGGCGGTAATGGTAAGGCTAATATAGACCAATGTACCGTCCTTGCGCAGCTTGAACGTTTCCTGCTCACTTAAGGAATCCCCTTGTTTCACCTTCTCGATCATTATTCTTCTTTCTTCCAGAAGATGTACCGGTGTAAAACAACAGGGCTTTCCTATTAGCTCCTCTCTAGACCAACCGTGGAGCGCCTCGAATCCGGGATTTACGTCTAGAACGTTCTCATCCAAATCTATCACGACAATCCCGTCCGGGATATTTTTCCATATGGATTCCATAAAGGAATGCTTCATTATATGACCATGCTTGTCCATTCGAATATTTTCCACCTTTTCGAAGTCAAAGTGATCGCTTTTCAAACTATTCCACATCACGTCGTAATCCCCTGCTAAATAGAACGTTGAATTTACATTAATTTTGGGTTTATAGACCATTCATGTATAATGTGGCTATTATTCAGTCAGCTGAGGAGAGCTTTGAGCACAATGGCAAACCGGAGAAGATGGAACATCGGCGTTCTTCTATTACTTATTATATTTGGATATGTACTCGTACAATTCTACTTGTCTACTGAAAGGATCAGAGGACTTGTAACCCCGCTTGAGGCAAGCGAAGTGGATCACACTAAGCTTCAGATTGCCCTTATTTCACAAGAGCTGGACAATCCGTTCTGGCGATCCGTCGAGCAAGGTGCTTTGAAAGCAGCTACGAAGTTTGAGATGGAACTGCAGTATATGGGGCCTTTTCGCATTAATGCAGTAGAGCAGATGAAGCTATTGGAGAAAGCAATCGCCTCCAAGATGGATGCAATTATCCTCCAAGGCATCGGCTCAGAGCAGGATAAGCTGTTAATCGAAAAAGCGAATATGCTTGGCATTCCCGTCATTACAGTAGATACCGATGAGCCAGGCAGTAAGCGACTTGCGTACGTCGGCACGAATAATACCTATGCCGGTCAAGAGATGGGTCGTCTCCTTGCAGGAGGTCAGGACAATCCCAGCGGGGTGATTGGCGTCTTGATCGGAAGCCAGGAAGCTGCCAATCAGCGGCTCCGTCTAGAAGGATTCAAGTCGGTCATCAAAACCTACCCAGGGCTGTCGATTGCCGAAGTGCGCTCATCGAATATTTCACGCCTTCAAGCTGCACAGCAATCCGAGCAAATGTTGAAGGAGCATCCGGAGATTACTTATATGGCAGGCTTCAGTTCTCTTGACGGGATCGGCATGGCAGAAGCTGTCGCCAGGATAAAACCCGCAGGCGTGGAGATTTATGCTTTTGACGACTTGGAGGATACGCTCACCGCTATACACAATAAGCAGATCAAGTCCTCCATTGTACAGCAGCCTTCTCAAATGGGCTATGAAGCCATGTCTCTCTTAAATGATTATTTCCATGGACATACCGTTACTCCTGAGCAGTACACTCCTATTTCCGTCATTACAGGTCAGGAGGTGACTGTCCCATGACACTGCGCAAAAAGCTGCTGCTCTTTATTCCGCTGCTAGTCCTGCTTACAAACGGCGTTACTTTCTTCCTATTCGAAAGCACCAAAACTGTACAGCACAGTTATAATACGATGATGGACCGCATGCTTCTATATACCCAGTCAACGCAAACCGCCGATGATAATGTCCGGGCTTTGTACACCTATTTGCTAAATCCCGAAGAAAGCAGCCAATTGACACTTCAGCAGCAGCAGGCTGCCCTTGCTCAAATCCAGTCGAGGCTGGCAAGTCAGCAAACCGAAACGGATATATCTGGTGTCCTGCAAGGATATATTCATATGCTTGAAACGCTTGAGGAACAAGAGCAGGCAGCACAGCAAAAAGCTGACACGAGTAAGTCAGCAGCATTAGCTGAATCACTGACTCATTATGAGGATGCGGAGCAGACAAGCTCTTTTATCCGGGAGGAAGAACGCCGTCTCATTGATCTGGAACTTAGTGCTTATGAGCCGGTATACCGAAGCATTCAATTGGAAATCGTACGAATGGACTGGCTTGGACCTACTGCATTTATCATCAATACCCTGCTCAGTATAGTGCTTGCGTTATGGATTTCCAGAAGTATTACTGAGCCTGTAGACCGACTCGTGCTTACTGCGCAGCATCTGTCCAAAGGACATCTGGATGCGGATTACCTTCCGGAGCAATCAGGCGACGAACTCGGGATCTTATCTGAAGCTTTCCGCCATATGATCAATGACCTGAAAGTGGCTGTCAGCCGAGATAAAGATCGTCTGGAATCTGAGCGCCTCGTCAAAGAGCTTGAGCTTCAGGCTTTGCAAAGCCAAATAAATCCTCATTTTTTATTTAATACCCTTAATGTACTATCCAAGCTGGCGCTGCTTGAAGGAGCGGATCAGACAAGTGATCTGATTGTGTCCATGTCCAAGCTGATTCGTTATAATCTGAGCCAGCTTGATCGTCCGGTTACACTTGGGGATGAGCTGCGGCATGTTCAGGAGTATTTCACGATACAACAGGCCCGCTTCCGCAATCGAGTAGAGATTCAGCAGCAAATTGATGAGTCTGTACTAGGACTGCTGATCCCAGCTCTTACAATTCAGCCGCTTGTCGAGAATGCCTTTGTTCATGGCGTTGAACGGATGGAATCGGGCGGAGTGATAAAGCTGGTTATGGAACAAGCAGATGAAGGTGTTCGAGTTAGGATAACCGATAATGGAATGGGGATGAGCGCCGTAGAGCGTGATGCTCTGCTTGCCCTTCATGAGCCGCCTGTTCCCGCACCTGCGAAGAAAAACTCCATGGGTTTTGGTACACGAAATGTCATTAAGCGGCTGCGGTTATTTTATAGCAGTCAAGATATTGTCTATATTGAAAGCGAACCAGGACGAGGAACATCCGTTATTCTCCTCCTGCCGGCAACAGACAACCTAGAGCAGAAAGGAGAGAATGTCTAGATGTATCGTCTATTGATCGCCGATGATGAAGCGCTTGAACGAGAAGGGCTCGAGCATTTGATTCACCGAATGCTGCCAGACATGTTCCAAATCGCCCATGCTGATAATGGCCGAAGAGCGATTGAACAAGCAGAAGAATTCCGGCCGCATATCGTCATGATGGATATTAATATGCCCGGAATCCAAGGTCTGCAGGCCATTCGAGAAATGAAATCCATGCTGCCCGATACCAAATTTATATTGGTGACGGCCTATGATTTTTTTGCCTATGCCAAAGAAGCGGTCTCGCTTGGGGTGAAGGAGTACATCGTAAAACCTGCAGGGCGGGATCAAATCTCCTCTACCTTAACCCAGCTCATCGAAGAACTGGAGCGCGAAAAAGGTAAGCGTATCGAGGAGCTTCACCTAAGGGATAAAGTATCTCAGCTGCTGCCGCTGGTGGAAAATGAACTATCCCTCTTGTTTATGGTCGATCAAGTGATGAATGCGGATGAAGAGAACTTATCCGATTGGCTGGACTTCCCGTTAGACGAGGGCTGTGCGGTAGTGGTTGCCTTTCCTAGGCAGATCTACACCCTGGATAAGAAAAAATTGTACGAGACATTCCGCAGCTATGCAAAGACTTATGGAATCACCTGTATTGTCAGTTCATTAATCGACTTACATATGGCTGTTTTTATCCGAAATCATACGCAAGAATCGAGCCTTGTCTGGAAACAAAGCATTAAGCAGTTTGGTGAGAAACTCAGCAGCCTGGCCGAACGGCAATTCCAGCTGACCATTACCGTTGGCATCGGTTCTATGCAGACAGGAGCTGATGGCTGGCGCAAATCATACTTCGAAGCCGTATTTGCTTCGGACGATGATAGACATTCCGGTAAGGTCATTGATTTCGAGGAGGTTCTGAAGGAGGGTTCTTCACCAGCTAACGATGGGACTCTTCGCGCCCCCGCTCCTGAGGACAACTCGGATGAGCATCGATCGTATGTGATCTCGGCCCTTCAGCGGATTCGGGAGCAGCGTGAGCAGCAAACGATTAATGTGATCGATAAAGCCAAACAATATATCGAGCAGCATTTTACCGAGGAACTGTCACTTGAGGATACCGCCGAATATGTTCACCTCAACCCCCATTATTTCAGTAAGGTGTTCAAGCAGCAGGTCGGGGCAACGTTTATTGATTATTTGACCGGACAACGAATTGATAAGGCTAAGCAGTTGATTGTATCTGCCGACGAACTTGCCTTAAAAGAAGTATGCTTCGAGGTTGGTTATAAGGATCCGAATTACTTCAGCAGAGTGTTCAAGCGCGTGACTGGAGTCACTCCGACGGAATACCGCAGTCAAGCAAAAGGATAAGGATATACAGGGAGTTCATGCCAATGGTGCATGGACTTTTTTGTTGGGCAAACTAATAAAATGCTACTCGTTCCTAGCTGCTGGATTCAAGGCTGGGATTGCCGCTTATTCGATGCTGAAACATCACAAATATGTGCTGTCGAATGCCCCCTAAAGCTTGCAGATCCGGTGTTATAATGAGGTTCGTTCTTAAAAACATAACATCCATTTATTCAAATTGTCTTGGAAGGGGAATAAATAAAGTGAGCAACCTAAACACTAACCTCTCTGCAAATGCCGGCGGCAAAAGCATGAAGTTTGTTACGCTCGTTTCGATGATTGCCGCTCTCGGCGGATTATTATTTGGCTTCGATACCGCAGTTGTGTCTGGGGCAATTGGATTTATGCAAGACCGTTTCGACTTGAATGAGGTCGCAGTCGGCTGGGCCGTTTCCTCGCTCATTATCGGTTGTATCGTAGGCGCTGGCTTCTCTGGCGTACTAAGTGACCGCTTCGGACGTAAAAAAGTACTTATCGTCGCAGCAGCCCTATTCGTTATCGGTTCGATCGGCTCTGCGATTCCGGATACGTTCACGATGTATATTATCGCTCGTATGATCGGCGGTCTTGGTATCGGGATTACATCCACCCTATGTCCACTGTATAATGCGGAGATTGCACCTGCAAAATACCGCGGTCGTCTCGTTGCCTTAAACCAATTCGCTACCGTAACGGGTATCTTCCTTGTGTACTTCGTCAACTCCGGTATTGCCGGCTATGGCGATGATGCTTGGGATATTGCGAATGCATGGCGCTGGATGTTTGGTGTTGGCGTTATTCCGGGTGTTATCTTCTTCGTCCTGTTGTTCCTTGTACCTGAAAGCCCAAGATGGCTGATCAAGCAAGGCAAATCGGAGCAAGCGTTAAACATCCTGCTTCGAATTCATGGCGAGGCTGACGCGAAGCAAGAAGTGCTTGATATTAAAGCATCCTTCGCAGAAGAAAAAGGCAGCAGGTTCAAAGATATTTTCCGCCCGGGTGTTCGCTTGGCATTGATCGTTGGTGTTGTGCTTGCTGTTCTTCAACAAGTTACAGGTATCAATGCGGTCATGTATTACGCGCCTGAAATTTTCAAATCGATGGGCTCTGGTACAGATTCGTCTCTTGTCCAAACGATTCTTATTGGTCTCGTTAACTTCCTGTTCACAATCCTCGCGATTTGGTTGATTGATAAAGTTGGCCGTAAAGTATTGCTGCTGGTTGGTTCGTCTGTGATGACCATCTGTCTGGCGGTTATCGGTATTGCGTTCCATACTGGTCATACAACAGGCTCGCTTGTTCTGATCTTCATTCTGATCTATGTTGCGGCGTTTGCTGTATCACTTGGACCAGTTGTATGGGTTGTCTTGAGTGAGATCTTCCCTAACCGTGTCCGCGGTAAGGCAACAGCAATAGCGTCCATGGCTCTGTGGATTGCCGACTATGTCGTATCGCAATCGTTCCCGCCAATGCTGGATTCCGCAGGTCCTGCAATCACGTTCTGGATCTTTGGTGCGATGTCGCTGGTTACGTTCTTGTTTACGATGCGTGTCGTTCCGGAGACAAAAGGTAAGTCGTTGGAGGAAATCGAAGCGTCTTGGAACGGGAAGTAAAAGGAGTGTTCGTTCATTTGGACGGGGTGTGCTGGCAAAGGTGAACGCTTAAAAACTTTCTGAAAGAAAGTTACTTCGGAAGCATATGCTTTCCTCCACGAGATACCCCTTTCCTCAACACGATTACCTTTTTAAATATATAAGCAGAAGAGCAGGGCGGATGATTTCCGCCCTGCTCTTTTTTTATCAAAAAAAGTTAATTCCAAACGGAGCATTTCGAATGATTCTGGAGAAGCACAGAACATGCTTACGAAGTAGCTTTCTTGCAGAAAGCTTGAAGCGTTCGCTTTTGCTCTGGGATTCCTACCCTATTAAATAAATTCAAAGGAATCCCAGAGCAATGGCGATCGGAAGAACATTCGAATGCGTAGTTTCGCAATTAACGCCAGATCGCTGGTTTCAGCTTCTAACGAATCGTGATATCGCTATTACGCCTTATTAGCTGGAGAAGCAGGTTGTTTTTGAGAAATAGCATGATTACGATTCGTTAGAAATCCATAATGCCTCGTTTGAGCCAAATAAGCGTTCTACGATTCGTTAGAATAATCATCCGCCTGTAGATTCAGCCCACTTCATGAATCGCTCCTCGGCTTCTTCATTTGATTTCACATTACAGATGAAGACACCTCTAAAGTCCTCCACGTTCGGGTCTACATAAAATAGATCCATCGTACCGTCCACTCTCTCCCAGGCAATGCCTTCTTTATCACGGGCCCAGTCACCGACATGTAGATGTTTTCCGGTATAATAAATGTCCTCTCCTGAGAAAAAATCGACCAAAGGTGCCAATGGATTGCCGATGGACACCTGTAACTCTTGCGATATTCTCTCGGCAGCTTCAACCATTGATAACTGGGCCACCGAGATTTTCGTATCTGGATTTAATTCAAAGTGAGCTCTCAAGTAATCAGCTATACCATCACTGTACTGCTCTTTATCGCCTTGCATGAGGAGCTTGAAGCTGTTCTCAATAACACGGACTTCAATATCAGGTACCAGTTGATTCTGCCATGAGGCAAACTGCTTCAGCCTGTTCATGGTGCCTTCCACAGTTGCAGAATTCGTAAATAGCAGAATTTGCGGCTGTGTTATTTTACAGAGGTGGCTGAAAAAGGGCTCGTCAATTTTTATGATAGGAATAGAAGTCTCAAGGTGTTCCTCTTCGAGGAGCGCTATATAATTTGTGCACGTAATTAGAATCGCGTCTACACCAGACTTAGCCATCCATTCGATCTGTTCAATGACTTTATGCTTGGCTTTCTCCAGATCAAAGTCCTTATCATTCGATATCCTGTACATTAGACCAGGGTCAACAAAATGTATCAGCTCTACCTTTGCGCCAACGGCTTGCTCGATATATGCAATGTTGGAATGATGTGCGTGCAAACAGCCTATCATCATCTCGTTCACCTTCCCGCTTCATCTATGACTTAGGAATTATCATACATGATAATCGCTCTCCAATAACAATAAAAAGGCACCCTCAATCGGATGCCCTTACCTTTAAGCGCGAATATCCGCTGCTTTCATCTCCCAAACTTGCATGTTAGAAACAATCACTTCACTGCTGCTCGAACGCAGCGCAATGCCATTGCTGTCTTCCAAGGAAGGATAAACTCTAGCCGTGAGGCAGGTTTCGTCATTCACAAACACTTCGATTATGGATTGATCTGCGAAGATTCGCAGCTTGATAAGTTCAGCACCATCTGTATACGGTAGTTCTCCCTTTACCGGGGACTTATGTACGTTAGGGTATAGACTGGAATGGGTGCGGTCGATCGTGATTGCATTCGAAGCCGCATCCAGATGGATATCCGTATGCTCTTGTCCACATGCCGAAGCAAAAATGGATAGAGTCAATGTGTTATTTTCCAGCGTACGTGGATCGATCTCAAGTAAGCACTCAAAGGACGTGGAGTGTAATCCTGTACTTAGCTGACCGACACGAATATCATTAAAGCTGCTGTTCTCGCCTCTCAGCTCCGCAAGCTCTGGAACAGGCACCATAGAGAGAACACCATTTGGCTTCAGATCAACAATACGTGGCAGCGCTAATGCTCCAGCCCAATTCAATTCAGCAGGGAAGTCTTCACCTCGATTACCTTCCGGCACCCATCCAAGCAGAACACGGCGCCCTTGCTCATCAACAAATCCGGTAGAGGCATAAAAACCATCCCAGCCGCCATGGTCAACTGTACCATGCTTTTGAATATCCGTTAGACGATCACCGTTAATCTTCCCGGAAATATATCGTACCTGACTGCTTGGAGAATAGAACAACACCACTCTGTCATCAAAACGGAAAAGATGCGGACATTCCCAAATCCCTTCATCCCCTTGATGCAGTAATCCCTTGAAGCTCCAGTTCTCCAAATCGTCAGAATGATAGATCATAGCACAGCCCTTCTCCTCAAAGGTGCCGCCGAGAATCATACGCCATCCATCCTGCTCCTTCCAGACGTATGGATCTCTCCAATCCTTAATTTGAAGCCCCCCGTGTAGATCCGAGGTAAGAACTGGATTTATGTCTGGCTTATGCCAAGTCCGCATATCCGTGCCCTTAGCCATCCACTGCTCGGCACCATGAGTCGGATTTCTATCACCTTCACCAATACTCGTATAGAACAATGCCACCTCATCACCATTTACAACAGAGCAGCCGGAGAAACAATGAGATTCTCCAAGCTCGTATGAAGGAGCTAGTGCGGGCGATAGATGAGTCCAGTTCACCAGATCAAGGCTTACTGCATGCCCCCAGTGAATGTCTCCCCACTCCGGTTTCGAAGGATTATGCTGGTAAAACAAATGATACTCGCCGTTCAACTGAAAAGGGCCATTCGGGTCATTCATCCAATTATGTGGTGACGTAAAATGATACCTTGGTCTGTAACGATCCATGTTCATCTCTCCTGTCTGGATTGACTATCCACTTCGTATGTTGCTGAAACATTTCGTTTACATACCCAATATATACGACATATTAAATATGTCAATACCTATCTCATCTAAATTATTTACCCGCCCATGTTGCTCTCGTATAACCGATTCTCAGTCCCGCTCTTTCCATATTATTTTGGCTTGTGGAAGCATAAGCGGCCTGTCCAACAACCAGCTCGCAGCCTGCAAGTGCAGCTTCATAAATGCGCTGATTCAGAAACGCCGTTTGTAAACCGCGCCTTCTAAATTCCGGTATCGTAGCCGCAAAGGTGAGGGAAGCCATATTGTTGTTGATGTACATGACAGCAACACCGGCGGGCTGATCATCCACGTACCCAATGAAGAAGCGCCATCCTGAGCGGTTATACAATACTCGATTGTTGTCAGCTACATGACCTGCTCCATCTACGTTTAGTCCGGTGCCCAAACAATGTAATCTTCCGTAAAGCTTGAACTCATCCTCATTCAATTCACGGACCGTAATCCCGCTTGGATAGGATGGCTTGTCCACACTTGGAACGCCATACAGTGTTGTATGAAAACCAGCTTGATGAAAACCATGGCCAGTTAAACAGCTGAATAACTCTCCATTCGCCTTGCTTGGACTAATTTCAAATTGAAACGGACGGCTTCGCTCACGATAGAATCGAATCATCTCATCGATGAGTCCAATCTCCCCTGCACCAATTCCTTTTACTGTATTAAAACTGCCCCATGGCATTTCTTTCACATAATAAGCTGTAGCCCCGCCAAATGGCTGAACATGAGCCCCCATTGGATTTCCTTCCCGCTCCCTAATGGCAAGCACCCTAGAGGTCATATAATCAATCTCAGACTGCTCCAAACGTCCAGCTAATTCTTTTGTTACGACAGGAAAATGCACTAATGTTCACTCCTCTTTCAAATCGATGTGTAGGGATATATTCTCCGTCAATCCAGTTTTTCCCTTCGAAATATAAAACAGCCGCGCAGAGTGAATGTCATCTGCACGGCCGTTATTGTTTTTACTGCTGAGGTAAGGAGATACTCCCGTCCTTCTTAAGGTTTAATTGCATCATAATACTTCGTTTGCATTTCATTTGCTGCAGCGTCGAGTTGGCCTTGAAGGTCAGTACCCTTCTTCGAGAATACTTCTTGCAGCACGTTCGTCATAGAACCGTAGTATTCTTGCGTGTTGTATTGAGCTTCAGGTTTGCCGTCCAGAAGAGCATTGGATTCTGCGTTGTATTTGTATACGTTGTCGTATTTGTCGAAGATCGCTTGTGCACGTTTGCCATACTCCGATTCTGGGCTGAAGTAGTTAATGTGCGGCGGGATAAAAAATTTGCCTTCAGTTTGACGCGCTTGAATGTCTTTTTCAAGCGATGCCAGGTAATCGTCAGTGAAGTAGTCGAACGTGATGTAACGGAATGCCATTTCTTGCTCATCTTTTGTTGCGTTCGGGTTGATGACCAGGTAGTCGCCGCCGAGTACGCCTGTATGTTTGCCGCCTTTATCAGCAGCAGGCATTGGGTACGTCAGAACGTCTTCAATTTTCATGCCGCCTTGGTTAAGAGCTTGCTCAAGTACGCCTTCAGCACCAGCGATAACCATTGCTGTACGTCCTTGACCAAATGCGCCTACTGCATCACCCCAGCCAAGTGCCCAGTCTTTCGGAATTACATCTGCATCCCATCTCAGCTTGTTATAGAATTCAAGTGCTTTAGCGCCTGCAGCAGAGTTGAATGCTGAAGTTACTTTGCCATCAGCGATCGTTTGGATCTCGCCGCCAGCTTCGAACAAGAAGTTAGTCCAGTTCCATCCAGCTTCATTACCTTTACCCATTGGAGCGATACCAGCGATGCCTTTTTTCGAATCAGCTACGCCTTTTGCTGTGTTCAGCATATCGTCCCAAGTCCAGTCATACGAAGGAACCGCCACGCCTTTATCATCGAGCATTTTTTTGTTCAGCACAGTTGTTGTTACATAACCCTTTTGAGCAACACCGTACACTTTACTATCAATGATGAATTGGTTTTGGAGGACAGGGTTGATTTGATCTTTGAACTCGTAGCTGTTGTAAAGATCTGTAATATCAGCTGCCCAGCCTTTTTCTACGAGGAATTTCGCTTCTGTTGCATAGGTGTTGAAGAAAGTTGGCGCTTCGTTCGCTGCCATTTTGATGCCAATCTCGTTTGGTGCATAATGCCAGTCGCTCTTCACGATCTCAACGTTAGGATATACTTTGTTGAAACGAGCGATCTTGTCATCTTCAAGCTTACGGTTCTCCACTTGGTCAGGAAGCGGATAATAAATGCTGATTTTAACTTTCTTTTGTGTAATATCTTCTGTAGCCGCAGGTGTATCTGTTGCTGTATTTGTGCTAGCGCTTGCATTACTCTCCGCAGGCTTCTGGTTGCCGTTGTTCGAGCTGTTATTATTGTTGCTGCCGCAAGCAGCAAGCATCGAACAAAGTAAAACAACACTTGCTGCCATAACAAAGTTCTTTCTCATTGAAACTCCCCTTCTCGAGTTAATTTATTTGCTGCTCCCTCATCATAGTTGAGAGTCGAGGGAGCCTGCGAGGTGTATTCCTATTCCGATCATGTGCACTATTACGATTCGAATACTATCCTTTCACGCCACCAAGATGAAGTCCCCGCATGATATACTTCTGGAAAACAAGGAACACAACAATTGGCGGGATCATCACCATCGTTAATATGGCGAACCGAATATTAAGCGCCAGCCCTTTGGCATTAATCACATATTTGTAGATGGCAGTAGCCAGCGGATAATGACTGTCATTGTGCATAATGAGCGATGGCCAGAACCAATCATTCCAGGATGATGAGAAAATAAAGATAGCGAGCGTTGAGAAAATCGGTACGGAAAGCGGTAACGCGATTTGAATGAAACTTCTCCAGTCCGATGCACCGTCAATACGTGCTGCTTCGAATATTTCATAATGAATATCATCGAAGAAGTTTTTGAGCAGCAATAGGAAGAAGGCATTGGCACCCGCAGGCAGCCAGAAAGCGGCAAACGAGTTCATGAGGCCTAGATCCTTCAGATTCACAAAGTTTGGAATGATATAAGTCGTTGGTGGTATAAACAAAGTCATCATAAAGAAGAAATAAATCCCTCTTCGGTAAGGCACATTGAGCTTAGATAAGCTGAAAGAAGCAAGTCCAAGTACAACGACCGTAATGACCAGGTTACCCCCAAAAATATAAAGCGTATTTCTTAGAAACTCCGGCAAATCGATAAAATTCCAACCCTTATCAAAGTTATCGAAATGCCATACGTTTGGCAGAAACTTAGGCGGGAAGGAGTTTACTTCCACATTGGTTTTTAACCCGTTAAACAATGTCGTAAGAATCGGATAGATCATAGAGCAAGACATAATAATGAGCACGAGCACCATGATCGAATAACCTACTAGAATAGGCTTCTTCTTAAGGTCAAACGAAGAGAGAATACCTCTTTCCACCTGTTTCATCGAACATCTCCCTCCTTGCCTTGAAGCCTATATTGAATGATAGCGAGTAATCCCAGCACGATAAACATAAGAACGCCAAGTGCTGATGCAACCCCATAATTTTGCTGGTTAAATGCATATTTCACAATGAGCAGCGCATACGTCAAAGTCGTATTATTAGGACCACCGTCAAGCATCGCGAGCTGTGATTGATAACCTTGCGAGGTGCCGATCAGCTGCAGAATAAGCAGCAGGATAAGCAGTCCCTTAATGGAAGGCAAAGTAATGTAACGGATCCTGTTCCAAACCCCCGCCCCATCAATCTCCGCCGCTTCATACCAGTCTCGTGGAATACTGAGGACAGCTGCCAAGTAAATCAGCATAGCTGAACCAAATTGCTGCCAAGATTCCATAATAACAAGTGAAATCATCGACCAGCTTTTATCCGTCATGAAGGCAATCGGCTCATTACCAAACCACCCTGTAATAACACCGTTAATTGGCCCAACCGGATCATAGAACCAACGCCATAATCCGTACAGGACAACGACCGGAATAATATTCGGCAAATAAGCAGCCACACGGACAACGCCTTGAAAGCGGCGAATTTCCGAGATCGCAATGGCGAATATGATTGGAATCCAGAAGCCAATAACCAGACATAGGAACATATAATAAACAGTGTTCTTCACAGCCGTCCATGCATCCTCATCGTGAAGCGCCACTTTGTAGTTATCAAACCCTACGAAGCTGTTCCCTTTTACAAAGTCAATGTGGTAAAAGCTGTACACGAATCCTTTGATAATCGGGACCCATAGAAACAAAATAAAAATGATGAAAGCCGGAAGCAGGAATAATAATCCCCAGAAATGCTTCCTTAAAAATACGGCAAATCGGCCTTTACGCTCGAGAGGCGCGTTTGCGGCAGCGTGCTGCTCCATTATGTCTCCCTCTTTTCTTTAACAATCCTCATATCTTATTTTAAAAAAAGGGCCCTCCCGAGGTAATGTGCATATCCAAGGCAATGATGAGTAATTCTACTTCTTTAGCTCGCTTGGGCTCATGCCGTAATACTTTTTGAAAATTTTGCTAAAATGTTCCGGTGATTCATAACCAACCTTCTCCGAAATCTCATAACGCCTCATATCCGTATTAAGAAGAAGCCGCTTGCTCTCTTCCATCCGCAGCTTCACCACATATTCCCATAAGTTATAGCCGGTCTCTTTCTTGAAGAGGTAGCTCAAATAATTGGGACTGACATGATTGTTCTGAGCAACCTCATGGAGGGTTAAACCCTTTTGCGCATAATTGGCGTTAATGTACTCCATCGCTTTCTCGACGATTAAGCTGGTTTGGGCTGTGAACTCTTCTTCCGTCGGACGCTGCGAATATTGATTCCAGTTAAAATCCCCGTAATAGAACACATAATGGTCCTTATGCCGTTCGTTACAGCTAAGCGCTTTTATCACCTGGTCATGAAGAACATCAATAAACTCGATGCCTTTCAGAATCTGGCTGATCCCAATTACACTCGTCATACCTAAATATTTCTGAATGTTAAAATGAAGGCTGCGCCCAATCATATCAAGCTCATTCATGAGGCCAGATGAGGCTGTCTCCCCATATTGAGACTCATTCCATTGCAAAATAATATTAAGATCCCGCTCCGAGGCATAAAAGGCCGTTCGGTTCCAATGCTCGTCGAACAGCTCATTGACGATATTAAGCGCCGCATACCGAAGCAGCTTCTCATCGGTCCTCGACAATTGGCGGTTACGATCCGATAGATTCAGCCGGATGCGGATCATCGAGAAATAAGGGCCCTCCAGCCTTATGCCATGCTTCTCTTTCAAAACCTGGGCAATATCCTGTACTTTCAGTGAAGGGTTGTCACTCACCAGCTGGTTCAGCCATTCCACAGACTGCGGATTAAGCTCATCCATATGGAAATGCTCCTGCATACCTGCAAGCAGCTCTTCTTGTTCGGTTGGCTCAGGCTTACGCAGCTTCAGCAGCACGTTACGAACGGAATCCAGAAACTGCTCGTTGTTAAGTGGTTTGATCAAATAATCTTTTGCCCCAAGCCGGATCGCCATTTGGGCATATTGGAATGTCTCATGTGCAGAGATGATAATTGTCTGCACCCAAGGCTTAATTAATTTTGCCTGCTGCATAAGCTCAATCCCGTTCATTGAGCCCATCTGAATATCTGTAATAAGCAAATCAATATCATCGGTCCGCAGGACATCTAATGCCTCATAACCATTATGTGCCATATGAATAGCGGAAATATCGATACCTGAAGAAGTCAGTACGCTGCTTAATCCTTTACAAATAAGTGGTTCGTCGTCTACGACCAGTATGTTATACATCTCCCTGTTCCTTCCTTTCGTCAGCTGCCGGAAGCACGATTGTTACAATGGTTCCGCCGCCGTTTCTTTTCTTATATTGAATCCCATAGATGTTGCCAAAATGAAGCTGAAGCCTCTGATGAATATTTTTAATGCCGTAGCCAAATGTCGGATTAGCAGTTGGTTCATTTAATAGAGACTCAATTGCTTTATAGTCAACATCCTTAAAGCCATTATCCTCAACCCGAATAAGCAGCTTATCCCCTTCATAATCGGCTGTAATATGAATTTCGCCGTCTTCCCCCATATTTTTGACGCCATGGATCATCGCATTTTCAATTAGCGGCTGAAGAGTTACCTTCGGAATGAGATGGTGCATCATCGTGTCTGGAACCGACCAGATAACCTGGAAATCATAATCATAGCGCTTCTGCTGGAGCTTCACATAAGCAGCCGCATGCTCCAGCTCTTCTGCGAGCGTAATCAATTCCCGGCCGCGGCTTAAGCTGATCTTCATCAGCTTCGACAGCTCCTTGATCATTTCGGCGGATTCAGAATTACCCTCCAGTGAGCTTTTCCAATAGATGCTTTCTAGCGTGTTATAGAGGAGATGCGGGTTAATTTGCTGATACAAAATTTGCAGCTGGCTCTCCCGCTGCTTGATCTCCATCTGATATTTGTCATGGATAAGTCCATTTAATCGGCGGGCCATATCATAAAGAGCTCCAATCAATACTCCCACCTCGTCGTTTCTGCCTTTGCCAGGCGTCTCTGGCACTCGCTTGCCAGGCTCATAACGGCGGACAAATGTAGCTAGCCTCTGTAAAGGTGTCATTAAAGAACGCCAGAAATAGAAGATGACTATACAGCCAAATAAGATGTAAGCAACCGATATCAGCTGAATAACCCGCTTCACTTCATTTTGCTGCTGAAGGAGCGACTTAATTGGGATTTTGTAGGTCAGGCGCTGCTGCAGAAGTTCATTGTCACTCGCCATGTAGATGTATTCTGAATTTATAATCGGCTTATCGAGGTTGACCGGCTGATTGCCGGAAGCGGTTGCAGGAAGTTCTACCGTAGTGCCCATCGTCTTTGGATTCGTAGAGGCTAATATATAGTTCTGCTGATCTGTGAAATAAATTTCGCCTCCCGGCAGAGAGACGGATCGCATCGATTCTTCCAGCTTCTTATCCATGTTTGTTGCAATCAGTACACCTATTACACTATGTCCTTGATTAACCGTATTAACGGCACGGATATAGGCGAGTGTACGCTTTTTGACGAGCATATCGTTATTCTCAATAATCTCCATAAAGCCTAAGCCCTTAAGCGAAACAGCCGTATCAAACCACTTCGGCTTATTCGCATCGGTGAAGAAGTAAACACCACTTTGGATCATTTGCACTTTAGGTGCGAAAAAATATTCATTATGAGGATCATAAATATACAGGCTGTAATAAACAGCCTCCCCGCCATTTAAAGCAGTTGAGTAACCAGCAAGCAAAGCGTCCATTTTCTCGTATTTTCTGACGCGTTCAATGACCGTTTCATCGTCATTTGGTACTAACTGTTGAGCAATCGGGTTCTGGATAATCGTTGTTGTAATCTTATTGACGGTATCAATATCCCGGTCGATCAGCGTATGGTTCTGTTTGTTAAGCTCAGCATAAGCATTCGTGACATGCCTCTTTAATATTTGTTCGGCCTCCGAATTGCCATAGCTGTGTAGAATAAATATCGGGCTGACCATGAGCAGGAATAATAAGAGCAGCTGCTGCTTTACACTTAACTTGGTCATTGGATTAGAAAAGCCCGTTCTCATGATGAAACACCCCCAGCTTCCTTCCTTAAATATAGCAAATATGGTTCCATGCAGTATGGCTATTCTTATTTATTTTATAGGTATTTCAACGCACTTCATAGTTGAAAGAGTAGTAGAATCGAACGATTTCCTTCTCGAATAAAAGGAAAATATTGACTGTTGAGGGAGTGAGGAGCATAATAGCAGTGTTGTGCAAAGAATTTCCAGAGCTAGTGCTTTCGAAGTAAGAATTGCTTCACAATTCTTTAAGCTAATGCTTTCGAAGTAAGAATTGCTTCACAATTCTTTTTAGGAGATGAGCTCATGTCGAACAAAGTGCTGATTGTGACTGGCGATGCCGCGGAAGTTTTAGAGGTGTATTATCCTTATTACCGATTGCTGGAGGAAGGCTACGAGGCTGTCATCGCTTCCCCGAAACAGAAAACGTTACATACGGTTTGCCATGATTTTATCGACGGCTGGGATACGTATACGGAAAAGCCAGCGCATCAGCTGCAATCCCATATTGGATTCGCTGATGTAGATCCATCCGAATTCTCTGCCATTATCATCCCTGGCGGCAGAGCACCAGAATATATTCGAGGCGATGCTGAGCTGCCGCGTATTCTGCAGCATTTCATTGATGCTGATAAGCCGATTGGTGCGATCTGCCACGGTGCACAAGTGTTCCTGGCACTTCCTAATTACAGCTATTTTAATGGTCGTACGATGACTTCCTACAATGCATCCCGCCTCGAAGTAGAACGTCTTGGTGCCTGTTATGCGGCGGAGACGCTTCATGTAGACGGCAAACTGGTGACGGGTCATGCTTGGCCGGATCTGCCGGGCTTTATGCGTGAGTTTCTGAAGCTTGTCCGGGAGGACGCTGCCAAAGCTGCAGGTGCAGAAGCGCTTACCTCCTAATTCATAATCCTATACTGCGCAAGCGGCAGCTTTGGCTCTAAGCCATTAGCTGCCGCTTTTTTAATGAAAAAATTAAGTGTGAGGAAACAGATTCTGCTGATTGCTTTCCCGGAACTGATTGGGAGAAAGACCAGTGACTCTGCGGAATATAATCGAGAAGTAATTTGGGTTATCGTAGCCTAAAAGCTTAGCAACCTCCCATACCTTCATTTCTGTAGATACGAGTAGTCTGGTTGCCTCTCCGATCCGCCGATGTATAGCGTAGTTGATCGGAGAAATCTGATAATAATCTTTAAATACATGAGAGACATAATAAGGGTTAACGTGGAATTGCTGACCCAAATCCTTCAAGCTAATATTTTGCTTAAAATTTCTGTCGATATAATCCTTGATTAGCTCGGCAAGACCGGGATTGGACTCCTGCTCTTTAATATTTTGCTGATTACGGACCGCTCTTCTCAGCAGCAAAATGACGGAATTGATCAAATTACGGCTAATCCTGTCATATCCCTCTTCCTTGATAGCCGATTCATCAACGATCATTTTCATCAAAGCAGCAATTTCCGAGAAAACACGGCTGGATCGTATAACGGGCTCAACATCCGGTGGGATGACCCAATCCTCCGCCGGACTTGCCGAAGGCAGAGTAAAGCCGCAGTAATAAGTGATAAGCAGATTATCACTCGACGATTGCTCTTCATGCAGTACACCTTTGTTATAAACCAGAATATCTCCTCCGCTTACATTGAAGGATTGTCCTCCAATTGTAAACGTCCCCTCCCCGTCGCAAACGACGATAATTTCATGCAAATCATCATGCTTATGACTCGGAAAATTCCAGTTTGGCGTATCACTTACTTTTCCCGCATACAACAAGTGACTTTGTATTTCCTCTCCGGCAGCAGAAGCTGTCATATCCTACTCCCTCATTTCCAAAAAAACCTCAATATCTATTATGGCTAATCATACACGATAACGGCCAAAAAGCAGCATTCCTTTTCATTGCTACAGCAAGATATATCACATTGCAGGAATATACGGCAAGATGCTTAATTGCCGCTTCATGAGCCTTCCATTAAGCTTTGACTGTGGAGAGCAAGTCGAAGAGGTGAAAGCATGTACGAGATGGAATGCTGGAAGCAGAACGGGTTTGTCATATTTCCAAGAGCAGTGACGCATTTTTACGCGCTGCGTTACCTTTTATGGATGAAGGAACTGCCTGTGGACCAGCCGTACAACATCCATCACCAATATTTATGGGATATCCGAATGCATGAGCCCGTCTACCAGGCTTTTAGTGATGTGCTGGGAACAACCGCACTTTGGGCACATCTCTGCCCGGGAGAACCTACACCTGTCAAAGGTGCAATTTGTTTGCAGCACACGGTTCCGATTCCGGTAGACAAATGGTGCATTGCTCATATCGGCGATTTATTTATATACAACACGGAGGTTTGCATCATAGATCTGGATGCCGTACCGGATTTCAGCTGGCTTCCGATCACTTACTTCCCGGCAGCACCTGATAATCCGCACTTATTGAAAGAAAGGCTGCGCAGCTGGGACGCTAGCTCGGGTAACACATACCTATCAGCAAGAGGCTGTAAACTTCTTGGCTCTGAACGTTGGTAGGAGCAATAAATCTGGAGGATTCTAAACATGAAAAAAGAAAACCTGCTTATATTTTCATTTACTTTATTAGCCTTTATTCTGGGGACAACCGAATACGTCATAGTTGGCCTGTTGACTCCAATCGCTGAAAGCCTAGGCGTATCTGTTGCACAAACCGGCATTATGGTCTCAGGCTTTGCAATTGCCTATGCGGCTGGAACACCTTTTGTTATGATGGCTGCCGGTTATTTCACAAAACGCCGTGCTTTGCTCATTGGAGCCTCACTTGTAGTTTTGTTCACGATAGGGAGCGCGTTATCCTTTTCTTATCCTGTCCTGTTCCTGACACGGATGGCAACAGCTATTTTTTGCGGTCTAAGCGTATCTCTTGCTGTATCAATAAGTACAGACTACGTTTCTCCTGAGCGAAGAGGTCAGGCACTTTCTTATATCATAGGCGGGTTTACCATTGCCAACGTACTTGGCGTTCCAATCGGAACCTTCGTTGGCCTGCACTTTGATTGGCCTGCCGCCTTCTGGCTGGTCGCGATTTGCGGGATCTTAAGCTTGCTGCTTCTTTACAAAATCGTACCAAGTAATTTACCTGCCGTACAAAGCTCCATGAAGGACCAGTTTCGACTCATGTCGAACCCGCGGGTGCTGCTTGCCTTTCTCATCCCGATTATCGGAATAGCAGCTATATTCGTGATCTACACGTATATTAATCCACTTATGCTGGAAGTCATGCATATTTCAGAAGGACGCACCAGCACAATCCTGCTTGTCTATGGAGCGGTAACCATCATAAGCAATTTGCTTGGCGGTAAGATCGCAACCGGTACGTATATGGCGAAGCTGAAAAAGCTGTTTTTGATCCATGCTGCAGTGTACGTTATTTTCGGCTTCACCGTACAATTTACATGGCCTGGCGTCATCAGTTTGATGGCTATTGCTCTCATCTCATTCACCATTAATGCGGCTTGTCAGCTCTATTTCATTCATCTGACCGAGCAATTTGTCCCAGCGGCCAAAGATTTCGCCTCGTCCCTGCTGCCGATCAGCGCCAATATCGGAATCGCCGTTGGCTCTTCTGCCGGGGCATTCGTAACCGATCATTACGGACTGGAATATCTGCCTTGGACAGCTGCTGTGCTCGCACTTCTTGCCTTTGGCGCCACAGCCTACAGCTATAATCTTGATCAATCGGACAAAAAAAAGGCAGCCTTGCTGGCCGCTCGACAAGCATAGAGGTTTAGAATTTAATAAACAAGTTAATTGCTAACGGAGCAATTCGAATGATTCTGGAGAAGCGTCAGCGTTCGCTTTTGCTCGGGGATTCCAATCTTTACTCTTTAATTCAAAGGAATCCCCGAGCAATGGCGATCGGAAGAACATTCGAATGCGCAGTTTGCAGTACAACCCGAATACAAAGGGGCTATCCTTTCGTCATTTTAATGACATGGGACTGCCCCATTTTATTTTAACAAATACAGGTCTTCTTCTTATTACCGACTGTTCCTCTCGCTTCTACCTTGGCAATATACTCAGAGGCGAGGGGGACCTTGCAGGCAGTATTACCAACATCAACCTTCACAGCGCCGATTGCATCGGCCACAGCTTTTGCTTCTTCGGTTAATGGCAATACGTAAGACGCTACGCAAATAACAAACGTGTTCATCGTATATCTTACGCGGTTCCGCTCCTCATGAACGGTCTTTCGTACCTGCTCCAGAAGCTTACGGATTTCGGTTAAATCAAGCTGTTCATCCGGGGCTATGGTTACATAGTTCGCATAGGTGCTCCAACCGGCGACAGCGATCAGCTCATCCGGCGACTGGATCCATTCCATCGCGAGCTCCCGAGCGAATGAGCTTTCTGCGGTCACATTAGCTACCGTGTATTCGGCAGGCGAGTACCAATAAGCCTGCTGTACCCAATGCTCCAGCGTTGCTTTCGTTATGCTTTTTGGATCAACGGTCAATCCGGCCAAATACATCGCATCATGATTGCCGGAATCATACAGCTTGTACACCAGCTCCTGATCCTTCTTAACCTCTTTGACCAGCTTCTTCATATCCCCGATCTTCACGCCAAAGAAAGGCTCCTTTGCTCCATGCCGCAAATAGGTGCTCTTCGTCTGCTCGCTTCCCATTGCTTCTAAAGCCATCATTACTTCATCAAAGGTCATCTCTTGGCCTCCAATTGCACTCTAATTAATATGAGTATAACGTTGCAGGAGGGGTTGTGCAAAACAAAAAGGACTGACAAGCGGATGCGTTACTCATCCACTGTCAGCCCCCATTTATATTAATCGGTGAATGACAACCAGCCTTCTCTTGCCGTCAGCATGTGCCATAAACCGTCGGGAATTACTAGTTGCTTCTGTGAGCTTAAGCTCAGCTTCGTTTGAATCTCATCCGCATGTCCGGTTTCGACCTTTTGCACCCAATCCGGATCAGTCAGCAGTACCCGTCCAATTGCCACTAGAGGAGCCCCCGCTTGCTGGACCTCAATCGCCTCATCAGCTGTATGAATCGAACCGACGCCAATAATCGGTACCAGCTGTCCTACACGCTCCGTAATCCATTCGAGTCTTGTTTTGCTGTCATCAGCGCCACGCGCTGGCTTGGAACGGAAGTCAAAGAGTGATACATGAAGGTAATCTAATTCCTTCTGCGCCAGCTCATCAATCAGGCGGAACGTATCCTCCATCGTAAGCCCTGGTGTTTCCGGCTCTTCCGGCGAGAAGCGGTATCCCACCAAGAAAGGACCTTCCGCATGTTCAGCCGCTGCCCGTTTCACTTCATCAACAACAGCTAGCGGGAAGGTAAGTCTGCGATCAATATCTCCACCCCATTGATCACTTCTGCGATTGGAATGCGGAGAGTAAAACTGCTGCAGAAGATAAGTGTTAGCGCCATGAATTTCGACTCCATCGAAGCCGGCAAGTGCCGCACGACGGGTCGTCTCGCCAAAATCACGGATAATCGATTCAATCTCTTCATGCGACAACTCACGCGGAACAACATTTGGATTTTCTGACGATGCAACTGCACTTGCGCTGACAACATCTCCGTTAGGAACCAATGCTGGAGGAGCTTGACGGCCGCCATGGAAAATTTGCAGAACAGCCTTAGCTCCTTTGGACTTAATGGTTTCTGCCAAACGAGTCAGGCCCGGAATCATCTCATCACTATCTCCGGCGAATTCCCCGGGAAATCCTTTGCCGTTAGGTGTGACGTAAATACATGCCGTAATAACCAACCCTGCTCCTTCGGAACGGCGTGCATAGTACTCTAGCTCTGCATCCGTTACCGTTCCATCCTCATTCGAAGACGAGTGTGTCATAGGTGCCATAATAATCCGGTTGCTGACCTCAACCCCACTCCGGAATTTAAAGGATTCAAATAATGGTTTATGCTTTTGATCCAAGTTCTCCACTCCTCGTGAACATATCGTATTATTTCGTCGTCAAGTAACTGTAACAACTTTTGTTACTGTAATAATATTACACACAGTTTAAGCTGTCAAGGGTAGTTTATGTAGTTGCGAGCGAAGTAAAACAAAAAGCCCCGTCTCATACCTTGAGACAGGGCTGACCATTGAGGAAGGAGTTACTCCACGAATCCCTCATATTCAAAATAATCATAATAAGCTGGAGCCGAGCTGCCCGCTTCTGTTCCCGTAGCAAACATACCAACACATACGCCAGTAAAAGCGCCATCAACATCAGAGGTCAAATTCTGAGCTGGCATCGTACCAAGGCTTATCCATTCTGCAGTTGTACCATCCAAGGTATACAAGAACTCATAGACATTCTCATCTGAACGGATCGACAGCCTGACGGGTACCTGAGCTTTTATTGGGGTAAAATACTTCGTCACCTTCCCTTGTCTCCATGCCGTTACAAGAATGCCGGCTCGTCCATCTTGCCGAGTTACTCCAATGGAATAATTAGATTTATCACTTAGTCTCGCGGCAATCCCTGCAATCTCACCCTCATGGACCGGCTCATACATCAACCTGGTCTCTATTCTCATGCAATGGTGCTGCTGGCGGCGGCATACAAAAACATTTGCTCCACCTTCTCGAAGACCATTAGCATTGCCGGTTAGCCTAAGGCAGCCTTCCAGCTCCGTCAACGACACGACATCCGATCCAGGAATAACACGGGTGTACATCCATTCCAGTCCAAGACCTTTAGATGAAAATCTCGTCATGACCCTGTTTTTGAAGGATTGGACTGCCCCCTGCTCTCCAATAGCAGGCACCTTCATCTGCAAGGATACATGACCTTCATTATTATCGATCATTGGCCAGCCATCTTCGCTCCACTTCACAGGTGCTAAGAAAGTCTCTCGTCCAAGAACACTGCCTTTTCCGTTCTGCGGCCGAACACCAAGAAATAATGCCCACCAATTACCATGTACATCATCAATTAATTCGACGTGGCCCGTATATTGAATGGGATGATCCTTTAATTGATTATGCGTCAGGATTGGATAAGACAGCATCTCAAATGGACCATATGGCGACTCACTACGGCCAATGATCTCACGATGCATCGGCCCTGTTCCTCCTGAGGCCGTCATCATATAATAGGTACCATGAATTTTGTACAAATGTGGTCCTTCCACCCATGGACCTTCATCACCTTCCCATACGACAACAGGTTCCGTCAGCGCTTTGCCTGTTAAGATATCAATCTCATATTGAATAATATGAGACGTTTCTCCAAACCCAGCTTGTGCGGACACATACACTTTGCCATCCTCATCAAAGAACAGCGAAGGATCAATGTTGCCATAAGGAATAAGAATAGGATCAGACCATGGCCCTGCCGGATTCGTCGCCGTAACATAGAAGTTGCTGATCCCATACACATCTGTCGTAATCATATAGAACACACCATCATGATAACGAAGGACAGGAGCATAGATTCCCTCCGAGCTGTTGCGCGAAAGAAGGTTCACCTGACTTTCACGAGTTAAGACATGACCGATCTGCTCCCAATGAATAAGGTTCTTGCTATGAAAAATCGGCACCCCGGGAAAATATTCAAACGTACTTGTCACCATATAATAATCCTCGCCTACTCGAATGGCGCTGGGGTCCGGATAAAAACCCGGAAGTACCGGATTACGATAGGTCATTGTACTTGCTGCTTTTGCCATTCATGAACCCTCCTCATATTCCAAAAACACATAATGAACGGAGCCCTAAATTCGGGCTCCGTTTCACATCAAGCTTATTTCTGCTGCCAATTGGCGATTTTCCAGAAGGATGCTTTAGGCTCATGCTTCTGATCAAATACAAATGGCCAGTTCTTCCGTCCCCGAACCGGGAAGTTATTCAGCCAGGTGTAATCATCTGCTGCGCCCCAGAAGGTAACGGCTGTAATCACATCTTTGTACTCTCGGAACAGCTGGAATATCTGCTCATACCGCTCAGCTTGCTTCTCCAGCATCTCTTCCGTAGGCTCCGTAAGATCAGTCCGCTTTTCTTCATGATCAAACACTGATATATCAAGCTCTGTCACCTGAAGCTTAAGGCCAGTAGCGGCATAACGCTCAATGGCTTCCCGAATCTCCTCAAGGCTTGGGCCATTCAAGTTCCAATGTCCTTGCAGGCCAATACCGTGAATCGGTACATTCTTATCCTTCAGTGATTGAATGAGACGAATGATTTTATCCCGTTTCTCCGGATTGCATTCATTGTAATCGTTGTAGAACAATAGAGCGTTTGGATCCGCTTCATGTGCATATTCAAATGCTTTTGCAATAAAATCCTCACCCACGAGATTCAGCCATTTGGACTCACGCAGCCAAACGCCGCTTTTATCTTCAATAACTTCGTTTACAACATCCCAGCCGTAGACAATCCCTTTATAACGACCGACAACCGTCTCGATATGAGCCTTCATACGAGCAAGCAGCGTTTCCCGGTCTGCCCCATCAAATACCCAGTCCGGAGTCTGATTATGCCACACCAAGGTATGTCCTCTAAGCTTCATGCCGTTAGCAGCAGCAAAGTCTGCTATTTGATCAGCCGCTTCAAAGGTATAGACCTCTTCAGAGGGATGAACTCGTTCGAATTTCATATCATTTTCTGCGGTTATACTGTTGTAATGGGTGGTCAGTACAGCCTTCTGCGTCTCAATGGTCATTAAATTAACAGCTGCACCAATATCAAAATAATCTTTATATAAGGAATGAAGTGCTGGTATCGTTGATGTTTGTGCCATGTGATGCACCATCTCCTTTGTTAGTAGATAACACGGTTTTGTGCATCAGGAATGCCGGATTTACGGAAGAAGTACGTATTCACAATATCGCGCCATTGCTTGGCGTTCTCAAGCTGTTTGTTCATGCGGCCTGCCACGTGATGGAAGCGATCCTCATCGACAAGGCCCTCCAGCTCCAGCCAGCGGCTGATCCAATACTCAACTTGTTCAACCCCTGCAAAATGCGTATCGTAAATATGTTGAATAATGGTCTTGCCGGATTTCAACTGATGCGTATATGGAACATGATGGAAGAATAGCAGCATTTCATCCGGGCAGCTATCCAGGCTGTCATAGATTTCAGCATTTGGCTTCATATATTGGCCGGAGTACCCCGTACCTGTCGCAATCGTACGATCGACACCAATCCCTTTATGATCAGCAAAATGATACGTTCCCCATTTGGAATATTCATAACCATCTATATCCGGACCGTAGTGATAATGCGGTGTAACCATCCAGCCTACACCAAGTGGTGCTGTATAATTCTCATAGATCGACCAGGACTGCAGCAGGAAGTTTACACTAAAATCTTGTACTTTCTCATTGCTGCCGAAGGTTTGTGCTGCCCACTCTCGAGCAATCTCCTCTGAAGTAAGCTCCGGATTCCAGATCAACCGGCCATAGCCGTACAGATTCGCCTGTGCCAGGTGATGCCCCGTCCAGTTCTCGTCATTACCAATATTACTTACGGCCGTAATGCCGCTATGTGTGTAAGCATGTACTAGTCCTGCTGCGATTTCCTTCACGGTACTACCTGACCCTTTGACATGAGTGTCAAAGTTCAGGACTTCTTTCCATTGCGGAATTAGAAAGCAGACATCTCTTTGCTGGCCCGTGTATTCTTGTGCAATTTGGAACTCCATCATTTGATTCGTATGCTCCATAGCGCCAAAGAGAGGAGAGACAGGCTCACGAACCTGGAAGTCCATCGGTCCATTCTTAATTTGCAGGATAACATTATCTTTGAATCGTCCATCAAGCGGCTTAAAATGATCAAAGGCTGCACGGGCACGATCAGTCGACCGGTCACGCCAGTCCTGATGGCAGTTATACACAAAACAACGCCACAAGACGAGACCGCCGTATGGCTCAAGCGCTTCAGCAAGCATGTTGGCGCCGTCTGCATGGTCCCGGCCATATGTAAATGGACCAGGACGATTCTCCGAATCCGCTTTCACTAGGAAGCCTCCGAAGTCCGGAATATAACGGTACACTTCTGCCGCTTTATCCTTCCACCAAGCACGTACTCGCTCATCAAGCGGATCCGCCGTTTCCAAGCCGCCGATCTCGATTGTGCCGGCATAGTTCACGCTAAGGAATAGCTTAATGCCGTATTCACCAAACACTTCAGCGATACGTGAGACATCCGGCAGCAGCTTTTCTGTAATAAGGAAGGTTTCTTCCCGATGGACATTAACATTATTGATTGCAATTCCATTAATACCGACAGAGGCCATCAAGCGAGCGTAGTCGCGAATTCGCTCAGCATCAGACAACACTTTATTGTTCTCGTAAAAGATGGAACGGCCAGAATACCCCCGCTCTACGCTGCCATCGATATTATCCCAATGATTAATCATGCGCAGGCTATATTTCGGTGACTCTACCAGATCAAGCTGGTCTAGAGAAGCACCTGACTGCATCAGGCGGAGAAGATGGAATGCAGCGTAAAGAACACCTTTCTCCGTACGGCCAGCGGCCACAATGTATTCCCGCTCGCCTTCGCGGACAGTCTTCAAGATATAGCCTTCATCAGAAACTAAGGCTACATTTCCAACCATTTTATCTACCCATGTCTCTCCACCAAGCACATCAAGCACGATAAAACGCTCTTGTGATGACTCATGCGTTACAGACGGTGCCGTCTCAAGCAGCGATCGAATACCACGTGAAAGCTCCATTACAGCCGTCTTCAGAACTCCTTCAATCGGTACTCCAGAAGGGATAACGATCTCCTTTGTCCACTCCGCATATTGTGCCGCAAGCTCTGTTCCCGTCACTTGATCATATCTCAGCCACGCTGCGTATCCATTGTCCCCCACTATTTAAACCCTCCTTAAAGAATTGCGAAGCAATTCTACTTCGTAAGTATTAACCTAAAAAAATGGCGTCCGCCCGATTCCATAGGATGTCGAACGGACGCTATCAAACTATTCGTAATTTTCAATCGACTAGCCTTTTACGCCGCCAACCGTCATGCCTTTTACAAAATATTTCTGTAAGAACGGATAAACCATAATAATGGGCAAGCTCGCAATAATCGTCATTGTTGCGCGGATCGAGGTTGGTGTAACCGCCGTAACCCCGCTTTGACCTGCTGCGAACTGGTCGCCTACATTCGTAGAAGAAGCTGCCGTATTCGAAGTTTGTAAGATTTTCATCAACTCATATTGCAACGTACTTAAGTTAATGTGTGATGAGTTATACAAGAATACGTCGAACCATGAGTTCCACTGCGATACAGCTACAAACAGGGATACGGTCGCTAGAGCTGGAACCGTAAGCGGCAGCACAATACGCATAAACGTAATGAAATCACCCGCTCCATCAATCTTAGCCGACTCCATGATGCCATCCGGCAATCCTTCAATAAAGGAACGGATAACAATCAGATTGAAGACGCTGATAATGCCTGGAATGATGTACACCCAGAAGGAGTTGATCATGTGAAGCTCTTTGATGAGCAAGTAACCAGGAATCAAACCACCGCTGAAATACATTGTGAAGATTGCTACAATCGTTACGAATTTACGAAGTACATACTCTTGACGGCTTACGGTGTACGCCAGCATAGCCGTACAGAAGACGGAAACAACCGTTCCGAGAATGGTACGCAAAGCCGAGATAAATGTAGCATGATAAATCGAAGCTTCATTGAAAATATAATTATAGTTATCCCATGTCCACACGCGAGGCCAGAAATAGAGCCCTCCACGAATCGAATCATTCGCATCATTAAACGATAAGGCGAACATATTAATGAAAGGATACAATGTTACGGTTACGATGCACAACATAAAAACTATATTAGTTATATCAAAAACTTTATCCGGAACGGAGTTGTACCTTGCTTTGGCAGAACTCTCTTTCATGTCGATAACCTCCTTGCTTAGTCCAGCACGCAATAAATCTAGAACAGTCTACTCTGTCCAAGCCGCTTCGCAATCGAGTTGGCTGACAAGAGGAAGATAAAGCTGACGACCGTTTTGAACATGCCAGCGGCCGTAGCCAAGGAATAGTTGCCCATGTTCATCCCGTATTTCAGAACGAATATATCAAGGTTTTCGGAATAGTCAACGGTCATACCGTTACCGAGCAAGTATTGCGGCTCAAATCCGGATTCCAATATATTTCCTAGGTTCATGATCAACAAGATTACGATAACCGACTTCATACCAGGTAGTGTAATATGCAGGATGCGTTGGAAGCGGTTCGCTCCGTCAATCTCAGCAGCTTCATATTGTGATGGGTCAATAGTTGTAATGGCTGCTAAATAAATAATGGTGTTCCAGCCTACGTTTTTCCATACTTCCGATGCACCAAGAATACCCCAGAAGTAATTGCCTTTACCAAGCCACAAGATCGGTTGATCGATGAGATGCAGCTTCGTCATTAAAATATTGATGACCCCTTCAGGCGCCAGCGCCGAAGAAATAATGTTGGCCGCAACGACCCAAGAAATGAAATGCGGTAAGTAACTGATCGTCTGAACGACCCGTTTGAACATCATGTTGCGTAACTCGTTTAACATAATGGCTAATACAATCGCTGTTACAAATCCAAGTACAAGGTTGATCGAGCTCATCACAATCGTATTTCTTAGAACACGATAGAAAGAGTCATCACTGAATAAGAAGTGAAAGTTTTTCCAGCCTACCCATTCTTGATCAAACAAATCCTTTGCAGGTCTAAACTTTTGAAAGGAGATTGTCCAGCCCCAGAGCGGCACATATTTAAATAGGAACAACCAAAGCACAAACGGTATAGACATCAATAACAGTACTTTTTGTTGCATCAGTTTCTTAAAGAACAGTTGAAGCCGTGATGAGCTTGCTGCTGGGCTTTTGACAACTGGCATAACATCTTGTAGTTTCTCCACCTGCTATTCCCCTCTCTGCCATCTTGCATCCATCATAGATCGGAAGGCCGGTTAAGCTGCATCCGGCCTTCCGTCTACTTTTATTTAATTACCATTTACCATTAATACGGTCTTGAACAACTTTCGTAATGAACGTTTCATAACCTTTTACATCAAGCTTGTTCATTTGGCCTACATAATCGTTCCAAACCGAATCGAAATCGCTTGTTTTAGCAAGTACGAGTTTCGGAATATATTTCTTTTGAAGGTCGCTAGCTTTTTGCTCGAAGATTTGCTCTGGTGTACCTTGGCCTTTGTTGATACTCCAAGCTGGGTACCAAGCACGCTCGTCCGGTTTCGAGAAGTATTCGGAGAAGGTCTTAGCGCCGTATGCGTCCAGAAGTGCTTTGTCGCCATCTGTGTAACCTGCATAGGCTACTTCTGGCTGATTGCTTACTGCATACGAATTGCCGTCAGCAAGAACGGAGTTGTTGCCGTAACGCGGCCAGCTGTACTCGAAGTACTGCCATCCGATCGAGCGTTTTTTCTCAGGGTCACTACGATCAGAGATTTGTTGAGCGTTCATAATGAAGCGGCCGTTTGCGTCTACGCTATAGTTCTGATCTTTAACGCCCCATTGAACAAGAACTTGGTTCTCTTCTTTGAGCAGGTTGTCCCAGTACTTGATAATACGTTCTGGATCTTTAGCATTAACCGAAATACCGATACCGCGGTTGTTTACAAAGCTAGGTGGATCTAAGTATTGGTCTTTGGTGTTCTCATCAAATACGATTGGCAGCGGAGCGTAACGCTTCTCGTCAATGCCGGCTTTCATCAGGTTGTTCGTCGCATCGCCAACTTGCCATGCGTAGTTGAAGTAGCCAAGAACACGGCCAGAAGTCAGCTTAGCAAGGAATTGGTCTTTGTTCGCCGTGAATGTTTCTGGATCGAACAAGCCTTCCGAGTTCACTTGGTTCAGCTTTTGCAGCCATTTTTTCTCGTTATCAGTAGCTGCATATGTTTTTGCTTCATGTGTAGTCATGTCAACGATAACGCTGCCGTCATTTGGATAGCCCGCAAGGTGCATGGCTGGGTTCGTGATCGAGAAGAAGCTGTCAGCAGGACCAGCCAGGGAAGCGAAACCAATTGTTCCTTTGCCGTCCACTGTTGGATGCTTCTCTTGATATTGCTTGATTAGATCGAAGTATTGATCAAGTGTTTTGATTTTTGGATAGCCCGCTTCTTTCAGAACCGAACGTTGAATCCAGAAAGCGCCTTGGCTGATACCAGGATCGCCTACGTAGCCTTGGTTCGCACCAAATGGCAGGAAGTACATTTTGCCGTCTGCTTGTCTGAACTTATCGAAGTACTGGCCATACACGCGTTTGATGTTAGGACCGTATTTCTCGATCAAATCATCCAGTGGAATAAATGCGCCAGCATCAAGCAGCTTGTCGATTTCGCCTTCCGGTACGATAACGTCTGGATAGTCACCAGATGCGATCATTACGCCGGATTTCGTTTGCGGGTCGCCGACAAGGTATTCCATTTTCCAGTCTACACCGGTTTGGTTTTGCAGTTCTTTACCGATAACGGTGTCGCTAGCCATTGTGTCTTTCTGGCTGGTGAAGCTGTAATACGAGAAAGTGACGGGTGTTTTGTCTTCTGCTTCAGGTGAAGTAGATGCATTAGCTGCATTACCGCTGTTGCCTGTATTGCTGCTTTTTGGTTCATCATTATTGTTATTGCCTCCGCAAGCGGATGCAGTAACAGCTAACATCGCAGCAGCTAAGCTGACAGTTAAAAGCTTTTTATTGACCATTCTTTTTCTATCCCCTTTCGTCATTTCAACGCGTCTGTTGTAAGCACTTTCATCATAAAACGAATACGAGTTCTTGATTACCCCTCAAACTTTAGTTCGTACTTTGAAAAGCATAGTTCAATGATTTCGTCGTTTATTGACCATTCATGTCGAGAGGCAGGCGTAATTCAACTATAGTCCCATGACCTTCCTCACTACGAATGTCGAACTCGAAGGAGTCTTTATAGCACAATTTAAGCCTTGTGTATACGTTCTTCATGCCTACGTTATCACCAATGGAATCATCCATTCTTAGGTAGTTAAGAAGCTCAGAGAGCTTTGTTTCGGACATGCCGATCCCGTTATCAGACAATCTGAACATCAGCTTATCGCCCGTAATTCCGATATGAATCTGAATGAAGCCAATCCCCGGCGAGCCTTCAATGCCATGAATACTTGCATTCTCGACAAACGGAAGGAAGGTCATCTTCGGAATCATTTGATCGTAGACCGCATCTTCAATCGTCAGTTGATACTTAAGTTTATCGCCAAACCTGTATTTTTGAATTTCCAGGAAGCATTCGGTCAGCTCGATTTCCTCCCGAATAGTTACCCAGCTGCGTTTCCACGAGATCGATTTACGGAAAATTTTCGCCATATAGTGAATGGTCTTCGCCGTCTCCGTTTCACCCTTCATCAAGCTGCGCATCCGGATAGTCTCCAGAGAGTTGAACAGAAAATGAGGATTAATCTGGCTGTGAAGGGCATGAAGCTGCGCCTGCCGCTGCCGGATCTCAAGATCCTTTTTCTGAATATCCGCCAGGTAAACATCCGTAATTAAGTTGTCGATCCTCTCGGTCATACGGTTAAATTCACCGGTTAATTGACCAATTTCATCACGTGAATCATCAAGCGGAATCGTCTCGAAATGCTGGTTTTTCACTTTTTTCATATGCTTCACAATCTTAACGAGCCGTACATGAATCGACCTGGAGAGAGCCGCAATAATTAAAGAAGGCAGCACGAAATTAATGAGCGCCAAATAGATGACAAAAGCACCTGATTTCCGTACATCATGCAGGAAGCTTTTCTCATTAATCACACCATGCAGCGACCAATTATTCAAATAATTATTGTTGGTGTACACCTTGTCGAAAGAAATGGTGTTCTTCGGCTTTTCTACTCGATCAAGCTTAATTTCTTGGAAACGCCAGTCCAATGCATTATCATTCGAATAACGAATCGTGCCATCGGGCTTCAGGAAATAAATACTTCCTTCAAAGCCAGAGATAGCAAACAGCTGCTTTACAGTGGTCATATTCAGATCAATCTTGATTAGATTGTTATAGCCGTTGCCCTGCGTATAATTAAGCCTCTGAATAAGACTAAAGGTATCATCGGATTGAATTAACAGAGGATAAGACACCTTTGTATTCATAAACTCCCTGTACCAGTCCGTTGCCTTTTCAATATCCGTAAGCGGCATAATAGGTCCCGAGGACAATACGGTCGGATTATCGGTATAAATGATCGTAGAGCTGGTCGTTTTGTACGCCTGCTCGGATTTGTTAAAGACACTTCGGATATTGTTGAACGCTTCAACATATTCAATTTGAGAATCATAATTGTGGTCGAGAAGCTGGTTAAGAAGAGGATCAATGTAGTACAAATAGGAGATCCCCGCCGCTTCATCAATGACAGCACGAAGCTCGCCCTGAAGCTGCTCCAGGGCGATATTGGCATCATGTGTTTTCTGATTTTTAATATTGTTGGTTGTTACGTTGTAAAAAATAATATTCGTCAGCACGATCGGAATAAACACGCTGCAAATGTACATTAACAGCAGCTTGTCCCGCAGCTTTAGATGATTCCAATGAAATCTGCCCATCCAATCCCCACCCGTTTATTTTTTGCCCAGCAGCTTGTTGCGATAATCGGTCGGGGTTACTTTCTCCAGCTTCTCGAATTGGGTTACAAAATAATCGGCGTTCTGGAAACCTACCTTCTCCGCAATTTCGTACATCCGGAAATCCGTTTGACGAAGCAGCTTCTTCGCTTCACTGATCCGAATTTGCAGTAGAAAATCATTAAAATAGACACCGTATGTTTTGCGGAATAACTGTCCCAAATAAACCGAATTCATATAGAATTTGCCCGCAATACTCTTCAAGCTAATATTCTCGGTATAGCTCACTTCAATGTATTTCTTAATTCGTTCGATACCGCCCTTAGACTGCTCATTACGAAGCTCGGCTAAATAAGCGGCAGCCTCGTGCAGAAAATCAGCAAACAAGCTCTTAAGATCCTGTAATCGGCTGTAGTTGCCTTGCCAGTCCATAATAAGCGGAAGCTTGCGAAGTCCTTTCTCATCGCCTTCCATCTTTCGAATAATATTGATGATCCCGATTACGAATCGGGTAATTGTATTGGCGACAGCATTTGGAGCAAATCTTTTCTCAACAAACTGACGGAACAACAGCTCGATATCCTGCTCATACAGCTCCGCATTATTTTCTTCCAGACGCTCAAGCAGCCTGCTGTATACTTCCGAATCGACGTCGAAATAATACAGAGGTGTTCCCTGAACCTGGCTGGAATAGATAACGGGCGCATCATTCTCCGCATACTTGTAGGACATCGTTTCATTAGCAGAACGATAGGATAGATTCATTTCCTGTAGATGATCAACGGGTTTGCCGATATACAAAGTTACAGGTCGGCCCGAAGCTTTTGTTATTGCAGCATGCAGGCTAAGATAAGCGGATTCCAACCTTCCTTCCGATGTGACGAACTGCTCCAAATCGACTAATAGGCCATACAATCCACTGATTTGTTCATACACCGGTACTTTACCAGCTGGATTCGCCATCACCGTTTGCATAACTGCAGTTAACTCTTTGGCCGTCCACTCTAAAGTTGGTGTATTCGGATTAGTGTGAAGCTCGACCAGCACATATTGAAAACGGGAAATTTCCGGCATTTGAAGAGCAGCAGACAAAGCCCCTTTATCTTCTTCGGAAAACTGGCCCTGCACCAGCGTCTCCACAATAGAATCGGTAACAAAGCTGTCTCCAGCAATTGTCGTCAGCTTTTTAAGCCCAAGCGTACCGGAAAGCGTCTTTAAAGTAGACTCTAGTTCAACCTCGTCTATTGGTTTCAATATATAGTCATGTACGCCATATCGTAGTGCACGCTGTGCATACTGGAAATCATGATAGCCACTGACAATGATGAAAGTCGGACGATAAGCACCTTCCTCGGTAACTCTGCGTATCAACTCCAATCCATCCAGGACCGGCATCCGGATATCGGCGATAACAAGATCAGGTTCAAGCAGCTGAATTTTCTCGAGTGCTTCCTGACCATTACCCGCTTCGTCGCAAATCTCGTAGCCCAGCGATTCCCAGTCCATTAAATTTTTCAAGCCTTTACGAACAAAAATCTCATCATCCACTAATAATACTTTGTACATACGTGATGCCCCCTGACCCATAAATCGTAAAAGCGTAATAAACCAATTCCAATAATTAACGATATTAACTATTATAGAGACAAGTCTTTATGAAAAACATCCTACTATGGTTATCCGTATTATTGTATTATTAGGAAATTTCATTTCAATTAATTATCATGAAAGCGATTGCATCAAAATAATGTCCGGTGTACGCCGATGATTATACGGCTGTTGAGCACCTATTAATACCTAAAAACTATAGTTCTTTCTTTGTAAATTAAACAAAAAAAGCTAGTTATGGCAGGCTGATGTTCAGCCTTTCATAACTAGCTTTATGAGTATTTACTCGGAACTAGCTTTGGCTATTTGTCACCAATTCTACAAGTGTGCGAACCATTACGCCGGTTGCGCCTTTCGGCTCAATCCCGCGGCTCTTATCCAGATAAGCTGTTCCAGCTATATCCAGATGAACCCATGGCAGGTCTTCTGCAAACGCTCCAATAAACAATCCGCCTGTAATCGTTCCTGCATATCGGCCGCCGCTGTTTTTCAAGTCGGCTGCATCGCTGCGCAGCTGTTTCTTATATTCCGGATAAGTCGGCATCTGCCATACCCGTTCGCCGGAACGTACTGCAGCTTGCTGCAGCTGCTGCATTAATGCCTCATTATTGGTTACGACGCCTGTTGCTTCTGTACCAAGAGCAACAAGTACTGCACCCGTTAATGTGGCTACGTCAACCAGCTGCGTTGCACCACGGCGAATAGCAGTCGTTAAGCCGTCTGCGAGGACTAGTCGTCCTTCCGCATCAGTATTTACGATTTCTACCGTAAGACCATTCATCATTTTAATGACATCGCCCGGCTTAAAGGCTTGCGCAGACGGCATATTTTCCGCTGTAGGAATAACTGCAATAATATTTACTTCCGGCTTAAGCTCACCAATAATGCGCATTGCACCAAGAACTGCTGCAGCTCCGCCCATATCGGAGATCATATCTTCCATTCCAGGCCCCTTTTTCAAGGAAATGCCACCTGTATCAAACGTGATGCCTTTGCCGATTAAGCCCCACGCTTCCTCCTGATCAGGTGCTCCTTTATAATGAAGCACGATCATTCTTGGCGCGTGAATGCTGCCTTGGCCAACCGCAAGCAAACCACCCATCCCTTGCTCTGCTGCACTCCATTCATCCAGCACTTCAATATCCAGATCATATTCACGAGCCAGATCCTCCGCATGTGCTGCGAGGACTTCTGGTACCAGCTTATTACCCGCCATATTCGTCAAGTCACGAGCAACAATTACGCCTTCCGCATACACCACTCCAAGAGTAACACCCTCCATCCACTGCTCCGCAGCATCTGCGGGCAGAGCAACACCTGCTGCCGGTACAAAGGATACATGTGATAAGCTGTAACGCTGCTTCGGTTGACGCAGATCAGGCAGGCGGTCATAGACAGCTAAAGTAAGACCTTCCACCAGTGCCTGTGCCGCTTGCTGCAGTGTAAAATCTTCTATCGATACAATGGATTCCGGCAATCGTACTTGAGCCGTTTGCGCTTTGATCCGCTTTAATGCATTGGCTGCTGCAGCGGCAGCAAGCCGCAAGCCGTCTATGCCATTTTTATCATCATAGCCTACGAATATAATATGGCCAGCGGAATGTAGTCCGAGGGTCGATAAGACTTCTGTCTGCTCCGGTTCAGCCTTAAACAAGCCCTTCGCATAAAGCCCTCTGATGGCTTCGTCAATCTGCGGCAATATCCATTGCGCCGTGCCCTGCTTAAGCTCCGCAGCGCTGATCAGCCTTACAATCGCATCTGCAGACCCTGCTGTCGCAGCTGCTTCATATGTAAAATGTGTTTGCATGAATAAATTCCTCTCTCTCAATGACAAAATCGGGGATTCGCAAGATCTTAAGATCAAGCGCCTCCCCCGATTCTAATCGTTTATTCTGCTAATGGCAAATAGATCAAGAACGAAGTTCCACTTCCTTCGGTGCTGTCTACACGGATCGACCCATTATGATTACGGATAATCCGATAGCTGACCGATAAGCCAAGTCCCGTTCCAGCTTCCTTCGTTGTGAAGAAAGGATCAAACAAACGGGCAAGCGTCGCTTTGTCCATTCCTTTGCCATTATCCTTTAATGTAATTTCTGCAAAATGCCCGTCGGATCGCACAACAAGATCAATTCGGCCTCTTCGTGCTTCCTGAAGCGACTCAATGGCATCGATTGAGTTCTTGACAATATTCAAGATCACTTGCTTAATCTGTTTCACATCAATCGATACCATCAAATCACTGTCATTCTCATAGGTTTCGAGTTGAATATCGCAGTTACGCATTAAAGCTTCGCTCTCCGTCAGTAGTATAACCTCTTGAATCAGGCGATTAATCGACACTGATTTCTTCATTGGAGCCGATGGCTTGGATGAATTTAAAAACTCGAAAATAATATCATTGGCACGATCAATCTCCGTTAGGATAATCCGGGCATACTCTTCCTTGCCAAGCTGCATCAAGTAAGGACGGAGCAGTTGGATGAAGCCTCGAATTGATGTGAGCGGATTACGAATCTCATGGGCGATAGCAGCGGCAATACGGCCCAGCATGGCCAGCTTATCGTTCTGTAAAGCGGTCTGCTCTATTTGCTTGTATTCGGTTACATCCTTCACACTGATGAGAAAATCTCCGTTCATCTGCTCGCCATTCGTAAAGGTGACAAGCAAATGCTTGCCATCCTTATCTTGAAACTCGTAATAAACACTACGCTTCAAGATCATTTCCTTATACAAGCGAAGAATGACGCGCCTTGTCGATCGCTTCAGCAGCGGATGCAGCAAAATCTCCCTCAAATTGCAGCCAACCAGCGTTTTCCGCGGAATATCAAGCAGCCCTGCCATCCGGACATTAATAAACGACAGGATGCCGTCACTATCAAATAAGGCAATGCCGCTATCCATATGCTGGAGGACATTCTCATACTTATGCTTGACCATCTCAAACGACCTATTGGACAGAAATAGTCGCTCCCGCATATCCGAAAACTTTTGCTCCACGGTATCAATAGGCACTTCATTCATACGGTATGCAACCATCACTTCTATAAGAAACATGAACGATTGATTATAAAGTTTAACCGCTTCCTCTGATTCCACGTTGGCTGCCAAATATTGAATACTCTCTTCGTGAACAGCAATAATCTCCTCAGGCTTGAAGTTTTGCATGTATTTACCGAGTTCAGATGCTTTGTAGAGGGACTGCTCCTCGCCGTCACGAATATATTCGGCAAGCGCCGGGAAATAGCGCTTTCTAATGGAATGCATCTTCAACCCTCCCCGGCAACATCAATAGACAACAATTATCAACATAACATATCACTATTATCATAGGATCTATTACCAATAGCTGTCAATCGGAGACTTTGTCGAAAGATAGGTCATTTCCAATCGAAAAAACGACTAATTTCATGCGTCTATCGCCCTACCCTTTATCTATTCCGATCACGACGGCTATCTGAATCATCCCGCTTGTTATCCCAACGATCATCATCGTCATCATTATTGTTATTATTGTTATTATTGTTATTATTGTACCAAGACCATTTCTCCAGCTTATTTGAGCTGCTTTCGTCCTTATTCTTACTAGAGTTGCCTCGCTTGTCATCCTCAGAATCGTCATTTTGATTCCATCTGTTATTAGACCAATCCCCGTTCTGCTTCTTATCCTTATCCGAGCTAGAAGGCTTGGCAGGAGTAATCGGCTTCACGGGGCGATTTGGTTTATGTGACTTATCATCCTTAGACCAGTTTGGACGTTCCGATGGATTTGGTTTCGTTGGCAGCTTTGGCCGTGTTTCATTTGTTTTTGGCGATTCGGTTTTAACCGTGCTCTTCACTGGTGTTGCTGTCGGCTTAGCAGCTTGCGCTTTATCTACAGCAGGTGTTGCTGAAGCTTGCTTTTTGTTTTGCTTTTCCTTCTGAGCAAGTTCTTTCAGCTTTTCTTTGCTCGCACCCTGTTCGACAATTTTCTTCACACCGCCAATGGATTCTGTTGCATCCGCAATCGATTGAACCTTTAGTTGTTCAAGCTCAATATCGAATCCCTCTTCCTTGGCCATCAAATAAACAGCCATTTTACCAGAAGAGATGCCGTTTGCAGCTGCTTCCTCCCGAACTTCCGTAGGGACTGAAAGTACAGTCACATTGGGCTCATTGTTCGCATCCAGTTGCTTGATTGTTTCTTTTACTTTCTGATCAAGCGCTTTGGCTACCATTTGCTCGAGATCATTAGCTGGATTATCGCTATCCAGTATTAAACTTGTGATTACGATATCTTTATCTGGTTTATCCAAATAATGACCTTTCGCAACCGTACTCATAATCGATGCTGCTACAACATCAACCGGCTTACCCTTATAGCTCAGACCGCTAATAATGGCTTTCCCATCGCTATTGAGTCCTTTGAGCTCCTGCACTCGCTGCTCTTTATCTACTCCCATTTCGATGCTTGGATTAATATCCAAGCTTACGTAAGCAACCACAGGATGGGCCTCCGCTGTTGTAAGAAAGAAGAAGGGGATAATAAACAGCAGAATCGCTGCAGCTGCGCCGGAATACCAGAAGGCTCTTTTTGGTGCACGCTTAGGCACCTTCGACTCTGCCTGAATTGAAGTTTCTTCTCCAATTCGCATGTGGGCTTCGTGCGGGACTGAAATGAATTGGCCGTCTGCAGTCATTAGAACAGCCTTCTTGTTTTCTATGGAGAGAACAATTCCTCGTTTCATAATCCCGCCTCCTTCCCTTGCTTTGGTATTGTAATGTTTAAGTAGTCCGATAAATAAGGATATGTACCGTTCATAATAAGTGAAATCGCAATAATATATTTCCGGTTGCGCTCAACTGTTTTTCTCGACACGCCGCATAACTCTGTAAGCTCTTTGACCGGGAGTTTACCCGTCACATAGAGCTGTGCGAACATATCACGTTGACTTGCAAGTGTCTGGGCTATTCCCTGCAGCAATTGGCGGGAATCAGCATGCTTTGGTGAACACTCCGCAAGTTCCATGAAGGAAATCTGGAACTGCATCAATTCCTTCGTATATTCTTCAATCTCCAGACGCCTGTCATCACCGTCTTGCTTGAGCTGATAGGCATGCAGAGCCATCTTCGTATCTAACGGATTATAAATTTGTTCATCTTCATCCTGCTGATCAAATGCTGTATAGGGCACTGTCTTTAAATGACGCTGCTCCTTACGCACATAGTCAATCAGCCTGCGGCGCATGACCGTTTCTGCAAAGCTAAGGAAAGATCTACCTGATTCAGAAGAAAATTGTGTGATAGCCTCATTAAAAGCCGTTAAAGCGATACTAAACTCATCATCTCGAGTTGGGTCAACGTATCGTTTGCAGAATCCGCTTGTAACCTTAGCTACATACGGCCTGTAATCAGCAATGAACTTCTCTCTTAGCTGTTCATCGCCCTCTTTAATTTGTTTAATGATTTGCTCAGGAGATAGCCTTTCATCATGCGCAGCTTCAGCGGTAGTTTTCTTCCGCAAAAACCGTTTGAACATGAAGAGTATCCTCCTCTCTGTATAAATTTCGATAGTGCATCTTCTTTTTAAGGGGGTTCCAAGTTAGCAAATGTTAGAAATATGAGAAAAAACATTAGAAACATGTAGAAACGGTACTACCGTCTTCATTACAGCAAAGTACCGTTTCGCGATGATAGATAATAAGTACTTACAATACCTTATCCATAAAAAAAGCCTCCGGCTCGGAGGCTTAACTTTATTCCATCTAAAAGTTAAACAGACGTTCGTCGCTGCCGTAGTTTATTACGTCTGTCGCTCAACATACCAAGACGTGTCTTTAGCTCATTTTCCCATTCTGAATCGCCAATCTGCTTTGCAAAGCATAACAAGTCTAAAGACATGTCAATCTGGCTGAGTACAACATCCATCGGATCCTCATTCTCGTGATTGACGCAGTTTTCATGCAACGCTTTGCCTTCCTGTTCCACATACTCCTGGAAATCAACCTCGGCGGCGCCGTCCCCGTGTGCATATTCAGCCAGTATTTCATATTCATTCTCGATTAAGTAGTGAATTTCTACACGGTGACAAACAGGACAAAATAAGATAGGTACATTATGAATATGAGTTCGCATATGCTTCAAAGTGCCTTTCGTTCCGATCATACTCGCTCCACAACAAAAGCTCATCGGGCACAACCTCCTCAAAAGAATTTTCGCGGTCTTTGCGATAATTCTTACCTCGTAAGGATCAGCTTAAAGAATTTTCGCGGTCTTTGCGATAATTCTTACCTCGTAAGGATCAGCTTAAAGAATTTTCGCGTTCTTTGCGATAATTCTTACCTCGTA
Source organism: Paenibacillus sp. J22R56 (assembly GCF_056269375.1). Lineage (NCBI taxonomy): Bacteria > Bacillati > Bacillota > Bacilli > Caryophanales > Paenibacillaceae > Paenibacillus > Paenibacillus sp. J22R56. Next base: position 135,169 of record NZ_JBWDNV010000010.1, read on the forward strand.
AGGACCAGCTTAAAGAATTTTCGCGTTGCGATAATTCTTACTTCGTAAGGACTAACTTCACTAGCGCATGCTTACTTCTCAAACTTATTCGCTTTCCTATACCGAAATTCCTGCTTTTCAAGCAGATTCCTGCGCCTTTCTACACAAAACGGGGAATAAGCGTATAAAAAATAGCCCGTACCACCTAAGTGGCACGGGCTATTTGCATCGAATAATCGATTATTTGGCAACCAGAGTTTGTTGACCTGGTTTCCAGTTCATTGGGCACAGACCGCCGGATTGCAATGCTTGCAATACGCGAAGAGTCTCATCCACGCTACGACCTACGTCGTTGTGGTTAACAACTTGGTATTTCACTTCGCCTTCTGGATCGATGATGTACAGGCCGCGCAGTGCAACGCCTTCTTCTTCGATCAGGACGCCGTAGTCACGAGCAACGCTCTTCGTGATATCAGCAGCAAGCGGGAAGTTCAATTGGCCAAGGCCATTGTCATTAACTGGTGTGTTGATCCAAGCGCGGTGGCTATGTTTGCTATCAACGGAAACACCAAGAACTTCTGTATTAAGTGCTTTGAATTGCTCGGAAGCAAGGCTCAAAGCTGTAATTTCGGTAGGACATACAAATGTGAAGTCGAGTGGATAGAAGAACAATACCAGCCATTTACCTTTGTAATCAGCAAGTGTTGCCGTTCCGAAATCTTTACCGTCACCTGTAGCTGTATCCATTTTGAAATCTGGAGCCGGACGGCCAACCAAACGCTCTGCCATAATACAATTCCTCCTTAACCAATCCAACAATTTTATAGTTAATGTCACTATCAAGTCGTGACTTACTTATAGAATAGTAACATCAGTCTATAATAAAGTCAATATTGTAATCAATATTTATTTATAATTATTATAATTAAGAGTTTCCTATTTTGTCATTGCTGCAACGATCAAATCGCCCATTGCAACTGTACCGATTGCTGTACTCTTATCAACTGCGATATCACCTGTACGGTGACCAGCATCAAGTACATTTTTAACCGCATCTTCAATCACTTGAGCTGCTTCATGGTAGCCGAATGTCAGGCGGTACATGAGTGCAACGGAGAGGATTGTCGCGATTGGATTCGAGATACCTTGTCCAGCAATGTCAGGAGCGGAGCCGTGTACCGGCTCGTACAGGCCGAAACTGCCTTCGCCAAGGGATGCAGAGGACAACATACCAATCGAGCCTGTCAGCATAGCTGCTTCGTCGCTCAGGATGTCGCCAAACATGTTCTCAGTAACGATTACGTCAAAGCTCGATGGACGGCGAAGCAATTGCATTGCGCAGTTGTCGACCAGTACATGCTCAAGTTCAACTTCCGGATACTCAGGAGCAATCCGGTTAACCACTTCACGCCACAGACGGGAAGTTTCAAGTACGTTAGCTTTATCAACGGAAGCGAGACGTTTGCTGCGTGTCATTGCGATTTCGAATGCTTGGCGCACGATACGCTCAATCTCTTGCACATTGTATACGCAAGTATCAACCGCTTCTTCACCACTCGCACCCTCACGACGGAATTTCTCGCCGAAGTAGATACCGCCAGTCAGCTCACGAACAACGATCAGATCTGTACCTTCCAGTACTTCTGGTTTCAGTGTCGATGCTTCTTTCAGGCAGTCAAATACGTTTGCAGGGCGGATGTTCGAGAACAAGCCCAGTGCTTTACGAATACCGAGCAAGCCTGTTTCAGGACGAAGCTCTTTCGAGTTGTTGTCCCATTTCGGGCCGCCTACAGCGCCGAGCAATACAGCGTCAGCATTTTTACAAATATCAAGTGTTTCTTGCGGCAGCGGAGTACCTTTCTCATCAATGGCAATACCGCCGAACAAACCATGCTCGAATTCAAATTGGAATCCGAACAATTCCTCGGTTTTTTTCATCACTTTGATTGCCTCGCCAACTACTTCTGGACCGATACCGTCCCCGGCGATGACAGCGATTTTTTTAACTTCTGACATAATTGAACACTCCTCTTATTCGCTCTAGTAAGCTATTCTCATTCTGTTATCATTTGTACCACATTTCTAGCACGAAAACCAAGATATAAAATCTATCATCTTTATAGGCACTGCTTATAAAGGCTATAGCCTAGCTTATCCATTGATTATCTTCACATGAAAATGACGATTACGCGGACCATCAAATTCGCAGAAATAGATGCCCTGCCACGTGCCAAGCAGCAGCCGGCCTTCAGTAATAATCACGGTCTGGCTTGTCCCTGTTGTTAGCGCCTTCAGATGAGAGGCCGTATTTCCTTCTGCATGACGGTATTTCGGATGCTCCCAAGGATACACCTCGTCAAGTCGCATCAGAATGTCGTGCTTAACATCCGGATCTGCATTCTCCTGAATCGTAATGCCGGCGGTTGTATGAGGACAGTATACCACCGCAAGACCTTCCTTCACCCCTTCACGGGCTACTATGGATGCTACTTTACGTGTAATATCCATCATTTCATCTCTTCTGGCCGTTTGCAGTGTTTCAGTAAACAATAGTATTCCCTCCTTCTTCATTTATTCAGCCAATTGACCACAAAAGCCAAACAGAGAAAGTCTGAATAGACTTAGTCCGCTTGGCTTTTGTCGGTATTGTTCTTTGTTAGATCAAGCTCATCTTATCGCGGCGTCCAGGGGACTTGCGCTTCTCGATGAGTCGGTTCACTGCGTCGATATAAGCACGTGCGCTTGCTTCAAGAATGTCTGTGCTAAGGCCGCGGCCTTGAGCAGACACTTCATCCTGCTTTAAGACGACATGCACTTCACCCTGTGCATCCTTACCTTGCGATACGGACTTGATGGAATAATCCTCAAGCTCAACCGCTTCTGCCGTTACTTTATCAATCGCATTGTAGATTGCATCTACCGAACCATTGCCGATCGCAACTTCCTCACGAGTCTCGCCTTCCGCTACGCGGATGCGAACCGATGCGCTAGGCGTCGATTGGTTGCCGTAGCTCACTTGAATCGCCTCAAGCGTAAATACTTCAGGCGTATCGATGAGCTTCTCTTCCAGGAAGGCACGGATATCTTCATCCGTTACATGCTTCTTGCGGTCAGCCAAATCCTTGAACTTCGCGAAGGCTGCGTTAACCGCTTCTTCATCCAGCTCATAGCCAAGGTCGATCAGCTTCTCGCGGAATGCAGCACGACCGGAATGCTTACCAAGAACAAGCTTCGAATCACGAAGACCGATCGTATCCGGAGAAATAATCTCGTAAGTTGTTTTCTCCTTCAGCATACCGTCTTGGTGAATACCGGATTCATGCGCAAATGCGTTCGCGCCAACAATCGCTTTGTTGCCAGGGATAACCATACCGGTCAGCTTGCTTACAAGACGGCTTGTTTTTGCAATTTCCTTCAAGTTCAATGTCGTCTTCGCATCAAAGTAATCGAAACGAGTCTCAAGCGCCAGCGCAATTTCCTCAAGTGCTGTGTTACCTGCACGTTCACCAATACCATTGATCGTACCTTCGATCTGGTCGGCGCCGTTCAGAATTGCAGCGAGGGCGTTAGCTGTTGCCATACCAAGATCGTCATGGCAATGTGCGCTCAGTTGAATTTTTTCGATATTTGGTACGTTTTCTTTCACGGTCTTGAAGATGTTGCCGTATTCAAGCGGATTCAAGTAACCAACGGTATCTGGAAGATTCACGACAGATGCACCTGCTCGAATCGCCATTTCTGTCATTTGGCAGACGAAATCAAGCTCGGTGCGTCCTGCATCTTCAAGCGAGAATTCGATCTTGCTGAAATACTTCTTCGCGTAAAGGATCGCGCGTTCAGCCGTTTCCAGCACCTGCTCCTTCTCCATCCGCAGCTTATGCTTGCGGTGAATCGGACTGGTAGCCAGAAACACGTGAATAGATGGATCCTGCGCGCCTTTCAGCGCTTCACGTACCGCGTCGATGTCCTGTTCGCGGGAGCGTGACAAGCCAATAATCGTAGCATTCTTAACTGCGCTCGCAACCGCATTAACTGCCGCAAGGTCACCTGGGGAAGCCGCAGGGAAACCAGCTTCAATCCGGTCTACTCCGAGCTTCTCAAGCTGCAGCGCGATCTCAACCTTCTCTTTTGTGTTCAGGTTAACACCGGGAGACTGCTCTCCATCACGAAGCGTCGTGTCAAAAATATAAATTTTTCGCATTTGTGCCTTACACCTCCGAGAACAGAATCATCCCGGACCACTCAGAGCGCGTGCCGGATAGGTTGGAACCTAACCTACTCGCACTCCGGCGAACCGGGATAACATCTTTTTATATGCGGGTTATGATCTTATTACTTTTTGATCCAGTGCATCAGTTCGCGCAGCTGTTTACCAGTTTGCTCGATTGGGTGAGCAGCCTCGTTACGACGAGTAGCTGTCAGCATAGCACGGTTCGATTGGTTCTCAAGAATGAAGTCGCGAGCGAAGCGGCCGGATTGGATGTCTTCCAGAACGCGTTTCATTTCTTTTTTCGTTTCTTCAGTAACGATACGTGGACCAGTTACATAGTCGCCGTATTCAGCTGTGTTGGAGATCGAGTCACGCATTGTAGCCAGACCGCCTTCATACATCAGGTCAACGATCAGCTTCAGCTCGTGCAAGCACTCGAAGTAAGCCATTTCTGGAGCGTAGCCAGCTTCAACCAAAGTTTCGAAACCTGCTTTAACGAGCGCGGAAGCGCCGCCGCACAGTACAGCTTGCTCACCGAACAAGTCAGTTTCTGTTTCTTCTTTGAAGGAAGTTTCGATAACGCCTGCACGAGTACAGCCGATACCTTTTGCATAAGCAAGACCAATTGCTTTCGCGTTGCCGGAAGCATCTTGATGGATAGCGATCAGACCAGGAACGCCGAAGCCCTCTTGGTATGTACGGCGAACCATATGACCAGGGGATTTAGGAGCTACCAGGAATACGTCTGTATCTCTGCTAGGTACGATTTGACCGTAGTGAATGTTGAAGCCGTGGGAGAACATCAGAGCCGCACCTTTTTTCAGGTTTGGTTCGATTTCTTCTGCATATACTTTCGCTTGGGTTTCGTCAGGGAGCAAAATTTGAACAACGTCAGCAACTTTAGTAGCTTCAGCTACAGTCAACACTTCGAAACCGTCTTTTGCTGCAACGTCTGCGGATTTACCCGGACGAAGGCCGATAACAACTTTCAGGCCGCTGTCGCGAAGATTTTGCGCTTGCGCATGGCCTTGGCTGCCGTAACCGATAACTGCGATTGTTTTACCTTGAAGTACGCCTTGATCTGCGTCTTTTTCATAATACAATGTAACTGCCATTTTAATGATTGCCTCCTTTAATTTAACCCTTTTGAACGGGTGTTTAAGCAGAGAAACTCAGAAACGATTGCGCCCTCTCCAGGAGGAGCAATAAGTTTCTCGAGAAAAATATAAGCATAGTATAAAGAAATCTATACTTTCTTATATTTTAGAAGCTTCTCCCCTTAAACTCCCGTTCAAAACGGGATATAGCTTATTATAAATGGTATTGCAAATGTTATTAACGTGCGTTACCGCGGTTTAGTGCTGTTACGCCAGTACGCGAAAGCTCACGGATGCCGTATGGTTTAAGAAGTTCTACCATTGCATCGATTTTCTCTGTATCGCCGATAACTTGAACGATAAGTGAATGAGTGCCAATATCAACTACTGCAGCACGGAAAGTATCTACTACGCCAAGAATTTCTGGACGAGCAGCAGGCTCTGCACTTACTTTAATAAGCGCAAGCTCGCGGGATACCATCGGATTCGAGCTGAGGTCGATAACTTTAATAACGTCGATCAGCTTGTACAACTGCTTTGTAACTTGCTCGAGCGTATGGTCATCGCCAGAAGTGACGATAACCATACGGGACAAGCCCTGCTCTTCGCTTGCACCTACTGTAATGCTCTCAATATTGAAGCCGCGGCGTCCGAACAAGCCGGAAACACGCTGCAGAACGCCGGGCTGATCGTTAACGATTACTGCGATCGTGTGCTTTTTCATTCTGCATCCCCCATGATCATCTGGTCGATCGTGCTACCCTGTGCAACCATTGGATACACATTCTCGTCTCTGCGAACGACAAATTCTACTACTGCAGGTCCTGGATGATTCATTGCCTCTTCCCATACTGCTTTTGCTTCTTCTTTGTTCGAAGCACGGAAGCCTTTAACACCGTAAGCTTCTGCAAGCTTAACGAAGTCCGGGCTGCCTGCAAGATCGATATGGCTGAAGCGGTTCTCGTGAATTAGTTCTTGCCATTGACGAACCATGCCAAGCACTTGGTTGTTCAGAATAACTACCTTAACCGGAATATTGTTGATTGCACAAATCGCAAGTTCCTGTGCACACATTTGCATGCCGCCGTCACCATTGATCGATACAACGACACGATCCGGGTTAGCCATTTGAGCGCCAATCGCGGATGGGAAGCCAAAGCCCATTGTACCAAGACCGCCGGAAGTAACCCAAGAGCGTGGTTTGTTGAATTTATAATATTGCGCAGCCCACATTTGATGCTGGCCTACGTCAGTTGTAACAATTGCGTCGCCGTTTGTTGTTTCATGAATCATTTCAACAACCCATTGCGGCTTCAGCTCAACATCCGAATCTTTGTAGCTGAACGGATATTGCGCTTTCGATGCTTGAATCTGCTCACGCCAAGCGTCTGCTTTGTCGGCGCGTTTCGCCAGTTGGTTAACCTGCTGCAGAACCGTTTTCACATCACCTACGATAGGGATATCAGTAGGAACGTTCTTGCCGATCTCTGCCGGATCAATATCGATATGAACGATCTTCGCAAGTGGCGCAAAGCCGGCCAGCTTGCCCGTCACGCGGTCATCGAAACGTGCGCCGATATTAATAAGAAGATCCGCTTTTTGAATGGAAGTATTGGCCGTGTACGTACCGTGCATACCTGGCATACCAAGCCACAGATCATTACCGCTTGGGAAGCCCCCAAGACCAAGCAAGGTTGTTGTGATTGGAATTTCCGTCTTTGTTGCAAACTCCAGCATCTCTTCATGTGCCCCGGAGTATACAACGCCGCCGCCTGCAAGAATAAGTGGACGCTCCGACTCTTCGATCGCTTTGATCAATTTGTCGACTTGCAGTTTATTAGGCGATACCGTCGGGTTGTAGCCGCGGATGCTAACTTCCGTCACCGGCTTAAACAATGTTTTCTTAGCCGATATATCCTTCGGAATATCGATCAGGACTGGACCTTTACGGCCAGTATTGGCGATATGGAAGGCTTCATGGATAATGCGAGGAAGATCCTCAACATCACGTACCATATAGCTGTGTTTCGTAATAGGCATTGTAATACCTGTAATGTCAGCCTCTTGGAAAGCATCGGTGCCGATCAGGGACGAAATAACATTACCTGTAATAACAACGAGTGGTACAGAGTCCATATAAGCGGTCGCAATCCCCGTTACGAGGTTCGTTGCACCTGGACCGGATGTGGCGATACATACGCCGACCTTGCCGCTAGCACGGGCATAGCCGTCTGCTGCATGAATTGCGCCTTGCTCATGCCGTGTGAGCACATGGTTGAAATCGGAGAATCCGTGCATTGCATCGTAGATATAAAGGACGGCACCGCCCGGATAACCAAATACGCAATCGACGCCTTCCAGCACCAAACTACGGAGTAATATTTCGGAACCGGAAATTACTTCAGGTTTTCTCATCCGTTCCATAACTTCTTCTTTTGACTTCAGCGTTGCACTTTGCGTGACCATTAGTCATCCTCCTCTCGAAAACAACAAAAAAACCTCTCGTTCCTCCAGCTTCAATAATTGAAGCCTGAGGGACGAAAGGTTATATCTTCCGTGGTACCACCCAAATTCGTTATACATCTTGCGATGCATAACCTCCATAAGGTAATGAACGTGTGCGCACAATACGCCCATACCTTTGACACAATAACGCGTGTCTTGCGATTTTCCCTAATAACCAACATTTGACGATGTTGCTTTTCAGGAAAACAGCTCCGAGGTGAGCTCGTAGAAAAGGGGTTTTGGCGATGGTTGCAGCTGATCCATCCGCTCTCTGAGCAAAAGAGCCCTTAACACTTCGTCCTCATCATTGCCGATAACATATGCTTGGATAAGATTTTCTTTATTATATGCCTTGGATACCTGTTCGTCAAGCTAAACTGCCTAACAATTGCAAAAAATAGTGAGGCGCATAATTCGCCTGCTATTCATAGTATAACTTAGCCCATATTCGGCAATTTCATTCGGTCAGGACGGATCGCTGATGATACGAGCACGTAATCCAAAAACAGATGACACGGAAATTTTCCGTCTCATCCAAGCCGAGCTTATTCCGATGTCTCATACCGCTCATCCCTTAGATGCCCAAACGATGCGAGAACTCCCCATACGATTCCGACGGGGCGTCACCTATGTAGCAGCAGAAGGTAAAACAAGTAAGCCTTACGGCTTTATTCGATTTGAAATTACAGGCGAAATCCTGTATCTCGATATGCTTGTCGTTCACCCGGATCACCGGAACCGGCAATGGGGCAGAAAGCTCCTGCTTGCTGCTGAAGCTTACGGCACAACCCAAAACTGCAGAGTCTCCAGACTATTCGTGGATGATATTAATACCAAAGCCAGAAATCTATACAGCCGCCTTGGTTATCAAGTCATCCAGTATTATCCGGAGCTCCGCTGTTATGAGATGATTAAACCTCTAGTTTCCTTGCCTTATTTCTAATTAATAAAAATTGCCGCCGCCGTAGCCGCCACCATAGCCACCGTTGCCGCTATAACCACCATCATAGCCGCCGCCGCCAAAACCGCCGCCATAGCCACCACCGTAGCCACCGCCGCCGCCATAGCCGCCACCGTAACCTCCTCCGCCGCCGCAGCTGCCGCAGCCAAAGCCACCGCATCCACACCCGCCGCCACCGCTCCAGAGTCCGATGGCAAGCAGTTCAAACAACACCAATGGAATTATCGCTTTTGTTTTAACTACTTTCCCCTTATCTCTCTTCAGAGGTGCCAGTACGAGCTTGTTTTGCCGCAGTTCCACCAGTTTGCCTGTAACGACAGATCCATCCTTGCGAACCGCATAGATTTTTTTGCCGACCAGCTTCCGAGCTTGTGCCTTGGAAACTTTGCTCATGTTAGTATCCCTCCCTTCCCGTTGTTCTTTAGCTTATTCAACGGATACTAAAGCTGCCTGTTTGTTTGTCCTTGGAGGATATTTGCAGGCTCTTCCTATTTGGAGTCAACTGATAGATTACTATTAATAGATATAAAAAAAGGACGTTCCCTCCGATCGTACTGACCGGATGGAACGTCCTTTTAAACATATATAATGATGCTTAACGGCTAGACGTAGAACAGCAGCTTCGATTCGGCAGGCTCAAGCTCCACCAGATGTTCCGCCGTCCCAGGTTTCAGGCTGAAGGACTCACCACTCCATAGATCGCGTACCGTCAGCCCCTTTGATCCATCGATGCCAACGCGGGATAAATCAATCGTTTTCGACTTCCCATTCCCTGCATCAAAATTAAAGACTGCAACCCAGGTGCCGCCATCGCCAGACAGCGAGTACAAGTCCTCACCGCCGGTGCCGCTTCTGCCTTCTGAAGGACGGAAGGTTTCTCCACGTCTTGCAAGGGACATTACTTCCTTGTTTGTCATCCATGCTTTAGCGCGGGCTGCCGCTTCTTCCATACGATAATCATCGCCGAGCAGCAGCGACGTGCCTGCTATGACACCAGAGTTCAAACGGCTTCTGCCTTCATGGGCAGAGGTTGACTCCTGATTATAGCTTTTGAACAATACGATATGATCCGGATCATTAAAGCGGTACAAATTGTCGCTGATCCACCAGCCGTATGTCAGTGCATTTAACATATATTCCGTATCGCTGATCATACCAAAAGCGTCACAGGAAACACGTCTGCTATGCGCATAGCCATGCGGGAACAGTGGTGCAATCGACAGATTGATCAGAAAGGGACGGCCGATTCGCTCTGGGCTTAGTGCTTCTGCAATAGCCGCCATGCCGTAATTGTATGCCTGGATACCAGTACGGAACGAAGGATCGTAATGTACACCCTCCATCGCACCATGCGCCAAAAAGTCCATTTTCAAATAGTCAAAGCCGTCAGCAACGACTTCATCAAGCTTACGCATAATACGGGCAATCGCTTCTGGATGCGTCGGATCTATCGGCATGGCGCCATCCAGCCTCGGCAGCGGTCTGCCTGCAGCATCCTTCAGCAGAATATCCCGGTACATGACCGAACCATCTGTTCCTTCAACCGGCGTATCCGGGTCTTTCCCCCAGAACGCAAACGGCGTATAGTACGTTCCCGGCTTCTGGCCGTTTGCCTTAACCCGGCGAACAGCATCCTCAAGCTCCCCTTCCTTTAAATTGGTGGAGAAAGCATCGAAGTTAACGTACAGGCTGTTTTCCTGATCCGCAAAGCCGTTCTCTTGAAGCTCCTTCGCGAAAAAATCAGAGGTATGTGTATAGACTTCATAGTCAAGCTTCGCCATAACAGCAGACCAGCTGTTCCAGCCCATTGGTACACCGCCAAACCAAGGCAGCGCAGGCTGTATAACTGTATTTGCTTTGCCGTAGGCTTCCATACCTTCCCGGTAATCGCTGTAAGCGCCTACAAATATCGTCGAAGATACAATTGATGTTCCCCTCAGCGAGCCGTGCGGCACAGTATCACGAGTCTGCAGATCAGAGGCACCGGCCAATACCCGCAGACGTCCAATTGCTTCAGAGAAAGTGCCTTCCACGTCAATCGCCGTTTTCCACGTATCATGGGTTACTGATCCAATAACAAAGCCCCGTCTAGAATATGCCCGGTAGATCGCAGTCACCTCGTAGCTGCGCACACTGCCCGGATTAGCCTGGGAGCCGAACCGTACCCACTTATCATTATCAAAAGGAATAAACAGAGAGCGGATTTCTTCCTTCGAATCGTCGCCAAAATCAAGTATGCCATCATCATTCAGGTAAGCTGCTAGCGGAGTTAATTCATTCGTCTCCCACTCCTGCGTATCTTCCGCTTCCAGTTCAATCAAGGCGTAAGGCAGGTTCTTATACAAGCGAATCTGCTGTTTAAGCGTCGGCTTACCCGGCTCTGCATGCTCAAAGCTGAATCGAAGACCTTCACCTAAGCCATCCTCAATCGATTGAACCGCTGCTTCAGAAACAGTATGCGAGCCGTAATAGGTTGAACGAACGACAGCTCCACCAACACGAGCTTCAGCGAACAAGCCTGTCATCGTCTGACCGTCTTTCCAGGCGAGCATCAATGTACCGTCTGCCGTATTTGCTGTCACCTTAAGAATGCCGTTATCCGCTGTAAACGTCCCGGATACCTGCTCCAACTTGAATTGTCCCAAATCCGTCGTCATGATTGATCCGCTCCCATTCTATTATTGGTTCACATTCTATTCTACGCTTATATAGTTTGCTATGTAAGGGAAAAAGCCAGCTCCGCTGGCCCTTCCCTTGCTCTCATTTCTTCCGACAATATTAATTCCACAGTTGTTTGCGGGCAGCATAATTGCTAGAGTATACAGCTTCAACTTTGTCGTCGCCTGCGCCCTTCATATCGGACAGCATCTTATCAAAAATCGAGCTGGCTTCATCAGCCGAAGGTGCCATAATCGCTTTCGTGATTGCCTGCTTCATAATGTCGCTGATCTTCTGTTCGCTCAGCGCTTCCGGTGTACCGCCCTGTGGGCTCAAGCCATCATAAATGGCTGTATCAAACACTGTATCGGACAAGTTTTTGATCGCCATCTGGTCAATTGGTGAACGCTCGTAACGGCCTGGAAGATCATAAGGTGTGCCGTCAGTACCCGGACCGTTCTTAATAAACCAGGTCCATTTGCGAATACCAGTTTCTTTCGTATATGCAGCCCAATCGTCTTTGAAAGCTTGCAGTGTTTCCGGACGCGGCACATGCTTGCCATCCTTCATATCCCAGTGCGTACCTTCGATGCCCCACATAAGCAGGTATTGGCCTTCTTCGCTTGCCAGGAAGTTAATGAATTGCATCGTACGTTCTGGATTTTTGTTCTTCTTCGTAATAGCAATCGCATCCCAGCCGAGTGAGCTGCGGCCGCCATACGTCGTCTTCGCAGGGTCTACACCATCTGCCACAACTTTATAGGCAAACAGCTGTGACTCTTCACCTTTATCCTTTTTGAGGATGGTGTTGGAGTTACCCAGATCCCAATAAGCGCCTGTTGAAGAGAAGATCGTGCCTGTTGCGATTTTTTGCTCCCATACTTGGCGTTTGTTGATTGCCCATTCTTTGTCCATCAAACCGGAGCGGTACAAGTCGTTCATGTACAAAATCATATCTTTGTACATTGGATCCTTCACGTCATATTGCAGCTTATCGTCATGCTCGTAATAGCCATTCAGACCAAACATTCCTTTGAAGGTGCCAAGCGTACCTCCCCAGTTCTCGCCGTCCATCGTCAGAGCGATCGAGTCCTTACCGTCAATTTGCGGATATTTCGCTTTGAAGTCGGTCAAGAGCTGCTTGAATTCGCTTTGTGTGAATGGAACTCCGCCTTCCGCTTTATCCGGTGCAAGCTCCTTCACGATATCCTTACGCATGTTGAAGCCGAATACCGGCTCATGCTCGAGACCATACCAGTTGGACAGGTAATAGTTTTTACCGTCTTTGTAACGTGTTTTGTTCAGCACATCGCCGTACATTTCGGTTACGTCTGGACCGTATTGCTTAATCAAATCATCCAGCGGAATGATCGAGCCCGCTTCAATATATTTCGCCACCAGATCGCTGGAGCGATCGAACATAATCATATCCGGCAAATCATCGCTCGCCAGCATCAGGTTCAGCTTTTCCGTCGGATTGCCCGTCGGCTGTTGGATCTCAATCGTTACGCCGGTACGCTTCGTGATCTCTTTGGCGATGGCGTTATCGAATTTGTCACCTGTGTTTTTGTCAAAGAACGTAATCGTAATCGGATCCGTGCCTGGTTCCTTTGTTCCGCTGTTATTACCCGTTTCGGTATTCGTTGTTCCCGTGTTGCTTGGTTTATTAGATGAATTGGAAGAACAGGCAGATATTACGGAAATCATCATTACAGCTGTTAGCATAGACAGCATCCATTTTTTTGCGTTCATATGAAATCCCCCTAATTCAATAATTGTAGGCTAATCATAAAAGCTGTTCGGCCTTCTTCTGCCGGGCCGCACCTCCCCTTAAGTAATCTGTAATGTCCAGGCGGGTTAACTTTTAACTGCGCCTAGTGTCATACCTTTAACGAAATATTTTTGCAGGAACGGATACACCATAATGATAGGAAGCGTTGCGACCATCGTCGCAGCCATCCGGATCGTGTCCGGTGACACCGCCAGACGCTTAGCTGAATTCGCCATAGCCTGTGCATCGCCTACCATAGAGCCCGTTTGATACTGGTTCAAAATTTTGACGAGTACAGCCTGCAGCGTTTTCAAATCCGGATTATAAGTAAACACATAGGAGTCAAACCAGGAATTCCAATGGCTGATCGCCGTGAACAAACCGATTGTTGCGAGTACTGGCGTCGTCAGCGGCAATATAATCCGGAAGAAAATCTGGATGTAATTTGCTCCGTCCATTTTCGCCGATTCATCCAGCTCCTGCGGCAGTCCCTGCATAAAGGTCCGGATGATGATCATATAAAACACATTCATTAAACCCGGCACGATAAACACCATAAAGCTGTCGATCAGATGATAGCTTTTGAGCACCATGTAGTAAGGAATTAGTCCGCCGCCAAAATACATCGTAAAGACGAAGTATAACGTCCAGAAGCGGTTTGCGACCAGCTCCTTTTTACTAAGTGCAAATGCCAGCATACTAATCGTGATAACTGCTAGCGGCGTACCGATGACTGTCCGCAGCAGCGTAACCCGGATCGCCATCCAAATCTCGCTGTCGCTCAAAATCTGCGTATAGCTTGCAAGACTAAACTCTCTTGGCCACAGATACAGATTCCCACGCAGCGTGTCCTCTGCACTGTTGAGCGAAATAATGAAGACATTCCAGAAAGGATAGAACGTCACTATAAATACCGCAACGATAAATGTGTAAACGGCGGTCATAAAGAGAAAATCTTTTTTGTCTTTCACCATGACGTGTTCTCCTCTTCCGTTTTGTACTAGAACAGCGACTGCTCTTCCGTCTTTTTGGCCATCTGATTAACGGTGATGACAAGCAGGAATGCCACAACCGATTTGAACAAACCAACTGCAGCACCGTAGGAGAACATCCCGTTCTGCAAGCCGTATTTGTACGTGTACGTATCAATGACTTCCGAGTATTCCATAACCGTATTGTTCTGAAGCAGGTACTGCTGGTCAAAGCCTGCGTTCAATATTCCGCCAACCGCGAGAATGGCCAAAATGATAATGGTTGGACGAATAGAAGGAAGCGTAATATGCAGCATTTGCTTCAGACGACTTGCTCCATCAACCTTCGCCACCTCGTACAGCTCGGGGTTAATTGCCGCTATCGCAGCCAGATACATAATGGCATTAAAGCCCATGTCCTTCCAAGCATTCGAGAAGGCGATAATCCACCAGAAAAGATGGCCCTTTTGCATGAACTGGATCGGCTCGTCAACAATATGAAGTCCGGTCAGGATGTTATTGATGACCCCGCCTGATGAAAGCATCGTAATAATGATGTTCGCTGCGATAACCCACGAGATAAAATGCGGCATGTAGGAGACGGTCTGGAACGTTCGTTTGAACCAGCCGTTGCGCAACTCATTAATCATTAAGGCCAGAATGATCGGCATCGGGAATCCGAACAGCAGCGACAGGAAGCTTTGCGCCAGCGTGTTACGCATAATTCGCACAAAATCGCCGTTAGTGAAGAAGTAATCAAACCACTGCAAGCCAACAAAGTCTGTTGTGAAAAATTGCTTGAAAAACGATCCGCCGCCCGGCTGATAGTTAATGAACGCCATATACAGCCCGAACATCGGCACGTAGGAGAACATCAAGGTCAGGATGATCGCGGGCAGCATAAGTACGTAAAGCAGCTTCTGCTCTTTCAATCTATCAAGCAGTCCACCTCTTTTCCGCTTGACGGTAAGCGCTCCGCTTCCTTGTGGATGCGCTTTCGTTTGTATGTTCATCGTGTTGCCCTCCTATGAATGGATTGCGTTGTCATCGCTTTGTGTCCTTATTATAGGCCGGGCAAAATAGCCGTTCTATAATAAGATCTACCGATTCATGCTCGAAACCCACACACTTCCTTTTGCTCCATTGTTGAATAACGGCATAGCCGTTAAACTAGAGAAACATGAAGCATGAAAGTTATTATTCTACCGAGAAAGGCTGGTGCCGACATGTATTCTGTGCTTCTGGTAGACGATGAAGCTATCGAGTTGGAGACGATGGAGCATTATGTTCCTTGGGAGCAAGCCGGCATACAAGTCGCTGGAACGGCGCGTAACGGAAAGGAAGCGCTGGCTAAGCTGACCGAGCTCAAGCCGGACATTATCGTGACAGATGTGCGTATGCCCATCATGGACGGACTGGAATTTGGACGGCGTGCGAAGCAAATCGATAAGAGCGTCAAGCTTATTTATTTAAGTGGACATAATGAATTTCAATATATTAAGTCCGCCCTTAATATCGAAGCCGCAGGCTATTTGCTCAAGCCAATCGACATGGAAGAGCTGCTTGTGCTTCTGGAAAAAGTAAAGAAGAAATGCGAGGATGAGCAGCTTGCCAGCGAAGGCGGCGGCTGGCAGCTTGAGAAGCTGCTGCTGCGCATTGTGCGTGAGTCATCCGCGCAGCGACGGCTCGAATGGATTCGGCAATGGGAGAAAGCCGCTTCCGGCTTTCTCCCACATCAATCTTTTGGAGCCGCTTACATGACGTTCGAGCATCCGGCATTTCGCAGCAAATCGGCTGATGGCGCGGCTGGAGACAAAGCACGGCAGCCATCCTCCTCCATTCTGGCCGCAGATGCAGCAGAGACTGTGCGGGATCTGCTCAAGCGGAGACTAGATGCCGCTATTGTTCTGGAGACCGGACCAAACACGCTGTTTGTTCTATTCCAAGGAAAACCCCAGCAATGGGACATTGCTTATTGGGAGCTGCTCCGAGAGGAGCTGCTGGCCGTAACAGCGCAGGGAGAAGCCTTTGCGACCATTGGCTTGTCCGGCCCTTACAAAGGGTTTCATCTGCTCAAGGAAGCGTACGAGGAGTCACAGCGATGTAACGAAGAGAAGTTGTACCGGCAGGCCGGATCCGTCATCCGAAGCGGCAGCGATGAGCTGGTGAAGCAGACCGATATCCCTGTCGAAGGCGCAGCAGCTTCCCTAATTGCCGCCGTCCAAGCAGGCGATGGAGAGCGTGTGGGCTTGGTGCTGGATGACTGGTTTTGCAGCATGCGGCAGGAGCGAATCGAGCGTAATTTTGCCGTTCGGGCAGTTATCCAAATTTTGACCATCCTGGAGCAGCATTTTACCTCCTTCATGGTAGGTCCGCTTCGCGATCAACTATTGGCGGATCACTGGAAGGAGCTGTCGTCGCTCCCGACGATCGCCCATTATCACGCTTATGCGCTTCGATTCTGTTCGGAGCTGGTGAAGGCTGCAGCCGAACGTGATGTCGATCGCCATCAATCGGTTGCTGAGCAGATTATGAAGCTGATCGCGGAGCGCTATCATCTGCCTCTTACAGTGGAGGATATCGCCAAAGAGGTCTTTTTATCACCAAACTATGTCCGTACCATCTTTAAAGAAAAGACCGGCGAGACGATCCTTGATTACTTAACCCGGATCCGGATGAATCATGCGGCTGAGCTGCTGAAAGACCGTTCGCTGAAGGTGCGCGAGATCGCCCATCGGGTCAGCTATGAGAATGTATCCTATTTCTGCTCGGTATTCCAAAAGCATAAAGGCAGTACGCCAAACGAATACCGCAAATTGCAACTTTAGGCTGGAGTGGTCTGTCAATGAGGAAGCTTGTCGGATGGCTGATTAATCCCTTTTACAATTGGCGGCTTCGCGAGAAGCTGTTTGTCATGTTTTTGCTGGGAGGCATTCTCCCTTTGCTCTTTTTCGTTCAATATTCCTATTCAACAATTCGCAGCGAGCTCTCCTCCCAGATGGTAGCGAATACTGGCTCTACGGTAGCGCAAATTAATTCCAACCTGGAAAATAAGCTGGATACGTACACGAAGCTGTCTGCAACGCTGTACTTAGACTCCTCGCTGCGTGCCTATTTGACGAATGATTATTCGAAGGATCCATCTCTGTTCGTTGATGCTTACAAATATATCAACAACTCTTTCGTCAACATGCTGACGACAAATCCAGATATTGATTCGATGACGATCTTCATTAGCAATGAAACACTGCCTACCGATGGTATGTACATCAAAGAAATGGATGACAGCTTTATGAGCTCCTTGCCGTACAAATCCCTGCGAGGAAGCTTTGGGGATGTCCGGTTTGTCACGTCGCCGCCTTTGCCCGACAAGCCGCCGATGTTCACACTGACACGTCTGCTGAATATTAGCAGCATGAACAACCCCTATGGCGTGCTGACGATTAATATTTTGGAATCTGATATTTTCCGGCTGATGGAGAAGGAAGCCAATGACAAAACAGTGCTGATCATCAATGAAGAAGGTGTTGTTATGTCAGCCAAGGATAAAACGCTCCTTAATCAGCCGATCGACTTGCCGGATACCTTCCCCGTAGAGACAAATGGCAAATTCGACAGCACATATAAAGGCGAGAGAGTACTTGTCGTTTACAATACAACCAAATATGGTTGGAAAAGCGTCTCCCTCATTCCATATAGCAGCTTTCTCTCCAAAGCCCATCTAACGGCCAAAAGAATACTCACGTACGCGTTAATCAGCCTTGCGCTTATGGCGATTATGATCTATGTGACCGCCCGGCTGTTCACCAAGAGGATGGAGAAGCTCGTCGGCATGATACGCCGCATTGAAAAGGAAGACTTCGAGCTTATCGACATTCGCCCGCTAGGACGAGATGAGATCGGTCAAATCGGCAACGCGCTGCGGAAAATGGGACAGCGTCTGAACTCTCTGATCTCCGACGTCTACATGAAGGAAATCGATAAACGAGAGGCCGAGCTGAACGTGCTGCAAGCGCAGATTAACCCGCATTTCCTGTACAACTCGCTTGCCTCGATCTCGTCGCTCGCTATACGAAACGCCGATCCAAGAATGAACAAGATGGTCACCGATTTGGCGAAGTTTTACCGTATCTCGTTAAACAAAGGCAAAAACACGCTGTCGGTGCATGAGGAAATTCAGTTGACCCGCTATTATGTATCTATCCAGCAAGTGAGGTTCGCGAATCTGCTCCGGGTTCACTACGATATTGATGAATCAGTGCTGGCCTGTCCAATCGTCAAGCTGACGCTTCAGCCGTTCGTGGAAAATTGTATCAACCATGCGATATGGGATCATGAGCATGGCATCAATATTATTATTAGAGCCTATCGCGATGGTCAGGATATCCTGCTCAATGTGATTGATGATGGTATGGGGATGAGGATGCAAAGCGGACTCCTGCCAATAAGTGAGGATACGTTGTCGGGCTATGGTGTGAGGAACGTGGATAATCGGATTAAGTTGTTGTTTGGCGATTCGTATGGGGTGACGATATTTAGTCGACTTGGAATTGGGACTACGGTGACGATTCGGATTCCGGGGAAATGAACGTTTGGTTAAACAGCAGACTGCGCATTTGAATGTTCTTCCGATCGCCATTGCTCGGGGATTCCTCCCAACAATCCTAGCGGATTGGAATCCCCGAGCAAAAGCGAACGTTAACACTTCTTCAGAATCATTCAAATTACTCCGCTTGCTATTAACCTCATTTCCGGCCTTTGTAGTCGCTATATTACAAGACGCCTAATATCTTATGATTATGCAGTTAGACAAAACAGCCGCGCAGGTTATCCCTGCACGGCTGTTTTTTTGTTAGAAGGCTATTTCTTGATTTTGATCTTGTAGAGCTTCGATTGAGCGCCTTCCAGGCTCACTTGGAGAGTGTCTTTGGCTTCGACTTTGGAGTTGGTCCACACGTCCGTGAGCTCAACCTTCGAGGATGCCGTTACGCCTAATGCCCGCTTCAGATCGACCGTTTTGACTGTTGGGTCGTTCGTGTAGTTGAACACAGCGAGGTAGTAGTCCTGTTTGTCTTGGAGGACGAATACGTCCGCTGCGGAGTTGCCTGTGTTGCCTTCAACCGGACGGAAGGCTTCGCCGATCAGGGCGATATCGTTTACGTTTTTATTTGTCAGCAGCGATTTCATCAGCTTTTGTGTTTCCACATTGCTTACGTCATCAGAGTTCATGTAGACCGTACCGGAAATCGCCGCGGAGTTAACCCGCGTTTGTGCCGCGTTATATGAGCCGCCCTTCGCGAGGGTCACATAATCCGGATCCGTGTAAGCGTAGATGGTGCCGTTCTGCCACCAGCCATAGGTCAGATTGTTAAGCTGGTATTCCGTGCGGCTAAGGCTTCCATCAATATCGCAGGAAATGCGTCTTGCATGCGCATATTGGCTAGGGAACATCGGTGCGATCGAAGCGCTGATGAACATTTTGCCGCCCAGTGTCTTGTTGATATGAGCCATTCCTTGGTTATAAGCTTGAATACCCGTTTGCACTTTAGGATCGAAATGCTGACCTTCGAAGGAGCCGTGGCTCAGGAAGTCGATCTTGATATATTCAAAACCATAATCCAGGAACTTCTTGAATACATATTCAACGCGCTGCTTTGAGCCCGGATGGGTTGGATCGATGGCATAAGCGCCATCCACCTTCGGAAGGATATTGCCTGCGGCATCCCGCAGCACGATATCACCGTAAGTGTACTTGCCGTTTGTCCCTTCTACAGGCTGAGACATATTGTCGCCCCAGTATACAAATGGACCATAGTAAATACCAGCTTTTTGTCCGTTTTTACGAATCACCTTCACAGCGTCACGAAGCTGCTGTTCGGATAGGTTATCCCAATAGGAGTCCATATTGATATAGACGGTACCCTTGTTTGTGAAAGACTTTTGCAGATTAGCCTTAAAGAAATTGGATACCTCAACAACTTTATCGTAGCTAAGTGAGCTTTCATATGCTCCCCAGCTGTTCCAGCCAACTGGCACGCCGGAAGGGATACCTTTCTCGAACTTGAGAGGTGGAGCAACAGCCGCATTAGCCTCCCCGTAGTTCTCCAGCCCGTAACGGTAATCCGCGTAATAACCGACAGCAATTTGAGGTGAAGTAATGGTTTTGCCCGATACTTTGCCATGCCCAATGCTGTCATGCGTTGATGTGAGCGATGTAAAACCGCCATACACCTTCAATTTATTTATCTTGTCGTTTGAACCACTCCAGAAAATACCCGTTTTCCAAAGATCGTGGGTAACCGAACCAATTACGAGACCACTGCGGCTGGTGTTATCATAGATGGCCGTCATCTCGGAGCTGATATAGTTATTATTATTCAGCGATGTATTGATCGTACGCGCCTGATAGCGGGACCATGCGTCATTGTCATATGGAGTAATCAGTACGCGGTTATCTCCATAGCTACCAAGATCAACGCCACCGCTCGCATTCACGACAAGCGGAGCCATATCATTCGAGCTGACCGTAGAACTGCTCACTACTTGCTGCGATACGAGGAAATAAGACTGATCCTCATACAGCTGGTAAATTTGCTTCATCGTCGGCAAGCCCTCACTGCGATTCTCAACCGTAATACGGACGCCTTTGCCATGTCCGTCCTTTATTTTCTCAACTTCACTCAGCTTAAAGCTGTGTTCGCTGTATTTACGGCTGTCGAGCAGTTGATCTTCCAGCTGCGCGCTCGCATAAGCGCCTTTAACAAGCGTTTTGCCGTTCCAAGCGAATGCCGCAAGCCCTGATTCCGTATTGTACGTAACGCTGTAGGAGCCGGATAAGAAGGTAGCTCCTTTTTCATGTGCCGTTATTTTGATAGAACCGTATTTTTTCGAGTCGATCACTTTGCCAATCAAGCCAATGTTGTCCACCGGTCCTGGATCTTCGCCCGGATCTTCCGCAGCTGCAATCTCCAGCTTATCGATATCTGGTGACCAGCCACCGTCATCGTTGAACGTAATCGTATTTGCTCCTGCTTTCAACGCAATCTCCAGCTTGAACACGCCAAGCGTATCCCAGTTTTCCGTTTTGGGCAGCGCGTAATTTTCTAAAGCGCCGTCATTGACGGCAATGGATACCGGACGTGGATCCCCCGAAATATAAGAAATGCTAAGCGTGTACACGCCTGCTTTTTCCGCCATAACATCTCGGAATTGAAGCGTAGAGCCGCCCCACAGATTGCCCACCTTCTTGCCTCCTGAGCAATCGGTAGCTGCTGAGCAGCCACTAACAGATGCATTACCCGTTAATACATTGATTGATGATTCTGCCTCGTATGCAGTACCTTCTACCGGCCCACCAGGACCATCGGATAACTGGAGATCGATCCGGTCAATGTCTGGCGAGTAGCTGCCTTCATCGTCCAACCGGATCGTGTTCACTCCCGCCTTCAATTCAAGCTCCAGCTCGTAAACACCAAGCGTGTTCCAATCAACTGTACTCGGCAGATCATAGTGATCCACGGTACCATTGTTGATACTTACCCCAACTGACCTTGGATCTCCAGAAATATAATGCACCGTCATCGTATATACACCAGCTGTCTCTACCGTCACCTCGTTGAAGGTTAGTGACGAGCCGCCCCACAGCCCTCCAACCAATTGCCCACCCGAGCAGCCTACAGCTTCTTCGCAAGCTTTGATTTCCGCTTTGCCTGTAAGTGTATTGGCGGCCGCTTCTGCTTCATACGAATAGCTCCCAGCAGCAGCAGCTATCGAAGTGGTCGACTCCACACTTGCGGCGGCCTCAACTTCCCGCCCAAATGTTCCTCCAGCTAATTGGACAATCAGGACTGCAACCAGCAAGAGGAACAAGCCTTTACCGGACCATGCCCCATACTTCCTTTTCATTACATCAAGCCTCCTGTTCGTATCGAAAATGATGAAGCGCTTTCAAGATGCATATTCAATGTAATTCAGAGAAGAGGCTTGAACAATCCCAATATTTAACGAACAATACGACAAACCGCCAAAGTTTGAAGCGGAGCCCTCTGCTCTCTCTTCCTTTGGCGGTTAGGTAACGATAAATAGGAATTAGACCTTTTCAACCTCTACCAGTTTCAGCCGGTCATCCAACCGATAGCGCTTGCCTGCTTCCATCTGCAGGCTGATCTGCCTGCCTCCACATTTGACGATTGTCTCCAGATCGGAATACGCCGTTATTACCGCTTCAGTCAAACGGTCATCCTGCCAGGATGCCGCTGCTTCCGCATTCCCCTTTGCCCGCAAACCTCGATATGAACCAACAGACCAGTCCACCGGCAAGGCGGGTAACAAATGAATGGAACCTGCATGACTTTGAAGCAGCATGTCGGCAATCGCTGCCGTCCCACCAAAATTGCCGTCAATGACAAATATATTTGTCTCGGCACCAGCTACACCCGGCTTGGAATAGGACAGCAAGTTATCAAAGCAGAGCTCTCCGATCAAATGCCGGACATGCTTCACAGCCTGATTACCATCATGCAATCTGGAAAAACCAAGAGCGAACAACGCTGCCGTAAATTCAATATCTTCCCGCTCATCAACCAACATTCGGCCCAGCAGTGTTTGCCTCATAGCCTCACTCAGCTCTGGCGTTTGCTCTGGTGTAATCTGGTTGCCGGGATAAACACCATACATGTGGGAGAAATGCCTGTGCTGCGGCTGCGCCTCAGCATAATCCTCCAGCCACTCCTGCAGCTGGCCACGCTTGCCGATTTGCAGTGGCGGCAGTAGATTAATAGCCGACCTTAGGCGTTCTTGCAGCCCCACATCTGTCTGCAGGAGCTCCGCAGACTCCAGCACAAAATCAAACAAATCGCGGACAAGCATTTGGTCCATCGTTGAGCCCATAGAGAGCTGCTGCTCCCCCTGCTCAGGAGGATCTGGATAGAAGCTGTTTTCCGGAGAGGTTGACGGCCCAGTAACAAGCCAGCCGTATTTCGGATGTACTGTCATATAATCCAGGAAAAACAACGCCGCTTCCTTCATGACTGGATACGCCTGATTGGATAAAAACTTACGGTCCATGCCGTATTCAAAATGCTCCTTCAGATGAGTCGCAATCCATAAGCCGCCCGTCACGTTTAAGCCCCACGATCTTCCCCAGCCAGGCGACGCAAATCCCCATGCATTGGAGAACACATGCGCCACCCAGCCCTCGCAGCCATAGAAATCCTCAGCAGCTGCACGTCCCGCCTCTGCAAGCTGCTCGATATAATTCATAAGTGGAATGTGGCATTCTGCCAAATTACTTATTTCCGTCGGATAATAATTCATTTCGGTGTTCACGTCGAGGTGGTAGTCGCAGCTCCATGCCATCGCGTTAGCTTCACCGTCATTCCATATGCCCTGCAGATGAAGTGGCAGACGCGAGTCATGCCGTGATCCAGCAATCGTCAAATATCGTCCGTACTGATAAAACAAAGCGATAAGTCCGTTATCCTCCGAATCTCCAGCCCGCAGCCGTCGAATCCGTTCGTCTGTCGGCAGAGCATCTAATCTGTCCGAAGAGCCTCCAAGGTCAAGCTCTACGCGGCCAAACAGCATTTGATAATCGCTAATATGATTGTCCCGCAGCTGCTCGAAGCCTTTTGCCTCCGCCGCTTTAAGCCGCTCCATACTCTCGGCCTTCCACCCATCATCCATACGGCCATAGTCAGTCGCTGCCGCGAAATAAAGGATGACCTCATCGGCTTGCTTGACAACAATGGCGCCATCCTCGCTGAATACCCTGCCACCTTTGGCGATAACCTTTAATCCACCTTCACACCAGACCCCGCAAGCTCCGTCGCTATGTATGTTTTCCGTTGCCTGAGTGCGGAAAGCCAGCTTATCCGAACCTTCCAGCCAGGTATCAAACGTGTTCGTTCTGCCCGATAGGCGCAGCATAAGCGATACGCTTCCTATCCTATCACCTTGTATACGAGAGACCAGCACCCCGTCCGCATGCGTCGCGAACGTTTCCCTGCGGATCGCCGCTCCTGATGTGCTTCTATACGATACCGTTGCGACAGCCCTTTCCAAATCCAGCTCCCGCATCAGTTCACTGCCTTCTTCATCCCCATAGGTAATAAGAATATCGCATAACGACAGGTTGGTACCGAAGTTGCCTTTCTTTGGCTCCAGCTGCTCCTCTGCCAGCTTGTCTCCAAGCACATAATCACCGCTGAAAAAAGCTTCCCTCATGACGGACAGCTTTCCTTTTGGATCCTGTGACCCACCAAAGCGCTCCGGCTTACCCGACCAAAAAGTAACCTCTGTCATATTCCAGGTTTCGCTGTTGATGCCGCCATGCAGCACAGCACCTAGCTGTCCGTTTCCAAGCGGAAGCCCTTGCTTCCAGCTTGTTGCCGGCTGTGTATAAGTCATTTTCATTACAATCATCCTCTCGGGTGTTGGCTAATCATCCGCCTTAACGGTGAAAGCCCTTTCGTAAATTTCGCCATTATTGTAACATTGATAACCATAGACGTATTTGCTCACCAGTCCATTTAGTTGACGATTAATCCGGTAATTTTATGGATGATTGTACTCGAGAGGGTGGGACGATTGCCAAAGCAGGGGGAAAGCGATGAAAAACTTGAATGAATTAAAGCCTTATGTCGGTGATTCCATGCGTTATCTATATGTTGGCGGCTGGAACGAGAAGCTGCGTGTCTGCAATGTGTATGCATTCCATCTGTTTCTAGACGGGCCTGGCGAAATGGAAGTGAACGGGAAGCTGTACCCGATCGACCGCCACACCTTAATTTTCCTGCGCCCGGGTGAGCCCCATGCCTTCCATATTACAAAAGAACAACCACTCTCTTCCTTCAACCTCTATTGCGACATGTGGGCAGGTGCATCTAATCCCGTATCTCTTAACCGGGTCTTCATTCACGCGCCGGAGCCATTCTCACTAGAGTCCAGCTCGGTGATGGAGGTATGCCCAGAGTTGGACTCGCTGCCAAGCTGTTTCTCACTCCAGCCCTATCCGTGGCTTTACGATTCCTTCGTAACGTTAGCCAAGCAATTCGAAGAAGCTAAGCACTACCGTGCCGAACTGGTAAATAGCTTGCTGTACGCCTGGATGCTTAGCTGGCACAACGTTATTCACACCAGCCAGCCAAGTGACTTCCGGATCGTTAAGCTGCTCGCGCACTTGAACGAGCACCCAGAGATGCGCTCGTCCGTAGAGGAATGGTCGGCGATGTGTGGCCTGAGACGATCCTACTTCCATTCCCTCTTTCTGCGCGAAACCGGATATACGCCAAGCGTGTACCGCCACAGACTGCTGATGAAACAAGCTGCTCAACTGCTCGTAGAAACGAATTATTCGGTGACCGCTATTGCCGAACGGCTTGGCTATCTATCCATACACCCGTTTACTCGCCATTTCAGCGCATTCCACGGTGTCAGCCCACGTGCCTACCGGCTGCAGCCATCTCCAGTCCTCATCTAACCTGCTGTCACTTTTCGAATATATGTCCAATCGTCTTAATATACAAAAAGAGGTTGTCCCCATTAAGGGAACAACCTCTTTTATATCACGCTTAGAAACTAAGCGTTGATTTTCTCTTTTGCAACGCCAGCAAGGGAGTTGAACGAGTTGATGTCGTTAACAGCCAGATCAGCAAGCATTTTGCGGTTTACTTCGATGCCAGCCAGTTTCAGGCCGTGCATGAATTTGTTGTAGGAAAGACCGTTCAGACGAGCAGCCGCGTTAATACGAACGATCCACAGTCTGCGGAATTGACGTTTGTTTTGACGACGGTCACGGTATGCGTAAAGAAGCGATTTACCAACTTGCTCCTTTGCTGTTTTAAACAGACGGTGTTTCGAACCGAAATAACCTTTTGCTAGTTTAAGAATTCTTTTACGACGACGAGCGCGGACAAAACCGCCTTTAACTCTTGCCATGAGTGGAAACCTCCCGTAGGTTGAATTGGATTATCTTATCTGAACAATTGCTACTATTTAAGGTTAGCGAGACCTTGTTGAATACGACGAACGTCGCCAGCTGCCATCAGTGGTTGGCCAGCAAGTACACGTTTTTGACGACCGGATTTGTGGGAAAGCAAGTGATTTCTGAACGCTTTATAGCGTTTTACTTTACCAGTACCAGTAATTTTGAAGCGGTCTTTCAGACTGCTGTGTGTTTTCATTTTAGGCATGTCGATTATCCTCCCTTTATTTAAGTGTTGCTTTTTGGTGCCAAAATCATAATCATGCTCCGGCCTTCCAGCTTCGGTGCACGTTCTACGCTGCATATTTCGGCAACCTCTTGCGCCAGACGATCCAGAATTTTCTGGCCGATCGACGCATGGGCGATTTCCCGTCCGCGGAAACGTACGGAAGCTTTAACTTTGTCGCCTTCACCCAAAAACTTAACGACATTACGGAATTTCGTTTGGTAGTCATGCTCGTCGATGTTGGCACGGAACCAAACTTCTTTAAGGTCGACGATCTTTTGATTCTTGCGTGCTTCTTTTTCTTTCTTCTGTTGCTCGTAACGGAATTTACCGTAGTCCATAATCCGGCATACCGGTGGTTTAGCCGTTGGTGCTACATTCACCAGGTCCAGACTAAGATCAATTGCCATTTGCATAGCTTCACGGATCGATTTGATGCCGATCTGCTCACCTTCCGCGCCAACAAGTCGTACTTCTCTGGCCCGGATCTCATCGTTGATTTGATGTTCTCTGCTAATAACGTGCCACCTCCAAGATAGGATGTTTATGTTTGTTTACAAAATAAAAAATGCGGGTTCGCACGAACCCGCATTGTATAACCGTTCATTATGGCTGCCCTTGTTACTTCTCAAGGGAAGCAACTCGTTAACCTTAGTCGATTATCGCGAACCAGTCGGCTGTACCGAAAGGTGAGAAGCGGGTGCTTCTGCTTGTGCAAATATGTTTGTCAAAAACGTTACCGACATACTATAACATAATGGATTTATATGTGTCAACCCATTATATCACGTGTAATTATAGCTGTTTGCTTTGTACGTCTTCGAGACGAATAACACGTGTGTGCTGTGTGTGGCTCCACTTCTTGTTGTTTTGCGTGAAGAACGCGTGAACTGTAATCGGCCACCACGACAAAGTGAAAAGCAAGAACGTTGGAATCCGCAGATACAGCTTCCATGGCACCTTCGCCATATACATCGAGAGCGGAATCTGAATAAATACGTACGCCATGTAAGGCACACTCAGCCAAATCGGAAGCAGGTTGTACACCGATTCCACGTCGTTGCCGCCAAACAGGACGATATCGCCCCAGATGATCGCAGCGATGAAGAAGCCGGCCAAATAGTTATATGCGTTAAAAACGTAGAGCGCAGCGTCAATCTTTGTCATGCTGCGGTCTTTAATCCCCTGCCACAATAGCGGCAGCATGTATTTGCGTGTAACATCGAAATGCCCTTGCATCCAGCGCAGCCGCTGACGTGCCGATGCCTGGAACGTAATCGGCTTCTCGTCGAACACTTTCGCTTCGAAATTAAACTTCGGATAAATTCCCCGCTGAATACAGCGGACTGTAAACTCAAGGTCTTCTACGAGACTTGTTGCGCCCCAGCCCATTTCCTGCAGCAGCTTGGCATCAAAGCACATGCCCGTGCCTCCGAGGAAGTTAGCTAGACCAAGATTCGTGCGTGGCAGTTGCCAAAGTCGGTTACAGAACCAGTAGTTGATCGCATTAGCCGAGCTGATCCACGAGTCGTTCGGATTTTTTGTATCCAGGTAGCCTTGAATAACCCGGTGTCCATTAATCAAGTCATTGTTCATGTACTGCAGGAAGTCTGTTGCCACCAAATTGTCGGCATCAAAAATAGCGACGCCGTCATAGCTTTTAGGCATTTTCCACAGTTCCTTCAGCATCCATTCTACTGCATAGCCTTTACCGCGCTGGCTTTTGTTATTACGAACGCAGGCATAAACGCCTTCATAGCTGTTCACAATATCGACGGTGCGGTCGGTACAATTGTCGCAGATCACGAAAATATCGAAAAACTCGCGAGGATATTTCATTTTCATCAAGTTTTCAATAAGCGCCCCGACAACCTGTTCTTCATTGTGCGCCGCGATAAGCAAAGCGAATGTCTTTTGCGGAGGATGGGATACATCTTCTTTTTTTCGGTGCCAGCCAAAACATGTCAAAAACAGTTGGTACAAGCCCAGCAATGCAAAGACAATTTGGAACACTAGCATAATCGTGTTGAACATTTTTCGGTACTGCCCCCTTGAGACCCCTTTTTAATTGCCCGTTCTAATCATCCTCATTCGGACGCCGACAGGCTCTTTACTATCATTTCTCTCATGTGTCCTTACGCCGCTTTTTTATTTGTATCAGCGATTCGTGAGACCTTTTTGATTTTCCACACAATGCTTATCTTTGTCAAAACCGCTATATCCCGCCATTACCGATTATCCAGCCATTAAAACGCTTGCATGCCATTCAGATGGTTATATTACCTCCTATTCCGCCCTATCGCCCTTATTTTCATCCATTTCCTAATTTTTTAGCCCTTACGTCCAATACATACGTGTAAGCTTGAGACAATGTTCCCAGTTCATCACTTTGCTTTGTGACGAATCTGTGGCTGAATAGGTGTCGAATGCCGCTCAAAGCTTGAAGCCAGCTTGTCGAAAATAGCCTCCCACGATTGTTTGAGGCCGTATATTCGGCCTTGCTCAGCCATTGTTGCACGCCGTTCGTCATTGTTATAGAGCAGCTCCATGGCTTCCGCAAATGAATGTGCATCGGTCGAATTGCATAACATTCCTGTTACACCGTGCGAGACGGAATCGGTTACGCCGCCTTTGTCCGCACAGATAACTGGTGTTCCGCAGGCCATCGCCTCCAGCACAACATTGCCAAATGTTTCTGTCGCCGACGGAAACAAGAACAAATCCGCCGAAGCATACCACTTTTGCAAATCAGGCAGCGCCGTAAAACCAATAAAACGAGCATCGATTCCTTCACGGCGGCACCGTTCCTTAAGTACATCTGCCGAAGGTCCGTCGCCAGCGATAACAAAGACTGCTTCCGGGCATGTATTGCGCCGAAACTCCGCAAAAGCATCAAGCGCGATATCGACATTTTTCTCAGGAGCTAGTCTTCCAACATAAAGCACAACAAATCGACTGCTGTCGATTCCTTGCTGACACAGCCACTCCTCCCGGTCAACATTCGGATGGAAGACTTCCGTATCCATGCCTCGGCTCCATATTTCAAGCCGGCTGGCATCCCAGCCTTTATCCAATAAATCCTGATGAGTCGAATGAGAAGGTACATAAATGGACCGGCAATCTTGATGAAACCATTCCATATATCTCCATAACAGCTTTGCCATCCATTGCAAATTGTAAAACGGCAAATATTGATCAAAATGGGTATGATAGGACGCAACAAGCGGAATGTGAAGCTTGCGGGCATAATGAATGCCGCAAAGACCGAGGTTAAATGGGGTAGCGACATGGATAATAGTCGGAGAAAACTCTTTTAACGCTCTGCGGATATGAATGGGATTAGGCAGTGCCAGACGGCACTCGGGGTATAAGAAGAATGGCAGACTAGCGAAGCGTTCCACTGAGCTTGACGTTTTGCCGCTTAACTTGCCGGAAGCCGGATCCGGCGCCAGGACAAGCACTTCGGCACCTTGCCGCTTCAAATAGTCCGTCCAGCGGCCAAGCGTGCGTGCCACACCGTTCACATCGGGCTCAAAGGTGTCGGTAAAAAGCGCAACTCTCATACAGGACGCCTCCTTATAATGAACCTTGATCGGTTCCAGTCTACAGGAGGACTGTTAGGCGATGATCAACCTGATTTTAAAAGTTCGTGAAGCTTTGAAAATATAGGCCTTCGTATAAACTTAAAACTTGCACAAGCTTCATTATTGAACAATAATAGGCAGATATCGATTATAATGTGTGGGAATTAAGCAATCTAAGCAAATGCTTACGAAGTAGAATTGCTACGCAATTCTTAAGTTAATGCTTACGAAGTAGAATTGCTACGCAATTCTTAGTTAATGCTTACGAAGTAGAATTGCTACGCAATTCTTTTAGGAGGAACCGGATGAGAAGAATGATTGGGTGGTTAAGATCAAGAGAAATGCAAATGATCCTGTGGGCGAATCAACGTCGTTCACAAAGCAGGCTTCATCGATGTCTTGGGCTATGGCTGAGCACGGTGACGCATGTTGGGGGAGCGTCATTTACACTTACCAGCTCATTCCTCGTTGCCATGTTTGCCCCAAACCCTTGGAGCTTAACTGGCTGGCAATGCTTTACGGCTGTATTCTTAAGTCATCTTCCTGTCTATGTCGTCAAACGAAAAATGAAGAGGCTGCGTCCTTATCAGGCATTAAACGGGGTAAATACGGGGAAAAAGCCGCTTGTTGATTCTTCTTTCCCTTCCGGGCATACAACAGCCATATTTGCATATATTATTCCCATTATTTCGGCAAGCGGTGTTTGGTTCCCGGTTGTCATGCCAATCGCGGCATTATTAGCCCTGTCGGTCGCATGGTCCCGTATGTATCTTGGCCTGCATTATCCATCTGATGTCGCCGCCGGCGCGCTTGTCGGCACGCTGACGGCATTGACAGTTGAATATGGCTGGACTCTTACGTTATTTTAGAAAAATTTAATCTTCGGATTGGTCGCTTTGCTCGGCAGCTTCGGCTTCCTCGCGGAGCGACTTTTCTTTTTTACCGGCACGGTATTCTTGCAGAACGGCTTCACCAATAACCGCTTCGAGGCGGAAGATCGGCTGGCCTTTCTCCATAAACTTCATCTCATATTCAGTAAAGACAAGATCCTCACGCGGTCCGTTTTTATGAAGATTAAGCGAGATATTACGAAGCTGCATCTCCACTTCTGCAAAGCTGTTCAAGGAAAACTCAAAGAGCGATTCCGAATCCGTCTTGAAATGGATTTCCCCACGCTCGCTCAGCAGCTGCGCATACTTCATCAGGAAGCGCGGATGTGTCAGCCTGCGGCGTGCATGCTTGCTTTTTGGCCATGGATCACTGAAATTAAGATAAATCCGTTCGATCTCACCCGGCTCAAACATCTCTTCGATATGCTCAATATTCGCACGAAGCAGCGCCAGATTCGGCGGATCCTCTACCCCGCCCTCTTCCCAAATATCACGGGCCTTTTCACTTGCACGACGAATAAGCTCATCATACATATCAACACCAATGTAGTTATTATCCGGGTTGCGGAAGCTCATATTGCTAATAAAACGGCCCTTCCCCATGCCAAGCTCCACATGGATTGGCTTATCATTGCCAAAAAATTCGCGCCACTTGCCTTTGAGCGGCTTTGCGTCAAGTACGACCAGCTCCGGCTGGGCCTCGATCGACTCGCGAATACCTTTTCTACCTCTTAAACGCATCTTGTATTGATCCTCCTACTAATTAAGCTAGTCCTTATTGTGCCCAAGATACACCGCCTTGTAAAGATGCAAGGTGCAGGAAGGCAAAAGAAAAAGCCTTCACGATGTGTAAGAATCGTTAAGGCTTTACGTTTGTATGGATATTGTCATCGCTGTAAGTTTAAACAAGCAGTTGATAATCAATTGGTCCCTCAGATTGAACATCTCGGCAAGTATTCTCAATTACTTCGTTCAATTTCTTGCGTGCCGATATTTCAATATTGTGATTATTATGGAATCGAATTCCTGAAAGCGCCATCAATTCTTTTACTGTTAATTCAACCGTTACCTTCTCATCACCATGCGGAATTCTTGTTTGTTGGCTCATTAAGATCACCTCATCGATTTATTTTACATTATTTCCAGTTTATCGACGTTTTATGACGATGGCTACGAATAAAGCATGTAAGGTTTTTTTATTGATATGTCGCACTTTTAATATAACAGTTCATGTAAGGTTTTTCAAGCCCAAATCTGACTTTTTGAAAAATAATTTCCAGATCGTCTTCGTTCCTAATATGTCCTATTACGGTCCTATAATCCGGCGTGGTATTTCCCCCTTGTTTCCGATAAAATTGAGGTTGCAATTCTTATCGTGAAAAAGGAGAACGGCATGAACACTAATTTATTGCAATTAACGCCTGATCAGCCACAGCTTTGGGGCGATAAACGATTTCATACATGGAATTACGAGATGCGCGAGCAGTTCGGCGGCAAAGTATTCAAAGTCATGCTGGATGCCGGCTTCACTTGTCCGAACCGCGACGGCTCGATCGCAACAGGCGGCTGTACATTCTGCAGCGCCCGCGGCTCAGGTGATTTCGCCGGGAGACGGCGTGATGATCTTGTGACCCAATTCCATACCATTAAAGAGCGTCAGCATCAGAAATGGCCGGAAGCCAGCTACATCGGTTACTTCCAGGCCTATACGAATACGTATGCCCCCGTTGAAGAGCTGCGGGAATATTACGAAGTAATCCTGCAGCAGCCAGGCGTTGTTGGCCTGTCCATCGCAACACGGCCGGATTGCCTGCCGGATGATGTCGTTGATTACTTAGCTGAACTTAATGAGCGAACTTACCTCTGGATCGAGATGGGCCTTCAGACGGTACATGAGTCAACTTCTCAGCTGATTAACCGTGCCCATGATACGGCTTGTTATTTGGATGCCGTACGCCGCCTGCGCGAGCGCGGTATAAGGGTATGTGCACATATTATTTATGGCCTGCCGCAGGAGACGCATGAGATGATGCTCGATACGGGGCGTGCAGTCGCTCAGATGGATGTGCAGGGCATTAAGATTCACCTGCTCCATCTCATGCGCAAAACGCCAATGGTGAAGCAATATGAATCTGGTCTTCTCCGGTTCCTGGAGCTGGAAGAGTACGTGAAGCTGATCGTTGACACCCTGGAATTCCTGCCTCCTGAGATGATTATCCAACGGCTTACCGGCGATGCTCCCAAAGATCTTCTCATTGGGCCGATGTGGAGCATGCAGAAATGGGTTGTGCTAAACGCCATTGATGCGGAGCTGAAGCGCCGCAATACTTGGCAAGGCAAGCTATGGGGGGCGAATTAATATGGGTTTTTTATCGATTCTCAGCATGGCGCATAAATGGATTGCCGAGCGCGTTCAGCCTGCCGATACCGTTATTGATGCAACGGCTGGCGGCGGAGTTGATACACTGGCGCTTGCCGAGCTTGTAGGGCCACGCGGCAGCGTACATGCCTTTGACATCCAGCAGGATGCGCTTGACCGGACACGGGAGCGGCTTAACTCCTATACTCATCAGGACAAGCTTGCTCAAGTCGAGCTGCATCTGGCAAGCCATGCCCTTATGGCAGAGGCTGTTGATCCTTCCGCAGCAGGTACGGTTGCAGCTGTAATGTTCAATCTCGGCTATTTGCCTGGCGGCGATGAGACAGTTATTACCGTCCCGGAAACAACAATTACCGCTCTCAATGCAGCGCTGTCTATGCTGCGCCGCGGCGGTATTGTAACCGTCGCATTGTATCCAGGACATCCCGGTGGTGCGGATGAGGCAGCGGTCGTCACCGACTGGGCAGCTAAGCTGCCAGGTGCCTTATATGCAGCTATCCTTTACCGGCAGCCGCAAAGGGATACTGCACCTTATTTGATCGCGGTGGAGAAAAGATAGGTATATCACAAGACACCGGTTAACAACTATTTCGGTAAGGTCCCCAAAGACCTTATCTTCCAAGAATATTTCAGTTTTATCAACTTTAAGGTCCTAATAGGGCCTTAAAGTCTTTATCCCCTCCCATCGATACTGATATCCTACTGACCACTCATCGATAAGGTCCTTTGGGGATCTTAACTTCCTCAAGTTGATCAGTCTGTGCAGCTTTAAGGTCCTTAAAGGACCTTATGAAAATGAATATGAATATGGCCTCTCACTTTTAGCAGCAAGTCTGATCTGATTTCAATTAGAACTGTTCTTACGTAAATAAATTACTCCCGCTCTACATCTTGCTCTTCGAATTATTTTCTGATACGCTCATATCAACTTATTAAAGATGTTTAATAAGTTTCTATAAAGGAGCTGTTCAACTTGCAAACAACGCCAAAAGATATGAAAAACATCATTCTCCATGGCCTGCGTTCCACTCTGCTTACGCTTGGAAGTGCTACGAAAGCGGAGCTTAGCCAAAAGCTGGGAATCAGCTTTCCGACCATCAGCAAGTTTCTAACGCAAATGGAAGCAAGCGGTGAGCTTCTTCTTGTTGGGCTCGACGATTCAAGTGGTGGAAGAAGAGCGCAGCGCTATTCCTATAATCCGGAGTTCATGCTTGGACTTGCGATTGTTTTCGAGAAGTCTGATTTGAGTTATACGATATTCAACTGTGCGGGTGAAGTGAAGGAGCATCGCACCACCTCCAGCGCTTTCATCAATGACGTCCCCAGCTTAACGAAGCACATCAAACAACTCATCAAGACCCATCCAAAGATCAAATCCATTGCCATCGGCTTACCAGGCGCGGTCAACAACGGACGAATTATTCATATGCCCGATTACATCCACTTTCAGAATTTCGATTTGAAGCGTCATCTAGAAGAGCAATTGGTGCTGCCCGTCGTCGTTGAAAATGATATGAATGCCGCTGTCCTAGGGTACTACAAGACCGTCGGACAACAGGCTCATTCATCTCTGGTCTATCTATACTTCGGACAATTTGGTCCAGGTGCCGGCATCATGATAAATGGAGATGTGGTCAGAGGAAGTACGTTTTTCTCTGGCGAGGTATCTTATGTACCTC
This sequence comes from Paenibacillus sp. J22R56, assembly GCF_056269375.1. NCBI lineage: Bacteria > Bacillati > Bacillota > Bacilli > Caryophanales > Paenibacillaceae > Paenibacillus > Paenibacillus sp. J22R56. The sequence goes on from NZ_JBWDNV010000010.1 coordinate 170,063, forward strand.
AATACGATGACCGCAATTTTCAGCAAGCAATGCAAAATAAGGCCAATAATCATAGGCTTGATGCCATCAGCAGACTGATTGCTTCCTTTACAGCGATTATTAATCCGCATGCCATTATTTTTTACAATGCCGAGGTTAACAGCTCTATTCTTGAGCAGATTGCAAGGCAAAGCGCTGTGTATATCCCGCAAGAGCATCTCCCGTTGCTGACAACTAGTGATCTGAAACAGGATTATATGAACGGCCTGTTGAGCCTTGGGCTGGATCTTATGATTACCGAAACTAGCAGCAGTACAGGAAAAAATGAATAAAGAAACAGGTGAGACCGTATGGCTACTTTCTTTTTGATTATTATTTATTTAGCTTTCATCAGTTTAGGTCTGCCGGATTCCTTGCTTGGATCCGCATGGCCGGTTATGAGGCCGGAACTTGACGCCCCGCTTGGGGCAGCAGGTGTGCTTTATATGACAATCGCTGCAGGTACCATTGTATCCAGTCTTGCGAGCGGAACTATCTTAAGACGCTTTGGTACGGGAAGAGTGACGCTCGTCAGCTGCATCATGACCGCCGGCGCATTACTCGGATATTCCACCTCCCCTTCCCTGGCATGGCTGCTTGCATGTGCTATTCCGCTTGGGTTAGGTGCAGGAGCAGTTGATGCCGGCCTAAATAATTATGTAGCCGCTCATTATAAAGCTCATCATATGAGCTGGCTGCACTGCTTCTGGGGTGTCGGGGCAACACTTGGACCAGTCATCATGGCTCAGTTCATTTCGAATAACGCCTGGAGATACGGCTATTTGACTGTTGCTGCAATCCAGTGCGCGCTTGTTATCATCTTGTTCTTCACCTTGCCTTTATGGGATAGGGTGGCTAAGATTCATAAAGCCAACGCAAACTCAGATCATATAGAGATAATAGATCTACTCCCGGAGGAGGACTCCTCAACGCCTCCGCTGAAGATCAAAGGTGTCAAACTCGCACTTGTCTCTTTCTTATTGTACTGTGGCATCGAAGCAACCATTGGTCTTTGGGGCGCAAGCTTCCTCGTAAACATGAAGGATGTGTCCGCATCAACAGCAGCCCAATGGGTGTCGCTCTACTATGCAGGAATCACTGCCGGCCGGTTTATTACAGGCTTCGTCACCTTTAAAGTAAGCAACCGCAATCTGATCCGCAGCGGTCAGCTGATTGCCTTAATTGGTGCTTTGCTGCTTTTCCTTCCGCTGCCCGACGGCTTTACGTTAGCAGGCTTCATGATTGTAGGGTTTGGTCTCGCACCAATCTATCCTTGTATGCTTCATGAAACACCCGTACGGTTTGGGAAAAAACATTCGCAGACCATTATGGGCTATCAAATGGCTGTTGCTTACACAGGCAGCACGCTGATGCCACCGTTATTAGGCCTTCTTGCTTCCTCGATCACAATCGGGATTCTCCCGATGTATCTCGTCATCTGTGCAGCAGCGTTGCTCTTGTTCTCCGAGCGATTAAATGCATTCCTGAAGAAAAAGGTTAAAAGCGGTCAAGTTGTAAACGAATCGATCTCATCCTAAACACAAAAAATACTGCCGAGAATCCCGGCAGTATTTTTTGTGTTTTATTACATCATTTATTTGTTTACTGCAGCCGCTTCCTCTTTCGCAAGCCGCGATGCACCAATCGCTTCCGTGATTTGAGCGATAATACCGTCCATCGATGCTGGGTCATTTACGTCGTATTCGTCAATATTTAGCCGGATCACCGGACAAGCATTAAATTCACCGATCCAAGCCGCATAACGTTCATGCATACGCTCCCAATAGGTACGTTCCGTCTGAATTTCCATTTCCCGCCCACGCGCTTCGATCCGATTCAGAATAGATGGCAGGCTGCCTTCCAAATAGATCAGCACGTCCGGATGTGGAAAATACGGTGTCATCACCATCGCTTCGAACAAGCTGGTGTATGTCTCATAATCAGTAGCACTCATTGTCCCCTGATCCGCATGCATTTTCGCGAAGATACCAGTATCCTCATAAATGGAACGGTCCTGTATAAAGCCTCCGCCTGCCTCAAAGATCGCCTTCTGCTCCTTAAAACGCTCGGCCAAAAAATAAATTTGCAGATGAAAGCTCCATCTTTCAAAATCATTATAAAACTTCTCCAGATACGGATTATGATCGACTTGCTCCAGCGAAGTGTTAAAGCCCAGGCGCTCAGCCAGAGCTGAAGTTAGAGTCGATTTACCGACACCAACCGTACCAGCAATAGTGATCAGCGAGTCAGAAGGAATAAAATGATTCATATAAATAGCTCCTTTGTACATGCATAAAAGGCTGCGCCGTCCTTAGGAGGGCAGCACAAAAAAACATTCCACACAGCTTCTTATTTTATCATATGGGTAACCGGGAGCAATGGTTTAATATCCCTGAGATCTGAACGGTTCTGAAAAAAGAAGAAAGCACAGTCTCCTCATCCTTTTGAGGGTCTGTGCCTTTTTGTTGTCCTATTCGATTAGTTCTAGCTTTACATTTAACACAGATGTCATCAATCCCGGGAATATTTGCTCAAGGTCGTCTGTCCGTAAGGAATAAAAATGCTGCGTCCCTTCAATTCTTACCTTGGTCACACCTGCCTCCCGAAGGACTTTTAGATGATGAGTAAGTGTCGACTTGGGCATCAAGTCATGATAGATCGTACAGTTCTGTTCCTTCTGATCTTGAAGGCTGAGCACAATTTGCAAGCGCCGCGGATCGCTTAAGGCGTGCAGAACCGTTGATAAACGAATTTCGCTTGTTTGTGGTTGATATTGTTTTCTCATATGACAAGAATAACACATAAACACGTACCATTCAAATTACTAATGTACCAAAATACTAGTACTTTAAAATAATGGTTGACTTTCTGCATGCGTATGCTATTATCCTATTGTACTAGAAAATTCGAACAAAAAGAAAATTCAACCAGCTGCCCAAAAAACGATTGTAAGGAGAGGGATAGACTATGGCTAAAATTTTTATTATTTACATTCTTGCCTTTGGTGTCTTTGGTATTATCAATACAGAAATGGGGGTCATCGGAATCATGCCCCAGATCTCTCAGCAATTCGGCATAAGCGCCTCTCAAACCGGCTTGCTTGTCAGTCTCTTCGCCTTAGCTGTTGCAATTGCAGGCCCTGTGATGCCCTTACTATTCTCTGGAATGAATCGTAAGAAAGTGATGCTTCTTGTTATCGGACTTTTTGTCATCTCCAACGTCGTTTCCGTTTATGCCCCTAACTTCACCGTACTCTTAATCGCTCGCATCGTCCCCGCCTTCCTCCATCCGGTCTTCTTCTCGGTAGCATTTGTAGCGGCCGCTAATATGGTCAGCAAAGAGAAGGTCACTCAAGCGACCTCCAAAGTATTCATGGGCGTCACTGCCGGAATGGTCATTGGCACGCCGATCTCCTCTTTTATCGCTGACACCTTTTCCCTTGAAGCTTCGCTCTGGTTCTTTGCAGTCGTCAATGCCATTACCTTCACAGCGATCAGTCTCTTTGTTCCATCGATGCCTGTACAAGAGAAGCTAACCTACGGCGCACAATTAAGCGTCTTAAGAAAACCTCTGGTCTGGATCAGTATCGCAACCGTCATCTCCATAAACTCGGCTATGTATGCCATGTACAGCTTCTTCGCAGAGTATCTGAATGACGTAACGCATATGTCGGGCAAACAAATCAGCCTCATGTTAATCCTGTTTGGTGTAACTGGTGTTGCAGGTAATCTGCTAGCGGGCAAATCTCTTCACCAAAAAGCAATTCCAACAGCGCTCGTTTATCCTCTTGTTTTTGGAGTCATCTACACGCTCGTGTTCGTCTTCGGACATTATTCAACGCCAATGATTATCCTAATTGCAGTATGGGGAGTCCTCTTCACCCTGGGACTTAATATTTCTCAATATTGGATTACTTCAGCCGCACCGGAAGCGCCTGATTTCGCGAACGGTTTATTCGTAGCCTTTGCCAATCTGGGTATCACAGTTGGTACGTTTATCGGTGGAGCCTTCATCACAGGGATGGGCACACAATACACGGCGATAGCCGGCTTAATCTTCCTCGCGGTTAGCCTCGTACTGATTATTGTGAGAGCTTCACTCTACAGCCCTAAACAACAAGTGAAAATAAAAGAGAGTTCGGTTGTAAACAGCTGAAGAAGAAACAAAAAAAGAAGCCGCTCTTAAAATAGAGTGGCTTCTTTTTTTGTATTCCCTACTTATACACTTGCCGGCAAAGCTTCCGTGCTTACCTTCAGCATAAACGGCTTAGGTGTTGGCTTCGCCTGACGCTCGCCACCGCCAAGAGCATACAGCACAGCAAGCAGGGTATGCGAGTTCTTGTTGATCTCTCCCGTCTCCAGATACTGCTCCAGATCAAACGGAATCATCTCAATTACAGTATGCTTATGAAGCTCTTTCTCGTTTAGGCCAAGAGCAACAAACGCCTCCGATACATCCTCTGGACGCTCGACAAGACGGCGCATCCAGCCGATCCATACCGCTTTATCCATCGTGAACTCCCACCATGTTTTACGCGGCTTGAAATTATGATTCAAGAAGTAGTCATACTTCATTAAACCAAGGACAACCTCCAGATCAAGTTTATCTGCCTCTTCAGCAGCAGCACTGGCTTTGAACTCTGTAAGGAACGCCCACAGCCGGGAGAACAAGTCCTCAAGCTGATGGCCAATCTTCTGCCAGCCTCTTCCTTCCCAATAATCGCCAAACGACTGGAAGAAGTCAAAGGCCGATGGGAATACTTTATCCACCAAATAATGAAGTGTACGATCCATTCGGTGTGCATTCCAATATTTCTCAAGCACATCCTCAACCCGTTTGATCCGCACAATATCACCAAACGGCATCAAATCATTACCCAGCATTTCGTAAGGGGAATGATCCATGTAAATATAACCCCATTTGTCCGCGTCACGGCGCAAACCAGTCCCTCTGAGCATTTTCAAAAAGCCAAGCTGCAGCTCTTCCGGACCTAATGCAAACACATCGTTAAATGTGCCGCGGAACGTATCGTAATTCTCGAGCGGCAACCCGGCGATTAAATCAAGATGCTGGTCAATCTTGCCCGATTCCTTAACCTTCGTAACGGTACGAACAAGCTTCGACCAGTTCTGGCGGCGCTGAACCGCTTCATTGGTTGGATCATTCGTCGATTGAACGCCAATCTCGAAGCGGAAGACGCCAGGCGGCGCATGCTCGGCCAAATAGTCAAGCACCTCAGGACGCATAATATCGGCTGTAATCTCGAACTGGAAGACGCATCCACGGTGGTTCTCGATCAGGAACTTAAACATCTCTAGAGCATAGTCCCGCTTAATATTAAATGTACGGTCAACAAACTTGATCAGCTTCGCGCCAGAATCAATCAGATAATTAATATCTGCTTTGGTTCGGTCCATGTCAAAGTAACGTACGCCAACCTCAATACTGGACAAACAGAATTGACAGCTGAACGGACAGCCGCGGCTCGTCTCGAAATATACGACCCGGCTTCCGAGATGCGGAATATCCTCCTGGAATCGATGTGGCGACGGAAGTGTAGCTAGATCCAGCTTCGGACGACCTGGATTGAGAAGAATTTCAACGTGATCCGTACGCTGCTTGCGGTAAGCAATCCCAAATACCATATGGTATTTGCCCGCTCCTTCAATCTCTGTCAGCAGATGATGGAACGTCTCCTCACCTTCACCAACAACAATAAAGTCGACCTCTGGAATGCGCTCCATCCAATATTCCGTATCGTAGCTGACCTCAGGCCCGCCAAGGATGATCTTCACTTCCGGCATTATTTTACGCAGCATATTGATTACAGTAATCGTCTCATTGATATTCCAGATGTAGCAGGAGAAACCAACGACTTCAGGTTTACGCGAGAAAATATCCGAAACGATATTCATCGCCGGATCTTTAATCGTATACTCTGCAATTTCCATATCGAATTGCTCACCACTAAAAGCCTTCAGGCAGCGCAGGGCAAGCGAGGTATGAATATATTTGGCATTTAAAGTGCTTAACACTACTTTCATCACGGTACCTCTTTCTACTCTCATGCAAGATGACTACTATTGTACCAGAAAAGCGAGGCAAAAAAGAAGAGGCTCGCCGCAAGGAGCATAAATGCGCCTAACGGAAAGCCTCTTTTCAAGCGGATAAATGAGATAATAGTAATTAGTTCCTTAAATCAATATAAAGCTGATCTTTAAGCTGCATATCCAAAATCGGGAATCTTACTTCCCATTTTCCATCGCCAAGCGCCTTCATTTCGCTGGAATCAAAGCCACGCGGCTCGAAGCCAAACACACGGTCGAAGTTAATTGTAAATTGGATCGTCTCATCCGGAAGCATACGGTGGAGCTCAGAACCAAGGTTAATCGCCCAGGTACGAAGATCCTCTTTCGTTTGTCCGCCGTAATAGGTATAGAACACAGGATCCATGTCCGTTGTGATGACAAGCCAGCCTTGCGAGTCCTTAGTAACTTTCCAATTGCTCAGTTCCGCCGTACCCTGCTCCGTATCAAATGTACCAAATTGGTCTTTCAAAAGAGCAGCGATTTTCTCGTTCGACTCACCAACAAGAGTAGCCGGCAAGGTTGGATCAAGGAACTTCAAGTTATCTGCTGGCTTCTCTGGCAGATCCTCCATAAGAATAGCTGCATACAGCGAAGATACGGCGAAGTTCAAATCAGCCTGCGAAGTGTAACCTGCTGCCGTAATCCCGATCAATTCGCCGTATTCATCAAACAATGCGCCGCCGGAGCTGCCATGGTCGATTGGAGCGCTTGTTTGGATATAACGGGTTCCACTTATGTACATAATATTGCTGATAAGTCCGTCGGATACTGTGTTCTGCAAACCAAGCGGGCTGCCGATCGCAACAACTTTATCGCCTTTTTTTACATTCATGCTGTTATAGCCAATTTCAACTGGTGTTGCACCAATCGAACGGTCCGTTTGAATAATGGCCAGATCATTCTCTTTATCAGAAGCTGCTACGCCAGTAACTTTGATCTGCTCGTTATCAATTGTAGTCACAGTAGCAGAAGAAGCATCCTGAATAACATGGTAGTTCGTCAGTACGTAACGATCGTCAATTACAATACCGCTGCCTAGTCCTTTATTTGTCGTAATGGTTACGACACTATCATCGTACATATCTACGATCTGCTTAGGTGTATATTTCGTACGGTTATTCAACTCATTCTGGTATTGTTCATATTCCTTCTGGAATTCATATTCTTCCGTTGTAATACGAACGGCTTGATTAGCACTATCCCATTTCACCTTGCCGCCAAGTGATTCCGCTACAAAACGTGCCGGTACAAAAGTCGTATTGGATTTCATCTCGGGAGCTGCATCCAGCTTCACCGATTTCCCGTTAATAAGGGCAATTTTATTGCCAATTGTTAACGTGATGGACGTATTGTTTTTACGAACAATAATCGTTTGGGCTTTCGCTTCCCACGTAACCGATGCATCCAGAGCTTTGAACAGTTCGCGCATTGGAACAAATGTCACACCGTTTTTCGTATAAGGAGCTTTCGATACCGACAGCTTCTTATCATCCACATACACTCCGATAGCCGAAGTCTTGGCCGTGGCAGCCAATTTGACTGGTGTTGCGGCAGCGGCATGATCCACACCTGCTAGAGGTGAAAGAAGTAAGCCTGCGGCAAGCAGCGGACTTAATAGGGTATAAGCTAGTTTTCTTTTCACGATTACCATTTCCTCCAAATTCTTACTGTATTACCAGTGATAATGATAGATTTAATAATCGTAACACTATCGACCTGCGCTTGTCTATGAAATTGGTTTCATAGGGTAATAATACCATTACCCATTATATCGGCTGATCATGAACGGAGTATGAAGCCTTCCGCGTAGAATTTGTAAAGCAGATCATGGTATAGTGGTAGCAGTCAAGCTTAAGAAGAAGCGGACTTAAAGCAGGAGGTCCTAACGTCATGTCCAAGAAATCACATCCCCCGGCCAAAAGCCAAGTGCCAAACAAATCATTCGCTGTCACTGAGACGTCGGAGTTGTTGGCCTTTTTACTAAGCAATCTGAACCAAGGCCGTAATTCGGTCAAATCACTGCTTGCGCATGGACAGGTATACGTGAATGATCACGTTGAAACGAAATATAACTACCAGCTGCAGCCAGGACAAACGGTTGTCATTCGCAAGGAACGAGCACCGGAGACCATCCCTCTGATGGGACTATCCATCCTACATGAAGATGAACATCTTATTGTTGTAAATAAAGATGCCGGTCTTCTCTCCATCGCCTCGGACAAAGAAAGCGATGTAACCGCCTACCGCCAGCTGACGGCGCATGTTCGCGCGGTTAACCCGAAGAGCCGAATTTTTATCGTCCATCGTCTCGACCGGGATACGTCCGGTGTTATGATGTTCGCAAAAAGCGAAGAAGTGCAGCAGAAGCTGCAAAATGAATGGCAGACGATCGTGAAGGAACGTTCCTATGTGGCACTCGTCGAAGGTGAGGTTAAACGGAGCGAAGGTACCATTACATCGTGGCTGAAAGAGAGCAAGACGCTCAAGATGTATTCCAGCCAATACCCTAATGACGGACAGCACGCCGTAACACACTATAAATTGCTGCAAGCAAGTAAAGGCTTCTCACTGATGGAAGTACATTTGGAGACTGGCCGTAAAAATCAAATTCGCGTGCACATGCAGGATATCGGACATCCTGTCGTTGGCGATAAGAAGTATGGCTCAACCACGAAGCCAATCGGGCGTCTCGGCCTGCATGCTCGTATTCTTGCTTTTGAGCACCCGATAACAGGAGAACTGCTGCAGTTCGACACCAAGATACCAAAGCTGTTCTATAATCCATTCCGGATTGAAACAGCCAAACCAGATCGAAGAAGCAAAGGATGATCAAGTATGCTTGAGATTACAACTTACAGTGTCGAGTTTATTAAGGATCCGTTTGGCATTTTATCCGGACGCAGGTACGAATTTCTGGTTGATATCGAGCTGGACGAAGAGGATGATCTTTATTCCAGTAACGGGATTTACATTCGGGCCGTGTACAGTGTGGAGGAAGGCGGAAATCGACTTGTAAAGCACGAATTGATCGAGCGGGTAACAGATAAGCTGCTTGATTTCGAATTAGAGGATGAAGAAACCTTGGAGCTGCTCGCCTTCTGTGCGGAGCATTACGCAGAAGCAGATGCACAATAAGAGAAGAAGCGGCTGACCTTATCGGGTCAGCCGCTTTTTACTCCTCACAAAGGAATACGATATGACGAGTGCTCTTCGACAATATGCTCGCCGTTATTAAAAACCCATTTGAATGCAAAGCTATTGCCTTGATAACCCGTACGAGCTTTAATATCCGGTAAAATAACAGCCTCAAAGTTGTCTACTATCGTCTGCTGAAGGCCCCGTAGACGTTCTTCATTTGACTGCTGCTGAAGCAGTGCTTCCTCATTCGCTTGAGCAGTCTGGCGGAAATAAGCGCTTCCGACCTCCTGATCACTTAGTTCCTCGGGCAGCGGATGCCCTGAACCCCTGAACACTTCCTTGACGGTATTGGTCCAATCCTTATATAAATCAATTGTAATCTGGTACATAGAAAAAACTCCTCTCTTATCGCCGACGAATCTGTTGTTTAATCCCGCATATACATATCAAAGCAGCAACATCATGGCAGCAAAGGAATGAATGCGGTCTATGGATATGAATCGAATCCGCGAACGGATTGAACAATTGAAACAAGAACTCCTACAGCTTCAATCAACGGATGGGTCATGGCGCCTTTGCTTTGATTCCGGCACAATGCCGGACAGCTACTTCATCGTCATTCTTCGTATGCTTGGCTACAAGGATGAAGAAGTACTTATTCGATCCATTGCAGAGCGGATCCTGTCGAGGCAGCAGCCAAATGGCGCTTGGAAAATATACCCTGATGAGGAAGACGGCAACCTTGACGCCACAGCCGAAGCTTATTTTGCCTTGCTCTATTCCGGCTATATGCGCAAGCAAGATCCACGCTTGCAGCTAGCCAAGCAGTTTATCCTTCGCCAAGGCGGACTGGCCAAAATCCGCTCCTTGTTGACACAAGCTCTTCTGGCCGCAGCCGGACAGGCGACATGGCCAAAGTCGATGCGAATACCGCTTGAAGTATTTTTCTCCGAGCATGGTCTCGGAATTGACCTCTTCTCCCTATCCGGGCATGCCCGTGTACATATCGTACCGATAATTATGCTGGCTAATGCCGGATTCGTCCAGGCAAGCAGCACAATGCCCGATCTGTCCGATCTGTTCACAAGCAGCTCCAAGAAATTCGAGAATGATTCGCCCTGGATCGCTGCTCTCGCAACTTTAGTTGGCTCACTATCCCTGTCTGAACTGCTTCCTTTCGAGTCCCCTACTCCACAGGAAAAAGCCGTTCAGTTTCTGTTCGACCGCATTGAACCAAACGGTACGCTGCTTACCTACACAACAGCGACCATGTTTATGATTCTGACGCTTCTCATGCTTGGGTATTCACCAAGCTCGCCGATGATTCACCGCATGATTACTGGCATTCGATCCGTCATGTGTGCGAACAGCCATGTGCAAATCGCCTCCTCCGAAGTATGGGATACGGCGATGCTTGTCCATGCCCTTAGGAAAGCTGGTGTCAGTCCAACCTCTTCTGCTTTAGAACTCTCGGGATCTTATTTGCGTGTGAGACAGCAGAATCTGCGCGGAGATTGGGATATTCGCAATCCAAATACTCCAGCTGGCGGTTGGGGCTTCTCTGATGTCAATACGCTTTACCCGGATGTGGATGATACCACCGCCGCGCTTCGTGCGATCCGACCTTATAGTTCACGCTCACCAGAGCTGCAAGCCGATTGGCAAAGAGGGCTGAACTGGGTTCTCACTATGCGCAATGATAATGGGGGCTGGCCTGCCTTTGAACGGGAGGGATCCTGGCTTCCAATCAGCTTCTTCGCTTTTGATGGTGCCAAAGACATTGCTGTTGATCCGTCGACCGTTGATCTCACCTCTCGCACGCTGCAATTTCTAGGCGAGGAGCTTGGCATGAACATAAGCAGCAACTGGATTGAATCAACCATTCGCTGGGTTCTGTCACAGCAGGAGAAAAACGGCAGCTGGTATGGCCGATGGGGGATAACCTACATCCATGGCACCAGCGCAGCCATTCAAGGCTTAATCGCAGTAGGTATGGCGGAAGATCATCCTGCTATTAAGAAAGGAATCGACTGGCTCCTTCAGGTACAAAATGAAGATGGAGGCTGGGGCGAGTCCTGTATCAGCGACAAGGTCAGACGTTATGTGCCATTAAACCATAGCACCCCCTCCCAAACCGCATGGGCGCTAGATGCGCTCACTGCTGCGCTGCCGAAGCCAACTCCTGCTTTGGAGAGAGGCGTTGAAGCGCTTCTGCAGTCTCTGGACCGCCATGACTGGACCTATACGTATCCAACTGGCGGAGCGCTTCCAGGCAGTGTCTACGTCCATTATGCCAGTAACAATTATATATGGCCGCTGCTTGCTCTCAGCAATTTTTGGTTGAAATACAATTAGTGCCGCGCTCCTTGCAGATCGGGAACAAGGATTTCCAGGGAGCCGTCCCGTTAGTCATTTCTATCTTTTACTACCATAACTTACGAATAGCTGTATCTGCAACCATGGATGAATCCATTGCAATCCGTGGCCGGATCAAGGTAATCTAAGGGATAGGTAACAGCAAGAAAGGGAGAGATTAGATTGCCGCAATTATTGTTTCGAGGAGTACCCGCAGATAAGTTGAAGACGATCAGTCTTGGACTGGCAGAAGATTTAGCTCTTGTATGTGAGTGCGGAACGGATAACTTTACAATGGAAAGCCTTCATACAACTGCAATCTTTGGCGGTCTAACGGAAGGCGAGTCTTATCCTTTCGTTGAAGTAGGCTGGTTCGAGCGCGGACAAGCTGTAAGAGACCGGATCGCCGAAGCCGTCACGGCAAGACTAGCACATATTGGCATTGATGAAGTGGAGGTTGCCTTCCGTACCTACCGGGAAGACAGCTATTACATCAATGGAAAGCCATGCGGATAAGGTATACGTAAAAAAGGAGCCTGCTGGTCGATATTGACCCTGGCTCCTTCCTATTTTTAAGATACCGCTTTATGATCATTGTCCTTCGCTTTGCTTTTGCAAGCCTGACAAATACCTTGAAAATCAAGTCGATGATCTAATACTTTAAATCCAAATTCCTTCTCAATCCGGTTCTCCATCGGAAGCAGCCAGTCATCCTTAATTTCCTCAACTGTACCACATTCGGTACAAATAAGATGATGATGGTGATGCGCCTGATCACTGCTGCGGAGATCGTAACGTGTCGCGCCGTCGCCGAAATTCACTTTTTCCACGACATGCAGTTCACTTAACAGCTCCAGGGAACGGTAGACCGTTGCAAGTCCGATATCCGGATTGCTGCGCTTGAGCAGCATATAGACATCCTCCGCGCTCAAATGATCCTTCTCATGCTCCAGCAATACACGTACTGTCGCCTCCCGTTGAGGAGTCAGCTTATACCCTTTTGTTCTTAACTGACGGTTGATCGTCTCCAATTGTTCATTGATCATCGCAATTACTCACCCGCCTTTCTTGCGTCTTTGTACTCTGTACTTTAATCTTATTTAGAATGATTCTTATTTAGAATAATTATAATCTTAACATAGTTACAAACATTACACAATGACAGCTGAAATTTCTCAGCCATCTGCCTCTTTACCATCGGTTAATCAGCTCAATATCTGCAAACTTGCCTTCTGCAAATTCCTTGTCGCCGAATATCCCGCTAATGTAGTTGAAGCCGGACTTGTTCCAGAAACGTAAACCCGCCCAATTGCGGAGTGAAACATTCACCCTTACTTCCGAATAACCAAGCCGACTGGCCTCCAGCAGGAAATGCTTCATCACTTCTTGACCATACCCTTGATTCTGAAAATCACCGCTAATGCACATCATAGCCAGATAAAGCGAATCACCCTCTGGATAACCATGATAAAGACTAACGAACCCGATAATCTCCTCTGTGCTCTTCATCCTCAACGTTTGGATCCGGAAACGCTCCTTCACGCCGCCCTCCGGCAATATGCCCTCATGATAGGAAAGCTCAATATAATGGGGATCATGTTCCTTCCCATCCCATAAAGTGACGGGTGCGCTTGCCATGTAAAGCTCTTGCACAAAACCAATCTCGAAAGATTGCATATCTTCACAAATAAAAGTCGGGGTACTCCACTGCGAAGGAATAAGGTTCATTATGTATCACCCATCATGATTAATAGTTACGCCGGATCTACTTTTTCGACATAACTCGCCCTATTCCTCCTTTTTTCCCTTTAATGATCGGAAACAGTCTTTACCATTCTGGTGTAGCGATGTCCGCTGACGATCAGCTCCCCGTCTTCCTTATAACCCATTTTCTCATATAACAAACGTGCCTGACCATTGTACTCCTCCACAATTAACGAGACCAGATGGTAACCCTGCTTTACGGCTTCCTGCTCGAAAGCAGCCATAAGCGCCTTCGCAATTCCTTGATTGCGGAAAGAAGCAGCAACAGCAATGGAATCCAAATAGAACTCACCAAGGCGGGTTTCCGAAGTGATCGCATACTCAGCTATTCCTGTCACCCGTTTCACCCGCTCAATTAATGGTTTGTCCAGCTGTTCCGCTTCATCTCCGGCATAACAGACTACTATTCCTGCTACTACGCCATCTCTTTTATCCACAATCACATTCCGGTAGCTCACCCGATTGCCCTCTTCTATATAAAAATGCGCCAAAATCCGCATCGCTTCCGCCTCATCCTCTACTCCTGCAAGCGAACAGGCAATATTGCCAATCGCTTCATGAAGCAGCGGCATCACTTGCTCCACATCTTCCTTGCCTGCTGGTTCAATCATGCTGACACTCCTTCTCCAAATATTAATAATTTCAGTAAAATGTACGAACACCCATTCTATCATGCTATAATCGACAACAGGTGATTATAGACAATGAATAACGCAACAAATTCCAACAATAAAATCTACTACAAACGGCCTTATGGGGTCGTAAACAAAAATTATGCGCCAGCCGCTCATGCTTCCGCTGATACAAGCGAGCAGCTCGTTACGGCCTCTGATAAAGACGCCTTCTATTTCCGCTCTCTGGAAAGCCAAGGCATCCGGCTGAACAAACGGCAGATTACCGCAGTCCGCCATATTGACGGACCAATTCTGACACTTGCTGGAGCAGGCTCAGGCAAAACATCCGTCCTAGTCTGCCGGACAGGCTATATGCTGTCTGTGCGCGGTATTCCTCCTCAGCAATTGCTGCTTATGACATTCTCGAAAAAGGCCGCCGATGAGATGCGGATCCGCATAAGCCAGCTGCCGAATATCGAGCCAGGTGCAGCTTCCCGTATCGAAGCTCGAACGTTCCACTCGTTCTGTCTGCTTATGCTGCGAAGACGAGGATACAAGCAGAACATTCTGGGAGAGAGCGGACGTAAGCAAATTTTCTTCAAACGGCTGCTGCGGGAGCGGAATTTGCATGAAACGTACCAGCCTGAGACGCTTATTACTTTGCTCTCCTCTTATAAAATGCAAATGATCGCAGTTTCGGACCTCCCAGAGAAGTCTGAACAAGATCGGCAATTGAAGCTTTTGTTTACTTGTTATGAGGAATGGAAAAGAGAAGCTGACCTAATTGATTACGATGATATGCTGCTTGAAGCCTACCAGCTTCTTCAGCGGGATGAAAATTTATTACAGTCCCTGCAGAACCGTTTCCGTTATGTCATGATTGACGAGTTCCAGGACACGAATACGATCCAATACGAGATCATCAAGCTGATAGTTGGTCCACATCGGAATCTGATGGTCGTAGGTGATGATGATCAGACGATCTACTCCTTCAATGGGGCACGCAATGATTATATCCTTAACTTCGAGCAGCAATTCCCAGGCGCGAAAAATGTCATCCTGGACGTTAATTATCGTTCAGGCTCCGGTATCGTAGGCCTTGGTAATGCTGTTATCCGTCACAATAAACAGAGGCGAAGCAAGACGCTTCTGACTGCTAAGCCGCATGGTCTGCCTCCGGTATTCGCGCGGCCCGGCAATAGTGATGATGAAGCGGATCTAATAGTAAACACGCTGCTCCAGCAAAAGGAGAAGAAGGATCGGTCATACCGTGACTTTGCGATATTATTCCGGACAGCGAGCAGCAGCAGGGCGGTGTTTGATCAGCTAGTTATCCGTCAAGTGCCGTTCATTGATTATGGGAACGGTGAATCGTTATACGAGCAATGGGTAATTAAACCGGTTATTGCTCATCTTCGTTTATCGCTTGACCGCCGTAATTTCGACGCGATGGAAGCGATGCTGGCAACGATGTACGTCCGTCCGGACCAAGCGATGGCGTTTATTTGGAACGAGGACAAGAAGCAAGCTAAGAAATGGCCGCTCATTCATTTAACTCGCTTCCCTGAGATTAAGTCTTTCCATCAGGAAAAAATAAAAGAACGGATCAAATTGATCCGTTCCCTGGAGAAGTTGAAGCCGGAAATGGCTATACGACGACTGCGCATCGAATTCTATGATCAGTATCTTGAAGCTAATAAGAGCGGCCCTGCACTAACCGAGCATAAGGATTCACTAAAAGAAATGCTGGACGAGCTGGAGGCTTCGGCCAAACGCTTCGATCAGATTGAAGCTTTCCTCTCCTTCATTGATGAGATTGCCATCAAGCATGAGGAGATGAAACGGCTGAAGCTCGACAATCGGAGCGCCGATGCGGTCAACTTCATGACCATTCACAAATCAAAGGGACTGGAATTCCCGGTCGTCTTTGTCTGCGGCGTGTCCGAAGGAATTCTGCCTCACAGCTCAGCGATTACGGCCGAGAAAAACAGCGACCGAAGCGCGATTCAAGCTGGTGATAATGTTGCAGAAGCTGCTATGGAGGAAGAACGGCGGCTTGCTTATGTAGCCGTAACAAGAGCAGAAGAGGAGCTGTATATCAGCTCCCCTGCATATTACCGCGGCAAACCTGCAGCGGTATCCTCTTTTATTATTAATGCTTATAGTTGAGCTGATATCGTCTTGACTGCAATCTGCAGCTTGTCGCCTTCCAATTGAATGGCTAGAGGCAGTGCCGACAGCCTGACAAATACCTGGTCATTAAACTGAAATAAGCTGCTGCCTTGCCTGCAGCGAAGTTCGCATAGGAGGAGTACAGGTTCAGTGTCTGGAAAGACGAACTTGTACTCCATTTCTTGCTGCTCGATATAAGGAACAAAAGCTTTTGCCCGCAGATAATACTCTCCATGCAGCATCAGTAGCGGATACGCTGTACCATCAAAGGGATGGATGGTTAAGCCTGATGAGAATACCTTCACAGGCTGGCTAAGCTTTATCATCTCATTGATCTGCTCATTCTTGTAAGGCAGCCCCAAGGCCAAATGATAAGTTCCCTGCTGCATTCGGACAAGCTCAGCTAAAGAGACAAGCACAGAGCCTGCGGCTGCAACAATCAGTCCGGCCACAATATTGGAAAACAATATAATGACTCCAAATAATATAGCAGCAAAGCCTAATAAACGCTGTGCCAGAAATAATACATTCAATGGTAAGATTCACCTCATCATAGGATCAAAAAAACGGGACCTGCCAGTAAATCTGCAAGTCCCGTTTCTCATGTCTGTTATTATTCCGCAGGTGCTGTGAAGGAACGTTGTGCGAACTCCGCGTCCATCATATAAAAGGCGTTGCTGTCCTTGTCAATCCGCTTCAGCTTCTGAATAATGTTATCGAACAAAGCTTCTTCTTCAACCTGCTCGTCGATGAACCATTTCAGGAAGTACATCGTCGCATGCTCACGATCGTTCAGAGCGATATCAGCCAGGTTGTAGAAGCGTTTCGTATTTTGCTGCTCATGCGCATAGCCATGCTCAAAGGCATCAAGCATCGAAGCGTACTCGTTCTTTGGCTCGCCAAGTGCAGCAAGCGTTGCGCGGCGGCCGCGGTCGTTCAGGAAATTGTATATTTTCATAGCATGGAAACGTTCTTCCTCGGCCTGAATAATGAAGAAGTTCGCAAATCCATCCAGACTTTCGCCGGAGCAATATGCTGCCATTGCAAGATACACATGCGCCGAATAAAATTCAAAATTCATCTGCTCATTAAGTTCTTGTGCTAATTTATCATTCATCGCTTATGCACCTCTTTCACTGTTTGGTCTTATTCTAACACAAACAGAAAGGACGGCAAAAGACGTCCCATGCAAAATTTATCCAAAATTCATCCAATTAGCTTCTTTAGTTCTTTATACAATTGATCCGGGCTTGCTGCGCAGATGCTCTTTGACTTAATCATGACAAAGCTTTCACGCCTGCAGGTTCTGCAATCGCCAAGACAATCCTTCTTCTTCATCTTAATATCCGGATATTTCGCCTTCATGGCCTTATAGACGGGCTTCGTCCCATTCTTCAAATTCCGGGTGCAATATTTGATCTTCTTCATGCCGGCTCACCTCGCTGTGCAACGGTGTAATGAATTCTACTCCAAATGATATTAATTATCATTCCCGTTGTCAATAGCATCGGCTTACTTGCTGGCTAGAATTTCGATCCCTTTCTGTAGCTGCGTATCTTCTTCCTTCAGCTTCTTGCTCAGTAGCTCAATAATACGGTAACCCGTCATATCGTTAAATACGCCGGTCACTGTCATCTTCTGATCCTTCTGGAAGCGGCTTAATGCATCCGATGTCCGGGCATCAAACAAACCAATATCCCCTACCGGTGTATAACCAAGCTCCTTCAGCATGAGCTGTAGAGTTTTCACATTTTCCCCGTAGCTGCCCGTCTTAAGCTCTGTACCAAAAGGAAGCTGGCTTAGACTTGCGAAAGCTGGCAGAGCTACTGTTACGTCAGGTGTTACCCCTTGCTTGTGAATCCATGTACCACCTGGCGTTTTCCACTGCGCTTCCGTCAGACTTAGTACGGAGTTATCCTTAAACTGCTGGAACGTCTGGACAATCCCTTTGCCAAATGTCTTTTCTCCTACAACTGTCGCGCCTGCAGATTCCTTAAGGGCTGCCGTCAGTACCTCGCTGGCACTGGCTGACTGGCCGTTCACCAGCACCACAATTGGAACCGTCCAAGGCTTCTCCTGCTTCGACTTGTAGGTGATTGTCTTACTGTTGTTCTTGTAGACAACCTTCAGGATTACTTTATCCTTCGGCACCAGCATATTAGCAATTTGAATAGTAGATTTCAGAAGCCCGCCGGGATTCGAACGAAGATCAAGCAGCAGCTTGGTCATCCCGTCTTTTTGCAGTTTCTCCACTTCGGTCTTGAATTCAGCATCGGTTTTCTCTGCAAACTTCGAGATCGTCACATGCCCAACTCCGCCGCTCAGCATCTCGGATGTTACGGTATGAACCGCGATCGATTCCCGCGTCAACTCCACCTCAATTGGCTTCGCCGCTCCTCCACGCTGCAGCGTCAGCTTTACCTTCGTACCTACATTGCCGCGGAGCAGCGTGATAATATCCTCATAGGCTTTCCCTACAATGGACGTCCCGTTCACCGCAACGATCTCATCCCCTGCATGTACACCTTCGCGCTCTGCTGGTGCTCCTTCCGTCAGGCCCGCAACAAGAAATTTGCCGTCTGCTTCTTGAAGCGTAATCCCTACTCCGGAAAATTCAGCTTCATAGCCTTGCGTATAAGCGCTCCCCTGATCCTTAATCAGATATCTGGAGTATGGGTCTCCAAGAGAGGCGAGCATCCCTTGAGAAGCACCGTTAATCAGATCCTCTGATTTTGCTCCATTCAAATATTTATCCATAATCGTATTATAAGATACGGTAAAATTGCGGAATGAAGGCTCCTTCAGCATCGGATAGCGCACCTCCATCCACACCCAGCCTAATATAAACCCGATAATTGTAAATAGTAAGGCTCCGAGAATCGCCAGCGTCGTTACCCGCTGTTTGGCATCGGCGTTCGAGAAATATTTCACTTAAGGTCACTCCTGACTTATGACTGATCGATCTTTCTCTACTGTAGCTCATTTCGGGGCCACGGAGCAAATATTGGGAAGAGCCCGCCTGCTTACGCTTGAACCGGGCAATATTTTCCGCTACAATCAACCTAGCTTTTAAATGGACGAGATATAGATAGGAGAGAGAGAATATGTACAAATTAATTGCCATTGATGTTGATGACACGCTTCTTAACGATGATCTGATTGTAACCGAAGGTACAAAAAAAGCGATGGAAGCAGCTATTGCGCAAGGTGTAACGGTGACACTGGCAACAGGCCGGATGTACGCTTCTGCCAAAAAAATCGCTGAACAAATCCAGCTAAATGTACCGATCATTACGTACCAAGGCTCGCTCGTCAAAACTTTGCTGGATGGCGAAGTACTGTATGAACGTTGTGTGCCTCAGGATGCGGCGAGGGAGCTGTATGCTTTCACCGAGGAGCATGGCCTGCATCTGCAGCTGTATGCGGACGATATTTTATATGTCAAAGAAGCAAATGACAAAGCTATCAAATATTCTACCCTAACGAACATCCCTTACGTTGTAGCCGAGGATTTCGAGGCATTGCTGGACAAGCCAAACAATAAAATGCTCATTATCGACGAGCCTGCGTATCTGGATCAGCTTGCCGAGCAATTGAAGCCGATGATTGGTGATCGCGTTCATATTACGAAATCCAAAGCACATTATCTGGAGTTCATGCACAAAGAAGGCACAAAGGGCCATGCCCTCCGCTTCATGGCGGAACATCTGGGCTGCACAATCGATCAAACGATTGCCATCGGCGACGCATGGAATGACCATGAAATGATCGAAGCAGCCGGACTTGGTGTTGCAATGGGCAATGCTACGCCTAAGCTGAAAGAAATTGCTGACTACATTACCTTATCGAACAATGAAGAAGGCGTGCGCCACGTAATTGAGAAATTCGTGCTGCAGCCGGCTTCCAAATAATAAATTCGCAAAAAAAAACCTCCATTTCTGAGCTGCTAATTGCAGCTTCTGAATGGAGGTTTTTCTTATCATTGGATTAAATTCCCGCAAGCACCTGGTACCAGACGCCTTTCTTCGAATAAAGAGTCTGGCGGACTTCTTTCCAGCCGCCTAAATACCCAATATCAAACAATCCCTCAGGCTCGACGTATTTGTCTTTCGACTCCGCCGCCACCTTCTCATTAACGGAACGGAAACCATATTTGACGAATATGCGCTGTGCCTCTTCACTTTGCAGATAGGAGATAAACGCCTCCGCTACTTTACGTGTTCCATGCTTATCGGCATTTTTGTCTACTACAGCCGCTGGGTTCTCGATTAGAATCGTACTCTTCGGAATAACGATATCGTATTTCACACCATTCATAATCCGGCCGAGCAGCTCATTCTCGTACGTGACAATAACATCCCCAACACCATATTCGAATGCTGCCATAGATGCACGGCCGCTCTTATCAAGTGATTCCACGTTCTCATGAATGGACGCCAAATATTTTTTCGCAAATTCAGGATCCTTCGTACCCGTTTCTGCTTCCGATTTCTTTAGGCCGGCTCCGTAGATGGCATTAATGTCCCATTGCGCTCCACCTGAGGTTTTAGGATTTGGATACAATACTTTAACATCTTTGCGAGTTAAGTCATCCCAATCTTTAATCCCCTTCGGATTGCCTTCTCTTGTGCCTAGTACCACAATCGACTTCGTTACCAGACCTTGATTAGGCTGTGCCTTCCAATCGGAGGTAATGAAACCCGCGTCTGTTATTTTATCCAGATCGCCATCCATCGCCAGAATAGCTACATCTGCCTCGAAACCGCCGGCAATCGCGCGAGCTTGTGTGCCTGAAGCTTCATAAGATTCTTGAAAAACAACCTTTTGACCTGTCTGCTCTTTCCAATAGGCCTGGAATTGCGGCAGCACCTGGCTGAACGCATCCTTCACTACGGAATAAGCACCGATGACAAGCGTCACATCACCGTCTTGTGCGGTAGAATCGGTGGATGGTTCCGGCTTCTCCTTACCGCAGCCTGCTGTAATAAGAAGCAGAACCGCAAGGAGCAGAACGGCGATCCGCCGGCTTGCTCTTCGATTTATATTCATGTTCGTATACAACTCTTTCTGCTAAAAATGAGTGTTCAAACGCTTAAATATGAATTGGCATTGGGTCAACTTTCAAGCTGTTTTCCATAATCCAGCTGTCCGTATCATTAAAGAGATAAGCACGATGAACGAGTACACTTACCTGTTCACCTGGCTGCAGGACTTCCTTCTCCAGCGAGCGATACGTAATGAGCTTCACATTGTCGACTAAGAGCTCAACCATCCATTCACTTCCACGGAAATGCAAAGCTTTCACTGTTGCATTCACAGTCGCAGATTGCAGACGGATCTCGCCTGGTTTGCCGATCTCAATATATTCTGGACGAATAAGTGCTTTTGTTCCCGGGTAATTCAGTGCAGAATCAAAGCCTTTTAATACTTTAATATCTTCTACAATCGTTGATTCACCAATGAAGCTTGCAACAAACGGCGTTTCAGGATTTTTATAAATCTCCCAAGGTGTACCCTTCTGCTCGAGTCTGCCTTTGCCGATGATCATAATCTCATCCGCCACTTCAATGGCCTCGTCTTGGTCATGGGTAACGAAGATCGATGTAATGCCGACACGCTCAATCATTTCTTTCAGCCAAGTCCGAAGCTCCGTACGGATCTTAGCGTCAATCGCCGCAAACGGCTCATCCAGCAGCAAGAGCTGCGGCTCTGGAGCAAGCGCACGGGCAAAAGCAACACGCTGTCGTTGACCACCGGAGAGCTGGTGCACATAACGATGCTCAAAGCCTTTGAGGCCAGTAAGCTCAACAAGCGTAGATACACGCTCGCGAATCTGCTCTTTGGATTGTTTCTTCACTTTTAAGCCAAAAGCGATATTATCATACACAGTCATATGTTTGAAAAGAGCATAGTTCTGGAAGACAAAGCCGATCCCCCGCTCTTGCGGAGGCAGATCATTTACACGCTTGCCGTGAAAAATGATATCACCGGAGGTTGGTGTCTCAAGGCCAGCCAGCATACGAAGAATCGACGTTTTACCGCCGCCGCTTGGTCCAAGAAGCCCAATCAAATGACCCTTTTCAATCTCAAAGCTGACATCTTGCACGGCGTGGAAATCGCCAAAGCTTTTGTTAAGGTTGCGAACTTCAATATGCATGGCTTAATGCACTTCCTTTCGTTTTTTCGCCCATTCCATTAAAAGGAGAAGGCCAACTGAGAACACCGCAAGCACCAAAGCTACACCATTGGCTTCAACGACGTTAAAGTTCTCGACATCCTGATAGACCAGCGTCGTAGCAGTCTGCGTCTTATTCATAATGTTTCCTGAAACGACCAGAACCGCACCAAATTCGCCAAGTGTTCTAGCCACCGTCAGGACGACACCATAGATAACACCCCATCGAATAGAAGGCCATGTCACCCTCCAGAACGTATACCATGAGTACGCGCCTAGTGTAGACGCTGCTTCTTCCTGCTGGGCACCGATCTCTTGCAGCACCGGTAACACTTCACGAACCATGAGCGGGAAAGTGACGAACAGTGAAGCTAAGATCATGCCTGGCAAAGCGTAAACCACTTTGAATCCAGCATCTTCGAAAAAGGCACCAATCACTGTGTTTGGTCCAAGCAGGAGAACGATCATCAAACCGCCGATAACAGGTGATACTGCAAACGGCAGATCAACAATGCTGTTGAGCAGACGCTTCAAGCGTGCTCCCATCCACTCAGCTCGAACCAGGTACAGCGCGAGCATGACACCAAATACGGTATTTATAGCCGTTACGACAACAACGATACTAGCGGTCATCTGCAAGGCATGAATGGACTGCTTACGGGTTAAGCCTTCGGCAAAACCGCTCCAGCCATCCGCCCAAGAACCTGTGAATATTTCAATAAGCGGAATAATTAACAATAGTGTAAAAACAATATACGTTAGTCCAATCCACGTTCGTCTAATTGTCATTTGCCCGGCCTCCTAGATTGAATCAGGTTGACCGTCCATAAAATGATAAACGAAAGCGTCAGCAGTAATACAGAAACGGCTGCGGCTCCTTGCGGATTGTCACTTTCAATTTCCCCGAAAATATAAACGGCTGCTATAAGCGTCTTGCCCGGGATATTACCTGCTACAAGAACAACCGCACCAAACTCTGCCAGCGCTCTGGAAAAGGCCAGCATCGCACCACTGAGCACGCCTGGGAGCATCGAAGGATAGATAACACTAAAGAACGTACGCAGCTTGGTCGCACCCATCGTATAGGCTGCTTCCTCTTCCGATTTGTCGATCTCTTCGAGCAAAGGCTGTACAGCCCGGATCACGAACGGGAAGGTAACGAACACCATCGCAATGACGATAGCAGGCTGGTGGAAGACGATTTCAAAACCAAGTTTTGAAGCCAAATCACCAACAAGGCTGCCCGGACCAAGTAATAACAAAATCATAAGTCCAGTTACTGCTGTCGGAAGTGCAAACGGCAAATCAACCAAACTATTTAAGATCCGTCTCCCTGGAAAACGGTAACGGATAAGTACCCAGCCAATCATAGACCCCAGCAGCACGTTAATGACGGTTGCAATAAGTGCCAGCTTGATAGTCAGCAGGACTGCCTTCCATGCCAGAGGATCCGATATACTCTCCCAGAACGGTACGAAACCGCTTGAGACTGACTGCGAATAAATTCCGATAATGGGAAGTACAATTAAGATAACAAAGTAGAGCATAATCGCGCTTCGGAATCCGAAGCTCCACCACTTACTGCGAAACATGACATTCATGCTGCCTTTGACCTCCAAACCATCGGCTCGAGCCGCAGGTGTTTGCTGAAATAAATAATAGTAAATATAGAATTCCTATTAGATCACTTGGTATTCTTAATTTAGCAGACAACAACTGGTCTAGTCAATCCCATTTTTACAATTTCTGCTCCGTTTGGCTGTCCAATTTTGCTATTTTCGAAGCAAAAGCCGCACATTGTCTTGGGCCCAAGACAACATGCGGCTTTTTCATTATTCGCCTTCAATATAATAAAGCTCTTCACCTTCCGTGATTACCGCTTGCCCTTGTGTCAAATCAGTCATCCATGCAATAAAGGCATCGGCTTCGGATACGACAGGCAGACACTTTACGATAACACGGTCCATAAATTCGGTTCCGCCTAGCCGCGTGCCCCGGCCATGGAGCTCATTCTCCAATTTACCGTACCACGTGTAGTCCACGTCAACGAATACTTCACGGTGCAATACTTTAACGATCTCTCCAGCTGCTTCAATTCCAGCCACAGCACCGTCCGTATAAGCACGGACAAGCCCGCCTGCTCCAAGCATAATACCGCCAAAATAACGAGTTACGACGACCGCAACATTTTTTAACCCCTTATGCTTGATGACCTCAAGGATTGGCTTGCCAGCCGTTCCGCTTGGTTCACCATCATCGGAAGCTTTCTGATGCTGGTCGCGTTCCCCTACAATATAAGCCGAGCAGTTATGCGTCGCACTGCGGTGAAGCCGTTTAATCTCATCAATGAAGGCAACAGCTTCTTCTTCCGTCTCTACCGGCTTCGCATATCCGATAAATCGAGATTTCTTAATGACGATCTCTTCACTGTTATACTCTCTTACCGTTGAATAACGTTCCAGCATTACAAACGAGCTTCGAGCTCAGCCTTTTCTTTCTCATAGCCCGGTTTACCTAGCAGAGCAAACATGTTCGTTTTGTACGCTTCAACACCTGGTTGGTCGAATGGATTAACGCCAAGCAGGTAACCGCTGATGCCACATGCTTTCTCGAAGAAGTACACCATGTAACCAAATGTATATGGTGTCATGTCCGCAATGTTCACGATAAAGTTAGGTACTTGACCGTCGGTATGAGCAAGAAGAGTACCTTGGAATGCTTTTTTGTTCACGAAGTCCATTGTTTTACCTGTCAAGAAGTTAAGTCCATCAAGGTCAGCAGCGTCAGTACCAATTGTGATATGCTCCGATACTTCATTTACTTGGATAACCGTCTCGAAGATGTTACGGTTACCCTCTTGAATGAATTGGCCCATCGAGTGCAGGTCTGTCGAGAAATCAACGGATGCCGGATAGATGCCTTTGTAGTCTTTGCCTTCGCTTTCGCCGAAGAGCTGTTTCCACCACTCGGATACAAAGTGCAGGTTTGGCTCGTAGTTTACGAGAATTTCTGTTACTTTGCCTTTGCGGTACAGCGCGTTACGTGCTGCTGCATATTGATAAGCCTCGTTCTCAGCGAGGTTCGGATTGCTGTATTCTTTCGATGCGTCTGCTGCACCTTGCATCATCGCGTCGATGTCGATGCCAGCAACGGCGATTGGCAGAAGGCCTACCGCTGTCAGAATGGAGTAACGACCGCCTACATCATCAGGAATGATGAACGACTCATAACCTTCTTCAGTCGCCAGCTTTTTGAGAGCGCCTTTAGCTGTGTCAGTTGTTGCATAGATCCGTTTGCGAGCTTCTTCTTTACCATATTTGCGCTCCAGTGCTTCACGGAAAATACGGAAGGCAATCGCAGGCTCAGTTGTTGTGCCGGATTTGGAGATGACGTTGATCGACCATTCGCGGCCTTCGATCAATTGAAGCAGGTGAGTCACATAAGTGGAGCTGATGTTGTTGCCTGCGAACAAAACTTGAGGAGTCTTGCGTTGTTCTTTCGTTTGCAGATTGTAGAAGGAGTTCGACAGCATCTCGATCGCTGCACGTGCGCCGAGGTAAGAACCACCGATGCCGATAACGATCAGCACTTCGGAATCGGAGTTGATTTTCTCAGCAGCTTGCTTGATACGTGCGAATTCTTCTTTGTCATAATTAGTTGGCAGATCGATCCAGCCAAGGTAGTCGGATCCTGCGCCAGTACCGTTATGTAATTGTTCGTGGGCGACACGAACTTGTTCTGTTTGGTGATCAATTTCATGTTGTCCTATAAAGCCAAGTGCTTTCGTGTAATCAAATTTTACTGTTTTACTCATAAAAAAAAGGCCTCCCTGATCATGTTTTTCAGTTACCTGCTTGTCTTAGCCTTTAGAATATAGGATTTAGATTTGAAAAACAAGCGACTAAACAATGAAAAAGGTATGAAGATTATCTATAATGATTAGTAAAAGTATTTATAGCTGATGAAAAAACCATCATACTATAGATGCATAGGAGGGAAAATAAAATGAAAAAAATTGGATTTATCGGCCTTGGTGTTATGGGCTATGGAATGGCTGCGAACCTGCTTCGCAAAGGATTTGAAGTTACCGTCTACAACCGGACATCCGGAAAAGCCGGCGAGTTGATTACACTTGGTGCAAAAGAAGCAGTAACCCCAGCGGACGCTGTTCGTGGATCGGATATCGTTATTACCATGATTAGTAATGATGCAGCTATCCGTGAAGTTTACTTTGGCGAAAATGGCATCTTCGGTGCAGTTGTTTCGGGTACTACCCTGATCGACAGCAGTACCATCTCTCCATCCTTGGCTCTAGAGCTGACAGAAACAGCCGAATCAAAAGGTGCTGTATTCCTCGATGCTCCGGTAACAGGCAGCAAACCTGCAGCAGAAGGCGGAACCCTTACGTTTATGGTCGGCGGTACTGACGCTGCGCTCAAAGACGTAGAGGACGTTCTTCTTGCCATGGGACGCAAAGTGATACATATGGGGGCTAACGGCAGTGGTGCTACCGCCAAGCTCGCCCATAACACGATTGTTGGTATTAATATGGCTGCACTTGCCGAAGGTATGGCCATTGCAGCAAAAGGCGGTATTAACGGCAGCGCGTTCTTCGAGCTCGTACAATCAGGTGGTGCAGCCAGCCGGACGGCTGAGCTGAAAGGCGAGAAAATACTCACAAACGATTATGACGTCCAGTTCTCGTTAGCGCTTATGCTGAAGGACCTTCGCTTATCATCCGTATTATCGGATAATCTGAAGGTACCAACTCCAATGCTTGAAGCTGCAAAAAGCTTGTTCCAAGTCGGCGATTCCATGGGTCTTGGCGAGCTCGACATGAGCAGCGTCACGCAAGCCTACGAGCAGTGGATCGGCCGTAAAATCGGTGATAACAAGTAAACAAGTTTTTTAGACAAGAAAAAGTGGCCATGCGGTATAAATCTGCATGGCCACTTTCAGTTTAGATTTCTTACTGGTTTTGAAAATAACAGGTTAATTGCAAATAGTGCAATTCGAATGATTCTGGAGAAGCGTAGCGTATGCTTACGAAGCAGCTTTCTGGCAGAAAGCTTTCAAGCGTTCGCTTTTGTGAGGGGATTCCTACCTTATTTCATTGATTCAAAGGAATCCCCGAGCACAGTTTGCAGTTTAACCCAAATTAAAAAAGGGCCGCCCCATCGTCATATTTATGACGAATGGGACGGCCCTTTTTTCAATACATGCTATTCGTAGATGTAAGAGCAGCAGTAGTCGGCTACTGTCGCTACTTGAAGCTTGAATTTCGTGTTAGCTGGAACGGTGAATTCACCTTTACCTTGGATATGCAGCCATTCTGTTTCCCCAGGAAGCTGCACTTTCAGGTCACCAGCCAAAATTTCCATAATTTCAATGCAATCCGTGCCGAACTCATAGTCGCCAGGAAGCATAATGCCAAGCGTTTTTTTCGTGCCGTCTGCGAACAGGACAGCGCGGCTCGTTACTTTACCGTCAAAGTAAACATTAGCTTCTTTGACAACTGTTACATTTTCAAATTGCGACATTATGGTTAGCTCCTCTACGCCAATTACTTATTGGATTACAGTACGGACTTAACTTTGCTTACTACGTTCTCAACAGTGAAGCCGTATTCTTTGATTACGCGGTCGCCAGGAGCGGATGCGCCGAAACGATCAATTGCGATAATCGCGCCTTGGTCGCCAACATAACGTTCCCAACCAAATGGATGAGCCATCTCTACCGCTACGCGAGCTTTAACTTCTGGCAGAATAACGGAATCTCTGTAAGCTTTGTCCTGTTTCTCGAACAGATCCCAGCTTGGCATGCTGATTACACGAACTTGAATGCCCTCTTCAGCAAGTGCTTTTTGAGCAGCAACAGCAAGTTGAACCTCGGAACCTGTAGCGATGATTTGAGCTTGTGGAGCGCCGTTTGCTGCATCAGATACAACATAAGCACCACGTTTGATATTATCACGGGAACCTGTTACAGTGCCTTCCAGGATCGGCAGGTTTTGACGAGTCAGAACAAGCGCTACTGGATTGCTTTGGTTTTCAACCGCGTAAGCCCAAGCTGCAGAAGTTTCGTTCGCATCAGCAGGACGAATAACTGTCAGATCAGGAATGATGCGGATCGAAGCCAGTTGTTCGATAGGTTCATGTGTAGGACCGTCTTCGCCAACAGCGATCGAGTCATGCGTCAGAACGTAAGTTACTGGTTGCTTCATGATAGCAGCAAGGCGAATAGCTGGACGCAGGTAGTCTGTGAATACGAAGAACGTACCACCGAATACTTTCATACCGCCATGCAGACTCATGCCGTTCATTGCTGCAGCCATACCGAACTCACGAACACCATAGTAGATGTTGCGGCCGTCGTAGCTGCCTGGTTTGAATTGTGCAAGACCTTTAAGGTGAGTCATTGTCGAGCTCTCCAGGTCAGCGGAACCGCCAGCTAAGTTAAGCACGTTTTTCACAAGGCCATTCAGGGCATTACCTGATGCTACGCGAGTCGATACTGCGTTGTCAGCCGTTGTGTATTTAGGAAGGTCAGCGTCCCAGCCCTCAGGCAGTTGGCCGGAAGTAGCAAGCTCGAATTGAGTTGCGAGTTCTGGGTTAGCTGCTTTGTAAGCTGCGAACATTTCGTTCCATTTTGCGTTAGCTTGCTCGCCGTTTTGTTTCACTTCTGCGAAGTGAGCGCGAACTTCGTCTGGTACATGGAATTGATGCTCTTCCGACCAGCCGTAGAATTGTTTTGTCAATTTAGTCTCATCAGCACCCAGCGGGGAACCGTGAGGACCAGCATGTCCACCTTTGCCGCCTTTGTTCGGGCTGCCGTAACCGATAACGGTTTTGACTTCGATCAAAGTTGGTTTACCAGCTTCAGCTTGTGCTTCAGCAATGGCTTTCGACAATGCGTTCAGATCGTTGCCGTCTTCTACGCGAAGAACTTGCCAGCCGTAACCTTCGAAACGTTTTTGAACGCTTTCGGAGTAGGACAGGTCAAGTGCGCCGTCAAGGGAGATATCATTCGAATCATATAGAACAACCAATTTGCCAAGCTTCAAGTGACCTGCGAAGGAAGCTGCCTCATGGGAAATACCTTCCATCAAGTCGCCGTCGCCGCAAATGGAGTATGTGAAGTGATCAACTACGTTAAAGCCTTCTTTGTTGTAAGTCGCTGCCAGATGAGCTTCTGCCATCGCCATACCTACTGCCATTGCAACACCTTGTCCAAGTGGACCAGTTGTAGCGTCAACGCCAGCAGTGTGGCCGAACTCTGGGTGACCTGGTGTCAGGGAGCCCCATTGACGGAAGTTTTGCAGCTCTTCCAGTGGAAGATCATAACCGCTCAGGTGAAGCAAGCTGTAAAGCAGCATCGAACCATGTCCTGCGGACAGAACAAAACGGTCACGGTTAATCCAAGTCGGGTTCGACGGATTGTGGTTCATGTTTTTTGCGAACAATTGGTAACCCATTGGAGCTGCGCCCATAGGCATACCTGGATGTCCGGATTTAGCTTTCTCGATGGAGTCGATTGCAAGTGTGCGGATCGTGTCGATCGAAAGCTGTTCAATCGATTTTTGTGTAACTGTCAT
This sequence comes from Paenibacillus sp. J22R56, assembly GCF_056269375.1. NCBI lineage: Bacteria > Bacillati > Bacillota > Bacilli > Caryophanales > Paenibacillaceae > Paenibacillus > Paenibacillus sp. J22R56. The sequence continues at coordinate 199,982 of NZ_JBWDNV010000010.1, forward strand.
TACATACTTCCTCCTAATTCCTGTGTGAAATTGCTCGTTCTCTCTCTATATTTCATGATATAGCGCGAGTTGTAGCGCAATGGCTTTGAATATTGTACCATTCCGAAAACACGTTTGCCATCTTTAAAATATAGAATTTCTAGAGCATTTATTGGATTAATTGAAGACGACGGTCTTGTTTTGATGCACAATGACTCGGTCTTCGGTATGCCATTTCACGGCACGTGCGAGTACAACGCGCTCGATTGTACGACCAATACGCTTCAATTCCTCTACGTTGTCACGGTGGCTGACGCGCTGAACGTCCTGCTCGATAATCGGGCCGCCATCAAGTTCCTCCGTTACATAATGTGCCGTTGCGCCGATGATTTTAACACCACGGTTATACGCTTGCGCATACGGCTTGCCGCCAACAAAGGCCGGAAGGAAGGAATGATGGATATTGATAATGCGGTTCGGGAATTGCTCGATAAATTTCGGCGAGATGATCTGCATATATCGGGCAAGCACGATGAGGTCAGCTTTGTCAGCGACCACTTCCATCTGCTTGCGCTCTGCTTCCGCCTTCGAATCAGCCGTTACCGGAATATGATGATATGGAATTCCAAATGACTCGACCATATCCTTCATATCCGAATGGTTGCTGACAACCATCGAGATGTCCGCGTCCAGATCGCCTGCTTTCCACTGCCACAGAAGCTCCATTAAGCAATGGTCTTCCTTCGACACGAAGATCGCAAGACGCTTCTTGCGGCTCGCACGGAACGTATGCCACTTCATATCGAAGCGATCTGCCACACGGGCAAAATCTTCGACAAGAATAGGCAATTCCTTGTCCATATCGTTCAAATCAAATTCAAAACGGATGAAAAACATTCCGCCTTCCGGATCCATTGTATATTGGTCCGATTGTACGATATTAGCCCCATGCTCGTATAAAAAATGGGAAACCGCCGCCACGATACCCGGTCGATCCGGGCACGAGATCAGCATGCGCGCGCGTCCGCTGCGCGACTCAGTAGTTGTTGAAGACATAAACGTTAAAACTTCCTTCCTTTTGCAATGGTTATCTTAAAGCATAATTACACATTCTTAAGCAATTGCTTGCCTGCGAACCATGCTGTAATCCGTTGGTTGATCTGCTCTTCCGTCAAATCACCAGGAAGCGCATCAGTATCCGAGAGTAAATCGAACAAGCGCTCCATCGGCTCGCGTGGATCTGCTTTTTTCGCCTTAGCATCGTTCTTCAGCACATCCCAAGTCGACAGAACAAATGTACGAGGGTCGATTTCCTGCTTGCCATAGAAATGATGCAGACGTTCTACATGGTCGAAGAAGGATTCGCCGAAACGATCCATCGCATCACCGCGAAGCAATGCAATCTCCGCTTCATACATCGGGAATTGCTTCTTATCATCCTTACCGATCCATGGTGTCTCCAGAATAAACGGTCTGCCTGCAAGTCCCTCATGATGAACGATCGAACGGATCGCCTCATGTCCAAGCCAACCTGCACCTACAGGAGCGTGACGGTCTTTACCTGCTCCGACAGGGTTCTTGCTGTCATTGACATGGACTACCGCTACTCGATCTAGACCGACGACTTGGTCAAACTTCTGAAGGACGCCGTCCAGATCATTGATGAGGTCATAACCCGCATCATGCATATGGCAAGTGTCCATACATACGGTCAAACGCTCATTATTTTGCACTTTATCAATAATTTGCGCAATCTCTTCAAAGCTGCGGCCGATTTCTGTTCCTTTGCCAGCCATCGTTTCGAGCGCGATGTTAACATTGGTGTCTTTTGTACCTTCCAAAACTTCATTAAGACCTTCGGCAATACGAGCAATGCCGAATTCCGCGTCCTTATCCGTATAAGCACCAGGATGAAGCACGATATTTCTTACTCCGATGTAATCGGTACGGCGGATTTCCTCCTGGAGGAAACGGACAGCCAGCTCGAACGTATCGTCCTTGTAGGAGCCCAGATTAATGATATATGGCGCATGCACCACAATCTCATTAATGCCAGCCGTCTCCATCATCGCTTTGCCTTCTTCAATATATAAAGATTCAATTGGCTTTCTCCGGGTATTCTGCGGTGCACCGGTATAAATCATGAAAGAGCTTGAACCATAGGACATAGCTTCTTTGGCCGCAGTAAGCAGCCCCTTGTCCGAAAATGATACATGGGAACCGATTTTCAACATCTTTTAAAACGCCCCTTTCGGTTGATCAACCCTTATTTTACAAGGAATGTCGAAATAAATCTAGGAATACGGTATAATTCTTCCTGAGGTGAAGGTACAGTATGAAATCAGCTCCCGATTGGTTTATGTTTTTCATTGTTTTCTGGGCAGTAGTGATGATCGGCGCGATGTCCATCGGCGGTTTCTTTATGTTCCGTAAGTTCCTGAAGGTGCTGCCGCAGCGAGACGGCAAGTCGAAGCTTGATTGGCAAAATTATTGGGTCGAACGGAGCCGCAGCATGTGGACGGATGACTCGAAGCATTTTCTGGACGAGTTAGTTTCCCCGGTTCCAACTGCTTTCCGCGATATTGCTAAGCATTCCATAGCGGCAAAGATTGGACAAGTCGCCATAGATAATGGCGCAACCGAGGTGACACGGAACCACTGCATTGAAGGATACATACGCGCAACGCCAAAGCGTGATTATCGAAGCCTTGTCTCCTTCCTGGAACGTAAAGGTATAGATTACGACCCGTTTCGGCATTTGCTCAATAAATAAAGTTAGTTCGATAGGTTGCTGCGCGAGCAGCAGCCTATTGTTATACTTGTACAAATAGTGTGTACAAGTATATTGGAACCTTAAACCGTTCTATTTCGTTAATATAAGCATTAGCATACGAAGCAAGAATTGCTTCACAGTTGTTTGAGCTAATGCTTACGAAGCAGAATTGCTTCACAATTCTAAGCTAATGCTTACGAAGCAGAATTGCTTCACAATTCTTTAGGAGGTGCCCTATGACAACTACGAAAACAAAAAAGAAGAGCAGCTTAATCGCTGCTAGCGCCGTACTACTCGCCGTTATGATGACCGCATCTGCATGCGGCTCGGACAAAGCCAGCACAAACAATTCGGAGCAAGGCTCGTCCGTTGAACAACCAGCAAATGCTGCACCTGAAGCAACTGATAACCAAGCAGCAGAAAATAATAACAGTATAGAGAATAACAACAGCGGCGTAGTCGATCCTGAAACTGCATCACCGGATCCGGCAACAAGCACAGTACCTGAAGAAAGTGCAGTCAAGACAAATGAAGGTGTCTTTGTTGGACAAGCTGATACAACCTCGGTTGAGATCGATCTGCCGGAAGGACCAATGGTTCTGCAATTTACAGAAGACATGACTGATACTCTTAATAGCATCGCTCCTGATACTAAGGTTCAATTCGAATACACCGAGAAAGTCATTGGAAGCGGCGATCAGCAAGTAACACAATACTTCCTGAAGAAAGTGGAAGCCAAATCCTAAATTGAAGGCGGATGAATGATGCGTGTTGCAGTAACGGGAGGCACCGGCTTTGTTGGCCGGAGGCTGGTAGAAGCATTACTTGAACGCGGCGACGAAGTATGGATTGTATCGAGAGCTAGTACGACCGATTCCTCACAAGCAAATACCAAGCTTCATTATGTGACATGGAATGAACTTGCCACATCGCCTGACAGATTAGAAGGCATGGACACCATCGTGAACCTGGCAGGCGAAAGCATAAACCAGCGGTGGACTTCAGCAGCCAAACAGAGAGTACTGCAATCCCGGATAGATGCCACAGCACGTATCGCAGCGCTAATTCGAAGACTTAACCAGAAGCCGGAGGCCATTATTAATGCCTCCGGCATTTCTGCATACGGAAGCTCATATACAGCAACATTCGACGAGACCAGTCCCATCAATGTAACTGACTTTCTATCGGGCGTCGTGGAACAATGGGAAAAGGCCGCCGATACCATTCCGGTGAAACGACTTGTAAAACTTCGTGTAGGAGTTGTACTGAATAAAGAAGGCGGAGCTTACCCACTAATGACTTTGCCTCATCGCTTGTTTGCTGGAGGGAAGCTTGGCAACGGTTCGCAGTGGCTGTCCTGGATCCATTTGGAGGATATGATCAGGCTGCTTCTTTTTTGCATCGATAACCATGAGATTCAAGGTCCGGTTAACGGTTCTGCTCCTGAACCCGTGACCAATGATACCTTTGGAAGAGCGCTGGGCCTAGCTATTGGCAGACCACATTGGCTGCCCGCACCCGCTTTTATAATGAAAGCTGTGCTAGGAGAAATGTCCTCCCTGCTCCTTGACGGCCAGCGTGCTATTCCACGCAAAGCATTAGAGCATGGTTTTACATTCAAATATCCCAATATTGAAAGTGCTATGAAGGAATTAACAAACAAAAGCTGAAGACGAGAGTTAAACTCTCATCTTCAGCTCATATTTGGGCCCGCTGCTGCCAGCAAGCTGAATAACATCTCCTAATGCCAAGGGATATGACTTATAAGGAATCATCGTTTGTCCGTTCAGCGTACTGCCGTTCCGGGATCCCAAATCTTTTGCCCGAAATGCCCCCGCTTCCCTCTCCAGCTCCAGATGAAGCCGTGAAATCCCATGCGCTTCTTCCTCATAGCTGACCTGCTCGCCTAATCGGCCGATTGTAAACCGTTCTTCCCTCCAATTTATCCATGCACCGCCGCCTGCCCATTCCCGGTATAATGAGGGTTCTAATCCCTGTTCACCTTCCCGCTCCATCAGCAGCACTGTTGCTTCAGCAGCATTCTGTTTGCTCCGGAGGTCGGCAGTATTTCCTACGTAGGCGTATGATCCAGCTTCTAAATCATCAATTGGCTTAGCTGGAGTTTTGAACTCGGTCTTGTTCAAAAGATGCTCTTCCTCTTCATAACGCGGCCACATCCCAAGCGGCTGTGATTCTGGAATAAACTCTTCCAACTCCTCGTCCTTTGTCAATAACCCTGCTGGCAGCCTCCGCATCCATACCATATATAAAGCAGCAATCCCCATAAAGCTCAAGCCCAAACAAATATATAAGCTGCTTTTTGAATGAGAAGGCATGTAAATATATTTCCATACACAAGCGACAGCTATCGCAACGACAGCAGCTGAAATCCATAGCTTCTTTTTCGCTACATCGGAATCAAACTCCTCTTCCACTTCTACCAGCTGGATAGGCCGATTGTCAGCTGCGCGAAGCTTTACTTGCGGTATTAGCGCTTCAGGTTGAAGACGTAAAGGATCGATAGCTTCAGACTGCCTTGCAGCCGGGACAAAAGAAGGTACAATGGGCTGGACTGGACGAGGCCCAGATTGAATAAAAGCATCCCCGATCAGTCCGAGTAAAATAGACCGAAGCTCGCTTAACGGCCATTTGCTTCCGTTAAGAGGCTGAAGCACTCGCTGCAAACCAACTCCGTCAATTTCTTGAATGTAAGCCGTCCAGCGAACGACCAGCGAAAGCAAGTCACCTGCACCAGGAACTCCGTCAAGCTGCCCTTCCTTCAAAGGCACATAAGCAACAGCTATATCATTTAATTGCTCGCCTACAAATAAATATTGGTCATCCAGCAGGCAGCCCTCAGGCCGCAGCATATGATGCTTACATTCTTCAAACGCTTCTACAATGCCAAGCAATAAGGTATAAAACTGCTCCATAGTCAGATGCTGAACCTGCAGCCGATGAAGCAGCATTTTTCTGCCCGCCAATCCATACCGGAACGTAACACGCCCATCAATCTCCAGCCATTCGATCGGCAAAAGATGAGGAATTTTGCTGGACTGCAGCATCTGTAACTCAAGCCCATCCAGCTCTTCTCTACGAATCCCGTTCTTCCGGTCAATAATCATCTCATGTCCACGATTTACCGAAAAATCAATCATAAAAGGCTGTCTCATACTTCTCCCCCTTTCAATCAGATCGTTATCATCCACATCGTTATTGCACCAGGTGCTACCGCCAGCATAAATGGAAAGGTCCTGCCGGATTTGGCCCAAGTAAACCAAGACGAAGCCCCCAAACGGCTGCCTAGCAAGGACGTCAGCATGGAGAGGCCTGCTGTCATTCGTCTTGCAAATGGTCTATTAAATACAAGTAGAAGCAGCCCTATTAAACCCGCATACAAAATGGCATACATCATTAATTGAAGTACAGCCATTGTTCCAATCCACGCACCGATAGCAGCGAATAACTTCACATCTCCGGCACCTATTCCTTTTGCCAAATGTAGAACAAGTAATGGAATAAACCCTGCAGCCGCACCACCAATAGAAAGGAGCAGGCCATGCCATCCATCTGATAACAAAGCAAATAAGCAGCCTCCTGCTAAAAATGAAACGGTAAGGAGATTAGGTATAGTCATTGATTTCAGATCCGTATAAAAGGCTGCTAATAATAGAATCGCAACTGCTGCAAAAGGTATAGTCATGACGCGTCATCCTCCTTCTTGACGACATTAAAATGCATGGAAACGATTTGGCCCGATGCCGAGGTTGCTGTTAACTCCCAGGTGCCTGGTGTTGTATTGCCGGAAACGAGCCAGGTCCATTGTACATATCCATTGGCATCAGCCGTGGCGCTTCCAAGATGCTTCGCTTCACTTGTGCCGCTCTTGTACTTCACTTCAAGTGAAGCAGAAGCACCAGGTGAGGTTAATGCGATTACCGTTGCTCTATTGCCGGGGCGTAAAGGAACTGGCTGAATAGAAACAATCTGAATCGGTATAATGTCGGCTGAAACTGTTTGCTCTTTTGCTGGTAAGGAATCGTTTACCCATACACGCTCGGAAGCCTGCTCCCGTAATACGATTTTTTTATTTATAAAAGGCAAGGACAAAGGGAAAGTATATTCTGCTTCAATCGTCAAATACGGTTTATCCTTCTCTTTCAAATCAGGAAGCGATAACCGTGACAGCTTCAAACGCTCTTTCTCCAAGACTGCTTCATCAGCAAACTGAAGGAGCAGCGGTTCAACGGCCGTACGTCCTATCCCAGTTGCTGCCGCATCTTCTACCGGCTGCCAGTTGCCTTCTAGAACTGCTGACGCTAATACATCTGCCGGAGCTGGCAGCCACTCCGCAGCCTCGGCCGCAATCGTTCCGCCCCAGTCCGGCAGCGGCAAGCTGATTGACCCCAAATTCGGGATCGACGAGGAAGCTTTCTTGAATGCAAGATCGGCCGGACGTATATGAGTCGCAATTTGCCTGACAGTCTGCGAAGCGGTTGATTGAAGTGCCATCTGTACAGCACAGAGACGGATCAACACAATAAATAGGAGCAGGATAATAAGTAATAGAGGCATAACAAGAGCCGCCTCAAGCACGATACTGCCATCTTCCCTCTTCCTCGCCTGGCTCAGTCTCCTAATAAGACCATCCGATCGTTTGCGTCGTTTCATACTTTCCGTCGACAACCTTTCCCTGCAGAGATCCAAAGTGCTGAATCATGTCCATTACGCCAGGTAAAAACCACAGCTTTGCGGAAGCTTGTACCTCACCTGTAATGGCTGTGGGCACTTGGGATAAAGTCACTCCATCATTATGCTCAATGACCGCAATCATCCTGGCAAGCGAAGATGGACGGTCCGATCCGCCATGTACCAGCATAAACAACCGCAAATAATCGGTATACGCAACATCCACATTTATATATTTGGATAAGGGTGCTGCCCCGCGTTCTGTAAAAGCGACCATATCTTCCATCGTTTTCTCTAGTCCGTACACAATAGAGCAGGATAATATTAGTAATGGATGTGCGGATGCCTTGCAGGCTGACAAGCCCTCCATCGTTCTTATCGCCATCCGAACGCCAATCAATTCCCCATAAGCAGCAGCCAAATTAGCTGTTGTACTATGAAACCCGTAAATGACATATTCCGCTTCTTGATTGTTAAACGCGACAGCATGAGCAAGCTCTGCCTGATCACCGTTCATTAAGAGTGCTCGAAGATTTTGTGGAGCAAATGAAGCATAGTGCTGGAGCACATACTCCGACATATACACCGAATCTCTCGTTTGCTCGAGCATATCTGCGATACCTCCGAACAATCCGCCGATTAAAGAGGATGCATTCTCTGCTTCCTCATGTGCATCCCCGGCTACCTCAAGACCTGCTGCTTCGGCATCGTCTGCCTTCTGATTGAATAAGAGATTATCTTTGTACCTTTTCTCGATCTCTTGAATAACCTTAAGATGCTCTTCCGTTTGAGGAACTGAAGTCATGCCATGCAGCAGATTTCTTGCCTTCGACCATAATTGACCGGCTTTTGCCTCTTGAGCCTGCCGTTCCTTCTTAACTTCTTTGTCCGTCAGCTTCTGCTCACGCTCATCTATTCTAGAGCCTGTGCGCAAATAAGCCCCCTCGTATTGTTCATAAGCGATGCGCAGATTTACTGCGCCTTCTTTTATTTGCTCATTGTTCAAACTTGGGGTTGCTATACCCGCTGCCAAATTAGATATGAAACCTTCCGCTTCCATCTGCAAGGATGCAAAGACAGATGCCTGATCCGAAATTTCCTGACTATAATCGGTAAACCAGCTGTCAGGCAATACAAGCTCATCTGCAGTATTCTGAATCTCCTTAATATCGTTTGCCGGATCAGCCCCTACTACCTCAGCATCCTCACCTGCGAGTTTTTTTCCTGTAACACGGTCATATCCATTAATGGAAGGAGCATTAGCAGCTTCCTGCTTAATCCGCTGCATCTCTTCGTTAAACTGTTTGGCTGATTGAAGTGCTCGAACCGCTTCTCCCTGCAGCTTATCATGCTGTTTCTTTGCCAAAGCCAACTCGCGGGCCATTTCGTCCATCCAGGCTCTTGCCTTTTGTTCATAATCTGCGATTTGTTCCGAATACCTTACTTTCTTCCCTTGTTCCGCCAGTTGTCTGTCCGTTAGCACCCAGCTTGCATACTGTGCATAATCGCTAGCTAATCTAGCGGCATGCTGAGTACCTGTTGCTAGCGCCAATGCTTTCGTTGGAATAAGTCCAGCAACATTAGTTACTGTCTCCGCCGCATCCCGCTGCAGTTGCAGGACGGTGGTCAGCTTCTCCTCCCGCTTGTCGTACAGCTTCCTCAGTTCTTCAAGCATATTGATGGTAACAGTGGCTTCCTTCATTGTTCCGGAGAGCGGAGCAAACTTTGATGCCAGCTCCAATGTAAAATCAATGGGGGCTTTGTATTTGCTCTCTTCCAGCACTTGATGGACAAAAACCTCATGTTTGCCAAGTACCTCTGCAGAATCTGTATGAGCCGACTCAAGCTCCGCCTGTACGAGCTTGAATGAATCCTCTCCTTGGATAGAGGCCGCATCCGCATCCCTTCCGAAGTTGGCCTGCACCGTTTGTTCGAATATCTCATCACCATCAGTTCCGCCTCGACCGAATAACCCGTAGCGTTCATATAACCTCTCATCATAAGCAGAAAGAACAGACCGGACGCCAGACCGTGCAGCATCCTCGGTCAGTTTATGAAGGACAGCGATTCGTGCATAATCAATCAGCACCGCCGAGAACAACAGCAGACCTGACAATACAACCGCCGAAAAAATCGTTATAGAGCCTTGTGTGGCATCACTTTTAACTTTGTTCACGAAGTTCCCGCTTTCTCGCCACCGCTGTATGCCTGAAGCGCTTTGCCAGCTTTTTGCTTCGACGTTCCATTATTGAATTTGGCTGTGTAATATCGGACCAGATCCACATCCCTGATAAATTGAACGGGGTCTACTATACTAGCCGATGCAACCGTCTTTGGCTCCGACAGACCAAGCGTACGTTCAAGCGGTACAAGCGACATCGGCTGCATCAGCTTAACAGCTACTTTCCGATTCCATATGCTATTTGAATAACCAACAGCCCCTTGAAAGGGCAGCCCAGCCTCACCTGTCAGCCAGACAGATGCTTTATTCAGTTTTGCTCCAGACAGCTTTAGTGAACTCACATCCTGCAGCAGAGGCAGTTCCAGAGAAAGATCGGTCTCACCAGTACTCATACCAAAGAGTGAACCCAGCATATAATCCTCGCCAATACGCCAGTACAAGCTGTCATATTCATGGGTGACAAGCATGCCGTTACGGGCATTCCGATGGCTGTTATCCCAGCTGAATGAAGCTCGTTCTGCTGTTTCCGAGGCCGAATAGTAGAGAACAACTTTTTGGTAGATATACATACTGAAGAGCAGGAATAACAGGATAAGAAAAAAGATGATCGGAAATACCAACGTTGACTCCAACGTAAAGCTGCCTTCTGAATTCTGAAGCCAGCGGAGCCATCTGCGTACGCGATTACGAGAAAATTTTATCCGCTTCATCATCGGCTTTGCCCATTAATTTCTCAATCAGCTCGATAATCCAGTCTTTGAACAGCAGTGCAATAATAATAACCACTGCAATAATCAGTATCACTTCAAGCGTGCCTAGACCACTTTCTGAGCGCCAGAATGAACGAGCTGCTTTCCCTAATTTTTTCAACATAATAAACATCCCCTCTAATCATTCAAGTATTGGATTACGACATTATCAGCATGGCTGGCGCCGCAACAAAAACCATTAAAACCAGCAATATTCCAACAAGCGGAAATACGAGTTTGGATGAAGCCTCTTCCCCTCGGGAACGGGCAACGGCTTTGCGTTTCTCCCATAAGGTGTAGGAGATCTCCCGCAATGCAAGTACAAATTGATCGCCGCCTCTGCGGTAATTAAGCAATAGAACTGTTGTAAAAATAGATACCTCTTGCACAGCACAACCCCGGTTAAAACGTTCAATCGCAGTACTGAAGGATTCACCGTTGCGCAAAGCAACTGCGACTTTACTCCATTCCTTATATAGTGGATGAGTCGTTGTCTCCTTGCCTTCGAGGCAGCGGACAAAAGCCTGCAGTACCGGCTCTCCTGCACCAACAAGCAGCATCAGCTTGCTTAATGTCTCCGGCAGTTCAGCAACGATGGCTTGCTTTCTGCGTTCAACGATTCGGCCTGCCTCCATAAAGGGACGGAGTGGCAAAAGCAAACCAAGCAGTATTCCCATTCCGAAGAGGAGTGGTTCCTTAACCAGTAAAGCAAGCAAAGAGCATCCCATTAAGACCGCATATCCAAAGCCAACCGTCTCCGCTATCTGCTGCTTCGTTTGTGTCAACTGCCAGTCTGTCCCCTTGAGCAAAATCTGTTTCGAATGATAGCTGCTAATCGGGAGCTGAAGTTGTTCGTAAAACTTGCTCCTATCCAGCAATCGGGCGAAAGGGATGGCGATCAGAAGCTCCTTCCACGCCGGCTTATTTCTCTTCCACAGACTCGACAGCGCTGTCTTCCCGATAAGCAGAAGCCATAGTACAGCAAGCAGCAGTACAATAAAAGCCATCTCCCGCCTCCTATACCCGAATTTGCATAATCCTATGGATCAGCCAAAAGCATAATACTAGAACCCCAAGGCCGAGTGTAAGGAGTACATACCCGGCTCCTCCATACAATGGCTTCATATAGTCGGGAGCAAACGCATTAAGAAAACCAAGAAAAGCAAAGGGAACGGCCATCATAATGCGGGCTTCAAACCGCTTTTGCGCAAGCAGAACAGCAATCTCCTGTTTGACTTCCAGCTTCTCACCAATTGCCTGCGAAGTACGCTTCATTACTTCGACCAAATCGCCGCCCGATCGTTTGCATACTGCAAATACATCTGCAAATTGGGTTATATCGTCCAAATTGGCCCGTATTGCCAAGCTGCGCAGCGCCTGCTCCAATGGTTCGGCATTATCCAGTCGATGCTTGATGATTTGAAACTCTACAATCAGCTCCGTATGAGGATCTGGATACAGCAGCTTTAGATCATCTATCGTTGCTAGAAACGCATTTTCGACCGACCTGCCTGCTGCCAGCGACGAAGCAAGAGAATAAAGCGCCTCTTTAAATTGCAGCTGCAGCCGCTCCTTCCTGCGGATCAGAAGGGATGACCTGTACAGTCTTGGTGCAATAATGCCGCTAAACGCAAGCAAACTGGATATAACAAATGAGTGATAGATAAGATAAATTGCTGTAAAAACAGCAGCATACCCTATAGCAGCTGATCCGATAAACTGCCCAATCGATAATTGGTAATAATCATAACTCTGAAGCTTCACCGGCTTAATTTGTGGTGATTTCCCCCAAGATGATCTCTCCCATCCGCACCATTCCAGCCATAAACGCAAACGATCGGATGGAGATGGTTTGCCCGCCGTCCTGGCTAAAGGCATACGGCATCCTCCCAACCACGCTCCATAGATAATCCGGCCATCGTAAGCTTCTCTGTATGCTGAAGCTTATTTGCTGTCCGCTTAAGCGATCCGATGACCTTTCCCTCTTCCTCACCTGCTTCTTCAAATTGGAAAAGAGGCCGGGTAGCAATCTCCCCTTCTTCAAGCCCAACGACTTCACAAATTTCCGTGACGCGGCGAGAACGGTCTCTGAATCTAGAGAGATGAATGACAATGTCAAGAGCGGAAGCGATCTGTTTTCGTATAGCTTGCACCGGCATATCCGCTGCGCTCATTACCATCGTCTCGAGACGTGACATCATATCCCTCGGGCCGTTGCTATGCCCGGTGGACATACTTCCTGCATGTCCCGTATTCATAGCCGCCAGCATATCGAGTGCTTCACCGCCGCGCACTTCCCCGACGATTATCCGGTTTGGCCTCATCCGCAGCGAGGCTCGAATCAAGTCGCGAATGGGAATCTCGCCTTTGCCTTCGGTATTCGCATTGCGTGTCTCCAGCGATACAAGGTTAGGAACACTTCGAATTTGCAGCTCCGCGGAATCTTCAATCGTAACCAGCCGTTCATCGCTTGGAATGTACTGGGAGAGGGCATTAAGAAAGGTTGTTTTCCCCGTTCCAGTTCCTCCGCTAATAAAAATGTTATACTGCGCTTTCGTTAGCAGCTGAAGGAACGCAGCAGCCTCCTGCGTTAACGCCCCGTTCTGTACGAGCTCGTTCATAGATAACGGCCGCTCTGGGAATTTGCGGATAGTCATAGCAGGCCCCCGCAGCGCGATTGGCGGAAGTACGATATGAACACGGGATCCGTCCTTTAGCCGCGCATCTACGATAGGAGAAGATTCATTAACGACCCGGTTCACACTCGCTACAATCGATTGGATCAAATCTTCAAGGCGCTCTCTGCTCTCGAAGGCTACAGGTAACAAACTGAGCTTGCCGCTGCGTTCAATAAAGATCTCTGCATGGTGATTGATCATGACCTCCGTTACAGTGGGATCATCCATAAGAGGCTGTAAAATATCGAGTCCACGAAAAGAATGAAACAGCCTTCGTACGAGTGATGCCAGTTCAGATGCAGTAAGCGGATGACTGCTGCTCCAAGCGAATACCGTCTGTTCTACGATTGCGGTTAACTGCTCATCAGATACGGCCCCACTGTAATCCAGCCTTTCCTTGATTCGATTCTTGAGCTCCAGTACGGATTCATCGGTCAGCAATCAACGCACCTCCTTCCTCCCTTACAAGCTCCTTAAACAACCGTTCAACAGCAGCCTTATATAGAGGCGAAGCCAAGACAGAAGTGGAAGAACTTAGCCGTATGTCCGGCAATGCTGCAGCTGCAGGCTTGAATAAATGTAACGCGTGAGACTGACCGTCACTTCGATTAATAACTGGAAGAATACGCCGCTCAATCGTACGAAATCGATCTCCCCACCGCTGCATAGCATACTGATACACCAACTGGCTTTTTCGCTGAACAGCCAAATCTTCTGTGATGAGCCATAAGATCTGATGACTAAGCTCCAAAACAGCCAGATGCAGCTCATCTTGTCCATCATCCAGGTCAATGACGATGTGATCATATTGGCCTGTAGAGACTATTGCCTGAATAATCGCAGCAGCATCAGCGGCTTGAAGCGTCATACGATCCTCTGGATTCGTACAAGGCAGGATATAATCACCTTTGAACGAAGCATGCCGCTTACTATGTCTGGTCAGCCACTCTCCAACTTTGTCCGGATGGGATTGCAGCGTATAGAGCAGTTGGGATAATCCTTCCTCACCTGCTGCTATTCCAGCTTCTTCAAGCCAAGCACCGGCAGCACTCCAACGCTCCAGATTCAAATAGAAAACACGATGGCCATTACTTGCCGCCGTATGAACCAGCTGTCTTGCTAGCGTTGTCTTCCCTATGCCACCGGAGGCTGAATAGACGGTAGTGATATTTACCTCTTGTTCTTTTACAGCAAGATGAGGGGCAGTTGCCATAAAAGCAGCTATTCCCTGCAGCAGCCCGGGCAGCGCTTGAAATTGTAGCAGCTCATGATAATCAGGACACTGACCTATTGCTGTTACCAGTGCTGCAACCGGTACACCTTCTGGCAATACATCAGCATCAGCAGCCGCTTTCAGCATCTCGGGCTGCGCAGCAATCCCATGAATCGGGAAACCCGACTTTAAAAATTGAACAAAGGCTTCTACATGCGTGAAAGCCGTTAGCTGCCATTGCTCACTGAACGGACTATCCCGCACATAATCAGCTAGTCTCTTTACATAATCCTGCTCTTTGACTGCTATCGCTAATTGCTGCCTCACCTGACTGCTCCTACCTTTCTATTTCCGACAAAAACACAAAAAAGCACCGTAAAAGACGCAGTTTCCTGCGATCTTCTACGGTGCTTCCGTAAAATTGCCGATTCAATTTGTAATGTACAAATCTTACCATTCCATCCAAACGTCCGTCAACCATCATCTGTAAAAAAAAAGATAAACTTTTTCAAGAAAAGTGATACAATTTGTATCAACTTATGTTATAATAGGAAACGTAACGTATCTCATACATATCGAGGTACATGAACCAAAAGGGGGAGGTGAAAGTATGAAAAAAGTATGGGAAGCTCCTGCATTGGAAGTACTCGATGTGAAAATGACTTTCACAGATGTTGAAGTTGAATCCTTCAACCATAAACCTGGCAGCAAAAAATGGTAATTTCTTATTGAAATAGACAAATGAGCCCGTCATCTCCTTAGGAGAGACGGGCTCATTTGTTATTAGTCTAAAATAAAAAAAAGATGCCCATCACCATTGCTTACTGGTAATGAGCAGCTTTAATTCTATTGATTGTCATCATACGTTATTGAATGAGTTCCTTTGTTTCAGCCTGATAATTCAGCAGCTTCTTAAAGGTTCCGCGAGTCTCCATCGAGAGCTGTAAATAACCGCCCTGCTGAACGACCTCCCCGTTTTCCAGTACAATAACCTGATCCGCATAGCGAATCGTAGATAGACGATGGGCGATGACAACAATGGTCATGGAACCTCGCAGCCTATCTATCGCCTCTTTAATAAGCACCTCATTCTCGCTGTCAAGAGCGCTTGTAGCTTCATCCAGAATAAGAATAGAAGGCTTCCTCAGGATCGCTCTCGCCAGTACAATTCTCTGCCTTTCCCCGCCTGATAGCCTTACCCCGCGATCGCCAATGACCGTATCGAGTCCTTGCGGGAGCTTACGAACAAATTCATCTGAAGCAGAAAATCGGAGTGCCTCCCACATTTGCTCCTCAGTTGCATTCTCTACGACCAATTGCAAATTTTCACGCAGACTGCCATGAAATAAGAAAGGATCCTGCGATACATAGCCGATTGTATTCCGGTAATGGAATCGTTGTTCCTCATTCAGAACCTTCCCATCAATCAGTACACTTCCCACATCTGGTTGAATAAGCCCCATCAGCAGTTCAACAAGCGTACTTTTCCCGGCACCAGACTTTCCAACAATAGCCGTCATCTGATTCGCTGGAATTTTAATATGGATATCCTTTAAGGCGAGATGAGTGCTTTCTTTATCATACTGATATGACACATGACTGCACGAAATATGATCTTCCACCGAGAAGGAAGCATCCGGCTTAATATCCTGCAGCAAGAGCGACTCGCTTGCATTCTGGCTCTCTCTCTGCAAATTCATGAGCACCTTCATGGCAGGCAATTGAGACATGATTCGTTCAAGACTCGACTGTATCGTAATAAAATGCGGCCACAGCCGTGTAAAAATCAATACAATTAAAATAAGCTGCTCCGCAGCCACATGAAGTAAAGTAATGGAAACATAAGCAAATACAGCAATTAAAACAACGGAAGAGGCGCGGTATAGAAATTGGGAATTGGCATAAACCCGGTATGCCTTCACATAATTACTTTCAATTTTGCTGCACAGATTAATAAATTTTCTGATATGCGAACGTTCAAGCAAATTACTCTTAATGTCTTTGATACCGTTGAAATGATCACTCAAATCGGCAAAATAGTTTTTAAACAGCTGTGAAGTTTCTTTGCCAAGCTTAGCTGATTTTCTTACAAATTTGCGTGAAACAAGAGAAAGCAGCAAACCACTAATAATAATGATGGAGGTAAGTTCTGTAGAAAGCCACAGTGCAAAGCCGATTTGGATAAAGGTAAAGGCAGCCGCTGAAATTAACGTCAACAGCAGATTAATACCGTTGCTTACCCGATTCAATTCCGTAGAGAGAACCTGATTATAGTCTGAATTTCTTCGGTTCAAAAAAAATTCCCATTTGGCATTAAGCAGTGACTCATGGGTCTCTACTCTTAGCTGCCTGATATAACGTTGTTCAATCTTAGTTGCCAATAAGAATTGATTGCGCTGCAGTAAGGCTTGGCCGCCAACAAGAATAACATATACTGATAAGACAACAGGCAAATTCATGGGAAAATCCCACTGCTCCAGTTTATCCATTGCAGAATTTATGAACGGGATTGCCCCCATATCCATATCAAATACACCAATTATACTAAGGAGCGGAATAATCAGAAAAATCCCGATCCCTTCCAATGCGCTTACGAACAACATCATCAGAAAATGCAGATAGAGTCGGTTGCCGGAAGAGGCATATAATTTTCGAAGCAGCAGGAGAATGTCCTTCAAGATGAGCAGCCTCCCTTATATGGTTTGCCGTTTCACTTGCCGCCAGAACCATAAGAAAGGGCGGAGAGGGAAATAGAGAAAATGCAGAAATTTGGGAAGAGGTAATACCATCATATCCTTGCTACTCGGATACAGCTTGTTTGTCACATATAGTAGCTTTTGCTTGGGGGTCATTGTTGAGAGGAGATACCGGTTGTAAGCTACCGCAATTTCTTTCTTCGCAGGCTTAGGATACAAGATAACTTCTTCACGAATGAACAAGGTCACGGTTTGTGCAAGACGGTGGGCTTTTTGATTTTGGGTCATGGCGTATGCCTCTTCTGGGAGCAGACTGCCTAACAAATTGCTTGCCAATATAATAGCTTTTCCTCCCAGAACCGTGCTTTTGCTTTCTTCAAAAAGCTGTCGTACTCGGTTCCAATTCAGAAATCTGCTCAACATACGGTCGATATCCAAAAGCCACCTCAGACTAGTCCAGGCATGCCTCGTGCCGTGCAAGATCAGATAAACAAACATATCTTCGTTGCCAAGTGTATAAATAAACTTGCTCAGCGTGCTTTTCTGTCTTCTGCTCCAAAGATCATCAAAAGAAGGTTCTATAACTGTATCCGGATTCAGGCTCCAATGCAGCTCAATCTCAACATTTTTCGTGGGATGAACATAGGAGATATGATGGGTCTTCCGTTCGGTATTCTTAAACACCTCACTATCATCCTCATATTGCTCGCCTCGAATATAACCTGCTTCAAGTAATACTGATACGGAATTATCCCATTCCTTCTTCGACACTAGAATATCCAAATCACCCGAAGTTCGTCCCGAAATATCTCCGTACAGCATATCAGCCAGTACCGGTCCTTTAAGAGTCAGTGAACGAACACCCTTATCAGCAAGCAGCTTATTCACCCGCTCCAGTTCGCCCCGCAAATGAAGCATTTCCATTGTATTTCTAACATACAACGTCTTGAGCCTATTCATAATGAGTTCCGGGGTCCATGACTGCTCCTCATTAAGCTTCACCAGCAATGGATACAAAACAGGAAATGTCTCATGATATACAGCAAAACTAAGGAAAGAATTCCAATCCAGATCACGGGAATGCCGGATCATCTCATCCGCGTCCAATGGAAGATCAGAGCGCAGAAGCTTCAGCATAAATTTCATTTCATTCGAGAATGTACTTATATCCAGCGCAATAGGGCGGTTCATCTCCAACTCTCCCCTTTTTTTATCTTGACCCTTCTTGAAGCAATTTCCCAAAGATACCAACAACCGTATAGCGCTCCATGATTTCGGCACCGGTTAAATAATGAGGACCTGTGCGAAGCCATGCATGTGCATTCATCTTGCCTTGTTCATTTTTCATCGTCCCTAGATACAACGTGCTCTCGATCTTCCTTTTTTCCAGCATTTTCATACATGCAATTGCCATTACTAAACACTTACTCTCCCATAAGGTATAGCGGCTCATGATGCGGATTGCTCTTGCAATCTTTTGTATAAGCTCCTCATCTTGCAATGACGTCTGATATGACGTTTCTCTCAAGGAAACACCAAGGCTCGGAGCCACCTTTGCGAAAGGCAGAGCTTTTAAAATTCTTGCCCATCCAAGATATATAAAAGCTTCTGCCAGCAAGAGCTTAGCGTCGGAGGAAATAAATTTCCGTAACTTCCTCATCAACGTCTACACCTCAGTGCTTACAATCAACCCTTGCTCTGCCAGCTGCTGCAAAAAGACAGACACCTGACTCACGCACGCCTCTCTATCAATGTCATACTCTTCGCAAATCTTATTCACAATTTCTGTGAGTGTAGTAGGGGCAGCTAGATGCTCCCAGATTACTCCGCCTGATTGACCAAGGTTATAATATTTACCACTTTGGATGCTCATCATTACTTTTTCCCCGCCCATGTCGCTGACAAGAAAACCTTCGGCACGCATAATGGTGCCGCTGACCATAACATTGAGTTTATTCATAAAGAAACGACCTCTCCTTCTCTGACGGTATTAATAATTTGGTTAACTAAATCAGGTGCGGTAAATCCGTCAAGCGGACGCTTTAGTTGATAAAAGGGAATTGCGAGTGCTATCTTTACTGCCAATGCAAACAACCATTGTTCCATTTGCATTTCTTTTAATAACTTATCTAAAAAGGAATGGTAACGGAGCAATCGAACGCGCTCGAGCGGAGTTAAAGGATTCAGGGTTACACGTGTGATATCTGCCTTCTCAAGTTCAAATATTCCTGCTAACGGCAAAGAGTGGTGTACGAACTGATCATGTACGGGTACAGCAAATTTGTCGTAGCTCTCCAATATCGGATTGTAATGATCAGCTTCCATGTGGAAATAGTCCAGACTTTGTTTCCAGAGTTTCTGTTGCGGATATCCTGGATAAGCCGTCAGCATATTCGTGCTCTCATCCAACGACACTCCAACAATATCGTCACTTAGCAATTTATATCCAGCATGTCTGAAAGCTGTAGCAAGTGTAGACTTGCCTGCGCCGCAATCACCAAGTATCGCATAAGCCTTACCATCTATTACCACGCCGCTTGCATGCAGCGGTACCATTCCTCTGCGTACCAGCAGCACTGCACAGCAAGCACCAAGAATGTACATCCGGTATTCTCTTGGATCTGCTCCATTGACAGGCATGACTTGTATGAGGTGATTACCAACCACACGATAGTTAGCCACATCCGGAACTCTGAAGACGACATCATCAATTCCAGCCCGTTCGAGTCTGTCCGATTCCCAATCCTTCACAAAGTCACTCAAGTCCGCAAATTCAATAAAGACATCCGGCTCGCCGCTCTCTCCGTCCCATAGTTCCGGCAGATCGATTTCACTCGCCATTAGCAGTCCATATGCGGAATAAAACTTTTGATCTACCCGTCCATTCTCCCTAATTGAACTCACCTCTTCTTCTTTATGATACTAATTGTAGCAAAATAGATCAAATTAATCAACAAAATGTATCACTATAGACAGAACTATCTCCCAAAATGGACGCCTGCCTCCACCCCATAATGTTTCAGGCTGCTTCCAAGCGGATCAATTGCACTTTGCAGACTGGACAATAGCCTTTCAATAAAGAAACGTTCATTAAACGACTCTGCATGTTCTCGAATAAGCTGCGGATCCCATTTCATACCGTCAAAGTTTTGCAGAGCAACCATTAAAGATCCTGCACTTTGATTTTTGAAGAACATCCCGTTTAGTCCAGACTTAATGGTATCTAATGCACCGCCTGCCTGAAACGCAATAACAGGTCTGCCACAGGCGTTGGCTTCAAGAGGAGTAATCCCGAAATCCTCGAGCCCTGGGAAAAGAAGTGCCCGGCATCTTTGCATATAACGGACAACATCTTCATCACTCCTGCGTCCTAAAAATTGAACGGTCGGACCAGCCATTGCTTCAAGCCGTTCCCGATCATCTCCATCTCCTATGATTAATAACTTGCGACCAAGGCGGGAGCAAGCTTCGACGGCAATATCAATTTTCTTGTAGGAGACCAGCCTTGAGACAATTAGGTAATAATCCTCAGGTTCCTCTTTACTTACCATAAACCGCTCCACCTCAACTGGCGGATAAATAATAGTTGACTCCAATCCATAAAATTTGTTGATTCGCTCTTTCACAATACTGGAATTGGCAACTAAACGGTCTACCTGCTTCGAATTGGATTTATCCCAAATCCGCAGAGGAAAGGTCAGCCATTTGGCAGCTATTTTACGGAACGGTGACACCTTTACATTCTCAATATAACCGTCGAAATTCCAGGCAAAACGCATCGGGGAATGGCAATAGCATAAATGAACTGCATGCTCCGGCTTACGTATTCCTTTAGCATAGGCGCTGCTGGAACTGATAATGATGTCATAGTTTTCTAAATTCATTGAACGGACGGCAAACGGATACAGCCAAAAGTACAGCTTGAAGTCACGTAAAATATTCGGAATACGCTGCATCCATGTCGTTATAATTTTTGCATCTTGAAATTCAGGCAATAGCTTTTCCTTGTCAACAATCGTCGTATAAATCGGCGCTTCAGGAAACAGCTTGTGCATTACACCGACAACTCTTTCAGCTCCGCCCATTTGATTTAAATAATCATGTACAATGGCTACCCGATACTTCATTTCGCCACCCCCTTGGTTTCCCGGAGTTTGCCCCCGATGTCTGCTCCTCCGCTGACTGTCTGCATATAGATCTGCTCCGTCTTAACAGCTGCCTGCCCGATTGAAAAATATTCCTTGATCCGATCAATAGCGTTATCACTGATTAGCCTGCGCAGCGGCTCCATCTTCTGAAGATCCTGAATACATTGAACAAGCTCCAAAATTTCTCCGGTCGTATATAGTAATCCACTCCGTCCATGCTGAATAATCTCCGTTACCCCGCCGCCATTTGTAGCAATGACCGGAGTCCCTTGTGCCATCGCTTCGATTATGACTCTACCGAAAGGTTCATTCTCCGAACAAAGTAACAGCAGGTCAGATGCGCAGCACACTTCGTCTATATCCTCACGAAAACCTGTAAAACGGATATATTGATTTACCTTTAGCTGGTCGGCCAGCCGATGAAGCTCTTCCAGATACCTCTCATTCTCCTCACGGAACTTGGGCTCTCCGACAATCCACAAATAATTCTCCTCTCCATTTTGAAGTAAGGTATGAAGCGCCCGTATCGCATCCGCCTGCCTCTTCCAAGGCGCAATTTGGCCAATTATTGTCATTACACGACCTTCCTGGGGGGTGTTCAGCTCGGCCCGAATTTTTTCCCGGTTATAGGCCTTTTCTCTTTCAGAAAATTCGCTGAGTACAGCTCCGTTATGGACGAGATGAATACGCTCCCCCAGCTTTTGATATTCCTTCATAACTGGTCCTGAGATAGCGATAACCGACTGTGCTGCAAGCGAAGCATACAACCGTATTACTTTGCCGATCAGCCCCTTCGGAGGAATATCATGCAAATGCCAGATTACAGGAATCTGGTGCCGCCAATAAAACAACGACGCCATCATCCCAGCCCGAAGCGAATTGGCATGAATCACATCTATCTCGTGAGCCGTCACCACTTCAGAGAACTGATAACCGGCTTTAATCATGCCGGTCACTCCAGCAGCCAGCCGGATTGGATTGCGGCTAAGCCGCGCATTATAACTTGGCAGCGGCACAACTTCCAGCCAGTCCTTTCTAGCCCGATCAAGCAGCTCGCCTTCTGGTGCAAATACAATTGGATGAGTTTTCGTGTAATGCTTTGCCGTCACCATCAGATTCATCTCGGCTCCGCTTACCACACTGGTATGATTGTAATAGGCGACTCTCATCGGCTTGGCCCTCCTTTACTCCTCATCTCCATGGCATCCCGGAACACATCGGTTACTGCCCCTGCCACACTGCTCCATGTATATTGCTGAAGCACATGCTCCCTACATGCTTCTCTTGACGGCAGCACAAGCTGTCCGCTTAAACCATCGATCAGTTTCCCGCTTATTGATTCAACCGTTCCGTCTTTGAACAGCAAGTCCGGAGAGATTTGACGCAAAATTTCGCTCGTCCCGCCGTAAGGCGTACCGAATACCGGTGTTCCGCAAGCCATTGACTCAATTGTTACAAGTCCAAAGCCTTCGAGTGTAATGGTCGGAACAATACTGTAATCTGCCGCTTGATACCACTCGACCAATTCTTCGTTAGACACCCTGCCCAGCATCCTTACATTCTCAGACAAGCCCAGTCTAACAATCTGCTGTTCATATTCATTTCGCATCGGACCGTCACCAGCAATATACAGCCTGATCCCCGGATGTTCCCGGACAACCACCTGCATGGCATCAATCAGCCGGTCAATGCCCATCCGGCGGACAATGCGCCTAGCGCAGAACAGAAGTTTCTGACCAGGTGCTACCCCCAGTCTTGCACGCAATGCCAGCCGATCCGGGTGAGGTTTGAACCGCTCATGTTCCACAGCTCCAGGAATAATATGAATTTTACCGTGGTCAATGCCATAGCTGTTCGACAAGATGTTTCGAAAATATTCGCTCAGTACAATAAAACGGTCGGAGCGGCGATAGGTCAGCTGTTCGACCTGCTTCTTAAGTAGGTACCTGGCTTCTCTCACAACTCTGGGCTTGCCGCCTTCCTCCATTTTGGACTCAAGAGCCCACGGACCATGAAAATGAGTGACAATCGGGATATGATTGGGCAGTGACTGCCTGGATACCAAGGAAGCGTATAAGGCAAAATGCGGATTAAATACATCCGGACGAAACGTACTCAGCGCTTGCAACGTATGTGCCCTCACCGAACGGATTCGTGACAGAAGACCGGATGTATTAGTCGCTGTATTGGCTACATTCAAGTTGGTATTCAGTTCAACTCCAGGCTCGGCCACGACAAGCCCAAGCTCGGTATGCCCGTATTCCTTCATGGCATTCGTATAATCAACGAAATATCGATTTAACCCTCCGGGCTGTTGTTCATTCCATCCTAATCCGGTCGTTAACACGTTCATCGGCAATCACTCTCTTCATCCTACTTATTGACTCAAAACTTCTCTGTAAATATGAAGTGTTTCTTCTGCCACCCGCTGCACTTGATAAATTTCCAGCCCCTGCTTTGCGCGCTCGCGGAAATATTCCCGCTTCTTCGTATCCTCAAGCAGCTCGATAATTGCCTCCGCAAGCAGAGCGGGCTGTTTGGGAGGAACAAGTATGCCTGAATCCCCATAATCAAGCGCTTCAGGAATGCCGTCCACCCCAGTGGCTACAATGGCACAGCCCGCTTCCCTCGCCTCGATTAGGACAAGCGGAAACGGGTCTTTGCGGGAAGCTAGAACAAATACGTCAGCAACCTGCATATATGGAACAGGATCGAGCTGAAAGCCTTCAAATTTGATTTGGTTCCGGTAAATCGATAAACCAGCCATTTTCTCGAATAAGGTTCGGTCCGGACCTTCTCCGACAATATATAACCTGACATTCTCTACCTTGGGGGCGATCCGGTCAAATGCCTCAATTAGATCCCCGATTCCTTTGCGTGTATACAAGCCTGCAACTGTCACAATAATTGGTCCTTTCAGGTCCAACATGGATGAAGCATGTATCTTCCGTGGGCTTCCGACCGTGCCATTGCGTACGACCTTTAATTTACTTTGCTTAATCCCCCGTGCAGCCATCGATTCGGCTACCGCATTGCTCACGGCGATGACGGCGTCGCCTACCCTCATCAAGTCGGCATTTTTTTGAAACTCATTGTGTACATGTGTCACAATCTTGTAGGAGTTCATTCCTTTTAAATAGCGGGATAACAAAGCACCTGTCATCATATGAGCGTGAATAATATCCGGACGAACCCTCCTCATTAGAGCACGAAATTGAAAAAAAGCCCGAAGCATCGGTGCAGGTTTTCTCGTTTGATCAAGTTTGTAATGGACGACACCATACTGGTGGAGCAGTTCCTCGTAGCTTCCTCCTCCGGAAACAACAATGACTTCATTGCCCATCTTCACTTGCTCACAAGCCAGATCGACCATGACATTAACAATGCCGTTGCCAACCTCCTGCACATGATTCGCGATATGTACTATCTTCATCCACCCTTCACCCCGCGCACTTCTTCGTAGAATTGGATAGCTTCTCCTGCAATTTGACCCCAATCATGCTGCTGCGCTGTCTCATAAGCCTTCGACTGAAGAGCAAATAAATGTGCGGGATGCTCGAGTAATTGCTTCAGTCCGTTAATAATTGCAGTAGAATCCCGCATCGGAATAACTAGTGCGTCCTCGTTATCACGTAGAAAATTACCTGTCGTAAATGAGGTAACTGGAGCAAGGCCGCAGGCCATTGCTTCAATTAGTGATAACGGATAACCTTCCGACAATGTCGGCAGCAGCTTGATATGGTGACCAGTCAGCATTGATGGCAGCTCCTTATGGTTATAGCCTGGAATGACACGAATTTGAGAATGCACGGAAGGATCGTAGTCTGCAAGAACAGTCTCAGGCTGACAGCCTGTCCCGATAAACGAGATTTCCACATGAGGATACTCCAGTAAAATTACGTTCATTGCCTCTGCGGTATATTTAATCCCTTTACGTAAAATATAGCTGCCTATCTGCACAATCCGAATTGGTTCACCTGGCAAAGGAATGGAAAGGGATATCGGCAATCCAAGAAATTCGTTTGGCAGACCGTTTCTGACGAGGCGGGTGCTGGCCTCTTTGACTTTCAATCTGGTTATCGCATAGCGATAATCCTGTTGGTTTAAGAACAAGGCTCCATCCGCCTTTCGAAACGATAATGCTACCTCCCAAAGACGGATACCTCCGTGATACAGCGGATATTTCCAGGAAAGCTTGATATTACCGCGCTTATGCTCCTCAAGTAGACCTTCATGCATCGTATGCTCCAGTCCATGGCTTCTCGTAACAAGTGCCGGCTCCCTGTTCTTTTTCCTGAACAGACTCCATATCCAGGCATCACCGCTTGATGCATCGACGATATCCAGCCGGCTTCTAAAGCGCCTGATATGCCTGAATAAATAATAAGGGAAGGCTATGGCCTTTAATCTTCCGGGCAGATAGGTAGGTAAATTATCGTATGAAAACAAGATGACCTGATGACCTGATTGTTCATATTGCTTAGATAATTGATAGGTAGCATTGGCAGCCCCTGCATTTAAATTCATTTCATGATGAATGGATAAGAGAATCTTCATAATAGAGCCCCCTCCTTATCCATCGATTTTGTTCTTCTCCGGCTCAGCTGTTCTTTCATCCAAAGCCAATCCTCCTTGTCATACAAGAAAGCCATCCAGCTTGTTCCAAGCTCCAGACGGTAAAGCAGCAAAATGAACAAGAAATTTACGCCTGCAGAGATCAGTAGCGAATAAGCAGCCCCTATTATTCCAAGGTGAGGTGTAAGTAGATTGATTAATACGACATTCATAAATAAGGAGACTACCTTAAGCAGGGTTACTCTGCCTGGCTTATCCGTTGCCATAAACCCTTGTGCCAGCGTCCAAGTTGCGCTCCCGATTGCAGCCTGGATGATCAAGATTCGAAAGATCGGGATGGCATCCGCAAAGGATTTGCCATACAGCAGCATTAACCCGATTGGTGCAAAGCCAATAGCCGCAATCACGAGTCCAATTGTAACGAACGAGCTGATCCGGTAAACCTTCAGCGTTAGCTGAATGGCTTCAGATTGCTTTAAGCCCGAGGCTTGCGGGAACAGAACGGATACAACAGAAGCTTGAATGATGTCCAGCATCTTCGACAGATTTAAAGCAACGAGATAAATGCCGAGACTTACAGGTGACAGTAACCCAACAACAAGTACTTGATCGATATAAAAGGATAAGGTACCCGCTAAATCCGTTCCATAAGAGCGAATTCCGTACTGCACCAGCTGCTTCGAGGAATTCAAGATTCCCTTTTGCCTGAACGAGTACATCGTCAGCAGCCGAATCATAATCCATAGAGAAAGTGGAATCGTAGGCGCGAGGTAAGTCAGAGATGTATAAAACGGATTGACATGACCTGTTAGAACCAGGACAAGCAGCAGAATGAGTGTAATGATATTCGGCAAATACCGGATCCGGTTAAATAAGGCATACTCTTCTCGTGCTTGCAGAACGGCATTATTTATTGCCCCAAGAAGTCCAAAAGGGACCAGAATAAGTGCCCAGCACGCGAATTGGATTTTATCAGCGGAATAGCCGTCCATCCAGCCGGGAAGAAAGATTATTCCCCCGATCATTGACATCGTTCCCAGTCCAAAACACATCCACAAGGAAGCAAGGAAGAGAGATCCCTGATCACTATCCTTTTGCTTCATATAATAAATAATCGAGGATGGCAGCCCAAGCGTAACGATGTAAGATAGCAGCTGCGGCCACATGATCATCGCCGCCTGTTCCCCTCTGCCTTCCGGCCCAAGAAATCTCGCAATAATAATTCCTGTCAGCGTATTTAATACGAGAATAAATACATTTGATGCAAAAATCTGGGCCATGTAACCAAAGTTGTCCTTACGTTTCAGTATTTTTAATAGAGCCATATCGTTTTCCTTTCACGACTCAGCGGCCGTCATGGTTTTGCAATGTACCGTCTCATCAATTAAACGGCTGTAATGACGGGCCATGTCCTTCCACGAATGGCTTCTGGCTATACGTACTGCTTGTTCGCCCATCTGCTTTAACCGAATTCGATTAAAAGCGCAGGACCGTATCGCTTCAGCCAAAGCCTTGCTATCGTCGGGATCATCCAGAATAACTGCCGCTTCTTCATTCAGCAGCTCAACTGCTCCACAATTTCGGCTTGCTATAATAGGAAGCCCTGCCGCCATCGCTTCCAATAGAACAAGGGCAAACGGCTCATAGCGGGAAGGATAGACGAACAGATCAGCAGCAGACATCAGCTCCGCCATATCTTTACGGTATCCCAGAAAATGAACCCGGTCCTTAATGCCTAGCTCGACTGCCATCTGAGGATAGCTGCTGCCTTCCGTCCATCCGACTACGAGCAGGTGAACATCAGGTACTTCGGCGAGCGCCTTCAGCACGGTATCCAGATTTTTGCGTGAGGAACGGATGTCACCGGCAAACATGGCATAGACCGTCTCCTCTGAAAGTTTAAGTGATTCCCGCTCAACTAACCTTGGATAAAACTCCTGCAAATCTACACCATTGTGAATAACAGATATCTGCTCCGCCGAAATACCGGCTTCATCAACCAGTTCCTGCTTCACTTGTTCCGATACAGCAACAATTGTGCTTGTACGTTTCATAGCATAGCGCTCCAGGCTTCGATTAATCCGGGTATATATATATTGATAAAATGAACGGAAGTTTGTCCCTTCCTGATAGGGATGATAGCGAGAAGCAAGCCACGCGCTATGGACAAAATGAATACAGTTCATTTGAGACCGGGCATAAGTTACAAACCCATTCACAATTATAAAATCAATATTGGAACGAAGGTTTACCAGCCACAATGTCGATTTAACCGCAAATATCTGGTTTCTTATCAGTTCAGTCGGCCAGCCATTGACCGATATCTTCTTCCATTCAACCTGAGGATGATTCTTCAAATCCTCTGATAACTCGGAGGAAATAATGACAATACGATGGCCTAGTCCAATTGCCTCCTGAATAACTTCATAATTAACACGCCCCTGGCCATCGCCTTTTTTCACTTTATGGGTGACGAAGCAAATTCGCATGATTCACCTTCTCTACAGGTTTTACAAAACTCATAGACACTAAAAACCAGATACACACTCCCCCGGTACCAGACAATATATTGCTGCTCAGCAGCAGGAACATAACCGCCACCATCGTCCCGAAAGCAAGATGCTGGTACTCCGTATTCTCCTTACTACTTTTGAAGGTATAGCCTAGTAGAAACAATAAGAGACCGATAAAAAACAGTCCTCCTGGTAAGCCAAAGGTATAAAATATATTCAAAAAGCCATTATCAAAATCTTGTAGAGCGGTATTGTTCAGCTTAGCACTTAACCCTGTACTTCCTAGGCCGTTGCCAATCGGATTAGCCGATATATACGATGTAATTTGTGTAGAGAAAGCAAGCCGCTCTTTATAGGAAGTATCTTCGCTTAGATTACCAAACGATTGGAAGCGCGTAGTAATCGAATCTGAACCCGGGAGACTAGGAAGTACAAATTGAACAAACAATACCAATCCACCTAGCAATGCAATTAGCTTCATCTTGTTTTGAGATTTAGCCTGCATGAAATAAGCAATAATCATCGCAGCAAGCCCGATCCAGCTACTTCTGACAAGGGTTAGCAGTAAAGCAAATGCAACAATCAGAATTCCGGCAAACCCAAATGCCCGCCATTTTTTGTTCATCACCATAACAGCTAGTGCAAATGAGAAATATACACCTGCGGGACCTGGAGAATTCAAGGTGGAGAATACCCTTACCATCATCGGCTCAGGGTGACCAATTGATGTCATCTCGGCACTAATCATCCAAAATGCATCCCATGGAGGAATAAGAAAATATTGTAAAATCCCGTATATTCCGACTAAAACAGCGATGCACGAGAAACTCTTCAACCAAATATCTCTTGCAGAGCTCTTAAAATCACATGCGTTGACATAGGGAACAACAAGCAGAGGCGAAATATAATTGATGAAATCAAACCCCGATGCAACTCCTCCAAACCGGGGCATTCCAATGGCCAAACCATATACAAAAATAAACAGCGCTGTCAGGAGTAAACCTCGTGAACTTTTGGAAAGATTTCTGAACCCTTTAATAATTGGTATCAGCATTGTCAGACTCACCAAAAACGGTGCAAGTGTCATAACAGGTGTATTGCTGTAGGATCCGTACGACCAGTC
Organism: Paenibacillus sp. J22R56; assembly: GCF_056269375.1. Taxonomy (NCBI): domain Bacteria; kingdom Bacillati; phylum Bacillota; class Bacilli; order Caryophanales; family Paenibacillaceae; genus Paenibacillus; species Paenibacillus sp. J22R56. The sequence continues at coordinate 229,300 of NZ_JBWDNV010000010.1, forward strand.
TAGGAGTCGTCTAAGCTCCGGATATACGGACCAAACCGCCAGCATATAAGGCAAATAGGCAATGGGCCTCACATGATGAATGAATACAGCGCCCATTGTCAGGAGAAAGACAACCGACAGCTGCCAAAGATCCTGAAACAGATAGGTCTTCGCTGTTGTATTGCCAATGACCGCAGCAAGAAGCAATACGCCGCCAATGCTGAAGCTCTTCAGAATGGCTGATCTGGTTGACTCTATGAATCTGTCGATGTTTTCCACGTTTTCCAACCATCCCATCTGCCTCTGAAAGTCGTTCGTAGCTTCCGAAAGGCGGTTAATCCTTCACGTGGAACCATTCGAACCAATTGCAACAGCCCCGGCGAAGGACTGCTGCCAACTGCTATGATCCACAGGATATACATGATTCTGCGTAAGATACCAGAGTGTTTCAAAATAGTGTAGGTCTCGTTATGTGCCATATTCAAGCAAGCGATTTCGTTAAATGCATTCCGCTTGTCCTCATCGAATCTTTCGGCCGGATAATGGTTCACGCATACGCTCGGATCATAGCAAAGACGCCAACCACCTTTCTTCACAAGCAGGCTTACTCCAATTTCTAAATGTACCTGCGCCCCGCTTCCCCGAAGCTGCTCATCAAAGCTGATATTAGCAATAGCTTCCTTTCGGAAGCTCATATTTGCTCCCTTCAATATATCCACATCCCTCGATGTACCGATGCCGATATGATGATTACCTGTCATTCTACCAAACCAGGACAGCTTTCCGACGTTCCGCGCTTCCCCGTACTCCAGATGACCTGCGTGATAGACCCAATCTTTCCCGCCTAGCCCACCTAGTCGTGGTTCTATCTCAAAATGCTGTTCAATTCTAGCTAGCCAATCCGGATAGGGTACCGTATCGTCGTCCGTGATAACGATAATATCGCCTGTAGCTGTTTTTAGCCCCCCGTTATACGCTGCCACTGCTCCTGGGGTATGAATAACAACGCATTTCAGATGCTGCAAGAACAAGCTGGCCAAGAAGTTAGATGTTGCCTGATCGGTATCTCTCGCAACGATTACGATTTCATCCGGCTGCCGAAGCTGATTGGATAAGCCGTTCAAACAATTCCGTAAGCTGTCCACGCGCTTATAGGTTGGAATGACGACGCTAATTTTCATGAAATCTTCACCGATCCTTTATCGATTTAAAAAAGCTAGCTATATCCTCTTGCTGTGCAAGAAAACATAGCTAGCTCTTTAAAAAATAAGTAGGCATTCAACCTGTCCTCACATCACACCAGCGACAATGATGTCTAAGGTCAATTGACCCACAGCGTGACCGAGTGCCTACAGTGATAAAGGTTCAGTAGACATTACCTCTTCTGCTGCGCCACTGATGTCTTTTACCTTCTACTTGCTTGATCCGTAATATTTCACAAAAGCTGCATCATGCCGTTTCATCTGGTTGAAAACTGCACCAATAATGCGTGACTGGACAAAATCTAATTTTTCCTTTGCCTTACGTACATATGCCTTCTTTACTTTGCCCGCATGAATAACAAGTAGAACACCATCACAGAAAGAGCTGATGATCAGACTGTCTGTGACTGCCAGAACCGGCGGTGTATCAAACAAGATTAAATCGTAGCATCCTCGAAGCTCTTCAATCAAAGCTTTCATTCGAGTCGATCCAAGCAGCTCTGCCGGATTTGGCGGAGTCGCTCCGGAAGTAATTAGTGATAAATTTTCCACACCGCTGTCCTTTATTACTTCCTGCAAGGTATTCATACCCGTTAGCAGATTCGTCAGACCTAAACGATTCGTTTGTGAAAAAATACGATGAACTACAGGCTTCCTCAAATCAGCATCAATCAGTAAAACCCGCTTTCCCTCCAGAGCATAAGCAACTGCCAAATTACTCATTACCGTTGATTTGCCTTCTCCCGGCTGTGCAGAGGTAGCCATTAATAGTTGAATTGAAGAATCTACCGAAGAATAATGAATGTTGGTCCGCAGCGTTCGGTAAGCTTCAGATACGGCTGAGCTTGGATTTATCAATACGACTAACCGGTTATCATTGGTTAAGCGTGACATAGGAATTCTCACCTGCTTCATTTCGAATTAGGACTATTTCTCCGCGACTATTTCTTAAATCCTCTTTCTTTATTTTGCCCATAGCTGCAAGGAGAGGTATTCCAAGAAGCTCCTTGAGTTCTTCTTCATTTTTTACGGTATCGTCAAGGAAGTGGAGGATCAGAGTCAGAGCAATTGCAGCCATAAGAGAGAGTACAAATGCCATCAGCACACTCATGAAAACATTAATGTTAACTGGATCATGCACTTGATCATCGCCTGTTTTTGCTTCATTTAAAATGGTGATATTGTCGACATTCATAATGCTAGGGATTTGTGCTTTGAACACTTGCGAAATGGCATTTACTGTTTCTGCTGCGGCTTCATAGGATGTGGACCAGTAGGTCAGGTTAAGCACCTGCGAATTATCTGAGGAGCTTACTGAAAGCGTACTGGCCATTTGATAAGAAGAGTCCTTGATATTAGGATATTGCTGTACGACTTTATCCAATATGGCGGACGATACGATTATTTCTTTGTAAGAGTCCATTAGCATCAGGTTCGTCTGTAATAAACCGACGCTCGGAAATCCCTGCTGATTCTCATTAGCTGATTGGTTGACGATCAACTTTGCGTTTGCTTCATAAATCGGTGTTGTATAGTAGTGGCTTTTTATTCCGGAAGCCGTGCAAGCCAGCAGGACAATTATAGTTATCAGCCACCACTTTTTAAGTACAATTCTGAGATACTGTTTAATCTCCACTTCCGCACCTCCGCCAGCACTTTTTCGATACGTTTTGTATATATACAACTTTATGATACAAATAGTAGCATGTCAAGAACTATTCCATCTTAAAAGCCGGTATTTCTGAATGAGCATTCAGAGATACCGGCTAATAGCTTCTGTTATGTCGGAGTTATGCCTTACGTAAGCGGCGTAATCTGTAGTTTTCCATTTACTAATTCAACTTTGCCTCTAGTACCTGTTGCTTTATCAATAAGAATGAGTGCATCTCCGCTTTCGATTGCTTGCTTCGTATAAACATGATTATATGGTGAGTAAGAACCGTTGAAATCGTAAGATACCATAACGGCAGCAATGTAAGTTGGCTGTGTGGCAGATAAATCAAAGAAGGAAGCTGAATAAGCGCTTGTATGCGGGGCAGATTGCTCCCGGCAAGTAATCCGTGTCCATTGGTTCACCGGTACTTCAAAGGTGTTGTCGTACAATGTGGTGAAGTTCCCGAATTCAAGCCTGCTGCGGTATCTGGCTTGCGGGGAAAGAACATAATACTCAAAGCATATGAACCGTTTCGTATCCACTGTAAGCGGTGAAGTGTTAAACGGTATCCCTACAAACGGGCTGCTCGATCCGTTCGGAGTTACTTTGAGTACAGCTGTGACCGTCTTATCCACGTAAGACTTCATTTCAGAGCTGAATGGAACCGGTAAGGTGTCCAAATTCGTTATCATGGAGAGACCAACTCCGGTACCTGCAACGATATTCCAGTTTTTCAACAGCTCGGGGTTTACAATTAAATTACCGTGGCTGACCGGACTGTTTGCTTTGGCGTGAATTGATTCTCCAACAGAGAGTGGTGTTGTATAAAGCAGGGTAGATACTACGTTTCGCTGCAGGACCTTCACATACTCAGGCTGCAGCCCTTGTATGACATTACCCTTTTCTAACATGTTGATACTGGCTGTTCCTGTAGTTCCTGGAGCGCTTGATTTGACGACAACACCTTCAATATTATCAAAATGAGCATTCGAAATTGTTCCCAAATATACCCCATAGCTTTGCTTCGCTTCCCGCGCCTTTAACGTATCGGGAAGAGCATAATATTCTGCCGAAGCCGGATCAATAGAAGACCAGGACATGCCAAAGCCTGACATATATAACCCGCTTGTTACTGATTTAGACAATAACCGGACAGCCGCTTCCCCAATTTGCTCGAAACGGACAGACTCCATCGTCCCGCTTAAACCGCCAACAACACCACTGCCATTGTTATAGGTGTCTGAATCGATTACTTGATAAATACCGTATGGGGAGTATCCCATATGCACACGCTTCATTGTTACGTTAAAGCCGCCGTAGTGGCCGACATGTTCTTTAATCCCCAGCATAATACAGCAGAACGCACCTGTAATTCCACCGCCCTCAATGAAGTAATCTTCACTGTTTTTCATACAATAAAGGCCAATTAATCCTTCCCATGTACAGTCATATGAGGTGACATGTCCATCAGTGCTGTTAAGAAGCAAGCCTACCTTCACTTGTTTGGTACTGACGCTCCTGAAGATCGGTTTAGCTCCTCCTGCCACCTCGATAGCTGCAGTACCTGTTGCAAACATGCTGTATGAATCCTGATCAAACAGACTCTTGTTAATCCAGGTTGATAAGTTCCGGGAAGTATAGCTCACCTGACCAATAATAGCGAAATTCTCAAAACTTGCGTCAACAGCAGCACTCTCAATCCGGATACAAGGCAGCAGGTCCGTCGTTTTATCAATCGGATCCCACACGAGCAGGGAACCAGCCTGACCATCATCGAGATAGTTAGCTGCTCCATACATTCCGCGTGAATTATTGATAATCGTCTGACGGATACGGTATTTACCTACCGGGATAAAAATCCGGTATTTCTTCCCGCATAGAGACATGGCTGCTTGAAATGCTGCAGTATCATCGGCCGTACTGTCGCCCACAGCCCCAAACCATGTCGGATAAATATCTCCCACCTTAGGTGCTCCTGCGATGATACCTCCAGTCGTAATGTCGAAGATCCAATCATAAATACTTGCCGCAATGGTTCCGTTTACAGTAATCGTAATCCCTTTTGCTGGTTTCAGCCGGGCACCTCTTGCAAATTCAAGCCTTTTCGCAGCTGGGATCATAATATTTTTTTCAATTAAATACACCCCTGGCGGGATAAAAATTGCTGTTGTTGCCGTATCATTAACCGCTGCTAACAGCGCATTATAGCTGCCCGCAGCACCTGTGGCATCGGCCCCTTTCCAGCGAATGTTGAAACCACGTGTACTTAGTTCAGTGTCAAGCGTATCAAAGTTTGCATTCAAATCAGTTTGTTTTACGGTTTCACTTGTTCCCCAACTGTTCATGCCCATATTTTTTGTTTTGCCTGTCGCCATACATATCCTCCTCCTTTCATCTCCTCCTTCCATATATGAAACAACTCTATGAAATGCAACTGTGACTAGCCCTCCTCAGTTTTATAGATTTCAAATGATAGAAAGGCGCATTGTCCCCTCATGGAGACGAATGCGCCTTTGATTCATGTTCACACCTACATATTCGTACAATGCTCCTCGACTTCTTCCCACGTATTGTACAACTCGACGATTCGGCTATCCTCTTCTCCGTTGCCGGATTGTACAATAATGATCTCTAGCTCAGATACCGCACGGATGCTGTGCAAAGTCTTCATCGGAATATGCAGCACATTGCCAGCTCTCACCTTCATATAATTGCCGTTCTGGACGAACTCACCTTCACCCTTCACGATGGTCCATACTTCTTCCCGATTGATATGAAGCTGGTAGCTAATATTCCGGCCTTGCAATATACCTACACGCTTGGTTACGACTGAGCGTCCATCATCATAATGCTGATCGTCGAGAATCCTAGCCCAGCCCCAGCTCCGCTCCTCGAACTTCGGGCCTTGATTATAATTAATGAAGTCTTTCACTCGTGGACTTGCGGTCTTCTCCGACACCAGAATACCATCCGGGCTTACAGCAACGACCACATTCGATAAGCCAAGAATAGATACCGGAATATCAATCTCATTAATGAGATGAGTGTTGATGCTGTCTTCACTAATCATGCCTTTGCCGATCAGATGATTGCCCATCTCTTCCGTCAGCGTATTCCAGGTGCCAAGATCTTTCCAGTAACCTTCGTACGGCCGGACGACAATATGGCTAGTCTGCTCGACCACTTCATAATCGAAGCTGACTTTCGGCAGTGTATGATACTGCTTCAATAACTCTTTATAATGAAGAGGTAGCCCTTTCTGCTCAAGCAATTGAATAAGAAACCCAAGCTTAAAAGCAAACACGCCGCAGTTCCATAACGCATGATGCTCTTGGATAAGCTCAGCAGCACGCTCTTCAGAAGGTTTTTCCTCAAACCGATTCACATCAGAATAGCCATCACCATCTTGATCTCCGGAAGGAATAATATACCCGTATTTCGAGGAAGGGTAGGTTGGTTTGACTCCAATTAAAGCAAGGTTTGCCTCCGTAGCATGCAGGACGTCCTCGAGCTGCTTGACTTCATCAAAAAACCGGTTCTCTACATAAGGATCTACGGGCAAAATAACAATCACTTCATCCAGCCCGACCTCTTGCTCCGAATAGAGATAAGCTGCAGTTAACGCGATCGCGGCGAAGGTATCTCTGCGCTCAGGCTCAATAATCAACGGCACATTCCGGCCAATCTGACTTTGCATCATTTCGACCTGCGATTTGCCGGTTGCAATATAACTATTTTCAGAGAGTCCCTTTTCGGCAATTTGTCCCCATACTCGCTGGACCATGGATACAAGCTGATGCTGCTCATCCTCGAGCACCTTCAGGAATTGCTTCGAACGGGCATCATTGGAAAGCGGCCACAGCCTTTTCCCCGAGCCTCCAGACAACAGTACTAGCTTCATTCCTACTCCTCCGTTTCGCTCTATCTCTAATAAGCGTTCTTGGAGCCGAACATGACCCTCACGGTAAGCAGGACCAGCTTCAGATCAAACAGAAATCCCCGCTCTTCGATATACTTCAGATCCAGCTCAACCATTTCCTGAAAGCTGAGCTCGTTACGGCCACTAACCTGCCACAGCCCGGTGCATCCTGGCAACACCTTAAGCCGAAGTTTATCGTAGCTGCTGTAGTCCTGTACCTCACGTGGCAAAGCAGGACGTGGACCAACCAGTGACATATCGCCCTTAATCACATTCCATAACTGTGGAAGCTCATCGATACTTGTTTTCCGGATGAATTTCCCCACTTTCGTAATCCGGGGATCTTCCTTCATCTTAAACATGGCGCCTTCGATTTCATTCTGACTAAGCAGTCCTTCTAGCAGTTCCTCAGCATTGGCGACCATCGAACGGAATTTAAACATCTTGAATACCTGCTCATTGCGCCCTACCCGGGTTTGATAGAAGAAAACAGAGCCCTTTGGACTCTCCAGCTTGATACATAAGGCAACGAGAAGAAAAATCGGAGCAAGCATAATCATTCCAGCTGAAGCAGCAATAAGATCAAACCCTCGCTTAATCATTAAATAAAGCCGCAAAGGCCGACGCTCGTAAGCCGTATACAGGGTTGCGGCATCAAAGACCGCTTCGAGATCATTTTGCTGAGGGGTCGGAGCCATCACCATTCACCTCTAATTAATCTTATTAGACTGCTCTCTCACAATCATTTCTTCCATAGCAGCAAGCAGAGGAATTCTAAGCTCTTCATTTCTTAAAGCAAAATCAAGCGTTGTCGTAATAAAACCTAGCTTCTCCCCAACATCGTACCGGATCCCCTCGAAATCATAAGCATATACGCCTTGACTTTCATTCAGCCTCTGAATGGCATCCGTCAGCTGGATTTCGCCTCCAGCCCCTTCTTCTTGATTCTCCAAGTAATCGAATATTTCAGGGGTTAAAATATAACGTCCCATAATAGCAAGATTGGAAGGCGCCTGTCCCTTATTGGGCTTCTCTACAAAACGCTTCACCTGGTAGAGCCTGTCGAACTTCTCGATTGGATCTACGATCCCGTATCGATCCGTCTGATCTTCCTTAACAGACTGAACACCAATAACCGAGCGGTCCGTCCGTTCGTATTGCTCAATCAATTGCTTCACGCACGGCACTTGCGACTGCACAATGTCATCACCAAGCAGAACAGCAAATGGCTCATTGCCGATAAAATTACGTGCGCACCATACCGCATGGCCAAGTCCTTTTGCTTCTTTTTGCCGGATATAGTGGATAGCGACGTTTGATGAACGCCGAACCTCATCCAGCAATTCAAACTTGCCTTTGCTGAACAAATTATGCTCCAGCTCGAAGGCATGGTCGAAATGATCCTCAATCGCCCTTTTCCCTTTGCCCGTTACGATAATGATGTCTTCAATGCCTGATGCGATTGCTTCTTCGACAATGTACTGAATCGTTGGCTTATCGACGATCGGCAGCATTTCTTTCGGCATAGCCTTTGTTGCCGGAAGGAACCGGGTCCCGAGTCCCGCAGCAGGTATAATTGCCTTTTTCACCTTATTCATTACACTCTCACCCTCACCTATCCGTTTTTGTATATCTCTATATAAAACAAGCCCTGATAAGGTCCAGAGCTGCCAAACCCGCAGCAATCTTTACTGATTAAGTGTGGCGTATGATGCTTCTTTACTTTTCAACGATATAGACGGCGGCTTCTTGGAACCGCCAAGATCCTGTCTATTAATTTTATTGATTAAGGCAAGAACAGGAAGATCCAAGGTTTGCAGCATCTCGGTCTCGCTCTTGATTGTGTCGTCCAAATAATCAAGCAGGAAGATAATGCCGACGGCCAGCATTAACGATACGATAAAGCTGATCAGCATGTTAAGAATAGGGCTATTGTTAATGGGACTTGGCAAATCTTTCTCATCTGCCTTATCCAAAAGGGTGACGTTATCCACTTGCATGATATTCGGGATTTGCTCTTTGAAAATTTCAGATACCGCATTTACAATTTGAGCAGCCTGCTGATAGGAAGAACCGCTGTACATGATGTCCATTACTTGCGATTCATCTGCGGAGGTGACTGTAACTTTCGAGGATAATTGATCAGAGGTAGCGCCAATATTAGGATTTTGTTCTACAACCTTATCCATAATGAATGCTGATTCAACAATTTTCTTGTATGAGTTGATCAACATGACATTGGACTGTAATACTCCAAGATTAAGCGTTTCTACACCAGCCTGCTGTGGGGATTGATTGACAATAAGAGTTGCTTTAGCCTGATAGACAGGGGTTGTGAAAAAATAACTCTTAATGCCGGTTGCAACGACTGCGACTATAACGACGGCTGCGATTAACCACCACTTCTTCATCACGATCTGAACGTACTGCTTTAGCTCCACACGCTTCCCTCCTGCAACCTAAGTAGGACTTCCGATACAAACCGTATCCTTATTTGTACTACTTACTTTAAGATACAAAACGTATCATTGTCAATAGTTTTCTGAGCTGTTTTCATAACCTTGCGACATTTTGTTGCATAGTGATTTTCTGTAAAAACAATAAAAACTCATGTAAACGGTTACCCGTTACATGAGTTTTTATGCTTGAAAAGACTCTATGATTCTAGCTTTCTATTGCCCTAATCACTTAGAAATTTCGCTATACCAACGTCGGTTTCCAATGGGTAGACAGGAGTTCCTCCGATATCGTTACAAAATGAGCTCCAGCTAGTGCAGCTTGCTCCACATGAGCGATATACAGATACTCGCCGCAATGATCTCGGCAGACAATTTATAGTTCGATTAATCGTCTAGAGATCCTCAATAGGTCCCATGCCATAAGTACCAGTATCGTCAAGACGTCCGTTGAATGGACTTATGCCTTTTTCCGATAAAGCACATTTCTTGTACCTATCTTCCGTCATGGGCAGATACTCCTCTTGAGTTACAGCTGATCTCCGAAAAACATTTGAATCTCATGTTCTGCACTCTCGACAGAATCAGAACCATGCACAATATTGCTTTCTACACTTAGCGCAAAATCACCACGAATGGTTCCGGCATCTGCATCCGATGGATTTGTCCGGCCAATCAAAGTACGGGCATTTTTCACAGCACCAGGGCCTTCCCAGACCATAGCGAAAGAAGGACCTGAAGTAATGAACTCGACTAATTCACCGAAGAACGGCTTCGCCGCGTGCTCACTATAATGGCGCTCTGCCAAAGGCGTATCGATCTGAATCAATTTCGCCTGTATGAGCTTAAAGCCTTTGTGCTCGAATCTTGCTACTATGCTGCCGATTAATCCACGTTTCACACCATCGGGCTTCACCATGACAAAGGTTCGTTCCATTCCCATTCCTTCTTTCATTCCTAGTTTATTTGCGTAGAAGAGGTTTGTTCGGCAGATAATGCAGGGACTTCACATATCGCACGGTACGGGTCTGCGCCCGCATCACCATGGAATGAGTCTCCGCCCGCTGATCCGGCATATAACGCACGCCGCCTAGGAATTCTCCTGGCGTCACACCAGTCGCTGCGAAGATGACATCCCCATTACCTACCATGTCGTTGATCACTAATATTTTGCGAGGGTCAGACAGCCCCATGGAGACACAGCGCTCATATTGCTCTTCGCTTTCCGGCATTAGCCTGCCTTGAATCTCGCCGCCTAGACATTTGAGCGCAGCTGCTGCAAGTACGCCTTCCGGCGCACCGCCGGATCCAACATACAAATCGATGCCCGCTTCCGGGAAGGATGGTGCAAGCGCCCCGGCTACATCCCCATCCGACAAAAACTTGATACGAACGCCAGCTTCTCTCAGCTCACGGGTCATATCCGCATGACGCTCCCTGTCCAGTATCATAACGGTCAGATCCGTAATTGGCTTATCAAGCGCCAGCGCCGCCTTTTCCAGCGTCGTTCGGATTGGATCCTTCAGCGACAATTTCCCTGCAAGCTCAGGACCAACTGCCAGCTTTTCCATATACATATCGGGCGCATGGAGAAGCTGACCTTTGCCTGCTACTGCAAGAACAGCCATTGCATTATTAAGACCTCTGGCAACGATTTCCGTCCCTTCTAGAGGATCCACGGCTACATCTACCTCCGGCCCTAACATGCTGCCCACTTGTTCACCGATATAGAGCATTGGCGCTTCATCCATCTCACCTTCACCAATGACGACCGTTCCGCGGATCGATACCGTATCAAACATACTCCGCATCGCCTCAGTCGCCGCACCGTCGGCGCTGTTCTTGTCTCCCCGGCCCATCCAAGGGGAGGCGGCAAGCGCCGCAAGCTCCGTGACTCGAACAAGCTCTAAAGACAATTCGCGTTCTAACATAATTGGGCATCCTCTCATAACGTATTGCCATTTTTATGTGATAAATACGTTGGCAACGTTTTTTTATTTAAGATAAACGTTCAATAATGAGTCCTGCGGTCTCTTCAATCGCGCGATTGGTGACGTCAATTACCGGGCAGCCTAATGCTTCCATCACTTGGGTTGCATACTCAAGCTCCTCCAAAATACGCTCCATAGATGCATACTGGGCAGAGCCTGGAAGTCCTAACGTCTTCAGTCTCTCACTTCGAATGTGAAGCAGAGGCTCCGGCTGCATCGTCAGTCCAACAATCAATCTGCCCGGTGCTGGTGTTAGTTCGGCAGGTGGTCTGACTTCCGGCATAAGTGGTAAGTTAGCAGTTTTAATCCCCTTGTGGGATAGGAAAATGCTAAGTGGTGTTTTCGACGTGCGCGACACACCAATCAGCACAACTTGTGCTTGCATGAATCCTCTTGCGTCCTTGCCGTCATCATATTTGACCGTGAATTCAATCGCATCCATACGGCGGTAATATTCATCGTCAATGGAGTGTAGTAGTCCCGGCATGCGCTTTGGCGAACTGCCAAAGGTATCAACAAAAGCCTGCATCATTGGGCCCATAACATCGACTGCTCTAACACCCCGGCGGAAAGATTCCTCCTTCATAAGCTCACGCAGCTCAGGTTGAACAAGCGTATAGCTGATGAAGCCGCCCGTTCTCGCCGCTTCCGCGACAATCTGGATCACTTCTTCTTCAGTCTTCATATGACCGAATCGTTTAATCTTTACATGATCCGATGCGAACTGACGCAGGGTTGCTTTCGCAACTGCCTCTGCCGTTTCCCCTACCGCATCTGAACAAACGTAGATGATCTGCTCTGACATACTCCTAATCCCCCAGTTCCGCAGCTGTTGCAATATCCGACATCAGCCGGATAATGTTCGATTTCGATACCCATCCACTAATCTCCGGCCCGCCTTCGCCAGGTATAATGACAGGCAGGCAGTCAACTTGATGGAGCATCATCTTTCGAACCGCATCAGAAACGGATTCTTCCGGAACTAATGTGACGATATTGGGATAACGAGTCATGACCATACTGACTGGCACAGTCGCTGCTCCCGGGTTTCCGAGCGTCATTTTCAGCAGATCCTTTGGTGTAACGATGCCTGCCAGTTTCTTATCCTCGTTAACGATGAGCAATGTATTTGCATTCTCAGTGAACAAGGTAATGACCGCATCATGAACGGACAACGTCTCCGGTATATTGACCGGAACCCCTTGAATTTCACGAACCTTAATATTGTCGAAGCGCTGCCGTGTTGCCGTATCGTCCGTTGAACGGTATGCCGTGCCGAGAAAATAACCAACCTTCGGCTTAGCATCAAGCAAGCCAAGCATGACAAGCAGCGACAAATCCGAACGCAGCGTCGGGCGACTGACGCCCATATATTCTGCAAGCTGTTCCCCTGTAATAGGCGCGTGCTTCTTAACTAGCTCTAGTAATTCTAGCTGGCGACTCGATAGCTGGATAACGGTTCACCCTTTCATTCTCTTTATTACACACATTTACCTATATTACCATCATTATTCGGAAATAATATATCACATATATATTTAATACACAATATATGTTCATACACACGTCATATGTGCTCTATTTATGCTACTATCACCCTGCTTATCGCTTCATTAGGGTTCTCAAATCGAATATACCCTAGGACTCCTCCGTTAAAGCACATAATAACCAGCACACAAAAAAGGCGCATCATCCATAGGATGACACGCCTCCTTCACCTTACAAACCTTTTATTCCGTGAGCTCCAGGAACAAGTCGATATCCTTCGTTGTAAGCTCAACCGCATCACGCCAGAAATCTGCTTCATCCAGTTTAACACCAAGATGCTTCTGCGCGAGCTCTTCCACAGTCATACGACCCGTATCCCGCAGCAGCTGCACATAACGGTCGGCAAATGCCGGACCTTCCTGCTGAGCACGGGCATAGATGCCTGCGCTGAACAAATAGCCAAACGTGTACGGGAAGTTATAGAACGGCACACTCGTAATGTAGAAATGCAGCTTGGATGCCCAGAAGTGCGGGTGCACTTCGCCAAGCGCTCCGTTGTACGCCTCACGTTGTGCTTCCACCATCAGACTATTCAACTTCTCTACTGGCACAATGCCAAGCTTACGCTGCTCATAGAACCGCGTCTCAAACAGTACCCGTGCGTGGATGTTCATGAAAAAGGCTACAGCGTTCTGGATTTTGTCTTCCAATAGGCCTAGCTTCTCTTCCTTGTCGACAGCCGTTTTCATTGCTGAATCAGATACGATCAGCTCTGCGAAGGTAGATGCCGTCTCTGCCACATTCATCGCATATTCCTGCGACAACGCGGGTAGGTCATCCATCACGTATTGATGATAAGCATGGCCAAGCTCATGAGCAAGCGTTGAGACATTATCCGCTGTACCCGAGTATGTCATGAAAATCCGAGTCTGACGGCTTTTCGGGAAAGAGGTGCAGAAACCGCCTGGCCGTTTGCCTGCGCGATCCTCAGCTTCAATCCAGCCATCCCGGAACGCCATCTCAGAGAAGTCTGCCATATCGGGGCTGAACTTGCGGAACTGCTCCACAATAAACTTCGCGCCTTCGTCAAAGCTGACCGTCCGTGCAGAAGAACCAAGTGGTGCACTGACATCATGCCAATCCAGCTTCTCTAGACCAAGCAGCTTCGCCTTACGCTCCAAATAACGGACCAGCTTAGGCTTGCCCTCATTGATGGCAGACCACATCGCATTAAAGGTCGCTTCGCTCATCCGATTAATTTGCAGCGGCTCCTTAAGTACCGAGTCCCAGCCACGTTTGTCGTACAGCTTCAGACGGAAGCCGGCAAGACGATTAAGGGAGTCTGCGCACAGCTCTGCCGCATCGCCCCACTCCCGTTCCCACTCAGCAAACGCTCGGATACGGACCGAACGGTCACCATCTGACAGTCGATTGAACATTTGTCCTGCGGATAACACTTTTTCCTTACCGTCTTCATCTACATCTGTAAACTTCGCTCTCGATACGATCAAGTCGTAGAGTGCACCCCAGCCATGATAGCCATCAACCGCCAGATCGCCAGCTAATGCTTCAAGCTCAGGAGCCAGCTTTTCCTTCGCCAGTTCACGCCGTTCTGACAAGCTGAATGCCACTTCTGCCAGTGGGCCGTCACTAATGATTTGTGCCCATTCTTCGTCACCGATCTGGCGAAGCTCACTATCATAACGGGTTAATACCCCCAGCAGCTTAGCACTAAGCGTCTTCACCCGATCACTCAAGCCGCTTGCTGCAAAGTCCTTCATATTTTGCGCCTGCAAGCATTCCACAAAAGATTCCGACTGGCGCAGACGAATCAGCACAGATTGAATAATGGCCGTCGTCTCCTCGATCTTCTTCTTTGGTTCTGCACTGCTGCCTGACAGCAGTCTTTCCAGCTCGGCGACATCTTTATCCATACCGTTAAGCTCTCCGGCGAAAGCGGCTGAATTCGAGCCTCCTTCATAAAACGTCTCCAAATCCCATTTCATCGGGTAATTACCTGTCGTCATTCTGCCGTTCTCTCCTTCATTCTCATTTAGGCTATGTAGGCCTTCATCAAAAACACCGCCACAAAAGATCACGAAATAAATTTGCGCAATCTCTATCAGCGGTGTATAACTTAATTATATCTAAATTACACTTACGAAGTAAGAATTATCGCAATTCTTTTAAGCATACGCTTACGAAGCAAGAATTACTTCGCAATTCTTTTAAGGCCCACGCTTACGAAGCAAGAATTACTTCGCAATTCTTTTAAGGCCCACGCTTACGAAGCAAGAATTACTTCGCAATTCTTTTAAGGCCTACGCTTACGAAGCAAGAATTACTTCGCAATTCTTTTAAGGGGGAATAACATCATGACTCAACCATTGCAAATCTCGGCCGACACAGCCATCAAGCTGTCCAAGCAGCTTGGCGTGCCGATCGAACATTTGATGCATATGCCTAAACATATTTTGCTGCA
This sequence comes from Paenibacillus sp. J22R56, assembly GCF_056269375.1. NCBI lineage: Bacteria > Bacillati > Bacillota > Bacilli > Caryophanales > Paenibacillaceae > Paenibacillus > Paenibacillus sp. J22R56. The sequence continues at coordinate 244,471 of NZ_JBWDNV010000010.1, forward strand.
AAAGCTTACCGAGCTGGCAAAAGCGGAAGCAGAGGCTAATAAGCCGTCCGAATCCGCTTCTGAGGAATCATCCTCATGATTCCATTCGAGAAGACTTGGCCTTACGACATTATCATGAAGGATATTTACGTCCCAAGCTGCCCATTCTGCGGCAGTGATAACGTATTGATACCTCTGCGTGTCCGTGAGATCGAAGAGATTCATCACGGCAAAAAAAGACTGCTCGTCTTCCCCTGCTGTCATAACAAAGTCACGATCCTTGATATGGATCATGACTATATGCTAACGGATCAGCCGCTCCGCAGACTGACCCGTTAATGTTGGACAAGCCAGTTAAGCCGTCGTTTGCACAGGAGAATCTCCTTCTCCTTTGCTTTCGCCTGATGATACTGGCTGTCCGTTATTCAGCTGTTCGCGGATCAGCTGCCATTGCTCACGGCTTTTCCGAATCATAGCGGCATCCATAATTCGTTTATCGCCAACGATTCGGGAGAACCATTTGACCGCTTCAGTGAGCTCGCCGGTACGCCTGTTCAGTTCCCCAATCAGATACATGAGCTTCGCATTGTTCAGCTCCGATCCTTCTTCCTCGTATACCTTAATATACGCTTGCAGCGCGAACCGCATAAACCGCTGTTCCTCCTGCTGATTGCTCTCATAACGATATAACCACGCTATATGATGCAAAATGCCCGCGATAACCCTCTGTTTTTCCCCAATCGATTGTGCCGACAATAGGGCAAGCTTGTACACCTTCATTGCCCCAGCTGCGTCTCGTTCACCACCATAATCACACATCGTCCAGCGTGAACCAATCTGCGCATGGTAATCTTTTTTCTGATGTTCTGTAAGCCTTTGTATCCCATTCTCTGTTGTTGCAAATCCGCAAGCCGGACAGACTCGGACTACATAATAATCCGGATTCGCATCCGACCGGTAATACCCGCAAAAATCAGAATCCATAGACATCGCCTTCTTAAAGCTCGGGCGAACACGTGATGTCGTAAAGATGGTTTCACAACAAATGCAATTCATCTTTGTCTGATAGAGCGGCTCCATACCAATCCCATCTCCTATTCGGGTGTGTTCACAAAATGGTGGGCAGGACCTGATAGTCTTTCAATAATGTACGATTGCAGCTCTTCATCCAGGCCGGAAACCTCTTGTAATGCTCTTCTCATACAATCGAGCCAAGCTTCAGCATGTTTCGGCGTAATCGGAAAAGGCATATGCCGTGCCCGCATCATTGGATGGCCGTATTCATCAGAGAACAGCATTGGCCCTCCAAAAAACTGCGTCAAAAACATAATCTGCTTCTCCATAACGGGAAGGATATTATCCGGAAAAAGTGGACCGAGCAGCTCATGCGCCTGTACTTTAGGGTAAAAAGACTCAACAATTCGTCTTAAAGACTCAGCTCCACCTATTGCTTCATAAAGGCTTATATTCCTATTCATCGTCAAATTCATCTCCAAAATGTAGGTATTTAGTATTATATCATAAAAAAAATCCCGCATCGTCTCCAATGCGGGATTGTTATCAATAAGCCGAAACGATTCGTGTTAACCTTCGTAGTCCTCTTCTCCCGGTGCTGTTAAGGATTCTCGGATGACATAAACAAATGCACAGACCAGAATGCCAGCGATTATACTCATTCTCATCACTCCAAGCCTTCAAAGGTACCTTCATTGTAACATAAAAAAACGGACCGTCCAGCCCTTTTTGCAAGCGTTTTCTTAGAATTATGAAATTTTTTTTTCGCACATAAATCGTCCAAAAGTGATGGATGTCCAACTTTCTTCATATACCTCATGTAGAGGTTGTACATTATGCCTGCCGTATATTCAAAGGAGGACGTATTCATGCTGCTCCGAACGCTTACCCGTCCGGCCTCGCTAACAGGCCTTTGTGCCTTGCTTATCGCCTTGCTAATGGCGGTTTTCCCGGCTCAAACGCTGGAATCCTCACTTCGGGGATTATCGATATGGTGGCAGGTGTTATTTCCTGCCCTTTTCCCTTTCTTCGTTATCTCCGAGCTGCTGCTCGGCTTTGGAATCGTCCATTTCTTCGGCAAGCTGCTTGATCCGCTTATGAGACCGCTATTCCGGCTTCCTGGCATCGGCAGCTTTGTAGTTACAATGGGCTATGTATCCGGTTATCCAGTAGGAGCAAGGCTTACTGCTCAGTTATGGGAGCAGGGACTCGTGAATCGGGCGGAAGGGGAGCGCCTTGTTGCTTTCACCACCACATCGGATCCGATCTTTCTGATTGGAGCCGTATCCGTTGGCTTTTTCCACAATGCGGCTTTAGCTCCTGTGATTGCAGCTGCCCACTATGGCGGAGCATTTATCATCGGGCTTCTCATGCGCTTCCATGATCGGCAGGCGCCGATAACGGAGTCACCTGTTCATCGCCGTGCCCATCACCGGCGTACCTCCCGCCTGGTCGAGGCGACCAAAGCCATGCATGGGGCAAGACTCCTTGACGGCAGAACCCTCGGCAAGCTGCTGCAAGACAGTATCCAATCTGCGCTTCGTCTTATGATCGTTGTTGGCGGGCTTGTCGTTTTTTTCTCCGTTGTGATGGAGCTTCTGACACGTGCTGGTGTCGTTGAGGTATTAGCTGAGGGGCTGCGGCTTTTGTTTGGAGCAATTGGACTTCCTGTTAAACTGGCCGATGCCAGTATTTTCGGCTTATTCGAAGTTACTCTTGGGGCAAGGGCAGCAGGTGAGGCCGGTACGGGTCTTATGCACCAGACTGCAATTGCCGTTTGGATTCTCTCTTGGGGAGGACTTTCTGTACATGCCCAAGTACTCAGCTTGTTAAGCCGCACGGACCTTCGTTATCTTCCGCTTATGTTCGCCCGGCTGGCGCATGGCTTCATCTCTGTTGTGCTAGTCTATATGTTATGGGGATGGCTGGCCCCTTAAACTTTGTGCTCAGCGTTGAATTTGAAACCATATTCCTATATCATCAATAGTACTATGCAATGTGTCCGGAAGGGGTTTAAATTTCTTGAAATATGCAATCATTGATCGTGGCGATCAACTATCAAAATCATTAGCGGAGCAATTCCATCTGCTTGCGGCGGAGCGCGGGCTCACGCGTCATGACGACGCACCCGACATTATCGTGTCTATCGGCGGAGATGGAACGCTGCTTCAAGCTTTCCACAAATATGTTGACCGGGTGACCGACGTATCCTTTGTTGGGATTCATACCGGCCATCTTGGCTTTTATGCGGATTGGAAAGCAGATGAATTAGAGGAGCTTGTCACCATGATGGCGGAAGAAACGCCCCACATCGTCCGTTATCCATTAGCTGAGATCGCGGTGGAAACGGTCGAACAGAACTATTACTACCTTGCCCTTAACGAATTTACTTTAAAAGGCGTTGATGCGACACTGGTCGTACAACTACGCGTTAATGACGAATCCTTTGAGATGTTCCGTGGGGACGGAATTGTTATCTCTACCCCTTCGGGAAGCACCGCTTATAACAAAAGTGTCGGAGGCGCTATCGTCCATCCTTCGATTGAATCTCTGCAGATTGCAGAGATCGCATCGATCAATAACCGTGTCTATCGAACACTTGGCTCATCATTCCTGCTACCGCAGCATCATCACTGCGATATCAGTTCCAAGAAGGATCAACGCTTGCTGCTGACTATTGACCACCTCAGCTTCCAACGGACCGATATCCGCTCCATTCGCTGCAGTGTATCCACAAGGAAAGTCAGCTTTGCCCGCTATCGCCCGTTCCCGTTCTGGAACCGCGTCCGCGACGCGTTTGTCGATATGTAGGTACAAAATAGGGGCTGTCCGTAAGGTCAAATTGACCTTTGGACAGCCCCTATTGTTATTATTGACGGCTTCCTTGCTCCTTGCCTTGCTCTTTGTTGCTGTGTTCCCTGCCTTGCTCTCTGCCTCTATCCCTGTCTCTCGGCTTCTGTCCCGATTGTGCATGGGATTGAACGGGCACTTGCTCAGATGCTGCGGCTACATCTTTGCCCGCTGCGGGCCTAATTGGCTTCTTGCCGTTTGGACGATAGCTTTTCCGATGTTGATCCTTACCGCTCTTGTGCTGTTGCTGCCGGGCAGGCTGCTGCGATTCTTCACCACTGCGTGGACTTCTTCCCGTTGCTGCGCTTTCACGGGCTGCTGCGGCTGCACCAGCCAAGATGGCATCAGCAAGCAAGGAGGAAGCTCCTGCATCCAGCTCTTCCTCTGGGTAACGCCTGTCCGATGTGAGCGTCTCCTGCTTCAGCGAAGCTTCCTGATCTTCCGCTTCTTCTTCGTCAGTTGATTTCTTCACTGTACCTGTCTTCTCCAAAACAAAATACGCACAGCCGAAATTGCAATATTCATTAATATAGTCAGACATCCCCGAGAATGAGCTATCCTTGGTCACCTTCATATGGTTATCCCGGAAGAACCCCTTCAGGCGCAACTGGCTGTAACCCCAATCACCAATAATAAAATCGTAACGCTCCAGTACATCACTATAACGATCCTTGAACGCGTCTACATTCCAGCCATTGCGATTCTCATGAATAAGTTCATAAATTTTGCCGCCAACTTGGATCAATTCCGTTTCCCCTCTTTCGAATTCCCCAATAGAAGCTATACGTTGCTAAGCTCGCGTTCTTGCGCAGCCGCCGCGGAATCGGTCTGTTCATGCGCATGATAGGAGCTTCTTACAAGTGGTCCCGACTCGACATGACGGAATCCACGCTTGTATCCTTCTTCTTTCAAGCTTTTGAATTCATCCGGGTGAACATAACGTTCAATCGGCATATGGTTTGGCGTCGGCTGCAAATATTGGCCTAACGTCAAAATATTGCAATCCACAGCCCGAAGATCGTCCATCGCTTGCAGCACTTCTTCATACGTTTCGCCAACGCCAAGCATAATGCTTGATTTCGTTGGGATTTTTGGATTCATTTCCTTCGCGCGTCTCAGCAGCTCCAGCGATCGTCTGTATTTTGCCTTCGCCCGTACACGATTGGACATTCTCTCTACCGTCTCGATATTATGGTTCAGAATGTCCGGTTTGGCATCCATGACAACCTGAAGGGCATCGCTATTCCCCATAAAGTCAGGAATCAGTACTTCTACCCGGCAGAAAGGCATCCGTTCACGAATCGCTCGGATTGTACCTGCGAAGATCGCTGCACCACCATCGGCAAGATCATCCCTTGCAACTGATGTAACAACGCAGTGGCGAAGCCCCATTTGCTCCGCTGCTTCCGCTACACGTTCCGGCTCCTGAAGATCAAGCTCCGTTGGCAGTCCTGTCTTAACCGCACAGAAACGGCAGGCACGCGTACAAATATCGCCTAGAATCATAAAAGTCGCAGTTCGGTTCGCCCAGCATTCATAAATATTCGGGCAGCGTGCTTCCTCGCAGACCGTATGAAGCGTTTTTGTACGCATCATATCTTTAATTTCTGTGTAGTTGCCTTCAGTTGTTAGTTTTATTTTAAGCCAGTCCGGCTTTTTCAGTTTTTCTTTATTTGATTTCATCTGGAATTCCCTGCTTTCACTTTCAATTGGACAGCTGAATCTCACCGTTTATTATAGCATAGTTCGGATAAAATCCAATGATTTGCAAAACATAACGAATATTGCTTCGAGCTTGTGAAAGGGTGGAACGATTGAAACCAACTATTTCTATTATTACAGCTGCCGTTGTCGCTTCCATGCTTATGACCGGGCAATTATGCTACGCAGATCGGAACGTCAGCAAAGCTGAAGCTGAGCCAGCCAATACGCAATCTTCCAACGTGGACATTGATCCTATGGTTAGCAGACAGCAGATGTACGATCGGCTAAGTGTCATGACAGGTATTCCATGGTACCGCCTTGCTGCTGTTGATCAATACGAACGAACGTTGTCAAAGGCTCGTCCGAAAGCCCGTCCGCAGCTCGGCAGCATCGTTGGTGTTTTTATCGATGAGGAGCTATGGGCTGGAGCATTGAATCCGGATCCAACCGATAACATACCGGCTTCCATTCAATGGTTCAACGGTGTTGGCCGCGATGGCGACGGTGACGGCTTCGCAGACCGTTCAAGTGATCTGGATCTGCTGTATTCCGTTGCGACACGACTTCTGCAGTATGGTGGATCAACAGAGGATGACTTCTCCATCGGCTTATGGGAATATTACCATAATAGCAGAGCGGTGCAGCGCATTCAGCAGTTCTCAAGTATTTATGCCGCTTTTGGCCGGCTGGATCTGTACGACCATGCCTTCCCGGTTCCCGTTGGAACCAATTATTCGTACAAAAGCACATGGGGTAATGCCCGTGGCTGGGGAGGAAGGCGGACCCATGAGGGAACAGATATTTTCGCTAATTACGGCATTCCTGTTCGAAGCACCTGCTTTGGCGTAGTAGAAGTGAAGGGCTGGAATCCATATGGAGGCTGGCGAATCGGCATTCGGGATTTGAACAATTATTATCACTATTACGCTCATCTGTCTGGCTTTGACAAGACAGTCGGAATCGGTACCATTGTAAAACCTGGCCAAACGATCGGGTGGGTCGGCAGCTCAGGCTATGGGAAGCCGGGAACGCAAGGCAAATTCCCTCCTCATCTGCATTATGGAGTTTACAGGGATCGCGGCCTTATCGAATGGGCCTTTGATCCTTATCCGCTTCTAAGACGGTGGGAGCAGGATGAGCGCCGCAGGTTAAAATCAAACCATTAAAAGGGGCGATCCCTAAAGTCCGATTGGACTTTGAGGGACGCCCCTTTATTTTTGCTTCACTCACCGCCAGCATTGCCGGCATTAGCATTACCTGCGGCGTTATTGGCGGAACCGCTATCTCCACTGGAAGGAAGCGGCGAATTAGCCGAATCCAGCTGTTCCTTGAGCATACTTCCATCCGAAGGCTGGGTAACCCCTGCACCTTTTGACATCGGCAGAGATATATTTGGCGCATTTGGTGCAGATTCTCCGACAGCCTTGCCTTCATTATCGTAGTAATACATCGGCACATCACCAACAACCAGCAAATAAGAGATCGGAATTTCGGTTTCTACGATCTGAGGGTCGGTCTCAAACGGAACGATAATAGCAACCTCGGATACGATATGAATGTAGACTTCAATCAAAATCATATTGATGCCTGCATTCGTCTGACGTGTATTCAGATCAACTTTCACCGCGCCAACCGGCTCGAACTTCACGGGAATACGTGGACCATAAGTCGAAATCAGCGCACTGCCAAGTGCATTACCGACTGGAATATGCTCCGGAATTTCCTTAAGCTCGTCAAGAGTAGCCTGTACGGTTTTAATCGTTTCCGAGCGGATCTTTGTGTGCTCCGCATAGTTCAGCATAAAACCGGATACTTTTCCGTTGCTGTTCATTTTCCAATCAATCAGCTTCTCGAAGTCGGCATTGTTTACGACCTCATTCGTAGTAGCCTTATTAATAGCCTGTGTGGCCACCTGCTTAATACGTAGCTGAGCCACCTTCATGAGAGGCGGGCGTAAATGTTTTTCAATGTACACGAGGGATTGGATCGTTCCGAACAAAAGGATAAGGATGGTAAAAATGATCCACATTTTCGTATTCCGCTTTCGTGACTTCAGCCTTGTACCTCCACTGTCTGAGGAGCGGATGTTCATCGTCTTTATTGACTTTATCGCCTTTGCCGATGATCTTACCGGACGTTTACGAGGCTGCCACATCCCGCCCCAGCCTGCGTTAGAAGCGGTAGGCTTCGGTTTACTTGAATGCCACTTCTTGCGTTGTCCCCACGGCTTCGGATTGCTGCTTGAGGTGGAGATTTTACTGCCCCAGCTGACCCGCTTCACCTTGGCAAATGGATGATTAGACCATAATTGCTCCAGGCTCAGGCCAAGCGATCGAAGCAGCCATCCCCTTCTTCCCCATTTCGTCACGTTCGTCGCCTCCTAAAAAGAATTGCCACACAAATGGTCTGACATTGACCATTTGTGGAAATTCTTGCTTCGTAAGCATAGTCCAAAGAATTGCCACACAAATGGTCTGACATCGGCCATTTGTGGAAATTCTTGCTTCGTAAGCATAGTCCAAAGAATTGCCACACAAATGGTCTGACATCGGCCATTTGTGGAAATTCTTGCTTCGCGCAAGCACAGTCCTTAGCCTAGGACCTGTACCTCTACATGCTTATGCGAAGCTAGGACAAAAAAGACGACCTCCCGTTATTCCAAGATCAGTTACTCCCAATATCCTCTATGAACTTCAACGACCTCTTCCTCCAGCTCGGGGAATGGCCCAATTACTTCGATCGGCTTCTGCCCTTTGTCAAAAATGTCTCGGCACGGCAGATTAAACGTTGGATTCTGTTCATGATCTCCAGTCAGCTTCAGAAGTGCTTCTTCTGTCGCTGCGTAAACCACTTTACCTACATTCCCCCAGTAGATGGCACCTGAGCACATCGCACATGGTTCAAACGTGGTGTACAGCGTGTAATTCCACAAATCATGATGCGAGAATTGATGCGACGCTTTTTCCATCAGAGCCGTTTCGGCATGACCGGTACAACGTTTTTCCGTAAGCTCTACGTTCTCCTGCTCCAAAACAATCTCACCCTGCACATTCACAAGAATGGCGCCAAATGGCGTATTTCCGTTTTCTCTGGATTTGCGGGATACCTCAATACAATATTTCAAATAGTACGTATGATCATGTTTCATGCGCTTCTCGCTCCTCTCGTTTCCCTTATCATAGTGACATTAACCGAAGGAGTAAACGTGCTTAGCTTAAACTTTGTAGCGGCGACTAATGAGTCGTTTTTTCTTTAGTTCCCGCGCACAGTCCGGATCTGCTTCGTAAGAAGCTTCGCTTATGCTATAATAGCCGAAGCACATTTGGGATTAATGGAGGATGTTATGTTAACTTTTGAAGAAAAAATCGCGATTATCGAATCGTTCCCGGAGCTGGAGCGGTCTGATGTATCGCTTGGACGTGTGAACTTCCAGTTCGAGAACAGCTTATATGACCGAAAAAATGTTGTGTACCATTTGCACCCGAACGGTAACGGTTTTGTGTATGCCGGACTGCTTCGCAATTTTAACCAGGATGACAAAGGCATGATCAATATCCGCGACTATAGCGAGATACAGCTCCGTACGCTGCTTCGTCAATCAATCGACTCGTTGTCGGTCCGTGAGGAAGAGCCTGCACCAAAACCGTCTCGTAACCGGAAGAAAAAAGACCAACTGTGGACCAACGAGGAAAATCAAAGTCTTGTCGTGAAATGGGAAGATGATATGTGGTACATCTACGCCGGTATGAACCTTGAAATGGCGTTTGAGACGCATAAAGAGGTTGAGGTATACATGGAAGAGGAAGGGTTTACTCGGGAGCTAGGATAGTCAGCAGTTGAGAGCAGTCCTATTTTGGGGGACTGCTTTTTTTATTGAAAATTTGGAGAGTAACCTGTACACGCAAAAAAACGATTAACTTAAGGCAGAGTGCCCAGGTTAATCGCCAGCATGTTAAACAATAAGTGCAGTACCACTTAGCCTCTGATCCAGCATAGCCCTTAGCATGGTTCCAATCCATACACCTGCTTCAGCAGGCGGGGTGCCGCCTTCATGAATATTAGAGATTACGTTACGATTAGAATCCATCTTCCCGGAGCATGGCTTGTAACACATGTAGGCACTCATGGAGTTAGCGGATAAGAGCCCCGGGCGTTCTCCAATCAGCATAACTAATACCTCAGGATTCAAAATATCACCGATATGATCCATGCTGGCTACCCGTCCATACTTAACAAATAGAGCTGTGCCGACCTCCATCCCCAATCGTTTCAACGAATCAAGTAAAGACGAGTAAACATCCTTCAAATTTGCTTCGATCGCTGCCGCGCTAAGTCCATCCGATACGACGATCTGCACCTGCGGTGCATGGACGCAGCTTGCCCTTATTTCCTCTGCAGATTCAGCCGTAAGTCTCCTGCCAAGATCAGGCCTCTTTAAATACTGCACCTTGTCTAAAGCTTGCGTCTTCACAGAGAGTAAACCCATCTCTTCGATCAGTACGCGAGGAACTTCGCTGTAAACCGCGTCCACAGCCGCCGCATGGTCTAGCCGTAATTTCAACAGATTACTCGTTAGCGGCCTCGTGCCAGACCGCCCCACATCTATGCGGGCCACAGTCGCACTCCTCAGTTCATTCCATTCATCCAGCTGATTGCTCATCCGAATCCCCCTCTCCATTACCGATTCTTACATAAAGATCTTCGGATCTCCTGCTTTCGCTGTCAGCCTGCCGTTCTTCATCAACTCCATTCGTTCAAGCCAACGCTCGAACGCAGGCGCTGGCCGAAGCCCCATCGTTTCCCTCAACGTTGCGATATCATGATAGCTCGTGGATTGGTAATTTAGCATGCAATCGTCAGCCATAGGTACACCGATAAGAAAGTTAACTCCCGCTGCCGATAGCAGGACAGAGAGATTATCCATGTCATTTTGATCAACCTTCATATGGTTCGTATGGCAAACGTCAACCCCCATAGGCAACCCATGAAGTTTGCCCATAAAGTGATCCTCGAGCCCTGCACGAGTAACCTGCTTACTGTCATACAAATATTCAGGACCGATAAAACCTACAACGGTGTTGACCATAAACGGTTTATAATGTCGGGCTAGCCCATAACAACGTGCCTCTAAAGTCAGTTGATCGATTCCATGGTGGGCATCAGAGGACAGTTCCGAGCCTTGCCCCGTTTCAAAATACCAATGGTTGCACCCTGTCCCTGTTCCCTCGGTCCGAACCACCTCGTCCGCTTCATCCAGCATCACTGCGTTAATCCCAAAAGCTTTATTGCCGAGCTCCGTACCCGCTAAACTCTGAAATACCATATCAGCAGGAGCTCCCATTCGGATCGCGCGCAGCTGTGTTGTAATATGAGCCAAGACGCAATTTTGCGTCGGCACTTCCCAGCGAGCCATCACATCCTTTGTCATGGAAAGGATATTATAGACACTTTCAGCAGTATCAATGACCGGATTAATCCCGATTACGGCATCTCCGATGCCATAGGAAAGCGCCTCGTACAACGAAGCCCGAATACCTTGTAAATGGTCAGAGGGGTGATTCGGCTGGGCACGACCGGCAAGGACGCCACGCTGGCCCATCGAATAATTACATGTCGTCACAACCTCAATACGAGCGGCAGCTTGGATCAGATCAAGATTGCTCATGAGTTTGGCACAGGCAGCAATCATTTCACTTGTCAGCCCTTGACCCACACGAAGCAGAGAATCGGAGCCGCCATCCATTTGCAGCAACTGCTCCCTAAGCTCAGCTATAGTCCAGTTTTTAATCTGTGCGTACACATTTTCATTAATATCCGACTCTATGATACGCGACACCTCATCGATCTCCCCAGGGAGCAATGGCGACTCGCGGATATCCGATAATCGGAGCTCCGCCAAAACCATCTTAGCTGCAACCCGTTCTGTAGCGTCTTCGGCAGACAATCCTGCCAGTCTGTCTCCCGACTTCTCCTCATTAGCTTTAGCCATGACCTCCTTGAGGTCACGGAATTGAAAATGTCTCCCTCGTACAGTTGCCGTCATCTTCATTGTCTCTCCTCCTCTCCAATTTGAATTTCATCTCTTCGCTCATTAAAGCTGCATTTATACATCATATGCAGACACAAGCATCCATGCAGACGCTCGGTATTGTCGTAGCCAAGTACTACTTTCCACATATGTTATCACAAAAAAATCCCCTCCACCGTAAACTCGGTAGAGGGGATCGTTCTATTTTTTATGGTGCGCGCTTTGGAAGCTGCTGCACATATTCGTCCGACAGGCTCATCAGCTTCATAATGTAGTCGTAATCGCCGCGGTACGCGGAAAAGTCTTCGACGGGCTGCATCGTCTTGAGTGAGTATGCTGTGCCATCATCGAAGCCTTTGCCTGGGACAAATAGGATATCGTTATTGAAGAATGATCCTGTCGGCAAGTAGTAACGCATCCCGAACACGTTATGATCCGTGTTGAGCAGGTCATGCCCAAATGCTACGACGCCTTCATCTGCCGGCTTAACGCCAAGCAGGTTCGCCAAGGTTGGCATTATATCGAGCTGTCCGCCTGGCTGATCAACGACCTGTCCGCCGTTTTGGCCAGGTACATGGATGATTAATGGAATGTTGAAACGGCTGAGCCGATCATCATAATGAATGCCTAGTTGCTCACTGATTTGCTCAGCACTCGCTTTATCCGGCTGCAGACCAAAGTGATCGCCGTATGCGACAAGCACCGTATCATCCCACATGCCGTTTGCTTTCAGTTTATCAATCAGTGTTCCAAGTGCATAGTCCGTGTAATGGATTGCCTGCAAATAGTTGCCAAGCTGAGTCCCTTCCAACTCTCCAGGCAATGCTAATGGAGCACGGTCCTGCGGCACCTGGAACGGGAAGTGGCTGGATACCGTAACCATCTGCGAATAGAACGGCTTATTCTGCTCATGTAGTGCCTGCAGCTTGTCGACAGCCACTCGGTATAGTTCTTCATCCGATGCGCCAAACTCGTTAAAATGATCATTCGTATAATATGGCTTATCATAATAATGATCGAAATGAATCGCAGGGTACATCTTGTTCCGATCCCAGAAGGCAACATCATTCACGTGGAAAGTGTCTGCTTCATAACCCCTGCTTTGCAGCATACGCGGCATACTTGGAAGCTCCCGGTTGCCGTACCCGGTCGACATCGCGATCTCTCCAGTCGGGTAGATCGAAGTGTTCGACATAAACTCAGCATCCGAGGTGTTGCCTTGACCAATCTGCTGGTAAACGTGAGGGAAGTAATAGCTCTCATCAGCCAGCTTATTCAGCACTGGCGTCAGCTCCGTTCCCCCTAGGGACAAATGAAGCGGAAAATTTTGAAAAGCTTCCATCTGAACCACAATCACATTTTTCCCTTGTGCACTCCCGAATTGAATCGCCGGCTGCTCCGGCTGGTCTTTATAAGGATACGAAGCCATCAGTGCTTCAATCTCGGCTTTTGTCTCCTCAATATTGCCGCTGCTCGCCATCGCCTTTTCGGATTGGTTCTCCCAAGCGGCCGCAGCCTGATATCCGATAAAACCAAGCCCTTCGGCTTGCTCCAGCTCATTTGGAATATCGTTCCCCGCATATACGATCGTTCCCGATACAGCAATACAGACAAGCAGACCACCAAGCACGATACTCGCATGACCAATTCTTTTCCGACCTGAAACACGGGTTCCTCTCACCATACGTACGATATATAGGATTGCTAGAATCACAAGATCGAGGAAATAAATATAATAGACGTTCTTAATAAGCGATTCTACACTATCCTGGATTTGATTGACCTGATCGAGTGCTTTCAACGCTGTATAAGTAGGCACAGAGCCGTAATAACTGAAATAAACGGTTGATGCAAACAGCAGCACAGATACAATCAAATTCACGGCCCAGTATGCGATTCCTCTCCATCTTGCAGCGGTAACAAGCTCCACGATGAACAATAGGCCAAGCCAAGCGGCTGCGTCAGCCAGCAGTCCGTCCCACTGCAGCTCCCCAAACAAGAAGACTCGGAACAAGACGGATTTGATCAGCAAAAGCCCAAAAATCCATATCATCGGCGAACGCCGGTAATCATCTTTGTAAAACGATAACAATGTACTCACTCCTCAAGCGTAAACGGCTGCGCCGTCCTTAGGAGGAGCAGCATACGTTTCGCGGGTGAAATATAAGCGCAGTATAGAGTAAATTTATACTTTCTTATAGTTTAAGAAAAAAAGAAGCCGTCAATTGACGGCCACTTTCAATGCATCTCTACTATTCTATTTATATTAACCGATTTACTAGTAAGAGAAAAGGGCAGGAGGATGTATGTTCCATGTCAATTAATAGCTAGCACACCAGCTTACACTGCTGGCTGAATGTTGTCAGCAGGTTTTTTCGACTGACGCATAAAGTACAAGAAAGTCAGTGCCAGGAACACGATAGCAAACGATCCCAGGACAAGCATCTGTTCACGCATGAGCGCATAATCACCGCTGGCAATAATCGTCTTGAAGCCAGTAATCGCATGGGTCATCGGCAGGAATGGATTCAGCTTCTGCATCCAATCCGGCAAAAGTTCAAGCGGGAATGTTCCCGCACTGGAGGTCAGCTGGAAGATCATCAGCAGTACGACCAGGAAGCGGCCTGGATTATCTAGCCATGTGACAAGCGCTTGAATAATAAAGGTATAAGCAAGACTCGTCAGGATGGTAAATAGAACAAAGAGCGGTACACTCGTCACTTCAATCTTCAGTCCATACAACAGAACAGCATCTGCGATTAAGGACTGCAACAGGCTTATAGTTACATAAGTTAATGTGCGGCTTAAGAAGCGGCCCATAGGCGATGCTCCCAATGTGTAAGATTCCCGAACCGAGAATACGGTTGTGTAAACAAGAGCCCCCATAAACAGCGCTAATGACAAGAAGTACGGCGCAATACCAAGTCCATAATGATCGAGTTTGTGGTCCGTATTTTCCTTCACTACAACAGGCTCCGCAAACATATTAACAATGTTGTCGCCGTCCTTAATACTGCCCGTCTCAGCTGCAGCATCATTAAGCTTTGTCGCAAGCTCGCCTGAACCATTCACGAGCTGCTCAGAGCCGTCTTTCAGTTGTCCTGCGCCTTGATTCAACTGCTTCGAACCGTCGGCAATTCCATCTACACCGCCAGACAACTGGCCAAGCCCCTCTTTCAACTGGGCAGCACCACTGTTAGCCGCTTTTGCACCATCAGCAAGCTTAGCTGATCCAGTACCAGCTTCCTTCAGCTTTCCGCCAAAAGTCACCATTCCAGCAGCAAGTTTATCTTGCCCTTCACTCAATTGAGCTGCTCCAGCATACAGCTGATCCTGGCCTTGTGCCAGCTTGCTGCTTCCGGCAAGAAGCTGATCCTGCCCTTCCTTCAGCTGTGCACTGCCTGCCGCAACCTGCTTGCTTGCTGCAAGCAGCTGTTTCAGCGACTCATTCTCCGCAAGTTCAGGTGTTGCCTCCATCAGTTGCTCAAGTCCTTTAGCCACATCAGCAGCACCAGCTGCTACTTGACTGCTAGCTGCGGAAGAAGCCGTCAATCCTTGCTTAAGCTCAGCTGCACCATCCTTAGAAGACTTCAAACCTTGAGCCAACTGAACTGCTCCGGCCTTGGACTTGGCAGACCCGTCTTCGAGCTGCTGCTCAGCTGCCGTTAATTGACTCAATCCACTAGCTAGGCTCGATGCGCCGGATGACAATTGGCTAGTGCCTTGATTCAAGCTAGCCGCTCCGTCATACAGCTTGGATACGCCACCGCTTAACTCGGACGTGCCGCTAGCTAATTTGTTCAGGTTCTCTTTCAGCGTGACCAAACCGTCTTCCAGCTTGCCCGCGCCATCCTTCAATTCCGTAGCGCCTTCTCCCGCTTGGCCGAGACCATCGGAGATCGTTCCAACCTGATCAAACATGCTGCGCGTATAAGCTTCCGTTATTTGTACGTTCAGCTTAGACTTCAACTCTTTCATCGCACTGCTGCCAATCTGTCCGGCAACAAAGTTATATTCGCTGTTTGGCTCGAAGATCAGTTCCGCCTGAACAGGATTTTCCTGCGTTAAAGTCGCTGCATTTTCCGAGAAATTGCTTGGTACGGTAATGGTCATATAATAGTCGTTATGCTCCATCCCTTCCTTCGCCTGTTCCTCATTCACGAAATTCCACTTGAAATTATCACTTTTCTTTAATTCCTCAACGAAATCTTCCCCAACATTCATCGTTTTCCCTTCATAATCGGCCCCTTTATCAAGGTTAACAACTGCAACGGGCAGCTTGCTCGTTTGGGCATAAGGGTCCATTGACCCGTCGATCAGAATACTGCTGTACAGCATTGGGAGCAGCGCGACGCCAAGAAAAGAAAGCAGCAGCATCCTTTTCGTCATAAGAGTTTTCATGTCTTTAAAGAAAACCTGAATCGGCCTCATATTTACACATCCTTCTTCCTATTGAATAACTGACTAAATTCGTATTTCGGTCATTTTAGACCAAAAAAACAGCCCTTTCAGGCTGGAATTTTACAAGGATCTAGCTTCTTTCATAATCCCTTGCGTGATGAGCATTGCGATGTTCTCCTTAATCTGCTCCTTCGTCAACGGCTCGCTATGTGACTTATTCCATTCCGTCGCCAGACCAAGGTACAAGCGGAAAATCATATAGGAAGTGATCGTTGTATCACATTCCCGCACTTCGCCCTTCTCAATGGCCAAATCCAGCTTTTGCTTCAAGAACTCAAGTCCAAACTCCTCCATCCGCCGAATTCCTTCCAGCGCCTGGACAGTGCCGATATCCCGAACCTCTTGAGCCAGCTTCACGAACAGTTCATGATCCGAACGGAACTCCAGGATAGAATCAAGCAGGTTGAACACACTATGGATAAAGGATCTTTGGCTGTCATCTTTCGCAAATCCGCAGTTCATAGCTTCCTTCAATTCGATCTCAGCTTTGTTCAGTATCGCTTCGAATAGTTCTTCCTTCGTCTTGAAAAAAGTATAGATCGTGCCTTTACCAACACTTGCGATCTTGGACACCAAATCCATTGTTGTCGCCTTATAGCCAAATTGTGCAAAGGACTGCGTCGCTGCTTTCAATATTAACGCTTTGCGGTCAACGGACATGCTTCTTCTCTCCTTTCGTTCTTGATCATGAGTTCTCAGTAAATTGACCAAAAATCAATTCCAGTCAATTAGTCATGATTTATTTATAGCATAACAAAGATACGAAGATCAAGTGCAACTTTCCCCCTCATCCATGGTACAATCAACGTACATTTCATTTCATGGAAGCACCGGAGGAACAGTTACTATGAATAACGGCTTTGATCTTATGATTACCATTATCCCCATCATTACTGTTTTAGGATTCGTCATCGTCATTGGAACAATCGTATATAAACGTTCAATAAAAGACTCGGCTTCCACCAGCATTGTGTCTAAACAAACGGACGTGCAGCAAAATCCCCATAAGCATGATGAATAACTCTTCGTTACTTGGCTAACTCCCTGACAGAACCACCCTTACGCAAAACAGGCGCAGCACTACAGCGCATAGCAGGGTAATCAGGATGCCGGAGCATTTGGCCAAGCATCTCAACTGCTGCAGTGCACAGCGCTTTTTTATTTACTGCCATCGTAGTAAGTGGTGGATCGGACTCCGCCGACATCGCAAGCCCGTCGAACCCAATAACCGAAACATCCCCAGGAACTTTTACGCCCCTCTTCTCTAGTTCCTTCATCAGCAGCAAGGCAATCCTGTCATTCCCGCAAAAGACGGCCGTTGGATATTCTTCTTCCTGGAACCGGTCGCAATAAGCCGATAATTCCTCCTGCGTCCGGCTGAAGCTTTCCGACTCGAGCAGACACAAGGCAAAATCAGGCTGAAGCTTGTACTGCAGCATCGCTTTCGTATACCCGAACCACCGCTCCTCATGACTAGTCGTCAAATGAATTGGCGCGATACAGCCGATTCGCTTATGTCCAGCTAGTATCAATGAAGTGACTGCTTCACAAGCTCCTTCAATATTAGCTGAAGTAACTGCCGGCGTATCGAGCTCCCGATAGTAGGAATCAAAGAGCAGCATTGGCTTCGTAAGTGTCTGTTGTACTTTTTCGATATATTCCTTCTCTAATATGCCAAAGGCAATAATGCCCTGATAATCAATATGCTGCACGAGCTCAGGAAGGATTCTATCTTGTTCCTGTGCATGGCTGACCCGTACGATAACCGCACTATAGCCTTCCTCCTGCAAACGACTATCAAGTCCCCAAATCAAATCGTGATAAAACAAAAAATGCTCGTTATCCGCATGGCTCATCACCCGCTCTGGTACAAGCACAAGAATTGGAGCACTGATGGATGATTGCCCTGCATCTACAGAATAACCAACTTCCTGTGCAGTCTGGATGACAAGCTGCCTCAGCTCTTCTCCAATTCCTTTTTTATTAGACAACGCTAATGAAACGGCATTACGTGAAATGCCCAGCTTGTCGGCAATGGTCTGCATCGAAATTTTTTTTGGTCGCG
Source organism: Paenibacillus sp. J22R56 (assembly GCF_056269375.1). Taxonomy (NCBI): domain Bacteria; kingdom Bacillati; phylum Bacillota; class Bacilli; order Caryophanales; family Paenibacillaceae; genus Paenibacillus; species Paenibacillus sp. J22R56. The sequence goes on from NZ_JBWDNV010000010.1 coordinate 262,572, forward strand.
GCATTCTTCTACTTCCCCTGTTCCTATGTTATAATCAATTTACTTTACAAATATTTATTTTGTCAAGTTTAGTAAAGTTGTATTCGATAACTTGGAGGGATTGAGATTGGCGAATCAACCGATTTTCCTGGAACCAGTATTTCAAGAACGCATTTGGGGCGGCAAGCAATTAAGAGAACAGTTCAATTACGATATTCCATCTGACCGTACTGGAGAATGCTGGGCAGTGTCCGCTCATCCGAATGGACAAAGTATTGTTCATAACGGACCATATAAAGGACTAAAGCTTGGAGAGTTATGGGATCAGCAGCCGCAGCTGTTTGGCTCGAGCGCTGTTAAATTCCCATTGTTGACTAAAATTCTAGATGCCTCGGATGATCTGTCCGTTCAGGTCCATCCCGATGACGCTTATGCATTGGTCAACGAGAACGGCGAGCTTGGCAAAACCGAATGCTGGTACATTCTTGGCTGTGAGCCGGGAGCTGAAATTATTTATGGTCATCATGCTACTTCCAAGGAGCAGTTCAAGCAAATGGTTGATGCGGGAGAATGGGATAAGCTGCTCACTCGTGTAACTGTAACGCAAGGCGATTTCTTCTATGTTCCTAGCGGAACGCTTCATGCACTAGGGAAAGGTATTCAAGTACTCGAGACGCAGCAAAGCTCGGATACGACTTACCGCATCTACGATTATGACCGGACTGACGATAAAGGGGCTAAACGTGAGCTTCATTTGGACAAAGGTATTGAAGTAACGACGGTTCCTCATGTCGATGCCAAAGCTTCTTCTTCTATTGAAACCATTGGTGGAACAGAAGTAACGACTCTGGTATCCAACAACTTCTTTACCGTTCAAAAGTGGACAGCTGACGGAGAGTCCAATTTCCCAGCTCCAGTGAAATTTACGATTTGCAGTGTGATCGAAGGCAGCGGAGAATTGGCTAATGAAACCGGCAGCTATCCGCTGGTCAAAGGCGACCACTTCATCCTTCCACTTGGCTTCGGGGAATTTACGCTCCTTGGCAAGCTTGAACTTATTATTTCACATGAGTAACAACCACTAGAGGAGGCGACAAACTTGCGTATTGGGGCAATTGAAGCAGGCGGAACCAAATTTGTATGCGGCATTGGCAACGAACATGGCGAGATTGAAGAACGCATCAGCTTACCTACTGAACATCCGGAGTCAACCCTTCGTGAAGTACTGAACTACTTCCGCGATAAAAATGTTGAAGCCATCGGGATTGGCACCTTTGGACCTATCGATATTGATCCTTCAAGTCCAACTTATGGATTTGTCACCACAACACCAAAGCCAGGCTGGTCCGGGTTTGATTTTCTCGGGACGATGAAACGTGAGCTGCCTGTTCCTTATGGTTGGGATACAGATGTGAATGCTGCAGCATTTGGCGAAGCCAAATGGGGAGCTGCCAAAGGGCTGAACAGCTGCCTTTATTACACCGTAGGTACAGGGATTGGCGTTGGCGTTTACACCGAAGGCAAGCTTGTCCATGGTCTGCTTCATCCAGAAGGCGGTCATGTCATCACCCGCAGACATCCGGAAGATACATTCGCTGGATGCTGCCCTTATCATGGCGACTGTCTGGAAGGAATGGCTGCAGGTCCGGCACTTGGACAACGCTGGGGCGTGAAAGGTGATGAGCTGACAAAGGATCATCCCGCATGGCAAATGGAGGCCTTCTATCTTGGCCAAGCTTTGTCCAGCGCTATTCTGCTGCTATCCCCGAAGAAAGTAATTCTTGGCGGAGGCGTTATGCACCAAGAGCAGCTGTTCCCGCTGATCCACGCGGAAGTTCAGAAGAACCTGAACGGCTACGCTTCGCATGAAGCCCTCCGTGAAGGTATCGCCTCTTACATTGTTCCGCCAGGACTTGGCGACAACGCCGGCTTATGCGGATCGATCGCGCTTGGTATCGACGCGTTGGAGAAGCTATAATAGATAGAAAGGCCTTCCCAAGTATCATTAAACTCGGGAAGGCCTTCTTTTATTGCATGCTCTCTACGACATTATTCCATCCGGAAAACAATTTCCGTGCCTGTTGGCTTCTTTTTCAATGGCCTCTCATATTCGCTGAACACGAAAGTAATTCCTCCCAGATCATCTGGAAGAGCGGGTGAAACAACAAATCCGTAAGCAGCATGACCACCTGAGCTTGTTCCTTGATCGATCCGGCAGTGATAGCCTTCTCCCAGCTCCAGTTCGATATGGGTATGTTTATTCTGTTCTTGGTCATCACCATGAATACTGAGGCAGACGACGCTTGCGTTCTCATATTGCCTAATGCCGGATAACGTATAGATAATACCCTCTCTCTCCACATTTCGAAGAACAGGCAAATACTTGCGGAAGCTTGATGGTTCAACTACTGGCAAAAAATGCTCTTCATTCATTAATAGTCCAAACAACGATTTCAAGAAATCCTCATACAGATGGTAACGATCAGCCCAGCTCTCAATACTCTTGAAGGGCGGATACCCCGGATTCTGATTCGAAATCTCTCTTCGTTCTTCCAGCAAAGCACAAATCTGCTCATCAATCTTGAATAAGCGTGCATCATAGTGGTCCGTTGGCCGCTCCATAGGCAATCTTCTCATCCTAATCACACTCCCTCTATTAATTCAGCTTGCCCAAATCACCAGTAATGAGAATGTAAAATCCCCAGCCAAGAACGAGCACCGACCCAAATCTGCTTAGAAAAATATAATGATCACTAGGTTCGGATTTGCCATCCACAGCCCAGCCATGCTTCATGTGCCAGCTTAAGGACGGGAAGAACCACCCTAATACTCCTGAAATAATGAATATAAGCGAAATGAAAACAGCCAAGTCATCATCCCCATCTGTTCATTTGCCAAAAAATTAGGCCTTCTCCGAATGGTTCACTTAACGGAAAAGGCCCTAATCAACTTTCAATATAACTGAAACCAAACTCTTTGAGAATACCAAAATAGTGATATTTATATCGTTTTTTCTATCTCTTTCCGAACAAAAGGCACTATAAATTGATTTTACGAATAGGACACTCCGATTCTGTAAAAAGTAAATTTATGAGAAAATCTAGACTCTTCCGCATGATAAACACAAGAGCAGCACAAATCAATACGGATCTTACCCAGAACAAGGAACATCACCCGCTCTTTGCTAATCTGGAGCATAATAAACAGCAGCTAGTTGCTGTTTATTCAAGCTGTACCGATTTTATTATTCGTACCTTCCCTGTCGGGGGAGTGAAACAGGCAGTTGTTTTTTATATCGACGGACTATCTGATACAGCAAGAATTGAGCAAACGGTTATACAACCGCTAATGAGCTTTAATGGCGATGTTACTTCCATTACTTACTTGTCCGAGCATCTCGTTACTTCTGCCTTTTCGAAGTATCTAACTACCTTTGAGGACGCCATTAAGCATTTATCAATTGGAGAGCCTGTATTGTTCTTTGATGATGAACCTCGGGGTATAGCATTTGGTTTGAGCAACTGGCAAGCCCGGTCCATCGAAGAGCCTACCGCTGAATCTGTTATTAGAGGCCCCAGAGAGGGCTTCACGGAAACCTTACGTGTCAACACGTCTCTTATTCGTCGGATTATTAAAAGCCCCCTGCTCAAAATGAACTCCATCCATCTCGGAGAGTATACACAGACAAATGTCATCATTACGTATATCGACGGCTTGGCAGCACCCGAACTGCTGAAAGAGGTCGAGCGGCGTCTGGAGCGTATACAAATCGACGGAATTTTAGAGAGTGGTTATATCGAGGAATTAATTGAGGACAGCCCGTTATCGCCGTTCCCGCAAATATTGAGCACGGAAAGACCGGATGTGGTCTGCAGCAACCTTCTTGAAGGCCGAATTGCTATTTTGACTGAGGGAACCCCTTTTGCCCTTATTGTTCCGGTAACCTTCTTTTCCTTTATGCAGTCGGCAGAAGATTATTATCAGCGGTTTCTGTTTAGTACAGCACTCAGATGGCTGCGGTATTTTTTCGGGGCAATCTCCCTACTGCTGCCTTCCATCTATGTAGCCCTGCTCACCTTCCACCAGGAAATGGTGCCGGGATCTTTATTAATCAGTATGGCAACCTCCCGCGAAGCCGTACCTTTCCCCGCCTTGGTTGAGGCATTGCTGATGGAGATTACATTTGAAGCTTTACGGGAAGCCGGGGTAAGACTGCCGAAGCAGATCGGTGCTGCTGTTAGTATCGTGGGAGCGCTAGTCATTGGGCAGGCAGCGGTTCAAGCCGGACTTGTGTCGGCTCCGATGGTCATAATTGTTGCGATTACAGGCATCTCTTCCTTCATGATCCCTCGTTATGTGACCGGACTGCCCATCAGAATGCTGCGGTTTCCGTTCATTCTGCTAGCAGGTTCACTTGGACTACTTGGTATTATGTCAGGATTTATCGCTCTCGTTATCCATCTATGCAGCCTGAAATCCTTTGGTTTGCCCTATCTGTCCAGTGTGGTGAGGACAGAACTGAAGGATATTCTCGCGAGATCCCCTATGTGGATGATGGATACAAGGCCCGAACTCTACGAAACAACGAATAACTATCGGCAAGCTTCTGACCAGAAGCCTGATCCGGCACAAGGTAGGAATGACTAGAAAGGTGTGGTGATGACAATGGACAATGGGAAAATTACTTCTTTTCAGATGTCGCTTATGATGTACTCGGTTATATTGGCAACCGGGTTTATTACGATCCCCGTCATTTCTGCCCAATACGCCGATAATGACTTCTGGATTACGCCTATCATTGCCATCTTATCAGGGGGGAGCGTTATTGCAATTTCGATTAAGCTGCATCGATTATACCCTAACAAAAATTTGATTCAATATGGTGAACGGATTATCGGGAAAGTGCCGGGAAAAGCGCTTGGTCTCATTTACTTTCAGTTTTTTGTATTAACGGCCGGAATTGTCTCCAGAGAATATGCCGAATTTGTTACTGGCAATTATTTATTTAAAACCCCTATGTTTTTTCTTGTTATATTAATGGTTCTGCTTGCTGCCTTTACTGTTCGCGGGGGGATAGAGCTCTTGGTTAGAAGTGCGGTTTTGTTAACCCCACTCTTTATTTTGCCGTTATTTTTTCTGCTGTTATTAATACCTGATTTCGAGATCAGCAATATCCTGCCGATCATGAGTCACGGATTCACTCCGGTTTTGAAGGGCTCTCTCCCGCCAATATCCTGGTATGCCGAATTTTTAATGATTGCTTTTTTCCTGCCCAGTGTTATTGATCAGGAGAAAACAGTAAAGTACAGCTTTCTTTCACTCGCAGCTGTCGCAGCCAGCTTAACTTATGTCTGTCTGATCGCACTGTTCGTACTCGGGCCAGATACAGCCAACAAAGTGTATCCGGTATTAACAACGTTTCGATACATATCCCGGGCTGATTTCTTCGAGAACTTGGAGGCCTTGCTTCTAGCCATGTGGGTCGTAGGTAATTTCATTAAGATTGCGGCTGTTTATTACGCTGCTGTCTTATCGTTTACGTCCTGCTTTAATATTAAGGATTACAAACCTTTTGTTTTTCCAATCGGTATTCTGATCGTCATCCACTGTTTTTGGGATTTCCCAAGCTTCTTCAAATTGGCTGGTTTCCTCCATAATGCCGGTTTATTTCACTTGACTACCTTCTTGCTTGCCATCCCGTTCCTGCTTCTGATTATTGCCTTATGCCGAAAACAATGGAGTAAACTGGTCTCATGAGGAGGATCATGATGCGTACAATCCTCTTCGGGTCAATGCTATTGCTTGGTGGATGCTGGGATCGAACAGAACTTAATGATCTTGCGCTTGTTTCGGCTACGACCTTTGACAAAGGAGAGAATAATAAGGTCCTTGTTACCGTACAAGTGATTATTCCGCAAAATCAGGGCGGAGGACAGCAAAGCGTTGGGAGCGGAGGCAACGGACCGAAAGCAACTACCCGGTCGGCTGAAGGAACCAATATCGCAGATGCCCTGTCCAAGCTGCAACGCAAGATGCCAAGAAGATTGTTTTGGGGACAATGCAAAATTTTCATATTCAGTGAGGAGATTGCCAAGTCTGGTATTCGTGAGGAATTTGATTTTCTCATTCGGCACCCTCAGCCCCGTGAACGAGCCTATATGATGATCAGTAAAGGAAAAGCAGCAGACGCGCTTGAATTGATCCCTCCTATAGAACGCACGTCATCGGAAGCTCTGCGTGAAATATCCAATTTGCATGACGGACTGCATGTCACGATGGAGCAAATGAGCATTGATCTGAAAGGGGATTCCGGAATTAATCTTCTCCCCCTGGTCTACATTTTGCCGCCTTCCAAGCTTGCAGATAAACCCATACAGACCATCCCTTATATGAAGGGGGCTGCTGTGCTGACAAAAGGTAAGCTGGTTGGCGAGCTGCCGGAAAGGCTGCTCAGAGGAATCTTACTCATGTCAAATAAAGTGGGGGATTACAGCGTTACCTTTAATGTTGGCGACGACCAGAAACAAGTATCCCTAAATCCCGTCAAAACCAAAACAAATCTGATCCCGCATATTGAAGGGAATACCTGGTCGATGACCATTAAGGTGAAAGCAGAGGGCAGTATTATTCAGAACAATACGAATATGGATCCTACGAAGCCGAAACAGTTGGCTAAAATGAATGAGGCATTTCGCGAAGATATTAAGAACCGAATTCAGGCTGCTGTCCTTTATTTGCAGAACAATGTGAAGACAGATGCCGTTCATTTTTCAAGAGAATTTCAAAAAAAATATCCGAAGCAATGGGATAAAATGAAGGATCAATGGGATGAACAATTTCCGAAGGTTAATGTTTCAGTTGAAGTCAAGACAGAGATTAAAAAACCAGGCTTAATTAATGCTCCCGGCGGAATGTCGTTTGAAGAGGTGGAGTAAAATGAGACTACAATTTATTACCCTAATCACTATAGGAACGATCCTGATCATTTGGCTTGAATGGCAGAAACTCAAGAAATGGGGTTCGAAAGAAAAGACGGTATTTTTCTCCCTGCTGGCTGTCCTATGGATCTTTCTCTTCCTAGACATTCCTAATACGCCCGGGACGCCCAGCCTAATTGAATTTCTATACAAGCCATTCAGAAGTCTAGCTGAACGGTAAGAAGACGTAAGTTAAAAAGCCAATGAAGCTGTCTACTTCATTGGCTTTTCTAGAATTAATACTTAAGCTAAGTTGGGCATAACCTTCTGTTCCGTCATTTCATTCAAATCGGAAGTCAGCTTGTCCAGCTGCAGGAAGCTCTCGACTACCTCAATAATGCGGCTGTCCTGCGTCGTCATGCTTGCGGACATCTCTTGAATAGCCGCCATATTTTGCTCCGTTGCACTAGCAATGGTCATGATCTGGTCCGTTATTCTTCTGTATTGCTCTTGCAGCTGCTCAGCTGAATGATCGACTTCGGTCGAATGGCTCTCCAGGTTATTGGCGTCTGCTGCCAAAGCTCGCATCACATCAGCTACTTTACGGGTAGCAGCCGTACTGCCAATAACCGATTGCTGCCCTTCGAGCACCTGCTCTGCTGCCCGGATCGTCTTCGAACGGATGCTTTCGAGAATCTGCTCAATCTGTTCTGTAGACTGCTGAGAAGTTTCCGCCAGCTTACGGATTTCATGCGATACAACACCAAAGCCTTTGCCATGTTCACCAGCACGGGCAGCTTCGATAGCTGCATTTAAAGCCAGCAGATTGGTCTGCGTGGAAATATGCTTGATAGTAGCGACAATCTCGCTAATGCTCGCATTTTGCTCCCCTAATTCATTCATAAGCTGAACCGACGAATCAATTGATTCGTTAACCCGCTCCATCTCTTGTTCAAGTACCGTTGTTCCTTCGCTTCCAGCCTTCGTCAGCATAGCGGAGCTTGCCGAAATCTCTTTCATTTCGGTAGAGCGGTCAGCTAGTGAGGAAACGGATTGCTCAATATAGCTGATCGATTCGCTAATATCGGTAATGCTGGAGGTTTGAGCCTCCATACTGGAGGTGATTTCTGTGAAGGCGGAGGTTACTTCTTTGGAGATGGAACACGTTGTTGTCATATTCGTCTTCAGGTTCGTACTAAACGTATTAAGGAGGGCTGCTGATGAAGAGACTTGACCAACCAGCTCAAGCGACCTATTGTTCTCTGTCATCGCTTGTTCACCTTGCTTAATAATATTAAGCTGCAGCCGTTCGCTGAATCTAGTAGAGACGTATAAAGGTACAGCAACCATAGCCAAATACATAAACATTGTCGTTGGAGCGTTATCACCAAAAATCTCCGTTTTGTCAGGACTTATGTAACAATAAATAGTTAGAAGGACACCCATCAGTCCGGAGAAACCGATAGCCCGGGAATTACCGTAAAGCGTCATAATGGCAAGATTCACATACACTAGAAAATAGGTTGTAATAATCGGACCAGTAAGCAGTAATAATAAGGTCAGGATCGTTACGATAGCAGAAATAAAATACATAATGTACGTCGTTAACCAGTGTTTGTAGACGAACAATGTGGTCGCGCCGCATGTAATTGTCCCTACAATACACAACATGATAACGGAATCCATTCCCGCCCCTGTTAACAAATCAACCGCTATACCCAGAATAAGCATTCCCCAGATAATGTTAACGAGTAATTTATTACGGCGGTGCAAGGTTTCCATATACTCCATAAGTTCTCCACCTTTTTTACCATAATATAGGCAATAATTTTGATAATATCATAAATCGCTATAATTCGACATCTATTTTACAAAGTGGACATAGCCCTTATAATCCTGTAATCTATTGTGACACTATAGCAACATGGAGGTGTTCGACTGTGGCGAAAGATATCCGCTCCCGAATTGAAGTTGATCAAATTAACTGTGAGAAAGAATTGACCCTCGCGTTAATTGGAGGCAAGTGGAAGCTTATTATCCTCTGGCATCTGGGTATAGAAGGCACGAAGAGATTCAGCGAGCTGCAGAAGCTCATTCCCCATATCACGCAAAAAATATTAACCAACCAGCTTCGTGAGTTGGAAGAGGACCAGCTTGTCGAGCGAACTGTTTATCCGGTAGTTCCCCCTAAGGTAGAGTATAAGCTGACTCCATATGGAGAAAGTCTAGTCCCAATCCTGAAGCTGATGTACAACTGGGGCAAGCATTATGGCGAGCAGGTGCTCGGCAGAACTTCTGATTCCGAACCTATTCCCCTTCAAGCAGCAGAAAAATAAATGAAAAGATTAGTCTCACAAACTGGGCAGACTCCGCATGGGGTCTGCCTTTTTGCTCATTACAGTTTCCTGCAGGATACCGACTTACTTGAAAGTGCGTACTTCCTTAATTTTCGGTATCGTCCTAATATGAACTCATCCCTAACAACAACATTCAAATTAAAGGAGAGATTCATCATATGGAACTTCAATTAGCACTAGACTTGGTAAACATCCCTGAGGCAATACAAGTAGTTAAAGAGGTGGCCCCTTTCATCGATATCGTGGAAATCGGGACTCCTGTTGTTATAAACGAAGGGCTTCGCGCAGTGAAAGAAATCAAGGAAGAATTCCCTTCCCTCAAAGTACTCGCAGATCTGAAAATTATGGATGCAGGCGGTTATGAGGTAATGAAAGCTTCAGAAGCTGGAGCGGATATTATTACCGTACTTGGCGTATCCGATGATTCCACTATTAAAGGTGCTGTGGAAGAAGCACGGAAGCAAAACAGAAAAATCATGGTCGACATGATTAATGTGAAAGATATTGCTGCACGTGCAGTAGAAATCGACAACCTTGGCGTTGATTATATCTGTGTACATTCCGGCTACGACCATCAAGCAGAGGGTAAAAACTCGTTCGAAGATCTGGCTACGATCAAACGTGTCGTAAAACAGGCAAAAACAGCAATCGCAGGCGGCATTAAGCTTCAGACATTGCCTGAAGTCATCAGTGCACAGCCTGATCTTGTTATTGTTGGCGGCGGCATTACAAGTGCTGGGGACAAACAAGCAGTAGCCGCTCAAATGCAGCAGCTGATCAAACAGGGGTAATACTATGAGTACGCTCATTTCAACATCGTCCATTATTGAGGAATTAGAGCGGACGCTTCGGCATATTCAGCCAGATCAGATTGAACAGCTTGCCGAGCAGCTCTCGGTGGCAGAGAACATTTTTGTGGCTGGGGCAGGACGGTCGGGGCTGATGATGCGGGCTTTCGCGATGCGCCTGATGCACATGGGATTCCGTGTGTATGTTGTCGGCGAGACCATAACACCAGGTATTTCTGAAGGAGACCTGCTTCTAGTTGGATCGGGATCGGGCGAGACAAAAAGCCTGACCGCGATGGCTTCCAAAGCAAGCAGTATTGGCGCATCAGTAGCAGCCATCACAATTGTGCCGGAATCCACTTTAGGCACCTTAGCTTCTACGGTCGTCCATATTCCAGCTGCTACGAAAGAAAGCAAGTCTGCTAGCTCCAAACAGCCAATGGGCAGCTTGTTCGAGCAAAGCCTGCTTCTGCTGCTGGATACGGTAGTGCTGAACCTGATGGAGAAAAAAGAGCTTCAAGGTGCAGCTATGTTTAAGATTCACGCCAACCTCGAATAAGAACGGCAAAAAACTCGGTATTCTTCATCCGTCATACAACGGATGGAATGGATACCGAGTTTTGTTGTTTAAGCAATGGAAGCTGCTTTAAATATTTTCTGAAGCATTAGAGTTGCTGCCCCGTAAAGTGCGCCGTCATCCGGGTAAGAGGAGGAACAGATTCGGTCAGGCGAGAATGGTACCGGGAAAGGAAACTTCACCAGCTCATCAATCAGCTTGCTCATAAATTTGGACGAATCTTTCATCCAGCCCTCGAAAACGATCGTCTCGGGACTTATGAAGTTGACCGCCGAAGCGACCATGATCGTAGTGACATACAGCACTTTGTCGAAGACGGGTTCCAGCCACTCTTCATGAACGTTATAACACTGCAGCAGCTCCTCGAACGACTCAGGCGAACGCTTCCCGTTTACTTCGGCTAGACTTTGACAGCGCTTCAGGATGTATGGAATCGTAATAACGGTCTCAATACAGCCCCTTCTGCCACAGCTGCATATCAGCCCTTCTGGATCAACCGGAATATGGCCAATCTCACCAGATGCGCCAAGATACCCGGAGAAAATCTCCTTATTCAAAATAAGTCCGGACCCGATTCCTTCATTAATAGTGAAATAGAGCAAATGACTCTTATCTTCTCCGATCCCGTTGTACTGCTCGGCAAATGCTGCCGCGTTCGAGTCGTTGATAATCTGAAGCGGTATATTCGGATACAAGGAAGACAACCGTTCTTTAAGTGCCAAATGCGACAGCTTCAGGTAGCTGGAATAAATAATTGTCTCACCGCGTTCATCTATAATACCCGGAGCCGCAATACCAATTCCCTTCATGCTTCCACAATCTTTCACCTTCGGATCTTCCAGACAGCTTGTAAGAGCGGTTTCAATCTGCTCCATCATGGCGTCATTGCCAATAGCGATCTTGGTCTTGAACTCGGCGATCTTATCACCATGCAAGTTAAAGACTGCACAGATCAGCGCACTGTTACTTAAGAAAATCCCAACGACATAACCGCCATGTGCTTTAATCTGAAGAGCAATCGCTCTTCGGCCTGCTCCGACCATCGGACGCTCGCCTACTTCTTCAACCATATCCGCAGTTATAAGCTCTTCTACAAGTGCAGAAACGGTTGTCGCGCTCAGCCTAGTAATGGAAGAAATCTCAGCTCTGGATAATTTGTCACCGCGGTGAAGTAAATTTAAAATAGTCGCGGTATTAATCTCTTTCATTAATTGTAGATTACCCTTTTTAATAGACGGCATAATTATCCCTTCTTACTTCCTTGTTACGGCTGCCTCTGCAAATGCCAACAAAGAGTAATGAGAAGTTGAACAAATCAATACTTTACCCGCTGATTGCGGAAGAACTGCCGCATCATACGGATTCCGTAATACAAGATTAAGCAGCGGTTTGATCGCAGCAAGCTGCTCTGCCAGCTCCAGCTGGCCTTGGAACAGATGAGCATTTATCGTTCCTTGAATAAGACATTCGTATGAGTCACATTGTACCAATATTTCCGCTATTTCACTAGACTCCGGATTCATTGATATATTCCGTTTATCCACCTGAATACCATAGCTTTGCAGAATTTCGGCTAAGATGATTTCCGTGCTGCTAGATGTATCCGCCACGGTTAATCTTGCTTGCTCAGGCAGTAATAGAAGATAACGGGGTTCCGCTGTAAGGGGAAGCAGATGCTGCGAATCATTGATGATATGAATCGTCTGGCGGGCGAGCCGCTTGGCTTCATCCTTCCATTGTTCCATGGTGAAAGGCAGCGCCGCTTCACGATAGGATTGAAACTTAGCCGTTAACTGTTGAATTCTACGATAAGAATCATCGATCCGCATCATGGGGATTCGACCATCCTGAACGGCTGCCACAATACCAGCAACGACCCTGTCCTGGAAATCTGCTGTGTGGCACATTAGTATCCTATCATTGCCAGCAAGCACTGCTAGTACACCAATCTCTTCAGGCTTGAAAAAATCACGGATCGCCGCCATCTCTACATCATCCGTGCAAATGACACCTTCAAAGTTTAACTCTTCCCTCAGCAGCTTTGTCACAAAGAACGGATTAAGAGATACTGGAAGCTCCCCCGCTTCATCAATATTTGGGAACACGAGATGCGCCGTCATAATGGCATCTACTCCAGCTTTGATAGCTGCCTCGAATGGAAGAAGTGGTCCTTGCCTCAGTTCTTCTAAGGTGAGCATGCATTCCGGGAGCATATAGTGGGAATCGCCGCTGACTTGACCATGACCGGGAAAATGTTTCGCCGTCGCAGCAATCCCTGCCTCATGAAGTCCGCTTATATAAGCCTCTCCGAAATCTGCGGTCTTATAAGGATCAGAGCCAAAGGAACGGATACCTATGACGGGATTGTCGATATTCGTATTAACGTCAAGAACCGGCCCCCAGTTCATTGGAATGCCCAGTTCATGAAGCTGACTGCCAATTAATTTACCAAGTAGAAACGCCGTCTCTGGATCATCCCCAACACCTACTGCCCCGTTGCCGGGGATAAACGGATAAAATGATTTAAAATTAGACAGGCTCCCCGCTTCCTCATCGATCGAAATAAAATAGGGGGCCGGAAGCTGCTGATTTGCAGCCAGCTTCCCTACCTCTTCGATAAGAAGCCGGGTCTGCTGTTCCGATTTTATATTATGAGGGAATAAGCCGATACCGCCGTATTTGTAACGGGATAGACGATCTTGGAACGGCAGTCCCGCTTCATAGGAAGGAACACCGACCACACACATGGCCGCTACTTTATCCTCAAGCCGCACAGCTGGTTCCTCCTTTAGTTTTAACTGAAAATATACGCATAAATTCCTACCTTTCTATGACTTCACTGCCCCGCTTGTCATCCCCGCAATAATATACTTCTGGAATAGAACAAAGATCACCACGACAGGAAGCGTTGCAACGCAGGAGGCAGCCATCAGGTGAACCCAATCTATCGCATTAAAGCCTTTATACAAAGAAAGACCAATCGGAAGGGTCCTCATTTTTTCCGAGTTCGTAAGAATTAGCGGATTAATAAAATTGTTCCATGAGCCTAGGAATTGCACGATGATCATAACTCCAAGGGCAGGCTTTGCCAGAGGGAAAATAATTCGCCAGAACACGCCAAACTCGGAGGAGCCGTCAATCTTGGCCGCATGAATCAGTTCCGTCGGAATGGTCGATATGTATTGTCTCATCAGGAAAATCCCCATTGGCGTCACAAGGCTGGGTACAATTAAGGCGGCGTATGTATCAATCCAGCCCAGCTCTCTCATTAGCAGGAAGATCGGAATAAGCGTCACCTGGAAAGGAATCATCATCGTTGCAAGTATGGCAAGGAACAACAGGTTTTTACCAACAAAACTCATCTTGGCGAAGGCATAGCCAACCATCGAGCCAAACAGCACATTACCCGCAACAACCAGCACAGCTACTAGCGTACTATTGAAGAAATAGGTTCCGAACGGACCGCTGCTTAGAACATCTACATAGTTCTGAAGCGTAATTTTGTGCGGGATAATATCGCCTAACGTCTTAATCAGCATACCGTCACCCTTCAGTGACATGCTAATCATGTACAGATACGGAAAGAACATAAGCGCGAGCGGGATAAGCAGAACAACAAATACGATGGTGGACCGGACATTGTTTTTCAAAGCCATTATTCGCCTACCCCCTTGTTTATGCGAAGCAGCCCCATTTGAATCATCGTTACCAACAGAATAAAGATCATCAACAGGTACGCAACTGCCGAGCCTTTGCCTAATTGGAGATTGGAGAATGAGATGTTGTACATATAAAGTACAATTGTTTTCGTCGAGTTAAGAGGACCACCCTTGGTCATGACAAATACTTCCGAGAACACCTGCAGAGAATTGATCGTATTCATCACAATGACGAGAATACTCATCTGCCTCAGATGCGGTAAGGTTACCATCCGAAACTGTGTCCATAAGCCTGCTCCGTCAGTCGTTGCCGCTTCATACAACTCCTTCGGAATCGACTGCAATGCCGCTACATACATCAGCATGTAAAAGCCCACTGCCGTCCATACCGACATTGCCATAATAGAAGGAAGTGCCGTCTTTACATCAAGCAGCCAGGATACTCTCGGCAGATGAAGGACATCGAGGATGGCATTCAAAATGCCCGAAGGAGCATACAGCAGCATGAACATCATCGAGACAACAACAACCGAAGTAATCGTTGGCATGAAAAAACCGACTCGGAATAGGACCTTTCCTGGAATACGGCTGTTCACCGCTATGGCCAGAATCATCGCAAGGACTGTCGTAATGGGAACCGTCACAATAACGAAGTAGATCGTGTTCCACAGCGACTTCAGGAAATCCTTATCCTTCAGCACATGAATGTAATTATCGAGACCCTTCCAGACGGGATTGATATCAAGCATGCCCGTATCTGTGAAGCTTAGATAAAAAGAGAAGACAATCGGGAATAAACCAAAGATAAGGAAGGAAAGTAACCATGGCGAGAGAAAAAAATACGCGGTAGCATTTTGCCTAAGCTTGATTCGGCTGGCCGTCTTCACATTGATTCCTCCATTAGCAGGAGGTGGAGGAGGCTATCCCCCACCTGTCCCTATTTCTATTCAGGCCTCAGCAAGCTGTTTATTTTATCGGAGGCTTCCTTCATGGCATCGGCTGGTGCTGTTTTGTTCAAGACCACCTGCTCCACGGCCATCGTTACCGCTTCAGATATCGGCTGCCATTCCTTCATACTTGGCGGGTTCTTTGCATTCGGAAGCTGCTTCGCAAATACGGTGAGCTCCGGCTTGTCGGCGAAGAACGGATCACTTTCCATACCTGGGTACGGCGGGAAGACCGACTTCGCACTCTCCGTAATCTTCATCGCATTTGCTTTGGACGTCATAAACTGTACCAGCTCATAAGCTTCGTCCGGATATTTGGATTTCGCCGAGATGCTTAAGATCTCACCACCTCCAAATGTAGCTGACGTGCCGTTTGCATTGGCAGGAATTTCGGCTACGCCCCATTTCAGATCAGGCGCATTTTGTGGAAGGCTGCGCAGATTCCATGCCCCGGATATAAACATCCCAACATTACCAGCGGCAAATTCCTGCCCGATTATGGCATCTTGTGCAACCAAGGAAGATTTGGAGAGCTCATTATAATAGTCCATGGCACCTACGGCAGCCGGATCGCTAAGTGCACTTGCCGTATGGTCATTATTCAGGAAATCGCCGCCGTTGCTCCAGAGGAAGATCGAGAACTCGGTCCAAGGCGTCTCCGCTTCACCTGCTGCAATACCAAACCCCTTTGTTTTCGTCTTCGACGTAATCGTCTCGGCTGCGCTCTTCAACTCATCCCAAGTTTTTGGCGGACTGTTTGGATCAAGACCTGCCTGCTCAAACAACTCCTTGTTGTAGAAAAGGGACCGGGTGCCAAGCAGCCAAGGTACTCCGTAATATTTCGAATCAATCATGACACTGTCCCAGCCTATGTACTGGTCCTTAACATCCGCGATATGATCCGTTACATCAAGCAGCGCGCCTTGCGTAGCGAATTGTGTTACCCATGTATTGCCGAGCTCGACCACATCAGGTGCTTCATTAGCGCCAAAAGATGTCGTTATTTTATCCAAGCCGTTATCCCAGGCCAGCTGCTGCACATCGACCTTTATACCAGGATGCGAGTCTTCGAATTCTTTAATAATCGGTGCGATATTAATATCGGAGCTGTCGTCCATCGTGCCCATGAACTGCCAGAACTTAATCGTCTTCGTCTGAGCTGGCTTGTCTCCATTACCCGATGTTTCCGCCTCATTGTTACTATTACCGCACGCTGCGGTTACAAGCATTAAAGCACTTGCCGTTAAAGCTAATAAAGATTTCCGCATTCCCCTAACCCCCTCTTAGAAATAAAAAATAGAAACATGACTAAGACTTACGGACAAACAGGTTAACCGGACGAGTCGGCCTCACCTCCTGCAAGAATCGGATCGAATGCTTTTGTATGGACGATGCGGGTTTGTCATGATGCGGGAGTGCTGTAGGTGTGAGTTCTTGGATAGTTGTACGAGAAAGGAAAGCAGTGAAGTTTGATACTAATGTGTTGCGATGAATGGTAAAAGAGGTGTGTTTACTCTTGATGAAATGGCTCAAATAATTAATTTGTCCATTGGATTTATTTATATTGTATGAACTTCCCCAAGTTCTGTCAACGGGTGATGTGAAGAAACTTCTCATCGCTTGTCTACAGCAAATCTATACTTTTTGATGAAAACGCTTTAATTTATATGGCTTTGAATGTGCTAAGATCGACCTGTAGACAGCAGAATGGAGGGATTTTTCTATGAAGACAGAGGTACATAAAGGAGCTTTTTATACAGGGAAATATCGGAATCTATTTGAGGAGCTTGGGTATTCGGAAGAAGCCGTACAAGCGAAACTGAAGCAGGCGTGGTCAGATATCCTGGGAAATGATTCAGAGGTTCAAATCTATTATTCAATGGGTGATGATAAAGGTTATTTGCTGGATACCGGCAACATAGATGTGCGGTCTGAGGGCATGTCCTACGGGATGATGATGGCGGTTCAAATGAATGATAAGGAGATCTTCGACCGGCTGTGGAATTTCTCCGTCACCTATATGCAGCATACAGAAGGCCGCTACAAGGATTATTTCGCTTGGCATTGTAAGACTGACGGTACTCGTCTTTCACAAGGGCCGGCTCCAGATGGAGAAGAGTTTTTCGCATTGGCCCTCTTCTTTGCCGCTAACCGCTGGGGAGATGGACCCGAGCCATACAATTATTCGGAGCAGGCAAGACGAATCTTGCGGGCATGCGTACATCAAGGTGAGGACGGAAACGGCGGAGATCCGATGTGGGATCCAGCAACAAAACTAATTAAGTTCGTTCCGGAGTCATTATTTAGTGATCCATCCTATCATCTTCCCCATTTCTACGATCTGTTTGCTCTATGGGCTGATGAAGAGGACAGGCCATTCTGGAAAGAGGCTGCTAAAGCAAGCCGGGCTTATCTGCATACTGCGTGTCATCCCGAGACCGGGCTTTCACCTGAGTATGCAAATTATGATGGAACGCCTGCAGAGGTTCAGCGTCATGGCGACTTCCGGCATTTCTACAGCGACGCTTACCGCACAGCAGCCAATATCGGCCTGGACTGGGCATGGTTCCGCCAAGATCCTTGGCAGGTGGAGCAGTCGAACCGAATTCAACAATTTTTCCGCAACATTGACGTTAACGATTATCGCCGCTATACGATTGACGGCAAGCCGTTCGAGGAGCCGGCGCTGCATCCAGTAGGACTGCTTGCGACGAATGCAATGGCCTCGTTAGCAGCAGATGGACCCGATGCGGAGCATTTCGTTCAGTTGTTCTGGAATACCCCGCTGCGCACGGGAGAGCGCCGTTATTACGATAACTGCCTCTACTTCTTCAGTCTGCTGGCGTTAAGCGGCAGCTACCGGATTTATTAATATCACTCCTCTATCCGTAGAATTGATAGAATTCTATGCTACAATAAACGGGATAGTCGACTAGAAAACTAGAGACATAGCAGCTACTACTGCTATGTCTTTTTTTTGTGGGGTGAAACAGATATGAAGGATTATGGCCATGAATTTGCGGACATTTTTTATTACACACCAAATGAATTTGAGAAGCTTGGCGGGCTTTGGCCGCTTCGCACAGGACATAATATCGCGAAGGCCAATTACAGCGTTGGGCCGAGGGTTATAGAATGCTTTTCCTTTCATTTTGTGCTTAATGGTGCGGTCACGTTGTCCAGTATGGGAGAGACAATTACGCTGACGAAAGGAAGTATGTTTTGTCTGTTCCCCGACGTGAAGCATAGCTATTGGATTACGCAATACGACCCCGATTCCCCGCTGCAATTGCACTGGCTGGCCTTTAATGGGGCACAAGCGGAGCTCCTAGTGAAGAGACTTGGAATAACGGAGCAAAAACCGTATTTGCGCAACCGGCTCACGACCGAGCTCACCAATCAATTAAGGGCTTGTATGGAACGGATGAAAACACCGCAGAAGGATGGAGATTTGCAGCTGCAGATGAAGCTTTACCAGTTGTTTGAATTACTGTCGCGCCCGCTTCCAGAAGTTCTGAAAGATAAGGATTGGTTAAAAGCCTGCCTGCAATATATGGAGACACATTATGCTGAGGGCATCACCGTCACCGACATCGCTCAGTTGACCGGCATGCACCGATCTCATCTGTCCAGCAGATTTAAACATAGCTTTGGAATGAGTCCTCGCGAGTATTTAATAAAGCTGCGTATGGAGCGCGCTGAGGAAATGCTGCATAACCGGACGTTATCCATTACGGAAATTTCACTGTCGCTAGGATATTCGGACCTGTATACCTTCTCCCGAGCTTTCTGCACCTATTATGGGATGTCGCCTTCCCATTACCGCAGCATCCCTAACAAAATGTTAAATCGATGACAACGAAATGTCATTTCTATTTGCTGCCGCTTAATTTATGCTAAATCCAGCCCATAAAACCAACTATATGGCTTTGAATACTTTGTTTTAAAGGAGAATGTTGTAATGATGAATAACCATCGAAGTAAACTAACCGTGTCCGCGATGATCGCACTTGGTCTGACACTTGCAGGATGCAGCTCTAGTAAGGACAGTAGTAACACGAATACGAATAACAAGGCTGACGAGGCATCCGCGAATGCGGTTAATGCTAGTGGTTTTCCGATTGTACAAGAACCTATCAAGCTGAAGATGTTTTCGCGTATCGCTCCAGTAAATGGTCCTTTCAAAGACATGCCTGTGTTTCAGGATTACTCCAAACTCAGCAACATCCAGGTGGATTTCACCGAAGTACCTACGGACGGCTTCCAGGAGAAAAAGAATTTGCTGTTCGCAGCCAACGAGCTTCCAGATGCCTTGTTCCGCTCGGCTCTTACCTCTCTCGAAACGATCCGTTACGGATCGGCTGGTCAATTAATCCCGATCGAGAACCTGATTGACAAATATGCACCAAACTTCAAAAAACTGATGGAGCAATACCCTGAAATTGCACCAGCTATCACCACTCCGGAAGGCCATATTTACGCACTCCCAACCGTCGTTACCTTAAGTGCTGCGCGGACGGACAAGAAGTGGATTAATCAAGCATGGCTGAAAAAGCTGAATTTACAAGAACCGCAAACAACAGAAGATCTGTATAAGGTGCTGGTTGCCTTCCGCGATCAGGATCCAAACGGCAATGGCAAGCAGGATGAAATTCCGATGACTGCACGCGCAAGCAGCGGCGTTGGTCTAGGGCTGCCTATTCTCTCTATGATGAGCGGCTCTTTTGGCCTTGATTCTCAGCTAGGCTATAACATTAATCTGGATAATGACAAAGTCGACATCTGGATGGGCAATGACCGTAACAAGGAGCTGCTCCAGTATTTGAACAAGCTTTACAGTGAGAAGCTGCTGGATCCTGAAGTATTCTCACAAACGGAAGCACAATACCTTGCGAAGCAAGGGTCAGGAAACCTTGGCTTCTTCTTTGATCAAACGAATAATTCATTCCTGCCTATCCAGGAACAATATACAGGAATTGCTCCGCTCGAAGGTCCGCATGGCGATCGTCTACAAAGTCAAGGCGCGTCTGTTCCGCGGGATCTAGGATCATTTGCCATCACATCTGTCAACAAGTATCCGGAAGCTACTATACGCTGGATTGATTACTTCTACGGCGAGGAAGGCTCGACTCTGCTCCGATTCGGAAGAAAAGGAGAACATTACGAGCTGAAGGACGGCATTCCGTATTATACGGAGGAGTTTTTGAACACAGGAAACCAGGGGAAAATCACACCTTATGCCGGTGGTGGAGCTCCTCACTTAATTAGTGAGAAGGTAGCTTCCTTTATTAATCCGCCTCAAGTACAAGAGGCTCAAACGAAGCTCGATCCGTACATGCCAAAGGTCCGCTACGCATCTCCAATGTTTGATGAGGTAACGGCTAAGAAAGTGGATGTACTTCGCAACGACATCGATAAGTATTACGAAGAGCAAAGTTCCAAATTCATTACTGGTGCACTCAGCTTTGATAAATGGGATGATTTCCAGGCTACTTTGAAGAAGCTGAAAATCGACGAACTCGAGAAGCTGTACCAGGATGCTTTTGATAAAATCAAGTAATGACCGAGGAGGGCGCTTATGAATGCGGCGCAGACTAAAAATCCAACCATCGTTTCTTCCCGCAGCCGTGTCATACGCGGCTCCCGGCTGTTTAAACAGATTGCCAGACGATATGACCTTTACTTGATGCTTCTTCTGCCTATCGTCTGGTATCTCATTTTTCAATATGGACCATTATATGGGCTCCAAATCGCCTTTAAAGACTTCAACCCGGCAAAGGGAATTGCAGGCAGCAGCTGGGTAGGTTTTGAGCATTTTACGCGTTTTTTTGATTCGTATTATTTCTGGAGACTGCTGTGGAATACCGTTTCTATTAATCTATTTTCGCTGCTGATTGCCTTTCCGATACCGATATTACTGGCACTCATCATTCAAGAGCTGCCAAGCAAAGGCTTCAGCAAATGGCTTCAAAATATTACGTACCTTCCACATTTTATTTCGGTTGTTGTTATCGTCGGCATGCTACAATTGCTGCTGTCTCCCAAGAGTGGTCCCGTCAATGGGCTGATCGAGACTTTTGGAGGCACGCCAATCCGATTTCTTGAGGAAGCCTCATGGTTCAAACCTATCTTTATCAGCTCAAACATTTGGCAGAACATGGGCTGGCAATCCATCATGTATATTGCAGCCCTGGTCGGCATCAACCCTCAGCTGTATGAGGCGGCGAAGATGGACGGTGCTTCCCGGCTGCGGCGCATTTGGCATATTTCCTTGCCTGGCATCGTTCCGGTCATTGTGATTTTGCTTATTCTTGATATCGGCCATTTCATGAATATTGGCTTTGAGAAGGTGCTGCTCATGCAAAACAGCTTAAATATTGAAAAAAGTGATGTCATCTCTACTTTTGTCTATACAACGGGTATTCTCAAAGGGGAGTACAGCTATACGGCCGCGATTGGACTATTTAATTCCGTCATTAATCTGGTGCTGTTGCTGGTAGTCAATCGTTTTGCTCGCAAGCTTTCGGAGACAAGCTTATGGTAAGGGGCGAGCAGTTATTTAACATAGTCATCTATGCATTAGCCGCAGTTATTATAGGCATTGTGCTTTATCCTCTGCTGTTTGTGGTCAGCGCTTCATTCAGTGATCCAGCGAAGGTGCTCGGCGGCGAAGTATGGCTTCTGCCAAAGAGCGTTACGGCTGAGGCTTATACGGAAATTTTTCATAACAAGGAAGTGTGGCTCGGATATCGGAATACAATCGTGTATACGGTAGTTGGCACCATTATTAATATCATTATGACCATCTTGGCTGCCTATCCGCTGTCGAGGCCTGATCTTCCTGGACGAAAAATATTGATGCTGTTCATTACACTTACGATGTTTTTCAGCGGCGGCCTTATCCCAACTTATTTGCTGGTCAAGGATTTGGGGATGGTCGATACGATGTGGTCGCTTATCGTTCCCGGTGCGATCTCTACCTACAATCTGATCGTGATGAGAACTTATTTTCAATCGAGTATTCCTTGGGAGATTCAGGAGGCAGCCCATATGGATGGCTGCTCGAATTGGCGGCTGCTGCTGAATATTATTTTGCCGCTGTCAAAACCAATTCTGGCTGTTATGATTTTGTTCTATGCGGTAGCTCATTGGAATTCCTTTTTTAACGCACTTATTTATATGCGTGACGAGTCACATTACCCGCTTCAGCTTGTTTTACGAGAAATATTAATGTTCAGCCAATCTGCTGCTGCGGATGGAACTGTCGGTCTGGAAGATAAGATTCTGCTGGCCGAGAGTATCAAATATGCGATTATTATCGTCTCCAGCCTGCCTGTCTGGATTATGTATCCTTTTGTGCAGAGGCATTTTGTTAAAGGTGTTATGATTGGTTCAATTAAAGGATAATAGACGAAAGCCCTGATCCATCAAGGATTCTTGATGATCAGGGCTTTTTATTCGCTTAATGAAGTAAGTTCAGTACGACAGACTGCTGCGCTTGCAGAATCACTTTGCTCTGAAAATGTACGGTATTTTCAGTGATACTAAAGCCTATCTCATCATCGCCGATATGAATGTGATTGACCTTGTTAATTTCGGATGCTGTTAGCTTAAGCATTTTCAGTTTCAGCTTGCCAGCTAATACCTTTACGCTCACCTTGTCTGCTGTCATCTCGAATATGCCCCAGCCCTGGTCAAGCGACCATAGGGTCCGATACTCGCCCTCCATCATTTGAACGGGTTGAAAGCCGATCATCCCTTGGACCACATCGAATTCAAATCCGCTAAAAGCATGGAGTAAGGAGTAGCTCGCCATAGACCGCGCATAGTTGCTGCCGCATTCGATCTCATTCCAAGGATTACGTTTCTCCCCATCGTAACGATCTCGAATCGCTGCTACAATGGAAAGACCCTCCTCAACAAGACCCTCTTGAATCATGTGCGAAGCCGCTTGATATTCAAAGCCTGTCATCGTCTCCGAATTATAGGTCAGCGGGATCGAAGGCTTGCTGGTTCCCTCCGGCCATGTACAAATGATGAGACCTGCTTCATCATTTAGGGAATATAAACGCCAGGTGTTAGCTTCATTTCTCATGCTTGATTTAAAATTATACCGATATAACGATTGCAGTGCCGTGCGGGTTTGAGCTTTATCGAAAATCTCTCCCAATCCGCATAAATTGGCATGCCACTGAGCAATAACCTGATCGATCACACAGCCATCTGCAATCTGGTATTTGATTTCCTCCAGCTCTTCATTCCAATAGCCTTGTACTGCGTCGCTCCCGAATTGCGTAAGGATCGTTTGATCGGACAAATCCACACTCTGTGCATAATACGAACCGTAAAACAGATGCTGATCTACCCATTCTTTTCCCTTATTAAAAATTCCTTGATAGTTTTCGGCTGTGTCTGATTCGCCTAAGAAGGAAGCCATCTCAGAACCCGCCTTCAGTGCAGCGAGATAAAATCCAGTCAACCAGGAGTTAGGCCCATAAAGCTCCATGTCAAGGGTATGGTGCTGTCTCCCCTCCAAAACCCCTTTTTTTAAAGGGTCCCATTGATCAACGTTCGTATCTGCCCACGCATATTCAATGGAGCCCTTTATCGCAGGCCAATTCGAAACTAACCACTCTGTATTGCCGGATATTTTCCAATCCCGATAAGCTTTAATAACGCCCCCAAATTGACCATCCGCGCAAGCATGATAATGCTGTTGCTCCCGGCCGACGGGCAGCATGAGTCTAAATGTCATACGCCCATCCGGGCGGCTGTTATAGCGAAAATCGAGATCACGCATGCTTCTTTCCAGCTTTGGAAATAGGAACGGCAGCGCATAGGCGTAGTTCCACACATGTGTACAGGAGCCTTCACAGGAGCCGGTATCTTCCGTCACTCCCTCGAAGCCATAGAAGGAGCCATCCGTCAAACGTAAGCAGGTCGCTGACTTTAGCACGGATAAATTAGCGGACACCGCTTCCTTGACGACCTCGGGTATAGTGGAAGAAAACAGGGCCTCTTTAAAGGTTATTGTTTCTGCAAGGAGGCGATCCCAGTGCTCTAACGCATATTTTCCGCTTGCCTCAGCATTTTCGAATAACGAAGCATAGTAATGTTTCCAGCTGTTAGAACCGGCCACTTGCGGATTCCAAAAATTAACCATATTCGGGAAGCTCCAGCTGATCGTAAACCTGAACTTCCCCTTCTCGCCAGGATTCAGGGTAAAATGTGAAGCAAGTGTAGCCGTATCCTTATGTCTCTCGCTAGGCGGCATCTCTTCGGTATATGTTCTATTCTTCAGTGGTCCGGGCTTTGCAAAATCATGCCAATACATCTCCAGCGCATCGCACCATCCGCCGCGATACCAGAAATCTTGATGGCTGACTTTAGCCGCATCCGTAGCGATACATATATCGCCATAATGCGGATGATCCTCGTCGTACTGCTTGGAGGAAAGTCCCAGCGTATGTATTTTGTGACCCGTCTCACTCACCGATTCTTCATATCGATGGATGACCCTCTCCGTAGGAATCGGGTTCCCTACCGACAAACCGATCGTATAGGTGATAGATTCCTCGCTGCTATTTTCGATCTCCCATTCGAAGAAAGCAGCAGGAATACTCGAATCCCGATCATTAAGTGGGATAAAGGGATTAAAGGCCAGCAGCTCCACCCGTCCGGGAAACGAAGGGTCTGCGAACGTCATTCCAGCCAAAGGAAATTCTCCCCTGAACTCGGTCTCTCTAAAATGCGGCATGCCAGCCATCGTCTGGCTTTCTGGTCCAAAGCCATATCCGCTGTACCACGGGCCTCCCCTGATGTGCTCTCCTATGTAAGGTGCCTGCAAGTCCCCATTTAGAATCCTGGCGTCTAATAGACGATCCTCTTGCTCTGCCTTAATAGCAAAATGACTAAAACCATTAAAGCTCTTTTTATTCGGCCGATTAAAAATCTCCCAATCAATCAGCCTTCCATTGCCGGAAAGCCCGATGCTGCCGCTGCCAATCCCACCAAGGGGGAAGGAGATTTCTCTCGTTTTTGCACCTTTATACACCTTTTCCATATCGAAACTCCTCTCACAATCCAATGAAGTACGAAGAGAAAGCTGCTAATGATTCTATTATAATAGGCTCTGCCAATTAGAAAAACCTTACAAACGAGAGTAAAACAATGAAGCCAGGACCTCTGCTTGAGAAGCCCTGGCTTATGTTTAATTTATTGTATCCGCCCAAGAATGCTGCGGCTTCCAGCCGAGTACCCTTTGAGCCTCCATGTTACTTACAAGAGCGGTCCGTTCCGGGAAGGCGTCACGTAAATCCTTCACATCGGGGTAGAACTGATCAATGAGCTGCTCCGTGCTGAGATCACTAAGCGTATCGCTGCTCGTAATATTGAGGCAGATCGCCCCACGATCCTTGACCTTAAGCGAAGCAATGCATGCACTGACGGCATCCCGGATATCGATATAGCTCCAGAAAATATTTTTAAAAGCTTCTGGTTTGCGGATGGAAAGATGCTTGTAGTCCTCCGGCTTTGTAATCATGGAGAAACGGAGTGAGATAATCTGCATCCCATTGCGCCGATCGAACATGGAAGCGGTAAGTTCGTTCACAACTTTAGATAACCCGTAACACTCCTGTGGCTGCTGCGGATGCTCTTCATCGACTGGCAGATAATCCGGCGAGAAGGGTGTTGGCGCCCAAGCAAAGCCATAGGAGGATTCGCTGGAGCCAACTACTACTTTACGAATGCCAAGAAGCGATGCTGCCTCGAGAATATGATAGCTGGACACTACATTATTAGCGAAAATATACGGGTACGTGTAACCAAGCGGAGCTGGAATGGCTGCCAAATGGATAACTGCGTCAGCCCCGTGAAGCGCAGATACGACCTGCCCGAAATCATTTAGATCCACTTTGATCTGCCTGCACTTTAATTCATTCGAACGCTGTGTATCAAGCGAGGTAACCGTATAACCCTCTTGCAGGAGCTCCTTAATAAGTGCCATACCCAGCTTACCGCTGCCGCCTGTCACTACAATTGTCTTCATGTGATTACACTCCTATTGTCCAATATTGTTATGGGCGAACCAACGTACCATCTGCCTTGCGATCAAGCTGATAGGGGTTAAAATAAACCGATCGGCTCCACCCTTCTCCAAGCAGCTGCTGCGCTTTCAGCTCATCTAGTTCAATGCCAAGTCCTGGCTTTTGTGACGGATACAGATAACCGCCTTTCCGTTCAATGTGCCCCGCAAAAGCATCCTGCTCCTCCGGCCGGAAATGGTTCACTTCCTGAATACCAAAGTTCCAAATAGCCATATCGAGGTGCACAGCCGCCGCTTGGTTGACAGGGTCATTTTCCCCGCCTTCCTGCCAGGCAGTCCGAACGCCAAACGCTTCTCCTAACGCAGCAATTTTGCGACACGCACTTATCCCTCCTGCCTTCGAGACACGTACGCGGATAAAATCAATCAACTGCTCCTTGATCAGTTGTGTCCATTCCTGCGGATTTACGAATAACTCGCCGACAGCTTGAGGTGTTGCACTTTGCTGCCGCAAATGGCGATACCATCCGATCTGTTCTGGTGCTAACGCATCCTCAAGGAAGAACAGACTATACGGCTCAACCCGCTTGGCCAGCTGTATGGCGTTAACCGGTGATAGATGCTCATGCACATCATGGGTAAACTGAATGTTCATCCCAAATTCATTCCTTAGCTGCTCGAACATATTTGGTATCGCATTCAAATAAGACTGCTCATCAAACACTGGCCCGCTGCCCCATGCCTGCTGAGGAAGATTCGCCTTATCCCGATCGATAAAACCGCCGCCTCCGTAGCCGCCCATTTGAACACGGATCACAGAGTACCCCTCTTCGATGAACTTGTGTACATCCTCCTTCAGCTCGCCAATATCCTTCCCGCCCGCATGTCCATAGCATGGAATCGCTGCACGACAGGCACCGCCAAGCAGCTGATAGACCGGCAGGCCGGCTTCTTTTCCTTTTATATCCCACAGCGCCATATCAATACCGCCAATTGCCGTATGAAGCAAAGCTCCGTTTCTCCAATATCCACTCATATACATCGTCTGCCACAAATCCTCTATATTGGCGGCCTCTTTGCCGATTAACAGAGGGGCAAGCAATTGCTCAATAATCTGCACGACCGCTTCCGGGTTATACACATCCGATGCAGATCCAAGCCCATATAGTCCATCCTGGTCAGTCATAACTTTAACGATGGTCCAAGTCCCGTTTTTGCGGGTACGAATACATTTGATTCCTGTAATTTTTGCCATCCTATTGTCCTCCTCTTGTCGTGCTTCCTACCATTCTAAGCCCGTTCACAGGCATGCTAAATAAGACATCTTTAAACTTTCTGTCGCAATATTGGCTTCTTTCGCTCCAGCTATGTTTACGTGCTTATCGTTGCGCTAGAGTAGATATGAGCTTGCTAGATCTAGAGTCCAGACAAACATGAAAAATAGGCTGGAGCAAAGGTCTGTTAACGACCTTTGCTCCAGCCCTTTTCTGTTATCTCTTCAGCGGCTCGTAGCCAGCTGCTTGATAGATCATCTCGCTGAGGCGCACCACTTTGAGTGCGAATTCGCCAGGAACGAGTACTTCATGACGGCCGAGGATGGCGTCGATGAAGCTTTTATCTTGATTGGTGACGGGTTCGGGCAGCTCTGGCACGATGGTTTCCTCGCCCATACGACGGAGTGTGATATTACCATTGTCGTAGAAGATCCCGCCTTCCTCTCCGCAGAATGCAAACGTCTCATGCCAGCCAGGTGCATACCCAACGAAGTTCAAACTAGCGATAGCACCTTCCTCAAACTTGATCGAAGTAAAGGAATCAATCTCAACCGGCGCGCCATGGCTATTAATCCGCGATTGAACGTCCTCAGGAGTCAGTCCAGTTGTCCATAGCAGCACGTCGATAATATGGCTTCCCGAATCCATTAGGAACCCGCCGCCGGATAACGACGGAATCTGCCGCCAAGTATCAGTTGTAAGCTGGTACCACTCTTGGAAAAGCGATGCCGTTACGGA
This sequence comes from Paenibacillus sp. J22R56, assembly GCF_056269375.1. Taxonomy (NCBI): domain Bacteria; kingdom Bacillati; phylum Bacillota; class Bacilli; order Caryophanales; family Paenibacillaceae; genus Paenibacillus; species Paenibacillus sp. J22R56. The sequence continues at coordinate 290,855 of NZ_JBWDNV010000010.1, forward strand.
AGTAACCTTCCCGATTACTCCACTTTGAATCGCATCCCGGATGTACAAAAACTCTGGCTGAAAATGCCGCTGGTACGATACCTGCATCACTTTCTCCGTCTGCTTGGCCTTCTGAATCAGCTGCTCAGCTTCCTCCGATGAGCAGGTCATCGGCTTCTCAATCAGGACATGCAAATTATGATCCAATACATCATAGGCTTGTCTGAAGTGAAGCGTATGCGGCGAACAGATGACAACCGCGTCAAGCTCCCCTTCTTCCAACATATCCTCATATTCGGAAAACAACCTGGCATCCTGCAAACCAAATTTTTCTACAAAAGCAAGGCGATTGCTTTCGCTTGTATCCGCAAGCGCCGTAATTTGAACCTCAGGGAGCTCCAGCAGTTGTTTCGCATGCCAGCCGGCAATACCTCCCGTGCCAATAAATCCAATCCGAATTGTACTCATCACATACAGCCTCCCAACATTAATAGCCATGCCTGTGTCTGCAGTCTAGTAAGCGCTTACTTGTCTTTCTTACCACATCGGAAAGTTTAAGTTCTTTAAAGCGATAAAGCGTAAAGAAAATCATTACGATTGGCGATAAAAACTTCCGCTTAAACGCGGTCGCTCATCTTCGAAGTACAGATAGGAGTTTTTCTCATTTGTCCAAAGGCTTGTGTAGTACGCTAATAATACGCCAAAAAGGAGCCAGATTCCTGCATGGAATCTGGCTCCTTTCACACTTATTAACGATTATAAATTCGGTAGAATAGAACAGCTGCTTCTGCTCGTTTCAATTGGCCTTTTGGCTCCAGCATTCCATCATGGCCTTGCAAGAGACCGGCCTTCACAAGAGAGCTTATACTTCCCTTCGCATAAGCCGATATTTGATCTGCATCTGTATAATCCGCAAGCACATCCTCTGTGCCAACCGGTAGACCGGCTTTCACAGCTGCAAGAGCACGTTCGATAAACGTTGCCGCTTCTTCCCTCGTGATTGGTGCTTCCGGATCAAACCGGTTACCACCGGCACCATTTGTGATACCAAGCGACTTCGCAATGCCTACAGCCTCAGCATAATAACGACTTGCCTGCACATCTGCAAAGCTGCCTGGAGCATCCGAGGTGAGTCCAAGTGTATCTATGAGCAGCTTCACGAAGTCCGCCCGTTTGATAGATGCACCCGGCTTAAATGCCGTTTCCGATACACCTTTAATAACACCTTTTGACGCAAGCACCTCAATCGCTTCTTTCGCCCATCCGTAACCGTTTAAATCTGCAAACGATTTTTGCACATATGCAACTGCATACTGGCTAAAATGTTTTGTAGTAAATACGATCTGTCCGCCAGTTGCATCATAACGTGCGCTTGGCACAGGGAACGATTTTCCACTTCCGTCAATATACCAGATGGTCAGCTTATTTGTATCCACTTTCTCAGTCACCGAAGGGGCATAAGGAAGTGCTACCGTGACCGGAGATTGGCTATTATGCCAGTCAACAGTATGACCTGAAGATTGAACAGTCAGATCAACAACTGGACGATCTCCAATCTTCTTCAACAGCTCTTCGCTCCAACCACTTCTGTCTGCATTTCCAATACTGATGATTACGGTTTGACCAAGCTTACTCGCATCAGGCGTCAGCATATCACTGGACAATAGAATCGTTCCAGACGGTGTAATGAGCTCAATCTGCCGATTCGAGGATTGCTGTGTCAAATAACCCGACGGAAGCTCCAAAGAATAACCGTTTGCTCCACTAGCAGCAGGCAGTACAACCGTAATCTTTTTCTTGCCGGCTTGATCTGCTGCTTTGGAGAACGCTTGATCAAGCAATGTTGCCGTCAAGGAAAGCTTCGCATTCTTCGAGCTTGCATCTACAACAGCAGTACCTTCCACTTGTACCGTTCCATCTGCCTTAACTGTTACTTTCGGCTGATCAACTTGCCCAGAGCCTGAGCCAGATCCTGTACCAGGACCCGGATTCGTCGATCCGCCAATTGCAGTCAGTCTCGCTGCTAGTCCAGCCTTCACTGTTCCTTGCGGAAGCAGGCTGACAAAGTTCGCTGCTGCATCAATGCTTGTAACATCTTTCGCTTGTTCAGCCGCAGCAACCGCTGCTTCAGCCGATTGCGCGAGCAGGCTTCCATAATCAGAGCTAAGCAGGTACAGATCACCAAACTGCGTAGCATCCTTACTTGTTCCAATTCCTTGGTTATATTCGATAAAACCAGCACGGCCTGCGCCATCATGTTCATTAAGCAGGATCGTCAGACCAAGCTGATCCTCCGGCGAGAAGGTATATCCCGCACCATGAAGCGCAGAGATTGGAAGAGTAATCTCATAGAGTGTCGCATGCGTCGCTTCATCTCTTGTAATAACAGCATCCGCTGCGTTAAAAGCTCCAGCTGCTACGCCAGCAGGCGCACGCCATCTCCATTTCGATACCGTACCGCTATTCGTCAGCGCAAAACCAAGCTCGTTGACATTTTGGCTGGTAGAACCATCTTTTCTCGATAAATCGATACCAAGCTGCAAGCTGTCGCCCTGCCAAATATCGCCGTTTGTCCACGTTTGATAATGCGTATTATCCGTTGCACGGACCGTCACGTACAAATTCTCATCATCCCACCGAACGGTTGATTGTGCACTCAGGTCATCCTTGCCGCCCCAATTGCCGCCAAGGCTCGAGTAATTAACTGCACTTGAAATATCAATGACAGGCTGTACCTCGCTCTCGTCATCGAGACGGGTCGCGAAAGACTGTGCCGTTTTCACCTGGGTCACATAGGAATACCCGTTATCCAGCGTCACTTTATACTTCAGCGTATCGCCCGACAGATAAGGGAGCTTGATCGTTACACTCTCACCAAGTGCGATATTGTTGAAGCGGACCGGTACGAACAGATCTTTGTAGCTGTCCGGTGAAATGACTTCAATCTTGCCAGCAAGTGGAGCCGATTCTGTCATATTGGTCAACTTCAGCGCAAAATTCGCATTTGCCGGATGACTTTCATCAAACTCACCTTTCACCAGATCCAGCGATACCGGAACCAAATTCGTTCCTGTTACTTTTGTGCCCGCTTCATTGACCAGCTGCAGTCCACCTTTGAACAGGTTGTTAGCGATAACCAGCTTCTCAATGTCTGGCCCAGCATACACATGATTCGTATTTGGCTGCTGGAAGTAGGAATCATAGAGCGTAATATCGCCGCCAATAGCATTGATACCGCGTTGTCCTACTCTCGTAAAGTTGCTTTGCTGGATACGAACTTCTCCTCCGAAAATATCAAAGGAACGGGTCGTATCTCCCCACATCGAAGAGTTAAAGAAGATAGCCTTGGAGTCAAAATCTTCCCCAACAACAACGTACACTTTATCGGAGGAGCTCATCGAGACCAGCTCGGTGTTAATCAGTTTAAGACCTGCTTCTCCTGCGCTGTCCAGCACCGCGCCCTTCTTGCTGCCATCCGTACCGTGACCGATGACGACAGCTTCCGGCCCTTTACCATTCTGCTCCTCAAAATGAATACCATATTTCGAGCCATACACAAATGTATTAAAGATCGTTTCGCCTTTAACATCGCCAATACGGAATGCGTCCAGATTTTCCTTCTGGTAGCTCCATACCGCATCAAAATCCTGGTCGTTAGACGGATGGTTAGGGAAATTGTTACGTCCGTAATAATGCGGATTGAACTGTACGTTACGCATTAATCCGCCTTCAGCTCCGCCGCCAAGGAAAATACCTTCCATCAGCGGTGATCCAGCTACGTAATCGATATAGTGACCGCTTGTATTATGGGAACCAAAGTCTACGCCTTTATACGGGTTAATAAGCGTTGTATCGATCAGATATACACCTGTTCCTTGACCCTGTACCGTCCAGGCATACGGCTTCACATTGGTCCAGCTTTGCTGATCGTAATAGACCGACAAGCCTCTTAAGCCGGCATCCTGCTCAAGTGACAGGAATGGTACACCATCTGGATCGTTTTCGCCATGATTCGTGAATAAAACAGTACCTCCGCCAATCGTATGATGCGGAACATCCCATGAACCACGCAGCTCAACGCCGCTTGGAACGGTCAGCGGATCATTAGCGCGATAGATACCAGCCGGCAAATAAACGGTGCCGCCTCCTGCTGCATCAGCATCATCAAGCGCCTGCTGGATAATGGCCGATACATCTGTCTCACCTGTGCTGTCAGCCTCATAAGGTGCTGCTGTAATATCAAACAGACTGTTGGTTGCTGGTTTAGGTCTGTTTTCCAGATCTAATGCTCCCACTTCAGGAAGCTGTTCAAGTGTATACTGCGCTCCTTGGCGGACACTAACCTCCGCTGCTTCGCTCTCATCAAGGACAGCCAGACTGCCGTTATGACCGGAATTGATCGCGTTAACGGTATTAACGCTGCCTTCCAGCTTCACATGCTTCGAAGCCTTAGCGAAACTCGACTGACCTAATAGGAATGAGCCTCCCTTTGCTTCAATAGCATAACCGCCGCTTTGATCATCCCAATTCTCAAACGTACTGTTCTCGAAGGACAATACTCCACTGCCTTCATTTACAACAGCATGATGCGGATTACCGCCAAACGTCACCGTATTGAACTGGGCAATCGAATGGAAGCCCTCTGTTGCATAGACAGCTTTTGGCTCTGTACCCACACTCGCCTTAAAGCTGCTGTCCGAGACAAGAAGGCCAAAATCGTTAACGCCTTCTATTTTCAAAGCCACATTACAATCTTCAATATTAATTTTATAGAGCTGGGCATTTGCCGTCTCCAGGCTGCCCGTTCTTGTTGTAATCCGCATACCTGTTTTGAAATCGGCAATATGAATGTCCGACATGTACTCCCAGTCCGACCGGCCCATCACAATGCCTTCCGAATTGGTCGTCATATACGACTTCAAATCTGCTTCTTGAGGTGAACCTGCAAGACTCGAGTCAGCCCAATACGAAGAAGACAGCCTTACATGCTCCAATCTTCCGATATCCGTCGTGTAGTCGAGGAAAATTCCCGTTTTAAGTGCTGTGCCATACAAATTACGGACATAGTGAAGCTCATTCCAGGATGGACCAATCTTGATCCCGTTATAGGAATTGACGAGCGTCACATTCTTGATCGTCATGCTGTCACCCGACAGCTGCTCGAACGTCCACGGGTAAGCAACCGGCGAACTGGCCGACTGCTCCGGATACCAGACGGACAAGTTCGTCACGCCGCTCACCGGTGCCAGCTGCAGGAAGCTTGGGCCATTCTCAACACCCTTGTCGGCATATACAGCAAGGATGGTTCCTTCGACCTCGCCTCCTGAAACCTCAGGACTGTTCCAGTCACCACGCAGTGTAACGCCAGTTGGTACGATTAGATGTTTGGTCAGTTTATAGGTGCCAGCAGGTGCAAAAACAACTCCGCCGCCCTTATTGCCGGCTGCCGCCAGCGCATCCTCGAAGGCTTTCGTGTCATCCGCTGTACCGTCGCCAACTGCGCCAAAATCCTTCACGCTCATATCGGCAATTACAACGTCATCCGTTGGATAGACCGTGTCGTAGACTTTGGTCGCTGTATCAGAGTTCAGCTGCGGCGATTTCTTCACCGTAACCGATGCAATATGCAGATCGGGATTGCTTCCAAGTGCTCCCGGCCCGGATACATGAAGCCGGAAATCTCCGTTATTCGTACGGTTAGCAAACTTGGCGTCGCCAAGCTTAAAGGTATGTTTTCTCCACGTATTCGTATTCGTATAAGTAAACTCTGGCGCATCCTTGAACGATGCCGACTGCGAATCGTACTGCAGCTTCATGCTGCCGCTGCCGCTGTCATAATATTCGACCGTTACAAAAACATCCTGGTCCGAGTTGTCATACAAGTAAGCGTCATCTACATTGAAGTAAAAATAGAGAATATTATCGCCATGAACCGTTGGGCTAATCGTTTGATTCGTTTGCCAATACGTTTTCCCCGCGATTTCGCCCGTCAGCAAATGCTCTGCTGCTCCATCGCCTGGTACTGCCGTAATGCCATTAGATACCGGTGTCTCGCCCAAAATGATTCCTGGATCCGATGTTTCCGGTTCTTCAGGAACTGTTGGCTGCTTCGCTGTCTTCTTGACGGTAACACTCGCCAGCTTCAAATCAGGATTAAGCTCACCGTTAATACCTCCACCTTCAATCGCAATCCTGAAGTCGGTATCGTTCGTACGGTTTGCGAACTTCGCATCCGTCAGATTAAAGGTATAGTCCTTCCAGCTCTTCGTATCGCCATAAGTAAACTTGGCGCTGTCCTTAAAGGCAGCCGACTGCGCATCATATTGGAGCAGGAAGCTCCCGCTTCCCTCATCATAGTAGCGAAGGGTCACATCAACGTTAAAATCAGAGCTGTCGAATAAATAATCGTCGCTGACGTTCATATAGAAGTAAGTGGTACCTTCCGCCTTGTTAGTCTGCCAATAAGGGATATCCGCTTCCGTACCCGTCAGAAGTCCATCTCCATTATCCCCCGCTCTACCGGATAGACCATTCTCAACCGGTGTTGCCCCAAGGGTAATGCTCACATCATCAGCAGCTTCATCCGCCGCATGAACACTAGGCAAACCAATGAAACCAACAGAAGAGAAAATCATCAGCATAACGAGTAGTCTCGCCATTTGAGCACGTACTTTTGTCCAATTTTGGTTCGTTATCACAATCAAACCTCCATTTTTGCAGATGTATTTGGTCTGTATCCGCTTACATAGTCATAAAAAAAGAGAAGCCCCCTATAGGTGTCATCAGGCCGGCTTCTCTTCGAGTGTCTGTGCGGTATGTTAGTTGTTATTACTTCTTGTTAGCTAGGAAAGCATCAATTTGTTTTTGAGTCTCTGTGATAATGGTATCGAGACCATTTTTCTTTTGTGCTGCGATGTAATCATTAACCGATTTCTCTACATCTTTCACAACGCCAAACTCAATTGGTCTGCTGAGCTCGTCACTTGCTGCATCACGTTTGGCCACTTCGTTCTTCATTGTATCTTCAGCAAGGAAGAGACCGTCGATTGGCGAGTTGACATTGTTAGGCTCACTTGCGAACTTCGCTTCATTCACCCAGAAGTCTGCTCCGTAAGTCATCGTTGGACGCATGAATTGCGGCTTCCAGAACGCCCATTGGCCGCCCCACTCCATGTAGTTACTTGTTGTTGTTTCCATGCCATCCGGATATTCCGCTGTATCACCGTTCAGGACATACGTTTTGCCTTCAATACCGTATTGTACAAGGTCATACAAGGTTTTGTCTGTTTCCATCATGTCAAGGAAACGAAGGACGCGGTCCGCATTTTTCGAGTTGCGGTTAATGGCAACAACGTTAGCAAGTGCGGTACGGTTAATGAAACGTTTGTCAGGGTAGAACTCAGAAGCGACCAGCTTATACGTTGGGTCAGCGAAGCCAGGGTTTGCTTCTACCCATTCATGGGAAGTAACTGTAACCAGCTTCTTGCCGTTTCTCCACTCAGCTGCTTCATCGGTCTTGTCGATCATCGCATCACGGTTGATGAGGTTATCGTCATACCATACTTTCGCAAGCTTAGAAGCTTCCAGGTAGAACGGCTGCTGCTCAACCGGCTGTACTTTTACAGCTGGATCGCTCAGGTAGAAGCCAAGACCATGGAAGTTCAGGTCGACCCACTCATCACGAATCATGTAGATCGACAGCGGTGTCGTACGGGAAATTCTTTCGTTCGGGTAGGCTTCTTTCATCTGACGAAGCAATTTGTCCATATCTTCAATCGTTTTTACAGAGCCTTCTGGAATGTCCAGCCCTGCTTTCTCAGTCAGGTCAGAGCGCCAAGCGATGAATTTACGCTCATTCATCTTCATTGTCCACGGCAGGCCAACAATGTTACCATTTACCGTTGCAGCGCCAAGTGTACCTTGCTCCTCATATTTCTTATACAGGTTAGGTGCATATTCTGGCAGCAGATCGTTTAACGTCATATACGAGCCTTTGGCAGCCATCTGTTTATACGACAGCCAGTCACCGTCAAAGTTCATATCCCACTTATCGCCGGATGCAGCCATTACGAGCATTTTATCTTTGAAATCGCCAAACGGAATAAAGTTAATATCGAATTTAATATTGAGTCCTTTTTCTTTTACATAATCGCTGACTTTGGACCATACTTCGTCCGTAGCCGCTTTCTTGTCACCACCGAAGTAGAACTTCAGCGTAACTTCTTTTTCCGGCTCTTTAGACGGCTCTGTTCCTTCTGTCTGTGAGCTTTCCTTAGGAGCGTTGCTGCCACCGCTGTTGCTTGGCGTGTTGCCATTGCCGTTATTGGAGCTGCATGCCGAGAGCATAATGCTTAGTGACATCGTAGCTGCGAGGGCTAACGACATAATGCGGATCTTCTTTTTCATCCTGACCTCTCCCTTATGCTTGTCATTTATATACTACACGGCGTTAGCCGATATAGTCATCCCTTTACTGCACCTACCATAAGACCCTTGACGAAATAACGCTGCAAGAATGGATACAGGAAAACAATTGGGCCAATCGTGACGACCGTAAGCGCCATCTTGATCGATTCTGACGGAATTTGCGCCGATATGCGCTGCATCGCAGAAGCGTTGCTTGAACTCTTCAGGAAATCGACGTTGGAGACGAGCGTTCGCAGTAAGAGCTGCAGCGGCTGAAGCTCTTGCTTGTCAACGAACATCAGGCCAAGGAACCAATCATTCCAGTAGCTTAATGCGACGAACAATCCAACGGTTGCGAGTACGGGAAGCGAGAGCGGCATAACAAGGCGGTAAAAGATTTTGAAATCTCCTGCTCCGTCCATTTTCGCCGACTCATTAATTTCCTCGGGAATCGAATGCATGAAGTTGCGGATGAGGAACATATTGAACGCATTAGCGAGCATCGGTAAAATCAGTGCCCATAGCGAGTCTTTCAGATCGAGATAATGAACGCAGATGATATACCATGGCACCAGACCGCCGTTGAACAGCATCGTAATAATAACGTAGACCGATAAAATATTACGGTACTTGAAGGAGCGTCTTGCCATTACATACGCCCCCATGCTGGTGACGAGCACAGACAGGACAGTCCCTGCTGTCGTTACAAGAATACTGATGCCGTATGCATCAATGATCCGGTTGGAGCCAAGAAACAGAATCCGATAAGAGTCAAACGTTATATGATGCGGCCATAGCGTATAGCCGTAATCCATAATGTCCTTTTCTGTGCTTAGCGAGCCTGATATAACCATGATGAATGGGAATAAACAGGACAAGCTGAACAAGGAAATGAAGAGAACGATGAGAGACTGCGAGATTGAGAATTTATTGACGGGCATATTATGTTTCCTCCGTTCTAGAAGATAGCCGAATCTTTATCGATTTTGCGAGCTGCGTAGTTGCTGACAATAACCAGAACGAAGGCAATCATCGACTGCAGGAAGCCTGCCGCGGAAGCCATTCCGATGTCGCCGGATTTACGCAAGCTGCGGTAGACAAAGGTGTCGATTACATCTGTTGTTGGGAAGAGCAGCGAAGCATCGCCAACCATCGCGTAAAACATGCCGAAATCCGCATTCATAATTCTTCCCACAGCAAGCAGGGTTAGTATAATGATCGTTGGTCTCAGCATCGGAATACTGATATAGCGGATTTGCTGCCATCTTGTCGCTCCATCAATCGAAGCTGCTTCATAATAGGAGTTATCGATGGACGTCAGCGCCGCCAGATAAATGATGGTGCCATATCCTGTCACCTTCCATCTGACTGCGATGGTAAGAATGATCGGCCAGAGTCCCGCTTCACTATAGAAGTCGATCGGCTGGAGGCCGATGGTTGTAAGGAAGTGGTTGACCGCGCCACTCTCGAAGTCGAGCAGGTTGTAGGCGAATACGCCAACGACAATCCAGGAAATAAAGAACGGGAGGAACGTTAAGGACTGTGATACCCGTTTGAAATATTTGTTCCTGATCTCGTTGAGCAACAACGCGAACCCAACTTCGAAAATCAGGCCTACGATGATGAACAACGCGTTCAGCAGGATCGTGTTTCTCACTGCCCGGAACGCCGTGTCCGAAGAGAACAAATAGTCAAAGTTATTAAATAGCGGATTCATCCAATTACTGCCGAATATCCCCTTGGTAAAATCGAAATCTTTGAAGGCGATTACAAGTCCGGCCAGCGGCAAGTAGTTGAATAGAAATAGGAGTACCGCTACTGGGAGGAACATAAGCAGCAAGGTGCGATTTTTAAACAATTCCCGAATGACTCCATTTTTCATAGCGTTTTCCCTTCTCTCTTGTGATAGTTTTATTGTAGATTTGAGGGGAATTGAAAACCATGAGTGGATCTTATACTTTATAGTTTGGGATTAAACAAAGCTGTCCTGAGGTTGGTTTTGTTGTGATTAAAGAAGAGATATGCCCTATGTAGGGGAGAGTGGTATGCCCCTTCGGCCGCGGTTGTCTGCAGGAAATTAGAACAATTCCACTAGAGTGGATATTTCCCGCAGACAAAGGCGGACGCTCTCGCTACTCAGGGGCATACCCCTGCTCCTAGCAAGGCAATATCTATTCCATAATCAAAGCAACAAAGCCGCCCTCAAAGGCGGCTTTGTTTGTTGGGGTGGGGCCGGGATTTTACTCGCTGTATGTATGGGGCGGGCGGCTCGCGTAAGATTTGAAGTACAAGGATCACTAACCTTAATAACGAAACAGCAGCAGCCAAAGACTTAAAAATAAAGTCCTAGACTGCTGCTGTTTTATTTAAAGCCGCTCCGGGTACAAGAAGAGTAGAAGTTAAGTGAGGTAAAAAAAATTGAGGACGGTGATCCGAATGTCCGTTCAACAGCATGATTACGAAGAACGCCATATTGAGAAAAGGCATGACCCGAGCCGTGTGGCATCCACATTTATCAAATACTTTGCTTATGTGATCATTACTTTCGGGGTGCTGTATTTCATCGCAAAATACCTCCTGCCGATGTTTTAGTCCTCGGCGTATCGACCAAAGATTGACTTAACAAGAACTAAAACCGTCCAAAACATTGGACGGTTTTAGTTCTTGTCTATTTCTACAAATTAAATGAGGGTCGACCTTTAATCCCAATTTCTTCAGTTGGAGAATAAGGGTATTCCATTTCCCACCGATGAGATCGAGCGTCGCTTCCACGGGGATATTATAGGATTTATTTTGGTTACGGGTCATCTCTGTAATTCAACTTTCCCAAGTACCATCCGCTTTTGTTACTTGCCATTTACCGTTTTTGTATTCAACTATAACTTTTGTTCCTATCGCTCCATCACCAGCTCTATTTTTAGAGCCTTCAACAACAAACTTCTTGTTTTTAATCTCTGTCTTTTCGACTCGCAGCAAAACACCGTCAAGAACCATCGTCTGAGGATTATATAGCCCCTCGGACTTTAATTGGTCATATGTCGCTTCTATTACTTCAACATTGTATTTGTTAAAATACATTAAGATTTGTTTCTTGTCTGCATCGTCAAGGTCTTTAAAGGTACTCATGTCAATTGCAATATATTTCATATCTCCATTTAGACCTTCGTCAATCGGCATGTACGCATCTAATGCTAAACTGTATAGTTCCCCCATATCTTTTGTTGGTTTCGTGTTCGTACACGCAGTGACTAACATTAGACAGAGTAAAGTCAAACATAATAAAAACTTTGCTATTCTCATTCCCACCCCTCCAATTTTATCAGACGAAATGGGTTGTTTTTTTGTTTCAAGCTTATTCCTAATGAGGATTTTCCGCGCTGTAATGACGGCAGCGGCTCAATCTTTTATTTTTAATGCGGAAGTCGGTGGAGTAAGGGATTTGGAAGTAGAAGTAACGGACAGGAGTGAGCAGCAATGCAGCTGAAACCGCACAAAACCATTGTGACCTTCATAATAATCTGCGCACTGCAGCTAACGTTCTCAGCGGTGCGGTTATTCAATACGGACCATCAACTGGTACCGGCTTTTATTGGCTTTACGTATTTCCTTGTGAGTCTAGTATTCCTGGGGCTCCTCGTCGTGATGCTAATCGACCTGCTGACGAAAGCCCGGCGAACGATTCAAGGCTGCATCATAAACAAGGAAGGCAGTATCATTAACGTGCTGCGGGATGACGGTAAGTTAAAGCGTTTCAAAATAAACGTGCCAGAGGTGCTCGAGGCGCTCCGAGTTGACCATAGAGTCGAGATCGTGAGCACGAATCTGGCCAATCTTCCGAGCCGGATCACGGTAATTGAGTGACGAGTGCAACTCCTCCACCTCCAAGAAGGCTTTTTATTAGAGCCTCGCGAACGTGATGTAATCGATTTGCACTGGCTCTGCCGATTCGATCCGAAGTGCCCGGTTGATCTGTCCCCGGTGATATTGCCCATGTAAGAGGACCTGCAACAGGATGTCCCGGATGGACGTTTGGAACGGAACCCCGCTCTGGTTTGCATAGTCGATCATCTCGTCCAACTCGGATTCCTCCAGTCCTTCGATATAAACGCGATATTGCTTGGCGTTTTCTTCGAACATCGTCCGGATCTCCATCAGGTCTTCCGCTTCCTCCCACAACGAATATTGCGCACTGCCCTTGCCTTGCAATCGGGACAGCCAGACTTGTTCCGCGACCGCGACGTGCCGAACCAGCTTCAGAAGGTCCTTGTTCTTCGTTCCACTCTCCTCGAGCGCGTCCAATATACGTCCGTCCGCCCAGTATAGGTGCTCCATCATGCACTTGATTGTTTTCATTTCTGTTTCCCCCTCTTCATCTCATCGATTACTAAACATATTTGTTAGTAATTTTACGTTGTCATTGCCTTAAGTTTCAATATCCGAATAAATAAACTCGAGCATTTTCGAGCCAAGTTTTAGATGATAACTCCTGTTTAAAGTTAGGCTTCTCTTGTTTACCTACTAATAAGAGGAGTGATGGCAATGAAACGAGTTTCAAAGATTCTTCCATTTTCCAAAAATTTATACTGCCGTTTTCGTGATGATGATGTTCCTGCTCTAGGGGCGCAGCTTACGTATTATTTTATTTTGTCATTTTTTCCGTTTCTTATTTTTGTGGTGAGCTTAATGAGTTTTGTCCAGTTGTCTGGAGACAGTGTCGTCGCTGAGCTTATTCGTCTGCTGCCGGAGCAAACGGGTGAAGCGATTGAAAATATTTTGCAGGAGGTAACGAACAACAGCAGAGGTACGCTGATATCGATCGGTATGATCGCTACGCTCTGGTCAGCGTCCAATGGTGTTAATGCGGTCATTAAGGGTGTTAATAAAGCATATGATGTCGAAGAAAACCGCCCGTTCTGGAAGGTGAGAGCGATCTCGCTTGCTGCGACGGTTGTGCTAGCCCTTGCCATTTTGCTGGCGATTGTTTTGCTTATTTTTGGAGAGGTGATCGAAGAATTTCTATTTGATTGGTTCGATTCCCCGGTAGGCTTCGGACTCATCTGGGGCATATTGAAATACGTCTTTCCCATTTCGTTCATGATTGTTGTTTTCTCGCTGCTCTACTGGATTGTCCCCAACCACAAAATTCGTTTCAAAACAGCCATTCCAGGTGCTATGTTTGCGACCTTTGGCTGGATTGTATCCTCATTGCTGTTCCAATTCTATATTAACAACTTTGGCAACTATTCCAAGACGTACGGAAGCATCGGCGGCATTATCATCTTGCTGATCTGGCTGTACATCAGCTCCAATATTATCATTCTAGGCGGAGAGGTCAATGCTACACTTGCAAGTGAGCAAGCGAAGCCCTCTGTTGATAACGCGCTGCGGAACAGCAGCGGTAAGCAAAAATCACACTCGATTAAGCTGTAGTCAGGATACAGCAAATACGATCAACATAGCGACTAGAGCGGGAGCGCACATATTGAAATTACCCGTTAAAGTAACGAAGCTGCCATGGCGGCAGCTTTCATTTTTGGTATATTTCAATTTTGGAACTCAATATCATGTGCGATACACCACTCAATCACCAATTCCTTTATCTTGTTCTCCTTGTAGGTATACCATTTCTTATCAATGCCAAAATCTATTATTTTATCTTTAAATCTGCGAAATGCGCCTTTCCCAATAATTGCGGCATTTAGCGCTTCATTGATCTTTTCATCTTCAAGAGTACTTATGAACTCTTCTATGAGTTCATATTCGTTATAGTCGTTTTTTAACGTGAAATCAGCATATTTCCCTTGTTCATCCTCGAGTATGCAAATTGCCCGTTCAATGTTCTCTCTTTGCCATTCGGGGAAATTTTCAAGCGGCCGTTCATCTTCAGCAGCTCGAATTTCTTCTCCACTTAATGTAATCACTTCACCTGTTGTAACATCTATATAAGTAAACGTATCATCTAAATCCATTTCAATCTCGCCGACTAATTCATCCAATTTCACGGGTTTCTTCACTAATAAAACCATCCTTTCCTACTCATTAGTAGAGTTCTTTATTCCAGCAAACGTATTGTCATATTGACTATTATTAGCATTAAAATTATTCCTGATATAATGAAATTGGTAAATATGTAATTTTTTTATTAGGAGGGAATAATCTGAGGCAGTATGCTAAATACATTCTCGCTGCTTTTGCTGCTGTATTAGTTGTGGTGACTGTCTTACTCGTACAGCGCAGCTTTTTTCAAGAGAAGCTTACTGATTACACGATAGTCAATGATGGTATCGTGGTCACTAAGGAATTCAGCGTCAAGTCCCATACCGCAAATCAAAACACATCAGCAACAGGAACAATCTTTGTGTGGGGCGAGAAACAAATGGCTGATCGGATGCGAATTGTTGCTTCGTATGAGATTGATCCAAAAGATTACGGCGGAATAACCGTGTACATTCCAAAGAAATGGTATATCTCCAATATTCTAAGCAGTCACCCTGAGAATCAAAAGACATCTCTACAGCCATACGCTTCTGAAGGAGATATGACCCTAGGTAATAAATGGAGGAATCAGGTTGTAATTGGTGTAGATTATTTAGGTAAACCCTCAGGAGGAGGAACTGGAACGATAATAATTGATTTAGTTTCTGATCACAAAACAATCTTACCATCGGAAAACTTCAATTTTGTGGTTGCTGTAGGCTCCAATACGGATCCGAAAAATGGTGCGAGGTCAGTAGGAGTAGATTTCATCAAGATTCCTATCTCTGTAGATGCTGAGAGCTAAGGTGAAAGCTTGAATCGAGACTTTAAAGGTATTTCTTTGTCCAATTATTAAAAACTATTATAAAAATGATAAGTCGAGTAAAATCAGCAAGCCCCCTAAAATGATAGGACAATAATACCCCATATCTAATTAATTTTAGTTTTTTGCCATTAGGACTTGTTTATTAAGAAGTGAACGTGAAGCTTATCCATTGCGCTGTCATGGTAACTGAACCATCCGAATTCACTAGTTCGGTTGCTGGTTTGTACTCCCATTCACCTCTTTTAGATATACCACAAATTGGAATTTACAGATAAGTTCACGTTTTCATATTAAAGGAAAATACTGATCTATATTTCAGAAAATGTGATATTATTTAATGAAATAACATCAGGAATTCGAGGTGGATACTGTCCCATAACAAGCTATTCCACAGACTCTGCAATTTCGATAAGTACGTATTGAAAATTGAATGTAGAATAACTTACTTGAGATTATAGAGAATCTCCGTTTCAAGCTTTGATTCATCCTCATTCCAATGTCCGTATATCTCCAATATCGGAGCCTCATGGTGTTCTCCTAGAGCTTTTATAGTCGATTGTATGCTCCTATACGTTTTGTCTAATTCACTATATGGTCCGATGTGCTTACAATAAGCATATTTTTGAAAAATAACATCCCTCGTTACCAATAATGAATCTCCTACAGGCGGAGAGATCAGCTCGATTCCAGCAAATATAATGTGATCAATATCATAAACTACATGATTTATTCCTGTATGAGAGAGTTCTTTGTTTTTTACTTCCTTCCAAACCTGGTCCAGCAATTCGAAAATCGTTTCACTATACGCTTTTTTTTGATCATGAAGTTTAGAAACGCCGAACAGTGTAAAAGTTTTACTTTGATTTATAATGACTGTCTCCATTTTCAGCTCCCCTTCTCCCGTTTATTTGGTAGCTTTAACGAATACTTCTTCTTTATTCTGCTCCTCTTTCCTCTAACATTACATTAAATTGTTATTATTGCGTTCGGTTTTCGAGGCTCCGATGGCTCCTATTCTATTAATATAAGCCATCGCTAGGGCTCGATCTTCTAACGCTTACTCGGATTGTCGGATGAGCGCGATTGGTATATTCTTGTATTAATGTATACGATACGCATGCAATTTCATGAGGAGGCCCTATCCATTGAAAATAAAAGTGCTGATCGCGGATGATAATTCGTTTATCCGTGAAGGAATGAAGATAATCCTCACCACGTTCGATGAGTTCGAGGTGGTCGCCACCGTCAGCGATGGAGCGGAGGCGGTAGATTATTGCCGCTCGCACGAAGTTGACGTCGCCCTTCTCGACGTGCGAATGCCGAACATGAACGGCGTCGAGGCAACCCGTCTCCTGACAGAGCAGACGAAGGCTAAGCCGCTGATCCTTACCACGTTCGACGACGACGAATACATTCTTGAGGCGGTGCGGTCGGGCGCCAGAGGGTACCTCCTCAAGAACAACGACCCCGAGAGAATCCGGGACGCCATAAAGAGCGTATATAACGACCATCATGTTCTCCAAGACGTCGTCCTGAATACGATCAAATCCAATCTGATGACGGGCACGCAATTGCAACCTCAGACCGGCCGCGAGCAGCATAACGGTCATGCCGCCGCTTTCGATCCGGTTCAACCCGCTCCCGCTCCATCCTCCGGATCGGATCGAATTGACCGCAGCCTGTTCACAGAACGGGAACTCGAAATCATGGCGCAGATCGCTAAAGGGCTCTCTAACAGGGAAATCTCGAAGAAGTTGTTCATCTCCGAAGGCACGACCGCTAATTATATCACGTCGATCCTGAACAAGACGGGACTTGAACATAGGACGCAGATCGCGATCTATTACTTGACAGGTGAAGTCAAGCATTCAGAAGATTAGGGAGTCGCAACATGGAATTTTGGATCATTGGCAACAAGGCTGTATTGCTTTTCTATGTTATCTTTCTCTCTTATTCGGTCGTGCGCGGAGTGTCTCCCTTGGAGATACTAGCCTATTTGTCCTATTTATGCGTGAACATATCCATTCCGATTCTGAGAAAGCAAAAACGGTTTCAGCTGCTGGTATCGGTCGCTTCGGCCGTACTGGTCGCTCTGTTCGCCTATCGTCTAAATACGATTTTTATCCTTCTGCTGTCCGTCAATCTCTACGAGATTGTGTTACTGTCGGGAGGAAGGAACCGCTTCGCCCTGCTGCTTGGACTTGTGCCGCTGTTCCTCATTCCTGACGATGAGATACTAGTCTATCTTCTCGCAACCTCTTTAAGCTTTCTACTCTACTATGGCATGCGGGTTTATACGGAGAAACTCGAGAAGATCGGCGAGGAGAAGGAGGCGTTACGCCTCGATCTACAGCGTTTGAAGCAATCTCTTAGCATGAACGAGGAGTATATTCGCCAATCCAAGTACACAATCAAGCTGGAGGAGCGCAATCGGCTGTCGCAGCAGATTCACGACGAAGTCGGCCACGCGATGGCCGGGGCGCTCATCCAGATGGAAGCGTCAAGGCGACTGCTCGACTTGAATCCGGATAAAGCCTCCGAGCTTCTCGGCAACGCGATCGCGATCTCCAGGGAAGGGTTAGAGCAGATCCGCCTTACTCTTAAAGATATGAAGCCCCGGTCAGAGGAGCTTGGCATCCATCGGCTTCGGCTGTTCGCGGACGAGTTGTCCGCCAATCACTCGGTGAACTCGACCGTCACGCATGCGGGAGATCTGGATGTGATCACGCCTCTTCAGTGGAAGATCATCCATGAGAACGCGAAGGAGGCGGTCACCAATTCGCTGAAGTACGGAGGGGCGACCGCCATCGAGTTCGAGATTCGCGTGCTGAACCGCATGATCCAGTCTGTCGTCGCCGACAACGGCAGAGGTGTGGACAAAATCGTCAAAGGGCTGGGTATCGTCGGCATGGAGGAGAGAGCCGCATCCGCGGGAGGCACCGTCATCGTCGATGGTGCCAAAGGCTTCCGCGTGACCACTCTCCTGCCCCTTCAGAAGGGCGGATGAAAGAACTCATGCTTCGAACATGAAATTTCTCATATACAAAGGATGAACTTATGCACTGACATGAGGTCATCCTTTTTTATTAGAATAAAGCTATAAACATTAACGAAAACGGAGTGATACGGATGAACGTATTAGAAATCCGCAACCTGACCAAAAAATTCGGCGACTTCATTGCCGTCGACAACATGAATCTTAGCATTAGCGAAGGAGAGATCTTCGGTTTCCTCGGAGCGAATGGCGCGGGCAAGAGTACGACGATCAACATGATTTCCTCGCTGCTGCGGATCACGAAGGGGGATATCCAGGTTCTCGGCAGAGACATTGTGAAGGAGAACAAATTCGCCAAAATGAACATCGGCATCGTACCGCAGGATCTCGCGATCTACGAAGAGATGACCGCCTACGAGAATGTGAGCTTCTTCGCCGGACTGTACGGTCTCCGCGGCTCGCTGCTGAAGGACCGCACGGAGGAGGCGCTGGAGTTCGTCGGTCTCGGCGACAAGCACAAAGCTCTGCCGAAGAGTTTCTCCGGCGGCATGAAACGGCGCCTGAACATCGCCTGCGCCATCGCCCACCACCCGAAGTTAATCATCATGGATGAACCAACCGTAGGTATAGATCCTCAGTCGCGCAACTACATTCTGAACTCGGTCAAGAAGCTGAATCAGATGGGCTGCTCGGTCATCTATACGAGCCACTATATGGAAGAGGTCGAAGAGATCTGTACCCGAATCGCAATCGTCGACCACGGCAAGATCATCGCTGAGGGCACGAAGGAGCAGCTCAAGTCGATCATTACCGATACGAAGGAGACTTGGATCGGCGTGAAGAACGCTGAGCGTCTTGATCTGGATGCACTGAAGGGAATCACCGGCGTCAATTCCGTTCAGTTAGAAGAACAGATGGTCAAGATTGTGTCAAGAGGTGAGATCAACAATCTCAATTGGGTTATCCAACAGTTGATTCGCGATCAAGTCGAGATCAGCTCGGTCGAAGAGCAAGCCCCTAATCTGGAGACGGTGTTCCTGACCTTAACAGGCCGGAAACTGCGCGACTAAGGAGGACGAGGAACGTGAACGTGCTAAACATTACGTTATTCGAAATCAAGAAGAGCTTGCGGGATAAGCGCACCCTGCTCTTTATGCTTGCTTTTCCGATCGTACTTATTCTGATTCTAGGAACAGCGCTAACAAATGCCTTCCATAACGGTATTGAAATCGGAGATATGAAGCTGCTTGTTAAAAATACCGCACAGAATCAGCAGTTGCAAAGCTATTGGAACGGCTTCGCTCAAGCGATCGGCAAAGAAGGCGTCGAATTAACGCCCGCTGTGAACGGCATCGATGGCAAGGAAGCCGTTCAGGATAATCAATTTACAGCGTACGCGGAGATCGACGATAATGGCATTCACTTCTACGGAAGCAGCCGTGAGACAATCTCGAGCAATATCATCCAAGGCATGCTAACTTCGTTCGCCGACAAGTACAGCTTGGCCGCGGCAGCAGTAAGAAACGATCCTGAAGTGGCGCAGACCATCATCGCGGGATCGACATCTGCCAGTTCGTTCGTCCAGGAGTCCTCGCTCGATCCTGACCGTAAACCGGACTCCATCGATTATTACGCGATCGCAGAATCAACAATGATTGCCTTCTATGCCTGCATGTCGGCTAGCTGGCTCATTCGCGGCGAAGTAAAGCGGAAGACGGCGCTCCGACTGGTCGCCGCCCCCATCGGGAAGCTGGAGATCTTCGCGGGTAAGGTGATCGCTAGCACCATCATCAACTTCCTGTGCATTCTCGCGGTCGTCCTGTTCAGCAAATACGCGTTCAACGCCAACTGGGGCCATCACCTCGGCTTTGTGTTCCTCCTGCTGTTCACGGAAGTTCTGCTGGCAGTCAGCTTCGGCCTAGGCATCGCCTTCCTATTTAAAGGCGATGCCGTCAACGCCGTCATGATGATTTTCGTTCAAGTGGCATCTATGATCGGCGGCGCCTACTTCCCTGTCGACGAGGCATCCGGCGTCTTCGGCGGAATCGCGAAAATCTCGCCTCTTCGCTGGGCGAATGAAGCGTTGATGAACTTGATCTATAACGACGACTTGTATGCTGTATTCCCGGTCATCGGGCTTAATACCGCGATAGCGGCAGCGTTCCTCGTATTCGTCGCCATTACAATGCGCAAACGGGAGGCATTCTGACATGACTAACATTCTTTGGATTGCTCGCAGGCTGCTCCAGTCGACCTTCCGCAAGAAATCGAGCTGGATCGTATACTTCGGATTGCCAATCGCCGCCATCCTGCTCTCCATGCTGATCTACGGAAGCTCCAGCGGCGGCAGCCTTCACGTCGGCGTCCTCAACAAAGACGGCGACAAGACCTTGACGCAAGATACGATTCATTTTGTAGAAGGGCTGAACCACGTGAAAATCACGATGACGGATGAAGCATCTATGAACAAGGACATCGCTTCCGGCAAGCTGGACAGCGGCCTTATCTTCGAGGAAGGATTCGCGGACAGCGTTCAGAACGGTCATCCGACCCATCTGCGCCTCGTTTCCGCCAAAGGAGCGGAAGTGACTTCTTATGTGAAGGCACTTCTTGACGGCTACCTCGGTAATGTCGCCGCTATTGGCCAAGCGACGAAGGACGACGGGGATGCGTTCGACGCCATCTATGCGGATTACAAAAAGTCCAGCTTCAAGTTCGACACCGAGTCGCTTAAGGACACGGCGAAGTTTAAGGATATGACGTATCAATCGATCGGCTTCCTGTTGATGTTCCTCCTTACATCTGCAGTCAACATGTGCGGGCTTATTCTTAAAGAGAGAGAAGACCGCACCTTCCTTCGTCTGCTCTCGTCACCACTGTCGGCCCGGGGATTCGTGCTTGCGAACGTGCTCGTTACCTTCATCATTCAGGTGCTGCAGATCGTCATTACGCTGTTGATCTTGAAGTATGCCTTCGGCATCGATTCCGGCATTCCGTTCGGAGATATGCTCGGCACGCTCCTCCTGTTCTCGCTCGTTGCCATCAGTCTCGCCCTGCTGCTCACCGCGTTCTCGAAGAACAGCACAGGCGCCAGCGCTCTGCAGACGCTGATCATTACACCGACCTGCCTGCTTGCCGGCTGCTTCTTCCCATCTGAGATTATGCCGGATACCGTTAAAAAAATCTCGAGTTTTCTCCCGCAGCACTGGCTTCTCGATACGATTACGAAGCTGCAGGACGGCCAAGCGATCGGAAGTCTCGGGCTCAACTTGGCCATTCTCGTCGCCTTCGCTGCCGTGTTCACGCTGGTCGCCATATACCGCTTCAGCCGCAACAATGATGTAAGGCAGTTTATCTAAGCTTGCAAAAGCGTCCTCTCCCACTCAGGAGAGGGCGCTTTTGCAGCGTTCTTATCATTTAGTGCTACACGAATTGAATTCGGGAGGAAGCCAAAAAAAATTATAAACGCTACTGACATACTGTTGTCAGTAGTGTTTCTTTATAATCGGAGTAAGTAACCGTAAAGGAGTATGAGATAAATGCGATGTGTTTTGGCCCAAAATGATAGGATACGGTATTGTATCATTGATTATAGGAAGGATGGTATCTCGTGAATTTTGCTTCTGTACGCATCATTACTGACGACGTGGATCGTCTAGTTAAGTTCTATGAGAAAGTCTTGGGTGTTCCGGCGGAGCGCCCCGCGCCCGTCTTTGCCGAACTCGTAGTGCCATCGTGCACCCTGGCGATCGGCCACTCCCAGACGGTGCAGCTGTTCGGCGCTGGTTCCGCAGTAGCGGCCGACAATCACACTGTCATCATCGAGTTCCGCGTCCACGATGTCGATGCCGAATATGAGCGCTTGAAGCCGTTTGTCGATGAGTGGGTAAAAGAACCAACCACGATGCCGTGGGGAAACCGTGCTATGCTGTTTCGCGATCCCGACGGCAACCTGGTTAACCTCTTCGCCCCGGTGACCGAGGAAGCGATCAAACGTTTCAGCGGTAGGCAGTAACGGAGAGTTGAAGTGAGTGAGGCAAACTTTCGTGGTTAGTAATTTTACTGACCGCTTCATAGAAAGAGGCCAGAGACCATAGCAACGAGCTTTGGTCTCTTCACCGTTAGCTCAATGAAGCGGCGCCAGTTGCTGCTGCAACATACCAACTGCAATGCAAGGAAGACGTTCGCTTGCTTTCTCCGAACCGCCATGCCATCATCAAGAAAAGAAGTATTGGCAACGTAATGAAAGGGCAGGGAGTTTCACATGATTCATTTCAATTCGGATACTTATCAAGTCGTATACGCGGGAGAACGCGTTCATCTCCTGCCCAAGGAGTTCGTGCTCTTCCAATTTCTATACGAGCATGCCGGACGCTCTTTCACCCGGGAGGCTTTGCTTGATGCCATATGGCCGATGGAAGCCCCGACCGACCGGACCGTGGACGACCACATCTACCGCATTCGGAGAAAATTGGCAGGATGGAACCATCTGTTCCGCGTGGAGACCGTCCGCGGTCAGGGTTACAAGCTCGTGCGCCGCGCTCCCGAGTCGAAAGATAATCCGTTATACTTTAACGAAGAGTTCGCGTTTGACGTGAAGCGTTTGTTTTCCAGGTATCACGGCCTTGGCATGGGAGCAGCCATGCAACTGCTGGCGGAGAACCGTGAGGTTTTAAGCCTGCCGGGTGACCCTTATAATGACGCCTATCTCCGTTTTATTCGCGGTGATTTCGAATGGCTCCTAACAGTGGACCGCATTTCCCTTTGGCAGAAGCTGACGTATGCCGTATATATCCACTCCGTCATTCAACCGGAGCCCGCAGCTACGCTCCCTTACTTCGTAAAGCTTCTTGCCAAGGCCGACACACTGGAATGGCGATATGACTTGCAGCTAAGCCTCGTTCACCTCTATACGGAAGCCGGCAGGCCGGATAATGCTCGTAATGTTCTCGAAGCGATCCGGCAGGAGATTGAAGAGCTCAACTCCCCTAGCTTCAAGGCGGTCTTTCTGCTGCAGGAGACTTATCTGGCAATATGGACGGGGAAACTAGAGACTGCGAACGCCAAGCTACGCGAATGCGACGAGCTCCTGATAAGTCATCCAATCAAGCGCGAGCGGGGAGCTTATCACGTGGCCATGGCAATGCTCCTATACCGGCAAGGCGATATTCCCGCCGCGAGACTTATTTTGGATGAAGGGTTGGAGACGCTCCGCCATACGGAATTCCTCCCCCATCTGCTCTTTAGCTTAAATACAATGCTGCGATTTCTCTCCAACCACGAGTGCGACGAAACTTATCGGTTAGCCTATCAACGGCAGCGGGACCAGCTTGCTGTCCGTTACCGCTTCGAAGAGCTGCTGCCTCGAACGGAGCATTTGCTTATAAAGCATCTCTGATCATTCTCTGACATTTCCCTGCTACGATTGGATCATAATGATTTCAATCAGGGGGTTTGCCGCTTCCGATGTTAAGAAAAAATCGCTCGTTCGCAAAAATGTTCGCCGCCTACGGCCTCTCGGCTTTCGGCGATTATTTCGACTTTATGGCAGTCACGATTCTTCTCGGCTTCATGTGGAAGGCAGATGCGATGACGATCGCGCTGCTGCCGCTTTGTTTTGCCGTGCCTGGCATTGCATTCAGCCAGTTGGCAGGCATTTTGGCGGATCGCTGGAACAAACGGAACCTGATGATCGCCACCGATCTCCTGCGCTCGGGATTAACCATCATGCTCATCTTCGCCCCTAACGCGGGATTACTGCTCGGCTTGATCGCAATCCGATCGACCGCCCGCGTCTTCCACTATCCCGCACAACAATCGATGACTCGGGCAGTTGTTGCGCAGGATCTGCTCTTGCAAGCAACCTCTCTTAACGGAGCCGTCTTCCAGCTGTCCAAAATAATAGGGCCTTTGCTTGGTGCCTCCGTGGCGACTACATTCACCCCCTCCGTCAGTATGGCGGTGAATGCGGGCTGCTACGTCGTGTCCGCCTTCCTGCTCCTGCTTGTCCCCGCCGCCGATGGGCGCATACCAGCCGCTGCTTTCGCAATCAAGGAGAAGGGGGGACTGCGTGGCGAATGGCGTGAAGGATGGCGCCTTCTCTGGCACAGCCGCATCTTGCGCATGAGTCTTCTATTCAGCTTGATTGGGCTGGCTGGCATCCAAATGATTGATGCCCAATTCGCCGTCCTCTTCCGCGAGATTGCCCCAGAACAACCCGAGTTGATGGGTTGGCTCGTGACCGCGATCGGGGCTGGCGGACTCGCGAGCGTAACTTGGCTTCGCCGGTACCAAGAGCTTACGGCGTACGGACTGCTTCTCGGAGGAGGCGTGGGACTGATCGGCCTGATGTTCGCGGCAGCCGGTGCTTTCCGGCAAGACAGTCCACTTTGGCTCATGCTGCTGGTATTCTTTATTGGAGGGATCGGTACTGGCCTTACCTCCTCGGGCATGAACTACATTTTGCAGAAGGAAACGCCACCCGAAGCCATAGGCCGCGTCAGCGGCATATTTGAATCCTTGACTAGCGTCATCTTCGTCATCGCTCCGCTCAGCGGCGGTGCGCTGATCGGTCTCATGGGGGTGAGCCGCACGTTCTTGATCGCCGGGCTCGCGGTTGGAATAATTGGGTTCGTTGGAATTGTGCTTCGTTGGCAACTATGGGGAAGAACGGATGCCGGGAAGCCGGAGGTTTCGCGCAACGCATAAATCGGTTTGTAATATGGCCAGATACAAACAAGCAACGGCTAGAGAATGGATGTCATGAACGTCAAAAGACCTTCATCAAGTGATGAAGGTCTTTTGACTGCTTGCCTATAATAATTCATTTATCAGCTCTTCTGCATTATTAGAATATGTACTTTGTATATAGAAACTGCTGCAAGTATAAAAAAGGGCAAATATTCCAACGCGGAAAATGTACTCCAAAATAATTAACTGTTGGTTTGCATATCCCTACCCCACGTGTTAATATTTTTATATCGACAAATTTGCAGGTCTATAAAAAAGGAGGCTCACACGCCTATGTGCCCCCGTACCAAAGAACAAAATGAGTTCATTCGCATGCAGCGCAGAGAACAGATCCTGGACGCTACTGCGCGCGCCTACTTCCGCACGGGCGGGAGCTTTGATATTCGTGATGTCGCCCGCGAGGCCGAGCTCGGTTACGGCACTGTGTACCATTACTACCCCAACCGACATTTATTAATAGAAGATGTGCTGGATAGCGGCTTCGAGCGATGCCAGCAAACCTTGGCAGAATGGGTGAACATCTATGACGGCAGCCCTGACAGGCAGCTATTGATGTATTGCACGGCGCTGCTTAAGTTGTGGCAATCGGACGCTCGTACATATCTTGTCTACAAGATGGCGTCGGAGCATTATGCAAGCTTGCCTGAGAAGGAACGGCAAGCCACCAAGAGACGATTCATGGAACGGCTGTACGTTCCGCTCCAATCGATCGCCAAGCGCGAAGACGACAGCGTCGACCATATGCTTGCAGTGCTGGTCGGCTGCTGTGGGCTGCACTACTATGCAGACACTTCCGAGCTGGACGTCGATCGAATAGCCCAGCTCGCGATGCACGCCATTACGAAGGAGCCCTGATACGAACATGATCATCTTAAAAAGCAAACATGAAATCGAGGCCATTCGCAAGGCATGCCAAGTGGTAGCCGAATGCCATCGCACGATCGCCCCGCTTATCCAACCGGGCATCTCGACGAACGAGATTGAGCGCATCTTTGAGGAGATTATTTTAAAGTACGGCGCCAAGCCTTACACGAAGGGCTACAAGGGCTATCCATATGCGACCTGTGCCTCCGTCAACGATGTGATCGCGCACGGTTTTCCTAGCGATAAGCCACTTGAGGAAGGCGATATCGTGACGATCGATACGGTTGCAGAACTCGACGGCTGGCTCGGCGATTCGGCCTGGAGCTATGCGGTCGGAAATATCTCGCCGACGGCCGAGAAGCTGATGCGCGTAACGAAGGAATGCCTTGACCTGAGCATCGCGCAGGCACAGCCCGGCAATCGGCTTGGCGACGTGACGAGCGTGATCCAGCGGCATGCCGAATCGAATGACTTCGGCGTTGTGCGCGACCTTCTCGCGCATGGTATCGGACGTGACCTGCACGAGGATCCGAACTATATACATATCGGCAAGCCCGGCAAAGGCCTTCGAATCAAGGAGGGCATGGTGTTCACGATCGAGCCTATGATCACCGAAGGAACCTACTTCATGACAATCGATGCAGATGGCTGGACTGCACGGACGCTGGACCGCAAGCTAGCTGCCCAATACGAGCATACGATCGCTATCACCGCTGAAGGTCCACAGATCCTGACCGCACAATAGTATAAGTGGAAGTCGACCAACGGGATGGTCGACTTCTTTACATGTATTCGGCCGCATCTTTCTTCATTCGATATATGTGTTTACCGTTTATAATACAGCTCATCGGAATTTGCTTATCTTTCTGATAATGGCTGTGCTTGGAGATGGAGCCGATCTGTTGGTGGATGGAGGGGAGGCCTTTTGCCACTGCTCACGAAGCTGTTGTGTTTTCTTGTTCCATGCTTCCGTCTCCGGGATGAGATGGCTCGCATCATAGCCATTAAACACGATCTCGTTGATCATATTTACCCAATTATAATCGGAAAATCCGGGTATCGTTGCGCCTGGCAGAACGAGTCCGTTATCTTTGGTCATTTTAACGGCTTCAATATTCCGACCCTGCCAGATCGGTGCTTTATCGATATAGTCAGTCAGCTCAGGATCAATAACGGAGGCGTTGGCCCCTTCGTCAATCTTCCATTTTTGCGCTTCAAGCTCGAATTGAAAGCTTATCCATTTGTACGCTTCCTCTTTATGCTTTGAGCCGCTGAGCAGAGCAAGTGGTCCATAGATATGGAACGAATACTGGTTCAACTGCCCCCGGGGGAAGGGCAGAATATCCCAATTGAACTTCGCCTCCCGCTGCAGGCGGGGCAGCAGCCAGTCTCCTCCTATCTCGAAGGCTGTCTTTCCGTTCATGAAATTTTTAACGAGATCACCTTCTTGAGCAGATCTGTACCAGGAGAGCATAGAGCCGTCCTTCGTGACGAACTCCGTCAACCAACGCACATCATCCAGTACAGCTGGTGTATCCAGCAGGCTCTTCGTCATAGCTTCGTTCATATAAGCCAGATTTGGAACATGTCCGTCGGCAGCAGCTTTCAGCGGAAGGAGGCGCATCACGAACTCATTGCTGGTAGTAAGGCCATATTCGCCTGCCGCTGGATCGGTTACTTGCTTCGCTATATAACGGAAATCATCAAAGCTCCACGTATTAGACGGCATCTGTACGCCATGCTTCGCAAGCAGATCCTTATTAACGACGATCCACATTGGCACGTCCACGAACGGGACAGCGAGTCTGCGGCCATGGAAATTCATCGTATCAAAATAACCGTCCGGCAGCACTTTGTCCTGGAAGGACTCATCTTTATCCATGTATGGCTTTAAATTAGCCAGCATCCCTTTCTGTTCATAGGCAAGCAGATCCCCGGCAATCCAGGTCAAGTCAGCAGGTGTTCCCGCTTTCTCCAGCTCCTCAATCTTGGCCATAATATTCGAATCATTCGCCTGTACCATAATTGGTTCGATGGTAATCCAGGGATACCGCTCATGGAATATATCATAGAGCTGTTGATACCGGTCATCTGCCCAAGTAAGCAGCCTTAGCTTAACAGGCGCAGGTTCCTGGATTTTGTCAGACGGTTTAGGCGTATAGCTGGAGCAAGAGACAAGAACCAGAACAAGTGTCAGGAGTAAACTTCCAACAACCCTATGTTTGTTTTTCATTTGATACTCCTCCTTAAATGAATTGCCACACAAAAGGTAGGGCATCTACCGTTTGTGGTGATTCATACTTCGAAAGCATGTCTCCTTTGGGTATTACTCTTAACTCATTGTTGGATGGAATCCAGCTCTTGCCCTTCCTTAAGCACCGGATGCCTTAACGTAATTCTGGTTCCAATCTCCGGACCCGTTACGATCTTGAGCTTATAAGCCTCGCCAAAATACAGCTTCAGCCGGTCGTTCACATTGCGCAGCCCCACTCCTCTTCGCGACTGCGAGAACTTGCTGCCTGCCTGATCTTCCTCCTGTTCGAGCTGATCAAGCACCTGCTGCGGAATTCCTTTTCCATTATCGGCAATATCAATAACAATATCGTCATCCTCTTGCCTTGAGGCAATCATTATTTTCCCTTTATCAAAATTATCCCTTACACTATGCTGAATTGCATTCTCTACTAAAGGCTGCAGCAGAAGCCGCAGGAACGGCAGATCAAGCGTTGCATCGTCGCAGGAGTACAGGATGCGGATCGTTTCCCCCATCCTTGCCTGTTCAATAGCCACATATGCTTTCACCTGATCAAACTCCCGACGAAGCGTCGTAATCTCTTTCCCTTGATTGAGACTGAGGCGAAGTAGATTGCCAAGCGCCGATACCATTTCGCTTATATCGCTCCTACCGTGATTTTCCGCCTTCCACCGGATCGACTCCAATGTATTGTATAGAAAATGTGGATTAATCTGATGGCTCAGCACCTGGAATTCCAGTACCTTCTTGTTTCGTTCCGAACGTGCCGCATCTTTAATCAACCCATCAATTCGCTGCACCATGCTTCCAACACCCCGGTACAGCCAACCTACTTCATCATTGCGGGATGACCATGGCGATAAATACTGAAGATTATCCGATTCGAGCCTGCGCATCAACCGGACCAAATGAGCGATAGGCTGCGTGTAAGTAACGGTGAGATAGATCACAACACTTATACAGCAGATCAAATAGACGATAAGAAAAATAATAAGAACCTTATTAATCTCATCAATCGTACCCGTCAGTTCATTAAGCGGCGTCAGGCTGACGATTGTCCAGGGATGATTAGCCATCGTCACATAAGTTGCCAGATAGGTATGCCCGCTAATGGTGATCGACTTGGAACCGGCATCGCTTGTTTTCATAAACGAAACAAAAGAATCGGAAGGAAACGGCTGCCCGGTCCATTCATTGACAGCGGAATCGTAATGGACGATTCCCTTCTCGTTCACAAGCAGCAGCTTCTGATCCTTTAATTGATCTGAAGGGGAGAAATAGCGCACTAGGAAATCATCGGACAAGTCGGTCGCAATAAGACCCCGCAGCTTGGAATCATATATTCCAGAGAACCGTTTCACATAAGTAAGCAGCGGCTTCGCATATCTCCCCTGCTTTGGCATGGTCAAATACCAGATCGGCTCCACCGTTGCCCTCGAGCGTTGAAACCAGTATTGATCGCCGACACGGACCGATTCATCAATCGATCTCATATACGAAGGATACTTCGTTGGATTGATTGGATACACCTTCACCCGGAAAGCATCGATGACTGGTGTCGTATGAATGAGCGTCGTCAGCATATTCACCGTAAACGATTCTTCTTCCGAATTATCAATCGGTTCCTTGTACAGCAGATCTTGAACGCTTTTATTGCCAATTACCTCATTCACCTGCTCATTGAGATTGTTCAGGTAAATTTCAAAATTCTTCTTAGCCTGCTGCAAATAACTCATCGTCATTTTCGCATTCGCATCGGATATCCCCTCAATTGATTTGATATGGGAATAGTAGGCAAATAGTAGAAATGGAACAATGATGATGAGCAGAAATATAAAGATCATACGATTGCGGAAGGAGGATGCCAGCCGGAACGATATTTTTCTCACCTAATAAACCTGCCTTTCATGTAAAGAAAAAGCGATAAAAATGAACATTAAAGTTTACTTATGCCTCATTGTAAGTGAATGCCCTATTCTTTACACTTGTTGCATAATGACTAACCTTCTATGAAAAGAGGAACCATCATGCCATCATCTAAGCGTATTGTACATGTTATCTCTCACACTCACTGGGACCGGGAATGGTATATGCCGTATGAAGCCCATCACGTCAAGCTGATCGAAACGATGGATACGCTGCTGAATACTTTCGAAGCAGATCCTGAATTCCGTAGCTTCTATCTGGACGGGCAAACGATTGTATTGGACGATTATTTACAGGTGTATCCAGAGAAACGGGACCAGATCCAGAAGCTCTGCGATGAGGGCAAGCTCTCCCTAGGCCCTTGGTATATCCTGCAGGACGAATTTTTGACGAGCAGTGAAGCAAATGTACGTAATTTACAGATCGGACACCGAGATGCTGCCAAGTTTGGTCCAATCTCGAAGCTGGGTTACTTCCCCGATTCGTTTGGCAATATGGGACAAGCGGCACAGCTCCTGAAGCAGGCAGGCATTGATACAGCCGTCTTCGGAAGAGGAGTTAAGGCGACCGGCTTCAACAACCGGGTTGATGACTCGGGACTAGAGTCGCCTTACTCCGAGCTGATCTGGCAGTCACCGGATGGCTCTAGTGTGCTTGGTATCCTGTTTGCCAACTGGTACAACAATGGTATGGAGATTCCCGTTGATCCGGCTCTAGCAAAGCCTTACTGGAAGCATCGTCTGGCACGGGCAGAGCAGTTTGCTTCCACCCCGCATCTGCTCTTGATGAACGGCTGCGACCATCAGCCCATCCAGACGAACCTGTCCGAGGCGCTTCGCACGGCAAGAGAGCTGTTCCCGGATTACGAGTTTATCCATTCCAATTTCGATGATTATGTCCGTGCTGTGAAAGCCGAGCTTCCGAATACGCTTAGCGTAACGCGAGGTGAACTCAGAGGTCAGCAGACCGATGGCTGGTATTCTCTTGTTAACACCGCTTCTGCACGTGTCTATATCAAGCAGCTTAATCAGCAGAACCAAACGCTGCTGGAAAAGGTGACCGAACCTCTAGCCGCCGCTGCACACAGCCTTGGCAAGCCTTATCCGCATGGACTGCTGCAATATGCCTGGAAGACACTGATGCAGAATCATCCGCATGACAGTATTTGCGGCTGCAGTGTCGACGAGGTGTACGATGAGATGAAGACACGTTTTGCCAAAAGCATGGAGGTTGGCAAACGGCTGACTGAAGAAAGCGTCAGATTCATCAGCTCTAAGATCGATACATCCTCCTTCGCTTCGCTTAGTGAAGAGGCTGTTCCGGTCGTTGTCTTTAACACCAGCGGTTACGAAGGCTCATCCGTCATTTCCGTTGAGATTGAATATTCCCATCGCTTCTTTGATCAAAGTGAGGATCCAGTTGCCATTGCTGCCGCCGTAAAAGAACGTTCGCATGCTGAAGGATATCTGGTTAATGCCGCTGGTAACCAAATCGCTCATACGGCAGAAGATTTAGGTGTACGCTTCGGCTATGAGCTGCCAGGCGATAAGTTCCGCCAGCCTTATATGGCGTGTGCACTACGACTAACCTTTGAAGCAGCTAACTTGCCTCAGCTCGGCTATCAGACCTTTGCCTGGATTCCGGATGGAGGCGCTCACAACAAGCCAGCCGCAGAATCTCTGATCAGCAGCAGCCGGACATTAGAGAACGGTCATCTGAAGCTGACCGTTGAGGACGATGGAAGCTACTCCATCCATCATAAGGCAAGCGGTCAAACGTACACCGGACTTGGGCTTTACGAGAATGTAGGCGATATCGGCAATGAATATATTTTCAAACAGCCTGTAGGCGATAAAGCCATTACAACCAAAGGGCTCAAAGCGGCCATTCGAATCGTAGAAGACACGCCATACCGGGCAGCGATTGAAATCACTCATTCCTTTGCTATTCCAGCAAGCGCGGATGAGCGGTTAGCCCAAGAGATTAACACGATGGTCGAGTTCCGCCAGCGGAAGGCTGGACGATCAAACGAGCTTGCTCCACTTGTTATTGTCACTAGGCTCAGCCTTGAGCGTGATGGCAAAGGCGTAGGTGTTCATGCACAGATCGATAATCAATCAAAGGATCACCGCGTTCGCGTATGGCTGCCATCCGATACTGAAGCTTCCACACATTTTGCAGACTCTATCTTTGAAGTGGCTGAGCGCCAGACTGTTCCATCATCCGTTTGGGAGAACCCTAGCAACTGCCAGCATTTGCAAACCTTCATTGATGTTCACGATGCCAATAGAGGGCTGACGGTTGCCGGCAAAGGCCTTAACGAATACGAAGTGATGCTTGATGGCAGAAATACCATTGCCCTTACACTGCTTCGATCAGTCGGCGAGCTTGGCGATTGGGGGGTATTCCATACACCTGATGCGCAGTGCCTGGGCATCAATGAAGCCGAATGGATGATCATCCCTTATGGCGGTGAGAACGAACGGTTCAACGCTTACCGCGAAGCTTACCGTTTCCCGGTGCCAATTACCTCAAGAAGTATGGGATTACAACAAGGTGAGCTTCCACTGAGCGACCATTTTCTCACTTGGAACGGTGACGGCCTTGCATTCTCCAGTCTGAAAATCAATGAAGATCGCGGTGATCTGATGGCACGCTGGTATAATCTTTCGGGTGAATCAACCCAGCTTACTGTTCAGCCAAAATCCGCAGCAGCGAGTTATGAGAGCAACATAATGGAAGACGCTAGTGATGAAACTGTGGGCAGCAGTCTTCCAGTAGACGGCTTCAAAATTGTAACGATTGGTATCAAATCTTTATAATAAGCAACAAAAAAGGCAGTTCCAAAGGTAAAGCTATTCACCTTGGATACTGCCTTTTTATACCTTACTCGTCCATAATGCCCCGTTGTCTACGGTATTCTTTTGGCGTACAGCCAACCTGCTTCTTGAACAGCTTTGAGAAATGGACAGGGTCCTTATAGCCGACCTGGAATGAGATTTGATATACCTTGAACTGGATATCACCAAGCATTTCCTTTGCTTTCTCGATCCGGATATCGGTCAAATATTCGAGGAAGGTCTGCCGTTTGTCTTTCTTAAAAAGTTTGCTTAGCCATACTGGCGTGACATGAACTGCATTTGCTACACTTTGCAGCGTTAAGCTTTCCGCATAATCACGCTGCAGAATTTTTTCTGCTTCGCATATAATCTGGCTTGGTGTAGACGAGAGACTGCGGAAATCTGCAGCAATTTCCTTCAGGCATTTTTCTGCCTGCTCCCTAAGCGATTGAAGAGTATCATATCGTTCAAGCTGCTCCCATAACGCGATTGGATTACTGATCCACTTTTTATTAGGAACGCCCGCAGCGGATGCTTTCTTGAAAATCTCAAACAGCCACTCGAAGATATTCTGCTGAATATCCCGCAGCTGTGTGAGCTGCCACCCCTGAACCATTAACTCAAACCGGTCCAAGGCCGCTGAAATATCTTCATCCGAGCCAAATTTGACCAGATCCAGTACTTCTTCCGGCTCCGCAAGCGTTAGATCAGCGTTGTCTCCCTCTTCAAAGCTTCCTTGCAGCGTAAATACCCGATTGCCGCCATACACCGCCTTTTGCTCCAGCACAGCAAGCGCCTCGGTATACATATCATGCAATTGCTCGAAGGTACCCGGATTCGTCCGTAGTCCCGCGCTCGCTTTCACTTTGACAAAATCATTGATGCGCTTAATGCACAAATACGCGATGCCGCTCGTCAGCTCCAATTGATCCGTACGCATGCAACTGAGCAGAATGACCCAACGGTTCCCGCTATCCATACATAAAGCGTACGGATAAGGATAATCCTCTTCTAATGTCTGGTTCACCACATTGCCGATACCAAACAGAATGAGGTCTTTTTCCTGAGCCCGGCGGTTCTCGATTGCCTTCAAATCATCGGCTTCAATAACCATCAGCGTCATGTGCTGACTGATCATCCACTCCAGATTCAAGGTTGTCAATCGGTGGCGCCTTCTTGTTTCCTTATAGGGATCATGCTCCTGCTCTACCATTTCCCGAAGCAGCTCTTCGCGCATCTTAGGAATTGCGAATTTGACCTGATTCATCAGCATCTGCTCATTATGCTGTTCAAGCTGTTTCCTTTTAATATTATCAAGCGCTTTACGTATCATTTGCTCCAGTTCACTGATATTGATTGGTTTAAGAATATAATCGAGGGCACCGGTTTTCA
Organism: Paenibacillus sp. J22R56; assembly: GCF_056269375.1. Taxonomy (NCBI): domain Bacteria; kingdom Bacillati; phylum Bacillota; class Bacilli; order Caryophanales; family Paenibacillaceae; genus Paenibacillus; species Paenibacillus sp. J22R56. Next base: position 325,063 of record NZ_JBWDNV010000010.1, read on the forward strand.
TCGCCTGCTTCACGAGTTCGAAATCATCGTAGCCACTTACTACAATCGCCTCCGGATGATAATCCGTAAGCTGCTGCAAGGCACTTAGAAACTCAAGCCCGGACATCCGGTTCATCTTAATATCCGTTACAATCAAATCCGGACGTACATCCTGCGCAAGCATAAGTGCAGTATCGCCGTCATCGGCAACCAGTACCTCATCAATGCCAAAAGAAGCCCAAGGAAAGCGGTTACGTAAACCTTCGCGGATCTCGAATTCATCATCCACAATTAAAGCTCGCAGCATCCACTCACCATCCCCATTATACAAATCATAACCTGTCTTGTTGTGTTAGCCTACCTCCATACTAAACGACTCTATTTTGGATTGCACGGGGGTAAAACAAAACTTTATGGGGTTGTATTAAATTGTTGGCGGATAGATGCTGCATGGCCAAAGTACATTAGGGTAAAAGGAACTAACCAATCACGAGAAACGGCTCCAATTCTTTGAAAAGCTTTTTGTAGTTCACATCATCCGGTACAACAAGTGTCAACGGTTCACTTAGCTTAAGCACGAACAAACCAAGAATCGACTTCGCATCAGCCATCCCGCTTTTGCCATGAATCCAAATATCAAAGTCATATCTGGAGACGATATGGTTGATTTGTTCAATATCTTTCACGTCTTTTACTTTGATTGGTACGATCATCACGAACTGCCCCTTCCAGCATCCAACTTTTTCTTATTAGTTGTGTGCGGATAGACATTGCTTTATGCGTACAGGCATAACATGTATTGGACAGGTAAGTGAAGGGAGAGGGCTGACATGGCTTGGCGTGATCTCATACCAAACGATGCAAAGAACACCATTGATAAGTTAATTGATCGCAAGAAAAAATTGGATACTTATAAATCAAGAGCGGCAGCATGCGCATTGCTTTGCTTATTTTGTTTTCTAATGTTTGCCGTTGTCTACTATAAAAACATTGCCTCCATTAACGGCAGCTATATCAGCTTCTTTGAAGGCATCCTGAACAGCTCTTTCCTTATCTTCCTGATCGCCGTGTTTATCGTCAGCTTTGTCTATCTGTATGTGCTGGCCAAGGAGATCGATAAAGCGAAGAAAAAGTATGAGACACTGCGGATGGAGACGATTGATAAGTTCGATACCACGTGGCTGAAAAGTATCAGCTTCGAAACTAGAAACCAGATCTCCCTAGAGATGACCGATTACGATATTAATATTGATTTTAAAGGTTAGATACAATCTAATTTCTCATCAAGATCAAATGAATAACGATAAAATCCCCCAAGGGCATTGCGCAGTTCCCGATAAACGCGATCAAATAAGCGCCATATTCGTTGCAACTCAGATTGCCATCTTCGGTCAATAGCCGGGAGGTTAAATGAAATTCTTCCCAACTCTTCATCTATCTCAAACAGGACATTCTCTGCCACTTTATGAAGTGATTTAACCTCCTCCTGCTTTTCGCCCGACATTTGAGCGTAGAAGATATTTTGGATAAGGTAGGGTAGGGTTCGAATTGCTGAAGCAAGGGAACAGAAGGAAGTAATATCGTACCGAAAATCATGGATCCAATAGCGAAGAAAATCATTAGAGGCTTCAACAAAATGCTGGGTTGCCGAAATGGCTTCATGGTAGACATGAGGAAATAGACGAGTGGACATAGAGAGGTCTCCTTTAATCGGGGAATTTGTGTTTAGCATCGGACGGGAGTACCGGGGTAATAAGGTAACTCCTATGGGAGGTTTCATCCTGAGCTTTCCATTTAAAATAATACTTCTAAGTTATCTTTTTGACAATCTTAGTTATTTGCAATGTCAGAAAGAACAGCGGACTAACTAGCTGCAATGCTAGTGTAGTCCGCTTTTTAATTGGATTACAGTTTCCCCGGTATCCCGAAGTGAGGTGTCCCATCTTCATTCCAAGAGATTGCTTGCACACGAGCATGACGGTTTGGATCCGACAGAGCACTTCCTATAAGTTCTTTGTAAGGACGGGCATGATAGACGATCAGGTCGGTAGAGCCATCTTCACTCACCGTAAAACAGTTATGTCCTGGTCCATAGTTAGCGCTCTCCTCATTTGTCTCAAATACAGGATGAGGATGCTTTGTCCACGAATTCGAATCAAGCAAGTCAGCATCATCAGCAACCTCCAGCAGTCCCATACAATATCGATGATCAGTGGCACTTGCTGAAAAGGCAACAAAAATCCGGCCATTACGCATCAGTACAGCTGGTCCTTCATTTACCCGATGACCTTGAATCTCCCAATCATATTCAGGTGTTGCTAACAGAACTTGAGGACCAGCAATCGTCCATGGGTTGACCAGTTTGGCTATGTATAAATTGCTGTCTGATTCTTTATATTGCGCCCAGATCAGATATTGATTTCCATGATGATTGAAAGTCGTAGCATCAAGCGAGAAGCTCTCGAAATCGAGTGCTATTTTGCCTTTTTCAACCCACGTGCCAGTTATCGGGTCTTCATCGCTGCACTCCAGAACATAAGGCCGAATTGCCCATTGGTCCTCAGCCGTCCCCGCCGCGAAATAGATATACCACTTGCCATCGATGTAATGAATCTCAGGCGCCCAGATATGGTTGCCCATCTCTCCGACTTCATGCTTGCGCCAGATCACCGTTTCCTCCGCATCAACAAGCCCTTCAAGCGTAGCTGCCTTCCGCAAAACAATCCGGTCATACTCGGGTACCGAGCCTGTGAAATAATAGAATCCGTCTGTATGCTTGAGCACATAGGGATCTGCGCGATTTACGATCCAAGGATTGGAATAGCTGAGTGCTTCACTTGCCATTTGTTCCCCACCTCTAACTTCTATATTTATTCTATTATAATAGATCACTTCTGTTAGAAAAAGTGAGGAAACGGCTATCTCGAACTACTTCTCTCTTGTGCTGCATTGCGGAGAAGATACCGAGGAATGGATCAAACCTATTGGACATACCATCAAGACCATCTGCCTCAACCTAGGTGAGCTCACCATTGATGGCAGGCATAACGTCATGCTTCTTCCTATTATTTTACTGAATGGTAATCTTTCTGCTGGGCTATATTAAATGAACAGCCAGAGAGCTTTGATATATAAGGCTCTCTGGCTGTTTTCACGAAATTGAAATAAGCTTCCCTACAAAAACCTCATCTTGTTGTTACACTAAAGGAAAAGACGATTCAGGTATCATGTCATTGGAAAGGTGTAATAAAGATGTGGAAACCAGACCGAACCAGTAAAACAGCATTGTACCAACAAATCGCAGAGTATATTGAGCAGCGTATTACATTAGGTGAAATGCCACCTGGAAGTATGCTGCCTTCTGAACGCAAACTAGCTGAACAATTAGGTGTAAATCGAAGCACAGTTGTCCAAGCCTATGAGAATCTTCGTTCCTCTGGAATCATTGAGAGCACAACAGGAAGCGGTACCCGCGTCTCACAATCGAAGTGGGGGACGGCTCAGATTCAAACACCGAATTGGAATCGTTATGTAGAGGGAGGGACACTTCTGCCTAACCTCCCCTTTTTAAGAAGAATAAGAGAAGGCGTTCAAAGTGGGGAACCCTTCATTAATTTCGCTAACGGAGAACTGGCTCCAGAGCTTTCACCTAATGAATGGATTAGAAATGTCATGCAGAACCAGCCATTCCATGAACCGTTAGGATATGGGGATCCGCAGGGCTATGTTCCACTTCGCAACGCTTTAGCCTCCTTTCTCCTGGAGCATCGCGGTATTAAAGCGACTGATGATTCTATATTAGTTACATCCGGATCCCAACAATCCTTATACCTTGTTACCCAATGTCTCTTAAGTCCCGGAGATGCCGTTGCTATCGAAAACCCTTCTTATAATTACTCTTTACCCATGTTTCAGTCAGCAGGCATCCGTCTATTCGGATTAACCCTTGATAAGGATGGTGTTGATCCGGAGGAAATTCGCACTTTATTTAAGCTGCACCGAATCCGAATGGTATTCTTAAATCCGAATTATCAGAACCCGACGGGAACGGTTCTAAGCACACAAAGAAGAGCAGACATACTTGCTTGCTGCGAGCAGCTTGGAATTCCGATCGTGGAGGATGATCCCTTCAGCTTAACCTCTATGGATGAAGACGTACCTCCCCCAATTAAGTCTTTGGATCGAACGGGCACTGTGTTATACATTGGATCTTTATCTAAGATTGCAGCTTCAGGTATGCGAATCGGCTGGATGGTTGCTCCTCATACCGTTCTTCAGCGCCTGGTAGACGCGCGGCAGCAGATGGATTTTGGCCTTAGCATCTTCCCGCAATGGATTGCCGCTCATCTTCTTGATTCATCGGCGTTAACTGCCCATTTGTACCGTCTGAGAGAGGCTCTGCGCAACCGTCGTAATTTAATGGCAAATGCTCTTAATCGTATGTTAAGAGATAAGATTTCGTTCGAATTGCCTGCAGGCGGATTAAATCTCTGGTGCAAAATAAATGAGGATGTCGATGACTATACGCTGCTGAGAAATGGTTTTAAGCGTGGCGTCTTGTTTGTCCCGGGCAGCGTGTATGGTTCTGAAGCAGGATTTGTTAGACTATCCTACGCCCGTCCCGCTGTAGAAGATATCGATATTGGCATCAGCAAATTCACCGAAGCTTTACATGAAACGATAACCAGATAAAAAAGGGCCAATCATCATGGATTGGCCCTTTTCTTGATCCGTATAGTTAAATGCGACATTACAGCCCCTACAAACAACGCCCATAATGGGGCAGACAGTCCAAAGAGGTTAATATGCATCACAGCGACCATAAACGTAAAGATGGATGCAAGAAGGTCCGAACACTTTCGTATAACGGCTCTGCCTGCTTGAAGGAATAAACCGAGTAACGGAATCCCCGTCATAATCGTGATAAAGGATGAGGGCAGTATGTGTACCCATCCAATCATTTGCCAAGCAAATATACCAAATAGAATGACCATTCCATTAGAGATTAATGCTGCAGAAATTCGGTTAGAATGATCTCCCGCTTCCGGACTGCTGCACAAGGCAGTCATCATTCCGCCGACATTAGCTGCATGTCCTCCGAATAGCCCTGCGCAAATACAGGCTAATCCAGAAGCAGTAATCGTTCGATTTACGGGGGGATCATACTGATGCCTTCTTAACGAAGCAAGCGCAACAGCTATATCATTGCTCATGATTAATAAAGATAATGGAATCGCAATAGAGATAAGCCCAGTGACTGTAAAATCGGGTACGACTAGCGATGGAAGTTTAAAGGCCATGCCGACTGCTTCATGCAAAGGCAGTTTATTCTGAATAAGCAGACCAATAACCGCCATCAATAATGACCATATGACAGGTGAAAGCCATTTGGTAAACCTCGGAATCACCCCATAACCAACCGCTGCCAATATACCGCATAACGGAAGCTGGAATGAAGCCGGTATCATTCCCCAAACATAAGAGAATAGCAAGCCTGCCAGCAAAGCATTAATGATAGGAGTAGGGACAAGCTTAAGTGCCTTTCCAAATATACCCGTAAAGCCCACTACAACCATCAATAGTCCTGACAGAATAAATCCCCCTGCTAGTACAGGTAACGAATAATGGCTCGCGATAGATCCTACAAAAGCAATCCCTGTAATGGAGTGTGCTCCTGCAAAAGGTATTCTGTATCTCAACGTTAATAGCGTGTTCAACACTCCACCTATTACATATACAGAAAAAAAACATGTAAGGAGTGTATCGTCAGGCCAGCCAGCTATTGCAGCTGCTTTAACCAGCAATATAGCTCCTCCGGTACATGCCAGCAATGCGGACAGCAATCCCGTTGTGAAGGCTCTCAAGGTCGTTACATCCCCTACCCTTTACTGTTAGCCTCATTAAGATCTTCATGACGAATGACCTGGCGTCCAAACATAACGATAATAAATGGACCGGAGATAAATGCTAAACTAACCATGATGAAAGAAACTAAAACTTCCATTCGTATTCACCTTCTTCTTCGTATGACTTTTATTACTATTAATCATAAAATGGAGGTGAACGAATGTAACCAGCCAATTGCGTACAATCTTATACCATCCAATTTTGTAATTGGAGTGGTTAGCAAAGAGCTTATAAGCAGAAAAAGGCTTACTTAAAATAAGTAAAATAACAAGCCAGTCAGATGCTGCATCTGACCGGCTTGTTCACTTACTTAGTCCATAATAGTTATCAGCCCTTAGCTGCCAGGAACGCAGAGGTCTGTGTTTCAAGTTCACTCTTCACTTTATCAACACCAGCTGCTTTCATCTTGGAATTCAGCGAATCAAACTGCTTATCGACATCCTTCACAGCCCCAATAGCAAGCGGCATGAAGTACTGAGTGGAGACGTTCTTCAGATTCGCAATTTCGGTCTTCACGTTATCCGTGTTGAAGGTAAAACCAAGATACGTAATTGGCTGTAAGAAGTCTTTAATCTTGTTGTTCAGCTCGATATAAGAATCCGTCCAGCTAACGCTTGGCTTGAAGTTATCCTTATCAACGAACCAAAAGCCTGCGGCATCAGGCGGATATGTGTTGGTTTCAGCAGTTACACCGTCGGGCAGAGCCAGCTTATCATCGGCCGTAATAACATAGTTTTTACCTTCGATACCGTAATAAGCGTTAAATACGTAAGTAGGATCTTCCATGATCAGATCAAGTGCTTCCATCGCCCGCTCCGGATGTTTGGAGTTAGCAGCGATTGCAATACCGTTGTTCAGCCAACTGTTAGACGGTGCATGACCTGTTGGTGACAGAACCGGCATAATGTAAGTCTCAATATTCTTGTCTTGGCAGGACGACAGTGTCGCTTGAATATCAATCGAGTTGCCAAACGCTACACCTGATTTGCCATCGCAGAAGTTATCTTTCGAGCGGATCTTGTTGGAATAGGGATTCTTGTTAACATACCCTGCATCATACCACTGCTTCATAATGCCTGCTGCGTATTTGAACGCGCCTTGAACGGGCTCGTCCGTAATGCTTAGGATTTTGCCGGATGGATCTTCCTGATCCGTATAGTTGCCAACACCGGAAGGGTCACCGGAATCAATTGGAGCACCAGCATAAGCGAACTTCTCTGATACCAAAGCCCCAAATGGCGTAGGTAAGTCATACTGGGAATCCAGATTAAGCGGAATCATGTTTGGATAATCTTTCTTGACCTCAGCGAAGTAAGGCTCAAGTTCCGAGATCTTAGTCGGATTAGTTAAACCAGCCTTCTCCATCACGTCTTTGCGAAGGACAATGACGTTTACTTTGCGGTCTGGCGTTGTTGTTGGAATCATGTACTGCTTGCCGTTAACTTGTGCTGCTTTATAAGCAGCCGGATCTTGCTTTGCCGTGTACTTCGGCATGTATTTCTGGAACATATCCTGAGTCAGTTCTTTGAAAGAGCCCTTGTTCGCTTCAGGCACATAGAAGTTCCAGTCCGCCGTGAAGACGAAGTCGACATCTTCACCGGACGCTAGAATAAGAGGATATTTGGAAGCGATGTCTCCCCATCCAATATAGTTAATTTCTAGAGTTGCGTTAATGTCCTTCTTCAGCTTCTCATTAAGTGCCGTCATCACATCCGGCATACCCTTTGGCGCTTCGCCAAGTAAATAACCAACAAGCTTTATCTCCTCCGAGTGGTCATTACCGGTATCTGTGGCTGCCGGCTCAGTGCTGTCAGCAGATGGTGAAGCCGAAGGCTCCGTTGAGGCATTGGAAGCTGCTGCTGTATTACTATTATTATTGTTGTTGCTGCTGCAGGCTGTGATTAGAAGCGCAATCATTGCGATCAATGCCAGCATAGTGAATAGGCTTTTTGTATTTCTTTTCAAGTGAATCCCTCCCCTTATAGTGGCCAAGCAATTACATCATCTATATACATTCCGAGATTGTACCGGAATCTATATCAACCTTTTACAGCACCAATCGTGACACCACTTACGAAATATTTCTGAGCGAACGGGAAGACAAGCAATATAGGACCTGTTGCGATAACTGTCATCGCCAGTTTGAATGTCTCCTTCGGAGCATCCAGGCTTGTCACATGCTGAGCCATAGCTGACGAGAGATTAATTGAAGACAACATCTTATACAGCAAATATTGCAGCGGAATCATAGAATCCTTCGTGGTGAACATCATGGCTGTCCACCAGTCATTCCAATAAGCCAAGGCAGTAAACACTCCGATAGAGGCAAGCGCTGGCTTACTAAGCGGAAGAATCATCTGCAAGAAAATCCTCATCTCCCCTGCTCCGTCAATCCTCGCGGATTCAATAAGCGGTTCAGGAACGGAGCTTTTAATAAAGCTTCGAAGAATCAGAATGTACATCACGTTGAACATCGGCCCCAGAATGAGTACGGCATAAGTGTTGGTGAGATGAAGATTGCGGCTAAGCCAAATATAATAGGGTGCTAGACCGCCATTAAACAGCGTTGTGAAGAAAAGAAAGAACGCCAGCTTGTTGCGATGCGCAAGCTCCTTCCTCCCGAGGACGTACGCCGCCATCGTCGAGATGAAGAGCGATACAACTGTACCAACAACGGTCACAATAACGGAAACCTTATAAGCGGTGAGAACATCCCCGGGGTAGCGGAAAATATACCGGAACGCTTCTGTTGAAAAGTCTTTCGGCCAGAACCAATAACCATCACTCAGCACAGAGCTTTCCGAAGAGAATGCACCGGCCAGCAGAACAATAAAGGGCAGCAGGCAGATCAGCGCGATAATGGAGACGACCGTATACGATATCGTTGTAAAGATAGGAGCGGAATTCAGCTTTCCTGTAGAAGCTTGACTGCTCATGTTAACACCCTGCTTTCTCACTTAAGTTGAATAAAGGCTGCAGATTTTAGAACAAGGCTTGTTCCTTGTCATATCTGCGGACAAGCCAGTTGGCTGCCAAGATAATAATCAGCGTCAGCACGGATTGGTACAGACCAACCGAAGACGCCATACCGAAGTCTGCAGACCCCATCAAAGAGCGGAAGGCAAGCGTGTCGATAATGTCTGTGGCATCCATTAACAATCCGTTATTACCGATTAACTGATAGAACATATCGAACTCGCCTCTCATAATCCGGCCTAGACCCAGTAGAATCAAAATGACCATCGTTGGCTTTAGCAGAGGTAGTGTAATCTGCATAATGCGCTGGAGCCGGGTAGCCCCATCAATGGTTGCCGCCTCGTATATTTCCTGGTCAATGCCCACAATGGCAGCCAGGTATAAAATGCTTCCGTAGCCCACCCACTTCCACACATACAGGAACGGCAGCAGGAAGTACCAATAGCTGGTGTTGGAATAAATATCAAGTGCCTGTATATCGAGAAAATGAAGAACCTTGTTTACAATGCCATACTCATAATTAAGGAAGTTATAGACAAACGCCGATACGGTAACCCAGGATATAAAATAAGGGAGGAACATCAGTGTTTGGCTCAGCTTCTTGAACGACTTGCGGCGGATCTCGGATAAGAAAACGGCAGCAACGATGGAGAACACGGTGTAGCAGCCTAAGAATATAACGTTATACACCATCGTATTGCGAGTCACAAGCCAAGCCTTCCCCGAAGCGAAAAAGTAATGAAAGTTATCCAATCCAACCCATTCACTTAAGAACATGCCACCATGCCTGGAATAGGATTCGAACGCCATAACAATACCGCCCATCGGAATGTAAGCGAATACAACATAATAAACAGCAACGGGTACAAACATCAGATACAACAGCCAATTTTTTCGAATATCCTTCATGTAGGCGACCTCCATAGCATTCTCTCCAGCAATCTCTATCTGCTTCCAATGTTACCGAAAGTGCCTTCCGCCTCACACGGGGTAAACTTACGATCATCTTTGAAAATCACATCTGCCGGCACTTATAAAAAAAAAGCCCACCCGGCATTACCGCCCGGACAGGCTTCCTCAATCTAATTATTGATTTGCAAGATAATCAGCCGCTTGCTTCTGTACTTCCGCCTTAACCTTATCAATTCCAGCCTTCTTCATATGCTGTACCAACGTATCAAAAGCAGCCTCCACATTATCAACCGCCCCGATATAGATCGGCTGCGCATATTGTGTGGATATACTTTTCAGATTGGCAATCTCCGACTTCACTTGATCAGAATTAAACAGGAATCCAAGTAAAGGGGTCGGCTCGAGCAGCGGCTGAACCCGCTCCTGCAAAGCCTTATAGGGATCCGTCCAATTGGCAACCGGTTTAAAGAGGTCCTTATTCACAAACCAGAAGCCGGCAGCATCAGGAGGATATGTATTCGACTCGGACGTAACTCCTTCTGGCAAGCCAATCTTATCGTCAGGTGTAATGGTATAGTTGATCCCTTCGATGCCATAATAAGCCAGATACGCATAGGAGGGATCCTCCATAAGCAGATCAAGAGCCTCCATGGCCCGCTCCGGATTTTTGGAGGAAGCGGATATCGCTACACCATTGTTCAGCCAACTTGCCTTCGTGGCTTTCCCGGACGGATACACCATCGGAAATGGATATACATCAATTCCCTGCTCCTTGCAGGACATAAAAACATTCATCATATCGATGGAATTGCCGAATGCGATACCCGATTTGCCGTTGCAGAAATTGTCCTTGGAACGAATGCTGTTGGCATACGGGTTTTTATTCATATATCCCTTGTCATACCACTCCTTCATTATATAAGCGACTTCCTTCTGCCAGCTCAGTATCGGTTCCTCTGTCATGCTGTACATGACACCCTCCGGGTCCTCCATATCCGCTGTTATTCCTTGAGCAAGCGGATCACCTGAATCGAATGGAGCACTAAACCAGGCGAATTTCTCCATCAGCAAATAAGTAAACGGGGTTGGAAGATCATATTGGGAATCAAGGTTGAGAGGAATCATGCTTGGATAACTGCGCTTTATCTCAGCGAGGTACGGCTCAATCTCCGAGAACTTTGTAATTTGCGTCATGCCTGCCTTCTCCATCACATCCTTACGGAATAAGGCAATATTCACCTTACGATCGGGAGAGGAGGTCGGAATCATATAAGGTGTTCCATTTACGTCGGCTGCACGGAGCGCTTCGGGCGCCATAGCCTCCATATGCCTCGGCATGTATTGCTCCAGCAAGGATTGACTAAGCGGATAGAATGCCCCCTTTGTAGCCTCAGATACATAGAAGTTCCAGTCCGCTGCAAAAATAAAATCAACATCCTGGCCGCTTGCAAGAACAAGCGGGTACTTCGAAGCGACGTCATTCCACGCTATGTAATTAAGCTCAATCTTTGCATTGATATCTTTCTTCAGCTTCTCGTTAATCGCCTGCAGTACTTGCTGCATGCCCTTCGGTGCCTCTCCAAGCAAATAACCTACAAGCTTCACTTCCTTCTCGTGACCAGGACCTGGGTTAGCTGCTTCTTGTTCATCCCCATTACCAGTGCAAGCTGTCAATCCAAGCACGAGAAGCACGGACAGCAGAGCCGCCCCCAGCCATAACTGTCCTTTTATTCCCCGTCTCATTGCGCTCTCCCCCGTTCATCCAGTCTTCGTTCGGGCAGCCGCAGCAAAACGCTGGTTCCTTCTCCCTCTGAGCTGTCGAACCTCAGTCCGTATTGAAGACCATAAGACAGCTGCAGCCTCTCTTCAATATTACGGACGCCATAACCTCCCCTGTCACCCTCCACTGAAGGGGCTTGCAGGATCGTACTAAGCTGCTCGGCAGACATGCCTACTCCATCATCTGTCACTTTAATCAGAAGATCACCCTTATCAGTCCAGGCTGCAATCCTGATCTCTCCTTCTTCACTGTCCTTCTCCATAATGCCGTGCAGAATTGCATTCTCAACAAGCGGCTGCAGCAGAATCTTGGGCAGCTGGCAGTCATATAGATCTCTTGAAACCTCAAACTCTAATCGGACGCTGTCACCAAAGCGCATATTCTGGATTCGAACATACGCTTCAATATGCTTCAGCTCGCTCTCCAGCGAGACATATTCCTTGCCGTTCGACAAGCTTAATTTGTAGAAAACAGCAAGCTCGTCTACGACCCGCTTAATATCGCCCGCATTGGATTCAATCGCCATCGCATTGATCAGATCAAGTGTATTGTACAGAAAATGAGGGTTGATCTGCGCCTGGAGCGCCTTCAATTCTTTATTTTTAACCTCGCGCCCAAGCGACGACTTCTCTTCGATTAGACCAGATATGTTCTGAACCATCGTATTGAAGTTATGGGTCAGCTCACCGATCTCATCATCATTCGCCGGCAGAGGAGCAAGCTGGAAATGTCCATGCTTCACCTTCCGCACATGAACAATCAGCCTTCGAATCCGCTTTGTCGCCGAAGCAGCTACGAAGAAGGAGAAAGGCAGCATAAAGGGCACAACGATTAGGAAGATCGATATTATCCGGTTTCTCGCTTTGACGCTGGATTGCAATATATCGGTATAAGGCACCACAAGTGCAACTTTCATATCCGTATGAGGAATAGCCTGCACGCCAAGCAAATGCCGGCTTCCTTCGATCGGATAATTATTGTTATAATAGTTGTCCACTTCGTCGGAATCGAGGTACAGCTCGCTTACTTTCTTCACAAGCTCATCCGAATAAGAGAACCGGTCGGATTTGCCAAGCAGCTCTCCTTCATCATTAAACAAGAACGCAGCTGCATTCGGAGTCAGGATAGCATGGTTAAGAACAGACTCCATCGCTGCGGGCTTTACGCGGGCCCGGACAATACCATCAAATTGCTGAATATCATGTTCATTCGGAATTTTACGCAGGATAGTTAATTCCCGGCTGTCAGCACCGGGCGTTATGGCAGTGGAAGGCAGCCATGCGACAAAGGCGTTAACAGAGGAGAACCGGGTATACCAAGCTTCCGATTCCACTTTCTTCATATCCAGGAAATCAACATTTTCCGTTGCGCCGGCTATACCTTGTCTCATATAGATCTGAATGGAATCTATATCTTCATTATAACGGAACTGATTAATGAGCCTTGAAAGCTGCAGCGAAGCCATATGCCAGACGTCTATGTCCTCATAAGGCTTGGAATCCTCATCAACTGCCTTCTGGACAAGCTCGTTAAAGGCGATAAAATTAAGCACTTCCGTAATCGCTTCCGACTTATATTCGAGATAAGCCTTCGTCTCATCCAGCATTTTACGTGAGGCATAGACCGCCGCTTCTTTATTCTCTTGCTGCGTGGTGCTGATATGAATAAACAACAGCAGCAGAAACGGGATCATAATGACCAGAACATAAGTCGCAAACAGTTTATACCGAATGCTTAAGAAGATTGGCCGTTTCAGTCTTCTTCTCATCGGGCGGCACGCTCCCTGAATTCGGAAGGAGTGCAGCCTGCGTTTCGTTTGAAAAAGGTGGTGAAGTAATTAGCATCAGTCATGCCTATCAGAAGCGCCACTTCAATCATTTTTACATTCTGATCACTCAGCAGCTCCTTCGCCTTGTTCATCCTTGTATCCGTAATATACTCCTTAATCGTCTGCCGACTATGCTTCTTGAAATAAGCGCATAGATACGTTTCACTTAGCTGAACATGATCAGCTATCGCACGGATCGTAAAGCCTTTCTCGTGAAAGTGGGCATGGATATAACGCATAATCTCCCTCATCTTACCGCTTCCCGCTCCTGCCTCATCATCGCTTGGCTCGGCCATCGCATCAAGAAACGACAACACATATTGTTCCAGCTCCTCCAGGCTTGGAATGCGGTCGATCTCCTTCCACATGTAGCGCCTCTCGGTATCTTTCGAAATCTCAGCCAGCCCAAGCTGTACAGCTGTCTCCATAATCGCAATGAGGAATTGAAAATAGGTATCTTTGAGACGCAAAATATCAAGGTCCATCTGCTTACGTGCGTAAGCCGTCCATTCCCCCACGATTCGTTTGGCTTCATCTACATGGCCTTTACGCAGCTGATCACGCATCATCCGTACCTCTTCCCAGTTCGTCACAACTGGGGCATAACTATCAAGTGCATCAGAGAAAATCGGCTTCGATCCGCTGCTATAATATTGGTAAGCACACGCAAGTGAAGCCATTCGATAGGATTCCGGAATTTCCTTATGAGAGAATACCGTCTGCCCGATTCCGATTCGAATATCGACGGATGGTCCCGCAATAACACGGAGCTCCGAGAAAACATCCTCTATCTCTGCTCTGCCATTTCGATAGGTGCTGCCATACTCACCCGGCAAGATAAGCACCAGATGATTAAGCGAATCAAATCCGGCAAGCGCTTTCATTTCATTAAAACAATTACAGCTCGAAATCGCTTCTAGTATTCTTAATTGCGTCACACCTGGATCTTCCGGGAGATTGAAAGGACTCCAATAAAGGCTTGAGACCGCTATCGTAAAAGGTCCTTCCGCTGGAAGCAGGAACGTTTCACGGCTGCGCAGCGCAGGAATAACATGGGGGGCCTCCGGGTTAGACACAAGCCGGCGCACCATCTCTTGTCTCAGATAAGGCAGACTGTGGTCGTACCCTTCTTGGAGCTTCCGTTCTTCCTCCTTGCGCTTCTGCTCTTCCTTGCGGAGCCGAATGGCGGACTCCACCACATCACGTACTTCGTTCAAATTCACGGGCTTCTCAATATATGTAAATACTTTCAGTTGAATGGCTGATTTCAGATACTCCTTATCGGAGAAGCCGCTGAGGAAAATAATCGGGCAATCAGGATCGGTCTCCCGATACTGGCTGGCGAATTCGATGCCGCTCATCTTCGGCATTCTTATATCACACAAAATGATATCAGGCTTACGTTCCATTGCAATCTCGAGTGCCTGAAGTCCGTTGCGCGCCGTTTCTACTTCATCAATACCAACAGTGTCCCAAGGGATATAATTTCTCAATAATTCTCTTGTCCGAGTCTCGTCGTCAATAATTAATAACTTCAAGAGAATCCCTCCTGAATCCGATGTAACGGATAAGATTCACACTAGCTAATTGTGGACACGACTCCGTCACCTCATTATAGAAGGAAGATTGTGGCCTGCATACAGGAAAAAGCTATGATTACCTTTGATTCTTGAAGCTGATTCCTCCTTGGTATCGGCATAGCAAAAGCAGCAAGCCTTAGAGATGCTCCCCGGCTTGCTGCCTGCAATTGAATAGTTAGTTTTTAATCAATGACCAGTCATCCACTCTCACCCAGTTGCCGGCATTAGCAACCGAATACAGGCCAATCTGTGCTTGGCCGTTTGTCACCTGAATATTAGGTACCGTTATCTGTGTCCAGCTGCTGATCGACGTATTAATAGCGGCATCCAGCTCGGAGCCACCGTAATTTTTGACATAGATCTGGGCAGTTGTCTGCCCACCGCTGCTCTTCACCCATACCTTCAGCGTATACGTTCCGTTCGGAAGACCGGTCACCGTTTGGTAACGGCTCGCACTGTAAGCGGTCGTTGCATATTGATTACCCGACCATCTTCCCGAATGGGCTCCGCCTTCAATATTAGAGTTAGGATCTGTTGCCGTATTAAACCAGGTACTCCAGCCCGCCAGACTGATCTGGGCTACCCTGTCTGCCTCATAGCTTGAATTCATGGCATAGTTGTTGCCGCTGCCCACACTCCAGGTTCCCGTTGCAGCATCTAGATTAAACTGGCTTACAGAGCTCATTGTTGGTGTCGTACCGCTGAACGAAATCGGCATCCATTGATTATAACCAATTCCGTTGCCGGCGAAGTCGCTCCAGCGGTCACCGCCGAATAGAATCGTGGTCTGCGAGGTTCCTTGCACTTTAATAAACATGGAAGTTTGCGAGACATGCGAGAAGTCTACATCTGTTCCATTCATGACAAACTCACTTCCATATGTGCCTTTAATGCTTGTCGAAGTGACACAGTAAGTATGCGAAGCATTCCATCCATGCAGGTCGGATGAGCATAAGTAATACACACCGTTATATTTGAACATCGCATTCCCTTCACGGCCGCCTGCGCTGCTGTTGAACACGTTAGTCGCCGGTTCGACGTTCAAATAATCTGATGCCCGAAGCTCAGAGACATAAAGATGACTTCTTCCGCTGGCATTACTGAATATGAGATAAGCCTTCCCGTCATCGTCGACGAAGGTGGACTGATCGCCTGACATGTTGTTTACTACATTCGTAATTGAGGTTTGGACATGATCAAAGGTAAAGGTTCCCGTTGGCGTACTGCTTGTCGCGAAGGCAATCCCACTTCCGGCAGGACCCGCATATTGCGTGATCAGCACATATTTCTGCGTATTTGTGTTGTACACAACCCCGAGGCGCCCCAGCCAATCCGCATCCCAGGTCGAGCCATCGGTCGCACCGGTTATCACATTGCCGCAGAACGTCCAGTTGGCAAGGTCAGTAGAAGAATAGCAGGTCACAGCAGCGAAGCTTGTGTCGCTGTTTTTGGAAGACGGATTATTATAGTAAGTTACCGCTCCATTATATTTGACTCCGTACCAGTAATACGTGCTGCCAACTTTCAAAATATTTCCGCCTTGAGAGTAGATGGGATTGCCTGAGGTATCCTTCCAGAAAACATCATTATTAATCGTCTTAGCCGCCGCACTTGCCGTCTGTGCGCCAAAGGATAACACAACAGCGGCGAACAATATCAAGCTTTGCAAAGTGGCCAACCATTTCAACTTCATCTTCATTCCTAGCACCTCTCTTTACGATATTGGTACATACTCCTTCCTCTAACTCCTCCTTTCTGTTGTAGTCGCTGTATATTTTAAAGCGCTTTCAAATGGTGAGAAAGCGGAAGAAGTTATGATTATCTTTACTAACTTACGATTAATAAAAAAAGAGACCGAGGAAAGACTGCCCATCACGGCAGTCTCCTCGGTCTCCACTATTCAGCTCCAACCTCCATGTTATCAAATAGCTTGGTATTTTCCTTAATCAGCCCCAAGCGGCCAGCTCCAGCTCGAAATCGTTCGCGAAATCAGGACTGATTGGTGTGACCCGCACGTTTACGTCAGCCTTCCAGATGTTGTCTACCGGGATGTCTGAAGAAGTGCCCTCGTAAATATAGAGTCCCTTACTCTGCTGCTTTATGGCTTTTAGTGTCACCTTCCAGAGACCGCGATGGCCATCGGAGCCAACCGCCTCCACGCGGACGTCCTTGTGCCATATGGCGCCGAGCTCAATCTCAGCCCGGAAAGACTTCTTGTTCATTCCGATTCTGCAGCTATTGTCTTCAATAATATCCACTTTCCTGACATGCACACCAGACCAGTTGTCGCGGATAAAATGCTTGTAAGCCGCAACCCTTGACGCAACCTCGAGGTTATCCGCAGCGAAACGTTTCCCTCTTGCACTGGTTGGAATGTACATCTTGTGCCAGTAATCGGTAACCATTCTTTGAGTGTTGTAGACAGGTGCAAGCGAACAGATCGATTCCTTCATTACGTCGACCCATTCCATCGGGACCATCTGATCACCCTGCTTGTAGAACAACGGGATAATCTCTTCCTCAAGCAGCCGATAAAGCGCTTCAGTATCCTGCTTCGCCTGGAGCTCGGTGTCGCTATCCATCGTACTCTCGATAGCCCATCCGTTTCTACCGTTGTAGCCCTCTACCCACCACCCGTCTAGTACACTGCAGTTAAGCACGCCATTCAGAGCAGCCTTTTGCCCACTTGTACCGCTGGCTTCCATTGGCTTCAGTGGCGTATTTAGCCAAACATCAACACCTTGAACAAGCAGCTTTGCCTTATCCATAGCATAATTCTCTATCATGAAGACGCGGTCTTTGAACCTATTATCATGAGACAGCTCCACAATTTGGCGAATCAGGTCCTGCCCAGGTCCGTCAGCGGGATGCGCCTTGCCAGCGAAAACGAGGACCACCGGGCGGTCTGGATTACCCAGTATACGCGTGATCCGCTCCCGGTCACTGAAGATAAGCAATGCCCGCTTATACGTCGCAAATCGTCTGGCAAAACCAATGATTAACGGCATTCTATCAGCCGGGGAGAGCGGCAGACCAAAAGCCTGAAGCATCTTGAGCTTAGCCTGCTGATGTTCCTCCCACAGCTCGATGCCAGGAATATCCCGAACAGCAGCCCATACTTCCGGCTCTGCAGTTTGCAAAGTCCAGTCGGACGGGAGATACCGGTCGAACAGCTCTTTCAAGTCAGCCCCTAGCCATGTCCCGGTATGGATGCCGTTTGTAACCGAATCGACGGGAATGTCCCGTACTGGAATATGCGGCATCCAACGATGGAACATTTCCCGGGTAACCTCACCATGCAGTTTGCTCACCCCGTTCACTTTCGACGAGGTACTGACGGCAAGACGCGTCATGTTGAACACGCCGTTCATGCTGCCAAGTGACAATACCCGCTCCCTGTCAGTTCCGAGCTGCCAGTAGTAGTCACCGAAATAACGGTCCATCATGTCGATGGAGAAAACGTCATGCCCAGCTGGAACCGGTGTATGCGTCGTAAAGACGGTGCTTGCCTTGACGGCTTCGAGTGCTGTCTCGAAAGACAAACCTTCAGCGGAAAGCATGCGGATTCGCTCGAGTGTTAGGAAGGCGCAGTGCCCTTCATTCATATGCCAGACCTCTGGCCGGATGCCTAGTGCCGTAAGCAATCTTGTACCACCGATGCCGAGGAGGATCTCCTGGCTTATACGAATATCCTGTGCACCTGGATATAGCGTGTCAGTCAAGTGGCGGTCCGCATCACTGTTCGATTCAACATCGGTATTAAGCAGGTACAAGATGACCGAGCCCACCTGTACGGACCATGCTTTTGCATATACCTTTCTGCCCTGGAGCGGAACCTCAATAATGATAGGCCGACCATTGTCATCCCGCACAAGTTGAACCGGATAGACACTGGCCTCTAGGTCCACTTCGGGGTACAAATGATGCTGTGAACCACTTTCGTCAATACGTTGCTGGAAATAACCTTTACCATAAAATATACCTACGCCCGTAAGCGGAATATTCAAGTCTGCTGCCGCCTTGACATGGTCGCCAGCCAAAATGCCAAGGCCACCCGAGTAGATCGGTAAGGATTCATCAAGTCCGAACTCCGCCGAGAAATACGCAATACTGTTGTTTTGCATAATTCCACCCCATTTTTCACCAAATTGCACCATGAAAGCGCCTAATAACTTAGTGCCTTACTACTATATGACGATTTGTGGTACATGTGCCTATATTCGTAAGCCACGGTTCATTAGTTTACTGTCTAACAACAAAAAAAAGAGCCATATGGAATGAAATTCCACTGGCTCATTATTAATTATTTTTTTTAGGTTAATAGCGCAGCCAGACGCTCATTTCTCCTCGCTCACGGTTGCCCCACAGATAATAAGGAATTGCTTTGAAGCGAACAGCTTTTTTCTGCTTGCTTAACGTTCGGTATGGAAGGCCCGGCTCCCAGCCAGAATCGTCCGTAACAACCCCGTCCCCTTCCACAACCACGCATCCTCCAAGCAGATCGGCAGCCATATGCTCTGTCAGGGTTGGTTCATCGGTAATCGACAAAGAAGCAAGCGGCTTCCCGTTATCTGCTTCTTCCACGCAATACACGAGCGGGCCACGTTGGATAGCAGCTTTACCAGCATCCGCGCGGATTAGCGGGTTCGCTGCTATAAGCTTTGTCTCGATTGGCAGCAGCCATTCCACCAGATCTCCCTCTTTCCATATGCGGTCGACTTTCGCATAGCCTTGTTCGATGTGGTAATGAACGGATTCTCCATTCACTTTCAATGTCGGGCGGTCACTATTGAACCAGTTCGGAATACGAAGCGCTAGAGCAAACGGAGCTTCATTTGTTTCCTCCGGCAAGGACATCATGAATTCAACCCGGCCGTTCCATGGAAGCTCCGATTTCTGGCTCAACACTACCTTTTGGCCTCCCGCCTCGAATGATACCTCGCTACCGATATACAAATGAACGTGAACTGTACGGCCGTCTTCCGATACATCATAAATATACTCATCAAGCGAACCGATCAAGCGCGCCACGTTAGGCGGACAGCAGGAACATCCGAACCATTTCTGCCTAACTGGCTTCACATGGAATTTATCCGGATTCTTGGCACTAGCTTCAGGTAAAACTTCGAGCGGATTCACGTAGAAGAAATGCTTACCATCCTTAGCCATGCTTCCAAGCACGTTGTTGTACAAAGCTCGTTCCATCACGTCGGCATATTCACTCTTTGCTTCCAATTGAAGCATCCGCCGCGACCAGAAGATCAAGCCGATCGAGGCACAAGTCTCCGCATATACAGTATCGTTTGGAAGATCGTGATCGAATGTAAAGGCTTCTCCGAGATGAGTTGCACCTATTCCTCCAGTGATGTACATTTGTTTGCCGGTCGTATTGGCCCACAGCCGCTCGCAAGCTTCGCGGAGTTTAACATCGCCAGTTAACCGGGCAAGATCGGCCATTGCCGTATACAGGTATACCGCCCGAACGGAATGCCCGACGGCGACTGGCTGCTCACGAACTGGAAGATGGCTTTGATAAACCTCAAGATTAGGCGCACCCTGAGCCCAGATCGTAGTCCGACCGCGGCGTTCCCATTCTTCAATAAAGTAGCTTGGCTTACTGCCGCGTTCGTCAATGAAGTAAAGGCTCAAGTTCAAATACCGCTCTTCTCCTGTAACCTGATACAGCTTGACTAAAGCCAACTCAACCTCCGGATGGCCGCAGTAAGCCTTCATTTGTCCCGGGTTTGTCCCGAATAAAGTAGCGATCAGGTCGGCGAAACGGCAGGAGATATCGAGTAAATTCCGCTTGCCCGTAGCTTTATAGTAAGCAACTGCGGCTTCGAACAGGTGACCTGCACAATACAGCTCATGGGCTTCATACAGGTTCGTCCACTCATTTCCAGGCTCCTGAATCGTGAAGTACGTATTCAAATACCCGTTCTCGTGCTGTGCTTGTCCAATTAACGCGATAGCCTCGTCCGCGATTTGTTCCAGCTCCGGATCGGGATGATGTTCAAGTGAATAAGCAACAGCCTCCAGCCACTTGAATAGATCGCTGTCCTGGAAGATCCAGCCACCGAACTCCCCCTTCTCTAGACCTGCTGCAATTCGAAAATTACGGATTGAGTAGCTTGGCTCTGCATCTTGAATTCGATCATTTAATGCTTCCCATTGATACGGAATAACCGTTTGACGTACAAGCTCTGAATATTCATTCCAGAAATTATCTTTTATATGGGTGTGTGTAGATTTCATAATGCTCCTCCTCAAAAAGATACAAATTGACTCCATCTATTTTCGAGTATATGCTTTATCCATCAAATCCAATAGGAACGGATTGAACTTTTTTCTATACAAAATAACACAGATAGAAGCGTGAATCCCTTGAATAAAGACAACCTCGTAAAATTACAAACTCCACCTCTTCCTTATTATTGGGAGTCTGGCCGTTCAGAGTTTCGAGTGGGCGAACGGCATCCCAATCGAAGGAAACTTGGTATATTCGACCTGATTATCGTGGCTGAGGGGGAGTTATTTATAGGAGAGAACGGGCAGGAATGGTCCCTTGGAAAAGGAAATACCTTGCTCCTGCTGCCGGATGGTGAGCACTATTCGGTTAAGCCCTGTGAACAGGCTACTACTTTTTATTGGATCCATTTCGAGCATAAGACTTGGAGTACAAGTGCGAAGGAAGGAGCTACTGCGAACTCTTTCTCGAATCCTCCGACCATCAGCATCCCTAAACACATCTCGCTGGCCGATCCTGAGAATGCATTTAAGCTGATGCGCCAGCTGCTAAGTTTGACGGTTGGGGATTCCTTTTGGCAAGAACAGAATTTGCTGGCGCAGCTTCTGGCTATGCTTGAGAGCGAACGCTTGCACAGAAACAGCACTCCTGCCACACGTCTCGCGGAGAAAGCTGCATTTTATATACAGCAGAACTTTCGTAATGACATAACGAATGAGCTCCTTGCCGAGGAGCTGCATTTTCATCCCAATTACATCGTTCGCTGCATGAAAAAGAGGTATGGCATGACGCCGAGCCATTACTTGCTTGAGTTCCGTCTGGAACAGGCGAAAAAACTTCTCATTTCCTCGGAGTGGTCGATTGAGCGAATTGCCAACGAAGTTGGTTTTCTATACGCACCTTATTTCTCCGCATGCTTCAAACGAAGAGAGGGAATATCTCCGCTCCGCTATCGCAAATCAGTACAGCATTAGCCGCTTTCTTAAGTATGTACCAAGATCATCTTCAATCATAAAAAGACCACTACAGCTGTCTTTCCATAGCTGGTAGTGGTCTTTTTTTCTAAGCTGTTTGGCTTATTCGCCGCTTCTGCTCTAGGTCGCAAGGGCATCAGCCCAAGTTAATAGCCCGAATTTCCTCCAGCGGAATTTTCGGCTTGCGGTCCTCCGTGAGCAGACCATTAATCTCCTGCTGCACGTCGGTCACCTGCGTATAGCAATATCCGCAAATATAATCAACAGACTTGATCGCCTGCGTAATTCCCTTGAACCGTTCCGTGAATGCTTCCACTGAGGCCACTTGCTCCCCGTAGCCCCAGCCCTCGTCTGACTGGAACGCAATGCCGCCAAACTCGCTGATGATAATCGGTTGTCCACGGTAGCAGTAGCCTTCGGCAAAGGCATATTTCCAATGGTTGCAGGTCGTCTCGCCCGACATGACACCGTCCTTGTTGTCCCGGTAACGCTTCAGGAATCCGTCCCCGGTCTGGACATAATCATGCAGCGTCACGATATCCGATACGGTATGCTCCCAGCCGTCGTTGACGATGACTGGACGGTTCGGATCGAACGACTTCGTAAGATGGTAAATGCCTTCCGTGAACTTCTGCTGCCGCTTGTCGCGAAGAATGTTGCCAATCCCCCACGACTCGTTAAACGGTACCCACGTAATAATACTCGGATGGTTATGCTGCTGCTTGATAATCTCCAGCCATTCCCTTGTGAAAGCCTCAACTGCGCGGTCATGGAATTCGAAGGTCGCCGCCATCTCCGACCAGACAAGCAGCCCCTTCACGTCGCACCAGTACAGGAAACGGGCATCCTCGATCTTCATATGCTTGCGCACACCGTTGTAGCCCATCGCTAGAATGAGATCAATATCCTCTATCAACGCTTCTTCGCTTGGAGGCGTCAGATGGCTGTCCGTCCAATAACCCTGGTCCAAAATAAGTCGTTGGTAGATTGGCGCGTTGTTGAGCAGCACCTTTCCGTTCTCGATGGATATTTTCCGCATGCCGAAATAAGAGCGCGTCCGGTCGACGACTCGTCCGCCCGAGGCTAGAACGAACTCCACATCGTACAAATTCGGACGAGCTGGGGTCCAATATGCCCGCTTCCACGGTCCGTTTGCTTCATGGTGAAGATCAACCTCAACCGAAAGGCAAGGACGGTCAATCCCCAGCGCAACCCGCTTCACGGGCTGGCCATTGAATGTCACGATGGCTTCCAGCTGCAGATCGACTCCGGGCCGGACACCGTTCACCTCGTAATCGAACCGAATAACATGGCGGTCGAGATCCGGAGTTATTTTGACCGATTCCAGCCGCTCTTCCTCTACGTATTCCATCCATACCGTCTGCCAGATACCCGTCGTCTGGACGTAGAAGCATTCAAAGTTATCCGGCACCCAGCGCTGCTTGCCTCTCGGCTGGTAGCAGCTATTGCTGTCCGTTACCTTAACCGTTATCCGGTTATCGGCTCCAAACTTGAGATATGGCGTCATGTCGACGGAGAATGCCGCATACCCGCCTTGATGCCCCCCGGCCAGCTCGCCATTAATCCATACTTTAGCTTCGTAGTCCACGGCCTGAAAATGCAGGATAGCCTGCTTGCCCGCCGCTTCTGCAGGAACGGAGATCTCTCTGCTGTACCACACATAAGGATGAAAGCTTTCCTCGCCAATACCGCTGGCTTTTGTTTCGTAGGTAAACGGTACATTAATCCGGTGTATTGCCGTAAACGTTTCCTGCCACTTCTCACGCTCCCCGGCGTTTGCATCGTCAAAGCGGAAGTCCCATTCGCCGTTCAGATTATGCCAATCGCCGCGCACGAGCAGGGGTCTGGGATAATCCTTGCTATATGATTTCGTCGTCATGCCGTCCTCCTGCTCCTATACCTTGCCTTGAAATACCGCCGCATAGATGGAAGACGGGCGAAGCGGAACGCCGCGCTGCCATTCGGCCGTTGGAACAACCCGGCTCTTGCACATCATGTTCTCCGGCTCCGAGACACTGTTGATCTCGTCGTAGCCTTCGCCGGTTATCTCGTACAGCACCATCTCTCCAGCCGCGTCGAAAGCAGCCAGTTCCAGCACGGCATTTACTTCATTCAGCCCACGGTTTACGATAAATACCGTAACGGTATCGCCTGCTCCGTTAATGCCGGCCGTGATGTCCAGCTCCGGCAGCCCGTTCAGGTTGATCGGCATCTCCTTTAATGTCGGCACAGTAAAAGTAGAACAGTCCGCTTGTACAGGAAGCATATGCTGCAGATCCTGGTTCGCATACAGCTTCATGACCTCATAGGTCGGTGTCCCGTATACGTCGAGAGGCCGATTGCTCCAGCCGGACTGTTTGCCGCAATATTGGTCGGCATAATAATCGCCTACCCGGATGCAGCCGCCCAGCCAGCCGTTGACCAAGTCGGAGAAACTGCCGATATGCACCATATCGCTTGAACGAAGCATTTCGTTAAGATTGGCAGCATTGGCAACCGCCGCTCCAAGCGTATGCTCGTTTGGCAGCCCCTTGCGAATGGTATTCGGGTAATACATCGTGTTGTATTCTGTAATGGCGATTTTCACATGAGCATGCTTCGGATTCGCCTTGATGCTCTCCGTGGTCTCCTGCAAATAATGCCGTGTAAACTCGGGATAGGCCGCAATCGCCTTATATCGGTCCTCGGCAGGCGTGTTCCGGTTCATACCGAAAGGTCCGTAGCCGTGATAGATATGCAGCGTCAAATAATCAATAAGCTCACCGGCCTGCTCCAGCACCGGCTTGTTCCATGCCTGGTCGTAATGGCCGCAGGCCAACAGCACGATGGACGGGTCCGCTGCTTTCATCGCTTCGGCAAACGATACCGTACGCGCCGCGAATTCCCCAGCAGAGCAGGTTCCTACTTGCCACCCTCCCCATACCTCATTGCCAATCTCCCAATATTTCACACCGTACGGCTCAGGATATCCGTTCGCGGTGCGTAAGGCGCCCATCGGCGTATCAGCGGCGCCATTGCAATACTCGATCCATGCCGCTGCCTCTTCAGGCGTTCCGGATCCGTCGTTCACACAAATGAGGGGTTCAACCTGCAGCTCCCGGCAGAAGGCGATAAATTCGTCCGTGCCAAAATATTTGCTCGTCCAGCCGCCCCATGCCTCGTTATACATAACCGGCCTCTCAAGCACGGGACCAACGCCATGTTCCCAATGGTAGGCGCTGATGTAATTGCCAGCCAGCCTCATCATGCCGGCGTTAAGCTCTCTCGTCATTTCGACGACCTCGCGCTTCACTAGGGCGACGTTGTCGGCCGCCAGCAGGGATACATGATCAATCCACAGCATGCCGGTCGACACGTGATCCGTCCAGCGAGGATGATCCTCCGGAATGTAGACGCGAAGCTCGGCGTCGGCGCAAGCGCGGGAGATGGACAAGTCCGCTTCATATTCCCGCCAGTTATGACCGGCAAGCTCGATTACCAATGAACCAAGCTTTTCCTCCGTATGTCGGTCCACCGCTTCCACCATCAGCAGCTTCAGTTCAATGGACGCCCTGGCAACTACTTTTACCTTATAATCGGCAGGTCCTTTAAGAGCAGCCTTCTGCGCAATACCGGCAAATGCTTCATCGTCGCTCGTCAATCGGATACGCTGTGCTCGCCCCGAATGCTTTGGTGCAGGCGCCTCCAGCGCGTATTTGGTATTGCGGCCGTTCGTATAAGCGTACCAGCTCCCTGATATTTCCCTCTTGGTTTCGGACTCGCTCTCGAAATCCATATCCTTGAGCGGGAAGGCCAGCATAGCTTCCATATGGTCCCGGATGTCCTCGACGAAATGTCCGAACAAATACGGGTTGACCACATGCCGGCTCGCTCCGGCACAATCGACGGTTATATTAGCGTTATTATTCAAAATGAACCTCCAATGAAATCGTTAGGTATAGTCGCCTTATCCTTTAACGGAACCAATCATGACGCCTTTGACGAAATGCCGCTGCACAAGGGGATACATGATCAGCACAGGCAAGCTGGACACGATGATAACCGCGAATTTAATGCTTTCGGACAGCAGGATTTGTTTCTCCAGTCCAACGCTTCCTCCGTCCGTTTGGGCGGATTGACTGATCAGCAATATTTCGCGAAGTACAAGCTGAAGTGGATATTTGCCTTCGTCGCGAATATAGATAAGCGCATTAAAGAACGAGTTCCAGTGGCCAACCGCGTAGAACAGCACCATGACGGCAAGAATCGGTTTTGAGAGCGGCAGGATGATGCTAACGAGCAGTCTCCAGTTGGAGCAGCCGTCCATATGGGCCGCCTCCTGCAGCTCCCAAGGGATACTATTTTGAAAATACGTACGCATAACGATAAGATTGTACGTCGCGATAGCGCCCGGCACGATCAGCGCCCACATGGTGTCGACCATGCCAAGGTCTTTGACCAGCAAATAACTTGGAATAAGTCCTCCGCTGAAAAACATTGTCATCGTAATCATGACCATGATTCCGTTGCGCAAAGGCAGATCGGGTCTCGACAGCGGATATGCCGCGAGGATCGTCATGATGATGTTAATAACAGTTCCGATGACGGTATACATAATCGAGTTGCCGTAGCCGGTCCAGATCTTGTCATTCTGCAAAATGTTAGCGTAAGCCTCGACATTGAGACCTTGCGGCAGCAGCCACACATCGCCGTTTAGTACTTTGGCCGGGTCGCTGAACGACGCGCTGACAATGAACAGCAGCGGATACAACACAATGACCATAATAATGGCTGCTATGACATATACAATTGCGTCGAACAAACGTTCATTCGACGGACTTATGCTCTTTTCCATAAGCGATTACCTCCTTACCATAAGCTCGTCTCCGACGTCTTGCGGGCAAAACGGTTTACGAGCAGCAGCAGCATGAGATTGATCACTGAGTTGAACAGACCGATGGCTGCCGTATAGCTGTACTCGCCCTTCAAGATTCCCGTCGTATAGACGAACGTGGAGATGACGTCGCTGGATTCCAGATTCAGGTTGTTCTGCATGAGCAAAATTTTCTCGAAGCCAATGTTCATGAAGTGGCCGATATCGAGAATGAGCAAGATGACGATAACCGGCATAATGCCCGGCAGCGATACGTGCCAGATGCGGCGGAGCCGCGAAGCGCCGTCCATCTTGGCCGCTTCATACAGCTGGGGATTAACCCCGCTGAGCGCTGCGATATAGATAATGGATTGCCATCCCATGCTCTGCCAGATGTTCGAGCCGATAAAGATCGGTTTGAACCAGGCGGCTTCCTGCAGGAAATTAATTGGCGTGCCGCCAAACGCTTCAATCAGTTGATTGATTGGTCCCGTCTTCGGCGATAGAAATACGTTCAGAATACCGACGATAACAACGACCGAGATAAAATGCGGAATGTACGTAATATTTTGCAGCCATTTGCTGTAAGCCCGGCTCTTGATTTCGTTCACGAGCAACGCCAGCAGGATTGGAACCGGGAATGCAATTAGGAGCGAGAACAAGTTGATCGATACGGTATTCCACAGCAGCCGCCAGAAGTAATACGAGTTAAAAAACCGTTCGAAATGGCCAAAGCCTTCCCATGGGCTGCCGATAATGCCTTTGGCCGGATTGAAGTTTTTGAAAGCGATCTGCAGGCCGTACAGCGGCCCGTAATGGAAGATCAAATAGAAAGCGAGCGGCGGCAGCAGCATGAGATACAAATCATACCGCTTCGCCATTTTTCTCAGCAGTCCGTCGCTCCGCTTCTTGCGGCCGGGAACGGGGGTAGCCCCCGCGTTCTCGATCATGCTGTCCATGAGCAGCCCCTCCCTCTCTTCTTGCTATCCCATTTATTTGGCCATTTTGTCATAAGCATCCTGGTAAAGCTTCTCAAGATCCGCAATGTTCATTTTCTTCAGCGTGGACTGGAATTCGTCCCACTTGTCGAAGCTGAGCGCCCCAACGATGAACTTCGTGCTTTGTTCTTCGAAATATTTATCGATGTCATTACGCAGCACGTTAACCTTCTGAGCTGTCTCTTCGTCAAATAACGGCGGTGCATAGCGGATTTTTGGCAAATACGGCTCGAGCTGCTCGTAAGCCTCTTGTACTTGAGGCGGGTTGATGAACGAAGCTACTTTATCACTGATAATATGCGGCGCGCCGCCGCCGGCGTATGGCGTTATTTTCGCCTGGGCGCCCGCTACGTTAAGAAGCTCCTCCTTGTAGTACGGGATGCCGTCCTTCAGATCATAGTGCTCGCCTTCCCGGCCAAAACGCAGCAGTGTTGAGCCTTCATCGCTGTAGAAGTAGTCGATCCAGCGCATGGTCGCTTCCGGATATTTGTTGACGGACGTGATGGCGAATGCTCCATAGTCGCGTGGCACCGGAGCGATCTGGCTATGCAGGCGGTCGCCATTAGGACCTGCCTGCGGGGCAATGCCTACATACTGATCATGAATAGTCAGGAAGTTATTGTTCGTCTGATCGAAGAAGTAGCCTGTATTGCCTGTTCCTTGCTTGGCAAGATATTGCGCTTCCGTGTGTGAGAAAATCTCCGGGTCGATCAGCTTTTCCTTGTAGAGTTTGTTCAAATACATGAGCAGCTCTTTGTACTGCTCGTCGCCGCTCCAGATATGCACCTTGTCGCCTTCGACATTAATGTTGTAGCCAAGCTGGGAATCAAGTCCAAATGCTCCTGCCATTTGATAGACGATTGGCATGCCGATACGCGCAGTCATCGGAATTTCGTCCGCTTTCCCATTGCCGTTCGGATCGCCGTCGCGGAAAGCTTTAAGCACTTCATACAATTCGTCGGTCGTCTCAGGCACCTTCAGGCCCAGCTTATCCAGCCATGCCTTGTTGATCCATCTCTTGTCGGTCCGCGCGGAGCCTAGCGTAACAATGCCCGGGATCGCATAAATATGTCCCTCCGGCGTTGTGATGCCCGCGCGGATTTCCGGATATTGCTCCATAAGGCTCTTCAGGTTCGGTGCGTATTGATCAATCAGATTCTCGAGCGGGATCAGCTGTCCCGCAGCTCCGTAGCGGACCGTTTCCAGCTGCGTCAGACCCGAACGGTACAACGCATCGGGAAGCTCATTAGATGCGAACAAGAGGTTTTTCTTCTCCGCAAAGCCATCCGTCGGCGCTTCTATAAAATCGACCTTGATATTGCTCATCTTCTCGTAATCCTGGAAGACGGGCATGTCCTTGAACGGACCGTTTACGGGTGCGACGCGGGTAAACATCTTCAGCTTGATTGGCGCAACAACGATCGGAAAACCTTCCGTTTTTACCGCATTCTCCGCCGAACCCGTTGTTTTGGAATCCCCCGTATTACTGCCTTTATCATTACTGTTGCCGTTGCCTCCGTTGCTGCAGCCGGATACGATTAATCCGCTAACAAGCATCGTGGCGAAAGCATATCTCCCCCATGTTTTTCGCATGTGTATATACCCTCCAGACTTTCAATTCACCGGATCTTGTAAGCGTTTACCGCCGGTGTTACTCGATTATAAAATACAGCCGGTATCGCCGAGTTACACTTATATGACTATTTACTCCACATATTTTACGGATTCTTTTGCCGCTGCCTTTCCGTCTCCGAGACTGTTCCAATACGCCTGCGGTGTCATGCCCGTCACTTCCTTGAACACCTTGAAGAAATAGTTGTGCGTGGAAAAACCCACCTGGTCGCTGACCTGCTTGATGGTATATTGGCCGCTTTCCAGCAGCCTGCGCGCCGCGTCGACCCGTACCCGGTTCACGTATTCGGAGAACGTCGACTGCGTCTCCTCCTTGAAGATCCGGCTAAGATACGAGGCGTTTAAGCCGATGAAGCCCGCGGCTAGCTCAAGCGTCACGATGCCGGAATACCGCTCCAGAATAAAGCCGATTGCCTGGGATACATGACGGGAATAGCTGCCCGTCGCGTGATGCTCCTTCAGCAGCACCAGTAAGACGACATAGAACGACTGAAGCCACTTCTCCAGCTCGCCAACGCTTCCAAGGCGGTTAAGCTCGCCGCGCAATGGCAGGCGGTCCGCATCCTTCGTTGTCCCAAGCGGGGAACGGTTCCCTTTTTTCAACGCCTTATCTGCGATATGAAGCAGCTCGCTGACCGTCATCTGCACCGCGTGCGAATGCAAAGGAAGCCCTCGAAGTGGTTCGAATACCGAAGTGATCAGACGCTGCGCGCCTTGTCCGTCCAGCCTCTCGATAGCAAGCAGCAGTTGCTTCTGCTCTTCGATCGTTAGTGCGACGCGGCTCTCGCGCGTGCCTTTTCCGTGCTCTGGATTCGGATGAGCGGCCTTAGCGTTTGGGTCGAGAGCCCGCTCCGCGGAGGCGTAGCTTGCTCCAAGCTGCGACAGGCTGTTGCATACATGCCCAACCGCATAGATCGATTTTAAATTCAAGTACATCTCGAGCGCGTGGCCAAGCTTGCTCATGCTTCTGGCCGCTTCCGTTGCGGCTGCATGCTCGCTTCGCTCCCGTATGGCAAACACGACGACGATTCGCCCGTCCTCCACATAAGCTGCCGTACGCTCGCGTGCGTCTCCCAAGCTCTGCTGCATAAGCTCGACAACCTGCTGAACCAGCCGGTTCGTCTGCACGTCGGTATTCGATTCCGTCAGCAGTAGGAAAGGAACGATCTGCAGGACCGCTGCCGCATACAAATCTGCCTGCATGTACATACCGTAACGCCTTATACTTCCTTCCAGCTCCCTTGCGGCTTCCACCTTACCTCTTGCGAGGTCAGCGATTTGACTCCGGACCAACTCGGACCGGAAGAGGGACGATGCGTCGGCATCACCCGCGGCTTCGAATGATTTACCAACCTGGACTGCTTTTTCAAGCATCGCCAGCAAAGTCTCCTTGTCAAGCCGGTGCTTCAGCAAATAATCTACCGCGCCGTTCTTCAGGCAGTCCCGGACATAGTCGTAATCGTCATAGCTGCTGAGCATAATCGTCTGGACGGCGGGATACTGCTGCTTGATCATCCGGTTCAAATCCACGCCGTTCATTCCCGGCATGTTGACGTCGAGGATAGCCACGTCGGGACGCTGTTCCCCAATCATGGCCAATGCCGTTTCCGCGCTTTGGGCCTCTCCGCAGATCTCAAAGCCATGTGTGCGGAAATCCAATAAAGACCGCAGATCGTTGCGAACGAGCGGCTCGTCGTCTACCAATAACACGCGATACATCATTAGCTCACCTCTTGTCCGGCGCCCATCTGGCCCCGTAAATTGGGAAAACGAATTTCGACCTTCGTATACAAGCCAGGCTCGCTATACAGCCTGATGCCGTATGGAGCTTCAAACGAACGGAGGATTCTCTCGTGCACGTTGCGCACGCCCATTCCGCTGAACCGGGAAGAGGTCGGCTTTGTACCCGCCGGTCCGCCTAGCAATTGCTCCATCTGCTCCGGCGTCATTCCTTTGCCGTTGTCCGTCACCTCGATCATCAGATCGCGGTTGTCCTCGTATACCCGTATCGTGACGAAGCCGCCTTGGTCCCTCGAACCAATTCCGTGCAGAACCGCGTTCTCCACAATCGGCTGCAGCGTAAGCTTCAGCACACGGCTATCTAATAACGACGGATCTTCAATCTCTTCGTGAACAAGGATAGGCTCCATGTATTTGTATTTAACGATCGAGATATAGCTGCGCACGTAATCCAGCTCCTCCCTCACCGTCAAATATTCGTTGGAATTGCCCAACACGCCCCTCATCAAATCGATTAATGAGCCGGATACCTCTTCTATGTTTGGCGTTCCGTTGAGCTTGGCCAAATATTTGATCGTATTAAGCGAGTTGTATAGAAAATGAGGGCGTATTTGCGCCTGGAGTGCGGTCAGCTCGGCCTCCCGCTTCTCTTGTTCACTGATGCGTATCCCTTCGAATGACCGCTTCAGCTCTTCCACCATGCCAATAAATACGTGGTAAAGCTGTCCCACCTCATCCTTTGCTCTAATCTCCTTCTTCGGTAACGTCAAATTGCCGTCCTTCACCAGCATCATCATGGACTTCAGACGTCGGATATTAATCGTGATGCGCGATGACACCTGCAGCGAGCCAATCAAGACAACCAGCAGGACGATCGCCGAAGCCTCGATGATCAACTTCAGCAGGCGGGCAGATTCGCTAAGCAGCGAATCCGTCGGAATTAGCGCCAGCGTCGTCCAGCCCGTATGGTCCGATTGACGGCTGACCACGATATAGGACCTGCCGCCAATGACCTTCTCCTCCACATCACCTTCAACCTTGCCAAGCTTCGCAAATTTGTGCTTCATGTCTACAATTTTCTGATCGGAAGGCGCAAAGCTTGGTGTGTGGTCAGACCTATACACAAATTCATCCTGCTGATCAAGCACGTACAGCATGCTGTCGGCGGTTGGCCTCACGCCATATGTCTTGCGGATAAAATCGTAATTTAGATCGACCATAACCACGCCAATCGTCTCGCGGTTGTAACGGATTTCGCGGCCTACTGTTATCGTCTCCGCGATGCCCGTCTGCTTCAAATAAGCATGGCGCGAGCCGTTACGCAGCATGTAATCCATCATCGGAGTTTCCAGAATGCTTTTATCCAGCCACGGCCCTCCGGTGAAAAATACCTTTCCGTTTAAACCAACAACGGCAATCCTAGCAATATACGGCTTATTTGCAACCAGGGATGACAGAAATTCCTCGATTCGCTTCTGCTCCTGGAACCATTCGTAGCTAATCTCCTCCGATGGGCTAAGTACCGTATCGATCACGGTGTTTTTGTTCGTGACTACAACGGTATTTAGCCGGTCAATCTCCTCCAGCATAATGTTGAGCGACTCGTCGGCTTGGCGGATACTATCCGACACTGAAGTTACGGCGTTGGACTTGATCGTCTCCCGCATGTTGAGGTAGACAATGACGGAGATAGAGACGATAGAGAGAAGAGCGACAAGGCTGAACGCCAGAAAAATTTTGCCTTGGATGCTGAGGCTTGGCGATACCCATCGCCTAAGGGTGGACAGCTTCATTTCGAACAACTCCTTTGCGGAGATAATTTGCAATCGCTTACATTAAAACAGAACTGAATCGGCTAAGCCTCTGCCTTTCTTAAAGCCAGCGGAGATTCCTTAAAGTACATTTTGAAAGCCCTTGTGAAGGTATATAGATTGGGATAACCAAGCGACAGCCCGATCTCCGTCACCGATGCATGGGTATCGATTAAGAGGCGTCTAGCCTTCTCCATCCGAACCTTCTGCATATATTTCATCGGGGGCATCCCCATCTCTTCCGTGAATACTTGAGTAAAATAAGAACGGTGTACGCCCGCATATTCGGCCACCTGATGGACGGTAATTCCTTCAGTCGCATGGAGCTCCATATACTCCGCGCATTCGTGGATCCAGCTTGCAAGCTCGGGTCCCTGCGTTGGTTCATCCGGCATCATGGCCGCGAGCAGCCCGTACAGATGTGCTTGTAGATCCAGTGCCTCCGACGGCCGCAAGCGCTGGACCCGCTCCAGTGCATCGATAGCCCGGTCTGCAGCAACTTCGACCCGTGAAGAGGCAGTACCTCTGCGAAATGGTTCTTGTTCCGTAAGCCCCGCTAGTTGAAGTAGCGCCTCTACTCTATCTCCGTCGATAGCCAGCCAGCACATCTCTAGCGGTCGTTCAGCCGGGAGCATGTCGTAATGATACATTCGGTTCGGGAACAGGACGAAGAGATCTCCCCTCGCAAGCTCGACTTGCCATCCCTCATATTCCAAGCGCAACCTCCCCTCCCGCACGAAATGAATGCTGTAGCACTCGATCCGTTTTGGTCCGACCTTATAATGCGGCTTGGCCAGGCATCTTCCAGCCCGGACCGGCCACATTCCACCTGCCTTGTCCAGTTCGCCTGGCGTGTAGTAGATAAAGTCCGCATATTCATAGTCGTATTCCCTCATGTCCGTTTATCCCCCCACAATTACAGCTAACAAAATGACAAGAATAAATTGATCAACCACTTTGCCATTTGATGTTAAAAAATAGAGTATAACTAAGCATATTATGTTAGCTAGAATTCGTAAACCTAACAGAATGATATTTTTCTCTTCGTTCTCTCAATGAAATAAAAAAAGGCTGCTCTGAGTATCAGAACAACCTTGGGAAATAGTCAAATCCATTAAAAACATCTTTGAAAAATTTCTTTATCTATACTTCCTTTGTCTCAAAGCCTCATACAACAAAACAGTCGAAGCCATCGCTACATTCAACGATTCCGCATCGCCCTGCATCGGGATAATAATCGACTCATCCACTGTCTCCCGAACAGCTTCGGATAAACCTTCTGACTCATTGCCCATCAGCAGCCAAGTACCAGCCGTCCAATCATAGGAATAACAGGTATGACTCGCCTGCAGGCTTGTCCCTACTAGCGTAATCCCTTTCGCTTTCGCTTCAGGGAGCAGCTCCGCTAGATCAGCCTCAAGAATCGGCAGATGGAACAGCGAGCCCATCGTCGATCTCACTGTCTTTGGATTGTACAGATCCACGCAGCCTTTGCCCAGCACGACCGCATCTGCGCCAACGGCATCTGCACTGCGGATAATTGTACCCACATTACCGGGATCACGAACACCATCCAGAATCACAACAAGACTGTTATCACGGAACAAAGCCGTTTCATCCCGTTTCAGCTTCTCAAGCACGGCAAAGACCGGCGGCGGCGAATCCGTCCCCGTACATTTGGCCATCACTTGCGGCGTCGCTTGGATCCATTCCGTGCCATCTTCCCGAGCAAGCTGCTCCAGCTCCTGCGGAATACCACGCTCTCCATTATAGACGACGCAGTTCACTGCGGCAGAAGCCCGGAAGGCTTCCTGTACGAGGTGGACGCCTTCAATAATAAACAGGCCTGTCCGGTCACGGTATTTTTTATCAAGCAAGGAAGCCCACTGCTTCACTCGTTCATTTTGAATGGAGGTTAATAATAAATGATTCATTAATCCGATCAGCCTTCCGAATAAGCTATTTCCAAATTGGATAAATCCGAGTTCTTACCTACAATAACAAGAATGTCCTCCGGCTTGATAAGGTCTTCCGCATAAGGAGCAATATTCATCTTGCCATTGGTCTTAATCGCCATCACATTGCATTTAAACTTCGCCCGAATGTCCAGCATTTTCAAGCTCTTCCCGATCATCGCTTCCGGCGCCTTCACTTCAATAATGCTGTAATCCTCAGAAATCTCGATATAGTCCAATATGTTAGGAGATATTAAATGATGAGCAACACGTTGTCCCATATCCCGCTCCGGATAGACAACCTTGTCCGCACCGATCTTCGTTAACACTTTACCATGTAATTCATTCTGCGCTTTCACAACAATCATTTTCACACCAAGATCCTTCAAAATGAGCGTCGTCAGAATACTCGCCTGAATATCTTCTCCAATCGCTACAACAACTACGTCGAAGTTACGTACGCCAAGGGAGCGTAATGCTTCCTCATCCGTGGAATCTGCTGACACCGCATGGGTCACCATATTAATTGCTTCTTGTATGCGCTGCTCACTCGAATCAATCGCAAGCACCTCATACCCCATATTCGTGAGTGAAGTGGCAATACTGGAGCCAAACCGCCCCATTCCGATAACCGCAAACTGTTTTTTGGGCATTTCGTTTCATCCTACTCCCTTCAAGCTCAAGCTTACAAGATGCGCATACAAATCCATTACCTAATCCTGATTATTATAGCATATCCACCACACTCGGATGAAAATCGCCTCATTCGGAAACAGTAAATAAGCCACTATCATGTAGACTTGGAGGGAATCCAATTGATCAATCTGGATTTACGTCAAGCCATTATCAACAACGTTAAGAACAATACAAATGAAGAAATGAAAGAAGTCATTAATGACTCCATTGGCAATGATGAAAAAACACTCCCCGGACTAGGCGTATTGTTCGAGCTGATCTGGAAAGAGCTAAGTGCCGAGGAGCAAAACCGTCTTGTTGATGCCTTGCATAACAAGCTTCAGGGAACCAAGCAGGCAGCTACTTAGCAGTTAAAGAACATCCGCCGTATAGACTGTTTTGCCTCCTACAATCGTTTGCGTCACCCATGGATGACCATCATATTGGTCAACGATAATTAGATCTGCCGCTTTGCCCGGCGCAATCGCTCCGTAATGATCTGCAATACCGAGCGCTTGTGCCGGATAAAGGGTAGCCATACGAACAGCCTCCGGCAACTCCACGATACCTTTTTCCACTAAGACAAAGATAGCCGTTAATAAGGCTGACGGATGATAATCAGAGCATATAATGGAAGCTGCCCCTTCCGTAATCACATCAATGGCGCGTAAGTTATTGTCATGGGAGGCTCCCCTCACAAGATTAGGTGCTCCAACACATACGAATAAGCCTGACTTTGATGCGTGTTTAGCAGTCTCCATGTTAATGGGGAATTCCGTTACCGACACCCCAAACTCTCTTGATAGTTCCACCTGTTCGATCGAATCATCGTCATGAGAGGCAAGTGCGATACCCTGCTGTCCCGCCAGCTTCCCAAGCTGACGAAGCTTTTCCCAATCAATTTGACGGCGCCGCATAAGCAGCTCTTCTACAATCGTGTGAACCTCATCTATTCCTACACCTTGATTCTTCATGACATACCGCTCAAAAGAGCCTGGTGCCCGGTACTGCCCCTGACCCGGTGAATGATCCATAAAGGACATATAGTCAATCATCTGATTCTCGATGTATTGCTGAGCGATCGGATAACCTGTCAGATATGAGACCTCATAACGCAAATGGATACGATTGCGGATAATAGATCTCGAACTTCGATAGTTATGGATAAGCTCAACTAATTCGGTCAGCAGATGATCGCCTCGCAAGCTAAGCCCAACACCAAGTGATAAGGAATGGTACATCGTGGTAATGCCGTGAATCGGCATTTTTCGTTCGAATTCAAGGAAAGACATCTTAAGTGGAAATAACGTACCCGGCCTAGGCTGTACTTCCTTCTCAATGGCATCATTATGAATATCAATAAGTCCGGGGAGAATATATCGCCCTGCTGCATCAATTCTAGCTAGATCATCCTCACCATAGCGATTCTCATACTCATACAGAGAAGCCTCGTCGACCAGCACCTCATCAATGATTCCGTCCTTAACAGCTATCGCTGCATGCACGATCCCGTCTTCGAGGACTACCTTTCCATTTCGAATAATCATATTGCGCTTAAGCGCAGGAGTGTTCATCAGCCGAGTTCCCCTTTCTCGCTGTTGTTCTTCACACTCCAAACAATACCATATTTTTACACCGATATTAAGATGCTGCTGACGAAAAAAAGAAGCTGACGGGATGCCCGCCAGCCTGCTTCTATATCTTATTTATAAGTGCTATTAATCTAAGCAATAGGCAGCAAGGCCAAGTGTGAATGGAGCTGGCTTATTGCATGTGCTC
This sequence comes from Paenibacillus sp. J22R56, assembly GCF_056269375.1. Lineage (NCBI taxonomy): Bacteria > Bacillati > Bacillota > Bacilli > Caryophanales > Paenibacillaceae > Paenibacillus > Paenibacillus sp. J22R56. The sequence continues at coordinate 362,709 of NZ_JBWDNV010000010.1, forward strand.
TTCATTGTGTAATGAGCGCCCTGCTCGGCAGCGTCGAAGAAGCCATGCATCGCTTCCAGAACATGATAAGCAAGTTCACCGCTAGGGCGATGCTTGCGTCCAGTCAATACAGCCTTAGCTAGATCGGCCGCACCAAGTCCCCTTGCATTCTCCGTGTTTTGGAAGGCAAGCGGAATACTCGTCCATTCGGTCGAACCACTGCGTCTGATCTTAATAGTTCCGCCGAAATTATTTGGATCTGGCACAAGCATACTGCCAGCAGTGCCGTATACCTCGATCCAAGGTAAAGTCGAACCGCCTTTCACGTCAAAGCTTGTCACCAAAGTACCAATTGGACCAGCCGCGAATTCGATCACACCTGCTACATGAGTAGGTACCTCAACCTGAACTTTTTGTCCAAATTTCGGCTGACTAGTAATCGTACGCTCAGAGAACGAAGCACGTGCCATGCCGGTTACACGGCTGATTGGTCCAAGCATCGCAACCAGCGCTGTCAAATAGTATGGACCCATATCGAACATTGGGCCGCCGCCTTTTTGATAATAGAATTCCGGAGCCGGATGCCAGGTTTCATGGCCGCCTGACATCATGAATGCAGTCGCGCCAATTGGAGTACCAATCCAGCCATCTTCAATCAGCTTAATACTTGTCTGAATGCCGCCGCCAAGGAAGGTGTCCGGTGCGCTGCCAACAAGCAGGCCTTTCTTTTCAGCCAGCTCAAGGACTTGCTGAGCTTCTTCACGAGTGACCGCGAAAGGCTTCTCAACATACACATGCTTACCAGCTTCCAGTGCTTGCAGACAAACGGCAGCGTGAGCTTGTGGAATAGTTAAGTTAATAACCATACCAATCTCTGGATCAGCCAGAAGATCTTCTACGGAGCAGCCGCGAATACCAAATTCCTCCGCTTTCGCTTTAGCCCGCTCTACGTCGAGATCCGCGCAAGCAACAATCTCCATCGAATCAAACTTCTTGCCATTGTTCAAATAAGCGCTGCTAATATTACCTGTTCCGATTACGCCAACTTTTAACTTATCCATGAGTATGAGTCCCTCCGTTTACCGCTGCAGTTTTACCTTCCGCGCACCAGAGGAAGCCTCGGCGCATCATTTCCTTCACCACTGGGATATCGATAATGTTAGCTTGATGACCAAGAGAGTTATAATAGACACGCCCAACGCCCCAACGCTTCGTCCAAGCGACTGGCATATCCACTGCTTTGTTCAGGGAATGTGGACCTTCTGTAACTGGGAAACGTGTAGTTGCAAGCACTTCAACCGCAGGGTCAACATGTAAGTAATATTGCTCCGAGCTTACTTCGAAATCTTCGATGTCTTGCGTTAGCGGGCTGGAGCTGTGCTTGATGTTAACGACATAGTTCGTGCCGTCATTGCCTGGATGAGCAACCCATTGGCCGCCGGTCATGAACTGCCAGTCCACATTCTCGCGGAAGGCATCGCACATACCGCCATGGCAGCCTGCAAGTCCTACACCACTTTGTACGGCTAAGGATACGTTCTCCACATATTCTGGTTTGATTTTGTCCATCGTCCAGATCGGTACGATCAGATCCAATGCTTTCAGTTTCTCACCATCTGCGAAGGCATCCAGCGTATCCGACACTTCAACCTCAAAGCCTTCCTTTACCAGTACCTCTTGAAAAAGACCTGCAACTTCCTTCGGCTGATGACCATCCCAGCCGCCCCATACGATTAGTGCTTTTCTCATGATCCAATTAATCTCCTCTGCTCGTGGAATCTATTGAAACTCTTTCAAAGCAACCCAGCGCCGCTCAGCAATTGAGCGTTCAACCGCAACAAGCACCTCTTGGCATCTCACACCGTCATAGAAGTTTGGTACCGGCTGACGGTCTTCCGCAATGGCAGTCATCAGCTCATGCACCTCATGGGTGAAGGTATGCTCGTAACCAATCGTGTGACCAGCCGGCCACCAAGCATCCATGTAAGCATGTGCAGCATCTGTTGCGAGTACGCGGCGGAAGCCTTGTACATCCTCTGCATCATCTGTGAAGTAAACTTGAAGCTCATTCATCCGTTCGAAGTCGAACTTGATGCTGCCCTTGCTTCCGTTAATTTCGAAGGCATTTGTACAACGATGACCAGCAGCAAAACGTGTAGCTTCGAAGCTTCCAAGCGCCCCGTTCTCGAAGCGAGTCATGAACAAGGTTGCATCATCAACCGTTACTTCGCCACGCGGCGCATCAGCACCACTCTTCGTTCCGCTAAGTCCCGTCATGCCGGAGGAGACCGGACGCTCTTTCACAAACGTCTCTTCCATACCGATTACTTCTTGGAATTCACCAACAAGGAAACGAGCCATATCAATCAGATGCGCTCCCAGGTCGCCATGAGAACCGGATCCAGCAATCTCTTTCTGCAGACGCCATACGAGCGGGAACTCGGGATCAAGAATCCAGTCCTGCAGGAACACAGCGCGGAAATGATGGATTTTACCGATACGGCCTTCGGAGATCAGCTTCTTAGCCAGCTGCACGGCAGGAGCGAAACGGTAGTTAAAGCCAACCATATGCTTTACACCCGCTTTTTCAGCAGCTACCAGCATTTCGTTCGCGTCCTCCAAAGTCAGAGCCAGAGGCTTCTCACAGAACAAATGTTTACCAGCCTCAGCTGCGGCAATCGTAATCTCCTTATGAGCATCACTTGGCGCATTAATATCGATAAGATCGATATCATCACGTGCGATCAGCTTACGCCAATCCGTCTCGGCACTTTGCCAGCCGAACTGTGCACGCGCTTTCTCGAGCCCTTCTGGATCACGTCCGCAAATAGCTGTCATCTCCGGCAATACAGCTGTTTCCGGGAAAAACATCGGCACTGCGCGATAAGCGTTGCTATGTGCCTTACCCATAAATTTATATCCAACCATCCCGACACGAAGTTTGCTCATTCCTAACTACCGCCTCTCGAATAAGTATTTAAGTCGTTTCACGTTTTACTAACTGAACAGGAAGAATCGTATTCCCCTCTTCGGATTCCTCAGCAAGCAGCTTCATCGCGGCCCTTCGCCCCATCTCATAAAAGGGAACCGAGACCGTCGTCAGTTTGGGACTCACAATTCTTGAACTGTCCGAGTCATCATAGCCGATAAGCCCAATATCTTTGCCCGCTTCAATACCACGTTCCCTTAGGCCATCCATCAGCCCGATCGCCATCCGGTCATTCGCGGCAAATACAGCATCGATCTCCTTCTTCTCTATACCTTCAAAGATCTTAGCTGCGGCTTCAAATCCGCTCTTCCTGCTATAGTTGCCAGTGAAGATCCTCTCTTCCAGAAGTGGAATGCCGGCTTCTGTCAGCGCCCGCTCATAGCCGGCAAGACGATCGCCGCTGCTTGAGAACGCATTAGGCCCGTTTAGGAATGCAATGCGCTTAAAGCCTTTCGCTATAAGGTGCTGTACAGCCGCAAAGCTGCCCGATTCGTGATCTGCATCAACCGTTAAATACTCTTCTTCGTCAAACCGCTGATTCACGAGACAAAACGGGAAACCCTCCACCTGAAGCTCCCTAAGTGCTGCACGCTCTTCCGCCACATCTTGTGCGCCCAGCACGATGCAGGCATCCACTTTCTGTGTACGGTACAGCTTGGCATAATCACGGGGACTATCCGGTTCCCGGAAGATAAGAAGCAGATCATAGTTGCAAGCCTTCGCCGCTTCACCGATCCCGCTTAAGATCTCTGCAAAATAATAGGTAGAGAACAGATGCACCTTTGGAACAAAAGGCAGAATAACGCCAACATTCCCGCTTTTCCTACGGGCAAACCGCTGTGCAAGCGCATTAGGCACATAACCTATCTCTTTCGCAGCCTCGAGGACGCGAATACGTGTCTCTTCCTTGATAGGACCTACATTGTTCAGGACCCGAGATACCGTCGCTTCCGATACACCCGCCAGCTTCGCTACTTCTTTCCTGCTAATAATCGACAGCCTCCTGTATGCTCGCTAATCAAAAGACAACTTGCCGCTGTCATTCTAGTAAGTAATGTACACGCGTACATTATGTCATGAAAGCGCTCTTCCGTCAACCGGATTAAGTGAATAACTTTACCTTATTTTTCATTTAAACAGCAAAAATCCCCTGACGGAGGACAGCAAGTCCTAACCCGTCAGGGGATTTTTGTTAATCGCTATATGTTCAACTTATGGAGCTGTCTCCAGGAATTTCATCGTTGGATTCTTATCCATTGCAGTACGCATCGCATACTCGTTCTCGAACAAGACAACATAATTGCCTTTCTTATCCTTCACGAGTGTCGAGTTGATACGGAATTTCGAAGGATCAATCTTATCGTCAACGATCCAGCGGGCGAATTGGAATTGCATACGGTGCAATTGAATATCTACCCCGTATTCACCTTTCATCCGATATTCGAATACCTCGAACTGCAGATGACCAACAACGCCAAGAATCGTTTCCTCAAAGCCGCTTGCAGAGTGGAACACTTGAATCGTGCCTTCCTCTGTCAGCTGATCTATACCCTTCTGATACTGCTTATGCTTAAGGGCATTCTTAACCGTTACTTTGGCGAAGATCTCCGGCGAGAACGTCGGCAGCTCGTCGAACACGATCTCGGAGCCTTGCGATAAGGAATCGCCAATTCGGAAGATACCTGGATCAAACAAACCAATAATATCGCCAGGATAAGCCGTCTCGACAATATCACGGTCTTGTGCCAGGAACTGCTGAGGCTGGGATAGCTTAATATCTTTGCCAGCGCGTACATGTCGAACGCTCATGCCGCGTTCGAACCGTCCGGAGCAAATCCGCAGGAAAGCAATACGGTCGCGATGCGCCGGGTTCATGTTCGCTTGAATCTTGAAGACGTAGCCGGAGAACTTCTCGTTCGTAGGCTCGATCTCTCCTGCCGTACTTTTCCGAGAAGTCGGCTTTGGTGCCAGCTGCAGGAAGTTCTCAAGGAAGGTTTGAACACCAAAGTTATTAACCGCACTTCCGAAGAAGACTGGTGTCAGTTCGCCCGCTTGAACTTTTTCAAAATCAAACTGATCGCCTGCTACATCAAGCAGCTCCAAATCATTCACAAGCTGATCAGTCAAGTAGTCGCCTGCCATCTCACGAATAATGGGATCGTTATAGTCATCGACTTTACGAACCTCAATGACGTCATGGTCATTCCCCTGGAACAGCTCAACCTGATTTTTCATCCGGTCATACACACCACATAACTCGCGGCCCATACCAATTGGCCAGTTCATCGGAACCGAACGGATTCCAAGTACCCGCTCTAGCTCTTCCATCAGCTCGAATGGGCTTTGACCTTCACGGTCCAGCTTGTTAATGAACGTGAAGATTGGAATCCCCCGCTTACGGCAGACTTGAAACAGCTTAATCGTCTGCGCCTCGACGCCTTTCGCAACGTCGATCAACATAACTGCGCTGTCCGCTGCTGTCAGCGTACGGTACGTATCTTCACTGAAATCTTGGTGACCTGGGGTATCCAGAATGTTGACCCGATGCCCCAAGTAATCAAATTGCATAACGCTGGACGTAACCGAGATACCACGCTGCTTCTCGATCTCCATCCAGTCGGATGTGGCATGACGGCTGGCTTTACGAGCCTTTACCGACCCTGCAAGACGAATAGCTCCCCCGAATAAGAGGAGCTTCTCTGTTAATGTCGTTTTACCGGCATCAGGGTGAGAGATAATCGCGAACGTACGGCGCTTATCAACTTCCTGCGAAATTTCATTACTTAATGTTTGGCTCATGCTTGCCTTCCCTTCATGGCGTCGCGATGCAACGCCCCTTTATCCATTCCCGATAAGCAGTGCGCGTGCCGGCGCTGCTTCAATACCGGTCAATTTCAAAGGTGCGATCACCATGAAATAAGTGCCCGGCGGCACTTCCTTCAGGCGAAGACCTTCTACAATAATGACATTGTTGCGGAATAACGTCCGATGTGTAGGATACGCTTCTTGAGATCGTTCAATTCCAAGACCATCCGTACCTATACCACGCACCCCAACCTCAACCAAATACCTGGCGCCATCTTCCCGCAAAAACACAAAATCAGATTCGAACGTATTCGAATAGGAATTTTTTGTTTTTACAAGGATCCATTCGCCCTTCTGCAAACCGTGCTTCTCAAGATCTTCTCTTGTGATACTGTCTACCACATGGGTAAGATCAAGAACGCGAGCATTACCAACCAGCTCTTCAAGACCAATCGTCTCAATAGTAGCGCCATCCTCCAGCATATGCAGAGGCGCATCGACATGGGTGCCGCAATGGACATCCATATCGATGCGCGATTCATTAACGCCGTCTGGAGAGGTAGGTTGGGAGTTTATTTGAGGCTGCTTGCTTTCATGGTTTCCCCATACTTGCATGCCCTCTTCGATTGTCATCGAAATATCATAAACCTTAAACATAAAGGTAAATCCCTCCGTGAGCGGTGTACTTTACTTGCCGCTATTTGAAACCCAGATAACATTGTCTTCTTCTTGCCCGTTAACCGGCCACCATTTGAAGCCATCTTGTGCCAGCAATTGATTAGCTTTCTCAGGACCCCATGATCCAGCAGGATAATGCTGAAGGTCATTCGAATCTTCACGCCAAGCAGCTGCAATGCGGTCAACAAACTCCCATGCTTGAGCTACTTCATCCCAACGTGTAAAGTAAGTCGAATCGCCGCGGACCGCATCATGGATCAGGCGCTCATAAGCTTCCGGCGTGTTGATGCCGATTTGGCAGCTTTGGCAGAATTCCATGTTTACCGGCTGTACCGAATTATCTTCGCCCGGTGTTTTCGCATTTACTTTAATGTAGATGCCTTCCATCGGGTTAACGCGGATAACAAGCAGGTTTGGCTGCAGGTCATGACGTTGAGCAAACAGTACGTTTTGCGGCATCGATTTGAACTCGATAACAACTTCAGTTGTTTTAACCGGCAGGCGTTTGCCTGTACGGATATAAAACGGTACACCCGCCCAGCGGAAGTTATCAACGGCCAGCTTCGCTGCAAAATAAGTTTCCGTTGTCGAGTTCTCGCCTACGGAGTCCTCTTGGCGGTAGCCAGGGAGGTCCTTCCCTTTATGGGAGCCTTCGCTGTATTGACCACGCACTACGTTGCTGCGTACAACATCGCTCGAGCTGTATGGACGAAGGGAACGTAGTACTTTTACCTTCTCATCGCGAATATCTTCACCATGCAGACGGCTAGGCGGCTCCATAGCAATCATCGTAAGCATTTGCAGCATATGGTTTTGGCCCATGTCGCGAAGAGCGCCGGATTTATCATAATAACCACCGCGTTCTTCTACACCAACCGTTTCCGACAATGTAACTTGCACGTTAGCGATATGGTTATTATTCCACAGCGGCTCGAAAAATGCGTTAGCAAAACGGATAACTTGAATGTTTTGGACCATCTCTTTGCCGAGGTAGTGGTCAATACGGTAGATCTCTTCTTCTTTAAATACTTGTGTAATTTGATCGTTAAGCTTTTGTGCCGACTCGAGATCATAACCAAATGGTTTCTCGATAACAACGCGGTGCCAGCCCTTCGACTCCAGCAGTCCGCCATCACGCAGGCTGAATGATACTGGTCCGAACAGGGATGGAGCAAGTGCCAGGTAGAACAAACGGTTACCCGGAATATTGAATTTGGCATCCAGTTGATCCGACAGAGTAGCCAGACCACGGAATGCTTCTACATTGTTAATATCAAGAGGCATATATTCGAAATGCTCTGCGAAACGGTTCCAGAGTTCAACGTCATCTGCTTTATAACGGCAGAACTCTACGATCGAGTCGTACAGATCAGCGCGGAACTGTTCGTTCGTACGCTCTCTGCGGGCGAGGCCTACAACGGCGAAATTTTCTGAAAGTTTTCCTTCTTTATATAGGCTAAACAGGGCAGGAAACAACTTGCGTTTCGCCAAATCGCCTGTCGCTCCAAAAATATAATAAATAGCGCCTTGCGCATTTGATGATTCAACGTTCATTTCAGTAAGTTCCCTCATTCTTTCCTATTATTTTTTTATTTTTATTTATGTAGTTTAGCATATTAATCCTTAAACTGCTATTCATCCAATCATAAAAAAAACTGATTAGCATTCTTATTTCTTCTAATCGATTCCTTGCTGTGACACGGTGTAATCGCCTGTTATCAGTGGAATTCCAATGATCAGAGAAAGCTGCTTTGACTCTGTTTCACGATGCGCTGCGATCTGAAGATTAGCCTTTTTCCCCGCTCCTGCTTCTACAGCTGAGAACAATTTCTCTGAGTAGTATGCCTCGCTTACTGTTCCGCTGGTATCCTTATACCGATCGATCCGTTTTCCGCTGGCTGCATGAGCCAGCCGCTCTGCTGCGTTATTATATTCCGTATCGCCTCGAACCGTCATTCCTCCGGAATAAGTTAACCCTGATTCCTTTAAGTCAGTCTCCACCTTGTTAACAATAGCTAGCAGCTGCTTCTTTGCTGTCCCTTGCTTCGTGACATAGACAATCATGGCTTGATTTTCAGAGGATAACGGGAATATGGACAGTGTGCCCTGTTCCTGACCAATTTCATCCGCTTGCAGCTTTTGCCCAGTCTGCTCTAATACTGCTCCCTCTCCTTCGATATCCCATCTGAGCGTCCATACCGTATTTGCAGCCCCTTTATTGTATAGCTTGTCCGTCCATTGCCAGAGCAGAGCAATATCATGGGCCAGAACACTGTCGTTCTTCTGGTTACGAATTTGATCCTTGTTCACTGCCGCCCATATAACCCCGGACAATAACACAACAGCAGCAATGATAATTCCAAGCCGAGCTCTTTGGGATGCTGCCTGATCAGCTGTCTTGCGAACGAATCGATTTGTTGACATCATGAAGCTCTCCTTTCAACCATTTATTACCGCTAGGTATATAACCATACCTATTCGCCTGTAGGTGAATACACTGGTTGCAAAGCCTACTTCAGTTATAGACAAGGAGGAATGAATCATGGATCAAATCTATCCCTTAGAGGAGGACCTGATCTCACAATATTGCGGGATGCCTGTTTATGTCGTGATGAAGGATGGGTCGAGGCATATCGGTATATTGAGCAAATGCAGCAAAGGGAAGCTGACACTGAATGAGGATCCTAATAAAGCTGCTGCAGTTGAATCAGAAGCGGAAACTGAATCGCCAAAATCTTCGAAAAAGAATAAAAAAAGCGGGAAATCAAAATCACCGTCCAAATCCAGTAAGCCGGCTGAGCTGCCGGTTCAGACGCAATCCTACCCGTTCGATCCTTACTATTATGAACCACGCCCGTACTTTCCGTTTCGTGATGTGATTACCATTGATTTGGCGCTTATCGCCTTTCTATTTCTTATTTTCTAATAGGACATCATTCGCCAGCCTTTTCCATTAATTCGTAATATGCTGGAAATAATCATCATTATAGATAAAGGAGGCAGCCAAAATGTACATTACACCGTTGTCGTACGCCAAACGCACAGAACGATTATCCGTCGTTTCTCCAATCCGACCTTACGGCAGCGCCCCATTCCGTGAAGAGGAGCCGACACGACTGCCTCCTGAACCTGGTTTCTATGACAGCTTCGACTGGAACCAGCCTTACCGTCAAGCTGCAGAATGTGCGGCAGAGTGGCTGCAGCATAGTAGACAAGCCCAGCTCACCATCAGAGCTTCCGCTCGTCAGATCAAACATAATCCTTCTCTGCTTGTTCTGGAAGAGCAGCTGCAGCATGTAGTCGATACAATCAACGGACTGCATATCCGTTATAAGGACCTCGAAGCTTATCTAAAACCTGAGCTGTGGACATCTATCGAGGTGGCCATGCAGCATCCCGATGCGAAGCAATTTGGTCTAACCAAAGAATCAGGAGACTGGCATATTGATTTTCCAAAATCCTTTCCTGTTGAATCCTCTATTCCAATATTAATTGGTCCAAGAGGCTGGATGACCGGTCTTCATAAAGCACTGGAAGAGCCGCTGTCAGTCAAGGCGCTGGATTTGCTGCGTGGGGATATCCCGCTTCTGCAGCCGTACAGCTGTTATTATAGTTCCATGAAAACATACTGGCCTTTTCCAACAAGCGGGATGCTGCTAAATCGCCTTCTTTAACTTATTTTAGCAAAAAAAGGGGCTCTCCTAAAGATAAACTTCAGGCAGCCCCTCATCGAAATAAATAGATGTCATTATTCTGCAATCCCCTGCTTATGTGCGTAGATTGCTGCTTGTGTACGGTCGTCAACCTCAAGCTTATTGAAAATATTAGTAATGTGAAATTTCACTGTCTTTACACCAATAAACAACTCGTCCGCTATCTCCTGATTGGACATACCTTGGGCGACCCGCTTTAATACGTCCATCTCCCGCTCCGTCAAATCATCATGGAGTGCAGCTTGTACAGGCTGCTTTGGTTTGCGAAGTCGATTCATCATCTTGGCTGCAACCTGTGACTCCAGCACAGATTGGCCCCTTGCTGCTGCACGGATGGCATCAGCAATCTCCGTTGCTCTAGCTGTCTTCAGCAAGTAGCTGAATGCACCAGCTTCAATAACCGGATATAGCTTGCTGTCATCAATAAAACTCGTTAATACAATGACTTTGCACTCTGGATAAAGCTCAAGCAGCTTTTGTGTCGTCTCCACACCGTCCATACCATCCATTACAAGGTCCATGAGTACGATGTCAGGCTTATAGGCCTGTGCCAGCCGAATACCGTCATAACCGTTGCTGGCTTCCCCTACAACCTCAATGCCTTCCTCCGTATCAAGCACGGCAGCAAGACCGATTCGTACCATTTCATGATCATCCACTAATAAAACTTTAATTTGTTCATTTAGCTGCTCGATCGGTTCCACCTATTATTCACCGCTTTCTTTTGCATTCACTTTCCACCGTCAATCGGAACACTAATATCGATAGCTGTTCCTTCCCCCGGCTTAGAAACCATATGTAAATAGCCGCCAAGCTCATTTACACGCTCTTCCATCGTGAGTAATCCATAAGATGTCTGTTTTTTCGCTTCCAGATCAAACCCAATCCCGCTGTCTTTAATTAACATACGTACTTCATGGCCTTTCCGATGCAGGTTAATTTGCATCCGATCAGCCTTGGAATGCCGCAGCGTGTTGGATAAAGCCTCCTGTGCAATCCGGAATAAATGATCTTCCGCCTCTGGCTTGAGCGTAATCGTATCATCGACATCCAAATCAATCGTCATTGGAACCTTCTGCTTAAGCTCGTCCACAAGTGCGGTTAGAGCTGCCGCCAGATTCTTGCCATCCAAATGAACGGGCCGCAAATGAAGCAGCAACGCCCTCATCTCAGATTGGGCAACGGAAGCCATCTCTTCAATCAGCTGAACCTGCCTGCGGGCTCTCTCCCAGTCACGCTCGATCGTACGGCTGACAGCTGTTGCCGTCATGGATATGGCGAATAACTGCTGACTTACGGCATCATGCAGCTCTCTCGCTAGCCGCTGCCGCTCTTCAATGACTGCCGAGAACTTGACCTTCTCAGTCCATATTGCTTCGCTTTCCGTTTGCTCGTTCGCGTGATTTCCTTCGGATTCTTCTGCAGAATTCAGCGTTACGCGGTAGCTGCGCCTGCGCTGCTGCTCACTTAAACGCTCTACAGCCTGCTTCAGCTTTGAATTTTGCAGAAAACCGACTACAGCCGCGGCTGCTATTGCTGCACCAATAACGGTGAGCCCTAGAATGGCCCATTTCCCTCTAAAGGTATAGAGCTGTACATAACCGATTGCCTGCAGCACAATGATGACGAGACTGACAATAATAATGAGCCAGAGAATAGTCTCCGTCACATGTTTGCGCCTTGCCTCTTGATTCGGTCTATCCGTATGATGGGGCTCATTTGACTGCCCTTGGGCCAACTATGTCCACTCCTTTTAAGTACGCACGCATGGAAGAGCAGACCGGCTAACCGGTCCGCTCTTCCGCTTTGTCATGCTGTTATCTTAATTATTGTTCTACCGGTTTACTCATCTTATTTTTTAACGCCTCAAGCTGCTCATCAACTTTCAGCTTTTTCTCCATATCGATGGCGTTAAATGTACCTGTCGTGCTGCCATTGCCATTGTAAGCATAAGGGGTGCGAAGAACATCCGCTTCTGCTTCAAGCTGCATAATTTTCTCTTCCATACGGTGGAAGCCTCTAGATGCAGTACCGCTGTCAATCGAGTGGTTCGAAGAAATTTGTGCCATTTGCTTCTGAGCTTTGGCAATTTGAGCGCGGGACGCCAGCTCATTACGTTTATTGCGAAGCTGGTAGAATTCCTCTTTCATACCGTGCAGCTGCTGCATCAGCTCTTCCGCCTGTACTTTTGCTTGAGCGTGAAGTTCTGTGTACTCACCTACTTTTTGTTCGAAGTAAAGCTTCTCTTCCAACAGCTTGCGGGCAAAATCTTCTTGATCGGCACGAAGCGCAGCTTCTGCTTTGGATTCACGGTCGGTAATAGCGCGAACCGCTTCTTCCAGACGTTGTTTCAGACGACGTTCGTTCGCCATTTGTTTCGCTACCGTTACTTCTGCTTGATGAATTTCCGATTCCATGTCACGCAAGTATTGATTAAGCATAACTACCGGATCTTCCATTTTATCCAATACCTCGTTTACAGAAGCCTTCGTCATATCTTTCATTCGTTTAAAAATTCCCATTGTTAAATCTCTCCCTTCTCATGTTTGGCCAATTTGGCACGTAATTCTTCGATTTCTTTACGTAATGCTTTTTTCTCGAGATCATCCATCATGCTATCGAATTGCGATGAAGAAGATTGCTGGTTGTTGCTGGACTGTGAATAGCTGTCCCATTGTCCTTGTGGAGGGTTTTTATATGGACCACCGAAGGATGAACCGTAACCATTTTGGTTGCCGCCATAGTTATTGCCATAGCCGCTTCCATACCCGCCGCCAAATCCGGGACCTGATCCAAAACCACCGTTATAAAAGCCAGGTTCCTTCGGTACAATAAAGCCTGCAATGAGGTAGACCGGAATAGCGAAGCCGCTCGTAAAGATCGTTACAACGATAAGTAGGATACGGATAAGCGTCACGTCTACGTTGATCATTTCCGCTAGTCCACCGCAAAGGCCAAACAGCTTCTTGTCGCGGCGGGATCGGTACAGTTTTTTCAAGACGACCATCCTTCCTTCTCAAGCTTCTTCTTTAATTGCTGCAGCTCACGGTCAATAATGGATTGCACCTGGTTACCTGCTTCTGTAATGAACTCTTTGCCCATTCTGCGCAGATCGTGCAGGCTCTTCGCTTCCATCTCCATATCACCGATACGATCTTCCAGCCGTCTGAACATCGTACCTGGCTGTACGCCGCCCGCTTGGCTGCCCTCTGTAAACCGGGCGTTCATACGCTGCTGAAGTCTAAGTGACTCCATTCTCGCTGCGTAATACTCGCGTTTGTCATATACCAGCTGGTACTCACTTCGCATTTCGCGAAGCTGATCTTCCAGCTCCATCGTATTTTGCCGGCTTTGCTCATACAGATCGCGGTATTGCACAGAACGCTCCTCACTGGTTGCTTTCTCATGAAGCGCCATTCGCGCCAGCTGCTCTTCACCAGCTTTTAGTGCTGTAAGTGCTTGCTGCTCTCGCTTTTCCTTTTGGTGTTCAGCTTGCAGCCATTGCGCCTTCAGATGATTGCTATGTCCTAAGTACTGCTGATGCAGCTTCTCCGCTTGAATAATATCTTCACGTGTTGACCAGAGGAATTGATCAATCAAGCGAACCGGATCTTCTGCTTTCTCTAATCTTTCATTTAAGGTGGCGACCGTTATGTCGCGCACTCGCCGCATAATGCTCATGTATGGCCCTCCCAACTTTTATATTAGAAATTTCGATGATTGTTATTTTTCTTAACCATGGAGATACCGAACAAAATCAGTACAACCGCGATTCCAAGCATAATCAATTTGGACAATGCTGGCAGGAGCATGATAATACCGATAGCACCAACGATTCCACCGATTATTTTTCTATTGCTTCTCCAAGCAACTACCCCAAGTCCAATTAACACAATCGCGAACAGGGTACCGAATAAAAACCCGAGATGAATCCCAAAGAATTTAAGTACCATGATGCCGCCTGCAACAGCAAGCACTAAGCCTAACGCCTTTTTCCCATCCATTGCTTCTTCCACCGCCTCTCCGAATCGCTTCCTTTACGTTACTGTGAAGCTCTTCTTGCTTATGTACCTATTGTAGATCGATTTCACTCTTTCTAAAACGGACCACCGACGGTATCTATGCTAGACCTTAGTCGAGTCGCGCTTCCGCCTCAAGGGTCAAATAGACAAAAAACGCCGATTCCATCGAGGGAACCCGCGCTAAGTGCTTGGTTTCAACTTGGATCGAATAAGATCAACAAGCAGAAGAAGCAAAGGAATAACAACCATAGAAACCATTGCATAAACCGACCATACCCTCGGCGTAAATTCGATATAGTCTACAATATTTTTGTACACAACAATCGACAGCACCACCAGAATGATGCCAAGTGGCAGCGTCAACGTACGATAATCCTTTAAGCCTAGCGATTGTGCCGTACCTAGAATAGCTGCATAATAGCTGATTGTAATTTTGAAAAAAATCGTAATCAACCATATAACAGCAATTACGGACTCCACCTTTTGCAAAAAGTTTGCGACATTGATCTGCTTCGCCAGGGTATAAGTCGGATACATGTTACGTGCAGTAAAATCACTGCCCAAAACCAGAATACATAGTAGAATGGACACTAATAGAACCACTCCCCCAAGCATAGTCCCCATCATCCAGCTCCGTCTAACCTTATCTATCCGATTCACATAAGGAACAAGCATCAGGAAGACCACAAGCTCCTGAAGACTAAAAAAATAAAAAGAAGCCAGCAGTACCGGCTTCATGCCCCACTCCATAACGGGTTGAATCCGTTCCATATCGATTTCTTTCAGCAGTAAAACGGCAAATAAAAGAAACAGAACGAGGATGACCGGCAGCATAATCTCTGAAGTGCGGCTGAAGGTCTCAATTCCCAGCCTGACCGCGTAGATCACCACAGCTACGATAAGGATGTGAATGACTTCAATGGGCGTCTCCGGCATAATCTCCGTCGTCATAAAGTTGCCCACAACACGTAGCAAGAGAGCCGTTAGTAAAAAGATATACGACATAAGAAAGAGAGAAACCAACTTTCCCAGCCATTTTCCTAAAATAAGCTCACAATACTCGGCTAAGGTTTTATCCGGATATCGAGCCGCGAGAGCATAGTACAACAATACGGAAAGCATGCTTAAGACGAGCCCAATTACTACAGAAATCCAGCCATCCTGCTTTGTAAGACTAACAACCATTGAGGGAACGATCAAGATAGACGTGCCAATCATAAAGAGAAATACCAATATGGTAAATTGGCGTGCGCTTATTTTTCCTTTTTCCAGCATGTCCGGCATCCCTCATTTGAATGATTCATAAATCATACTGCCAAGCGGTTTAAACACAGCATTAATACCTGTTATGGGATTTGGCAGATCCACATGTAAACTTCTGAGTACAGCCGCTGTACAGCCAATCACAATCAGGATTCCGAATACAACACCATCACGGATTGATCTTCTCTTGATCAGCTTCGGAACCTCATAGGCAATAATCGCTGCGGTGATAATGAGAATACCAATAATGCTCCACATATTTACTCCCTTTGCTTCTGCTCCATAAATGAGTTATTTAATGTGCCTATTTCTCGGATATACAGCTCCACCTTCACGGTAACAGGAAGACTTGGAAAAACAGTATCCCATTGCCCGCTGACCTTATGCCAATATTTAGGGTAGGATCGATGGAACGCCTCTCCAAAACCAAAAATATCGGTTCCATATGACTGCTGTACCTTTTTTATGGCCTTTTCCATACTTTTCTGAAGTTGCTCACTTGCAATGGTTTGAAGCTCATTAATCGTATTCTGCTTCGTCAAATCAATCCGGCACTTCACTTCCCCTATATTGACCTCTGTTCGAGTAGCCAGTTTAATTGCCGGATTATCTGCAGTTAAACTTGGCTTTATCTTTGTTTGAGAACGGATTACCTCAAGAGATAACTTTCCGCCTGTTGGACAAGGAATAACAAGAACAGTGCTGTCAATATCATCGTGGATGAACGAATAGCTTCTGCTGTCTTCCTCTGACAACCATCCAATCAGCTTCTCTTTCCTGAACACTCCAAGTCCTGTGTACATCAGCTCTGCTGGTGATGAGATCTCTTCAACATTTTGCTTGCTCATACCTACCTCTTGAGGACCCGTATATCGAATTCCGGTTAAAACAGGATTTTTACCTTCGCTGACAATGTCTCTAATCAGCATATCAAGCGTCATAGTAGACGTATGCGCCCAAGCTTTTTGCGAAGCACTTAAAGAATAATACATTTGATTTGCCGGGATAGCCTCCAGATGAGTTAGAACTTTAAGCGTGCTGGCTGCACTCGTCTTCCTTGCAACAACAATAAAAAAGTCAGTACGATGCTCATGATTACGAGATACATAATCAAGAACATCATTTACTCCTTCTCTTGCCAGGTCTTCTTGAATGACAAGAATACGAAGATGGGAATTATATATTTTCCTTGGCGACACCGTTGTAATCTTACGCATCGCCTCGAATATGGTTTGTCCTTTTGCCTGATACATCGTTACTGGTGTCCTTGCTCCAGAGGTTTTATTAGAAGCGACTTCTCCCGGATCTACAACCTGCACGGACACTAGGTACTGGTCACCCACCTTATCGAAGCCAAGACCCACCGCGATGGCCAGGTCATTCAGTTCTCGCCGGTTCCAACAGCCTGTGATAGTGAGAAGTAAAGGCAGTAGAAGCAGAAAGGCTAATGTTCTCTGTTTCATTATTCCTTCACCTACCGATTTGGGCCCGGAGGCTTTGTTTTGTTACGCGTTACATTCTTCTGGCTGACTAATCGTGGACGTGTCTTCATCGCCCAGAAAGGCAAACGGAATATCGTATCCCTCTTGGCATCTGCATTATAGGGTCCAAATGGGGTCATGTATGGAATTCCAAACGATCGCAAGCTGCATAGGTGCAAAATAAGAGCCAGAATACCAATCACAATACCATAAAGTCCAAATGAGGCAGCTAGCCCCATAATGATGAAACGGATCATCCGTATCGAGATCGACATATTAATAGAAGGCACTACAAAGCTGGAAATCGCCGTAATCGACACAACGATAACCATCGCAGCTGATACAATCCCCGCCTCAACAGCTGCTTGGCCGATAACGAGTGTCCCAACAATGGAGATGGCTTGACCTATAGGCCTAGGCATACGAATCCCAGCCTCACGCAGCACTTCGAACGTAATCTCCATCATTAATGCTTCAATCAACGCTGGAAAAGGAATCCCCTCTCTCTGAGCCGCTAAACTAATGAGCAAGGGAGTGGGCAGCATTTCCTGATGAAACGTAGTAATCGCAATATATAGCGAAGGCCCAAGCAGCGCGATGAATATGCCAACAAATCGCAGCATCCGCAGCAGCGAACTAATATCCGCACGCTGATAATAATCTTCCGCCGAGTGCAGAAATGAGATAAACAAGGCTGGAACGATAAGAACATGAGGAGTCCCATCCACTAAGATCGCAACTTTCCCTTCCAACAGTTCAGCTGCTATCACATCCGGCCGCTCCGTGTTGTACATCGTAGGGAAGGGAGTATAGATATCGTCTTGAATCAACTCTTCAATATACTGGCTTTCCAAAATACCATCAATATCGATTTGATCTAATCTGTCCCTTACTTCCTGCACAAGCGAATCGTTTACAATTCCATTGATATACATAATCGAAACATCTGTTTTCGTTATTTTCCCGATCTGTCTGTTCTCCAGCCACAGATTGGGGTTTTTGATTTTACGTCTTATTAATGCCGTATTTATCCGGATCGTTTCTGTAAAAGCTTCCTTTGGTCCACGGATCACCGTTTCTCCAATTGAATCTGCTACTTCTCTTCCCTTGGCTGCGTACATACCAATGGAATAACATAAAGACCCTCGATTCAACAGTAAAATTGCATGTCCGGAAAATAGATGATGATACAGCATCTCCGTATCTTCAACCGTCGAGATATCTCCGGCAGTTATGTAATCTTTTAACCTATTGGAGATCAAATCGGTTTTATCAACTTCAATCATCAGCGTCTCAAGAATAAAATCCTGAATCGCCTTCGTATCTACTAGTCCATCTGTGTAAAACAAAATTGCAACTATGTTTGCGCCATCTTTGCCTATCCTAAATTCACGACAAACAACATCCGCGCTTTTGGCAAGCATCACTTTAATCGCCGGAATATCAAATGGCTGTTTCATGCTGTCTACCGACCTCTTCGCATTTTCAGATACCTTTCAGTATGGTCAAAGAACCTAGTCGATAAACAAAACAAAGAAGTGCTTAAGATCTTAAGCACTTCTTTTTAAAGCAAAAACGCTGACTGCAAGAATCTGCAATCAGCGTTGTAATTTTAAAGTATGGTGCCGGTGAGAGGACTCGAACCTCCACGGTTTCCCTCACGATTTTGAGTCGCGCGCGTCTGCCATTCCGCCACACCGGCATTTGGTAAATATGGCGTGCCCTAAGAGATTCGAACTCCTGACCTTTTGATTCGTAGTCAAACGCTCTATCCAGCTGAGCTAAGGGCACAAAATTTCATGAAATTGTGGAGGCGCCACCCAGATTCGAACTGGGGGTAGAGCTTTTGCAGAGCTCTGCCTTACCACTTGGCTATGGCGCCATACAATTATTGGAGCGGAAGACGGGAATCGAACCCGCGACCCTCGCCTTGGCAAGGCGATGCTCTACCGCTGAGCCACTTCCGCATAAATGGCTGGGGATAAAGGATTCGAACCTTTGGAATGACGGAGTCAAAGTCCGTTGCCTTACCACTTGGCTAATCCCCAACAATTTTTTAGTTCATTTAAAGTAATAATGGGGCGATCGATGGGACTTGAACCCACGAATGCCAGAGCCACAGACTGGTGCGTTAACCCCTTCGCCACGACCGCCATATTCACTTTAAATTTTATCTGGCAGGGGCAGCAGGAATTGAACCCACACCAAAGGTTTTGGAGACCTTTGTTCTACCTTTAAACTATGCCCCTAAAAATGGTGGAGGGCGATGGATTCGAACCACCGAACCCGAAGGAGCAGATTTACAGTCTGCCGTGTTTAGCCACTTCACTAGCCCTCCAAAAAACTATGGTGCCGGCGAAAGGAGTCGAACCCTCGACCTACTGATTACAAGTCAGTTGCTCTACCAACTGAGCTACACCGGCATATTCATATTTCACCATCTAACATGGTGGCTCGGGACGGAATCGAACCGCCGACACGAGGATTTTCAGTCCTCTGCTCTACCGACTGAGCTACCGAGCCTGATGTTTGATTAAATGGCGGAGCTGACGGGATTCGAACCCGCGGTCTCCTGCGTGACAGGCAGGCATGTTAGGCCACTACACCACAGCTCCACATCGTATTCTCGGTAAAAACCGAAGATAAAGTTTTGGTTGCGGGGGCAGGATTTGAACCTGCGGCCTTCGGGTTATGAGCCCGACGAGCTACCGAGCTGCTCCACCCCGCGTCATCGAAGTATTATATGGTGGAGGCTGAGGGGTTCGAACCCCCGACCCTCTGCTTGTAAGGCAGATGCTCTCCCAGCTGAGCTAAGCCTCCATATTCTCTCGAGCGACTTTTATATCATATCATATTGAAATCGTCTTTACAAGAACTTTTTTTAAAACTTTTTTTATAAATGGTGACCCGTAGGGGACTCGAACCCCTGTTACCTCCGTGAAAGGGAGGTGTCTTAACCACTTGACCAACGGGCCTTAATAATAACCACCCATATTACTTATAAAGTATTATGGCAGAGAGGAAGGGATTCGAACCCTCGAGACCCGGTTAGAGCCTACACGATTTCCAATCGTGCTCCTTCGACCACTCGGACACCTCTCTATATGGCTCCCCGAACAGGACTCGAACCTGTGACAACTCGATTAACAGTCGAGTGCTCTACCAACTGAGCTATCAGGGAATATATTCAAAGCTTGCGCCTTGAAAACTGGATGCGAATGAATGAATTCCTTAAGCAATGCTTATGCACTAGTCATAAGTCTTTTAGGATAAGCCCTCGACCGATTAGTATTCGTCAGCTCCACACATTGCTGTGCTTCCACCCCGAACCTATCAACCTCGTCGTCTTCAAGGGGTCTTACTAATTGGGAAATCT
>NZ_JBWDNV010000009.1:0-394361 GCF_056269375.1 Paenibacillus sp. J22R56
CACCTCAAACGGGTTCATCTGTTCTCTATCCTAAGATTGATCTGATCTAAGGTGTTGAAATCCTGCGAATGAGTGAGTATATGTGAGATAAACCCTTAAAACCGAGGGACGAGGAACGTTAGTTGAGAACAAGAAAATGGCAACTGATCCTGATGATCAGTTGCCATTTTTGTTGAAGTAAAGGGTAGGATAGCGCAACTTTATATAAATACAATCGTTTTATCAAGTAAATAAAGTTAGGACGTGCTTTGTTATGCTCATCATTTTTCTAATTGGTTTTATCATGCTCACTATGATACTCGTTATGATCTTGTATAAGTTGATTGGAAAGTTACTGAAACCCCGCAAACTATATAATTGGATTCTTTCAGGTACGATTGTATCAGTTATAATGTATCTTTGGATGATAAGCACGTTGAAGAATTTACTAACTCCTATGCCGTGAGACTCTAAATGATTTAACTAACGAAGAACTTAAGTTCAGCTTTCGTTTCGTAATCTAGGAGTGGTATTCGTGGATTTGGAACTAGGTAAACACTACAGGATCTTTTTTTGAATGGAACGAAGATAGCTGGTGAACTTACGAATATAAAACGACTAGGATCTGAATTATATTCACTTTGGTTTGATATAGAAAGACAACCTGTAAATCTAATATATTGAGGTTGAGCTTAACTTTAATAATAGTACTCGTGACTTTGCTCATCTTTATTGGAATCTTTCAATTTATATCCCCTAACCAATTGAACTAACTGGGAACGATAGTTCAATACACATTACAGAAGAAGGCAGCCAATCGGCTGCAAGGAGGGATAGGCAATGACCGCACGATCCGGGCAGACGTTCGAGACCGAACGGGTGCTATCCGATGTCGAAGCTCTGCTAACCCAGCCCGTACCGACGGCCGGTCCGACTGTCAGTGAGGGAGAGATTGACACGGGGGAGTGGACCCTAACCAGGGGTGAACGCTTCTTGATCATCCCGCTCTGGGAGAGTGACGACCTCACGGGGCTCTACGGGCCCGAGTGGAACGAGGCGGTGGAGACCGCCGAGGAGTATCTGGCGGATCTCGTACGGGAATTGGACCACCGATGGGGTACTCACCGGAAGGTGGCCATGCATGTACCGCTGTTCCGGAAGCAAGCGGGCGAGCTTTTGTCCCCACTGTTCCAGGCGCTGTTGGATAAGGACTGCTACGGCGATCTTGCGGTGTGGGGGCCGGTATCCGCCCGCCGATGGGTCGCAGTCTCCGTCGGCCACAGCGACGGAGACGCCCCAATGATCATGGTGGCCGCCGTCTGCGACCGGCCGATTACCGAACTGGAGGAGCAGCCATAAGCGTGAGCAGAATTATTATAGCCTCACGCCGTCACACGAGAGAAAGGCTGATGTATGCTACTAATTTACCACCAATCAAATAGTCGTTAAGGTTGTCATCAGACAAAGTTACGCTAACGAGAAACTATAGTTCAATGACGGTATGCGGCAGCTGGTCAAACGATCAGTTGCCGTTTTCATTGAAGTAACGGGCAGGAAAGTCCAGTAATCCGCCGAACTATAAATCGATATATACCCCTATAGGGGGAAAGGTGATTTTGTTGAAAACGTTTAGTAAAAGAGAAAAACAGATTATGATTAATGGTTATCGATTTCACATCGTTATTAATGAAATACCTAGTAATGAGTTCGTCAATTTCAAGGTGTATTCATCCAAAACTTCATATTTTGAAGTGTTGTTTACATGGAAAGGCAGCTGGCACTTCAACCCGCATAGACCAAAGAATTGCGAACTATTAATTGAATATGCTATTTCAAATGGGTGGCAATATAGTCTTGAAAAGCAAACATTGAAAATCGGACATGGTGATTTTCTAATTGAACAATTAGGATTGGATGTTTGATTTTCAGATTAAGCTAACTGTGAACTATAGTTCAAAATACATGTCAGCATCCGGCATCTATCCGGCTGCTGTTTTTGTTTTAGGGAACCTGCCGATGAGCCGGCAACTTCCACCTAATTAGCGTAAATTTGCTATATATCCGAGAGAAAAATTGACTTGTAATCATATTCCTGTATTAAGAAAAATAGCTCCTACGTTATATTACTTCTGTTTGGCATACATAAAAAAACATGGTCCGGAGGACAGTCCTAGATGGGTTTAAAACCGAAGTTCTTAATTATAATATTTTTGGCAGTCGTGGTTATTGGGTTGATTAGTTGGTTGTATTATTATTTAAGCTATGATTTGCAAAGATTATTGAAGGCAGGGGAAGTAATAGCCATAGCAGAGTCACCAAACAAGAAGTATGTTATCACAGTGAAAAAAATAGTGCCGGTGCATCTTCAATGTCTTGGAATTTAGTTGGAATTGTAGGTGACCGAACTAATAATGCGAAGATAATATATTGGGATGAAGGCACTGAAGCAAAAGTTAAATGGATTGACGAAAAGACTGTTATTATAAATGATGTAGAGTTAAATATCGAGAAAGATACATTTGATTATAGGCATGATACAAAGATAAAACGAAAGTCATAACTGATTCTAGCCAATGCTTCCTTAAGTCAGAAAGTGTCGGTTTTTTAAACCAAATATAGCCACAGACTGTCTTGAACTAACGGTGAACAATAGCGCAACATCTGGATAAAGGAGAGTATAGATGTCAACGTATGAATATGAAGTTGAAATCGATGAGGATGGTTGGAGGATGTTTATATTTCCTAAAGCCCAAGGATTGATTCAATTTCTGCTAGATGATATGAGAGGTTTTAGGAGCCCAATTTACCTTCCATATTTTAACCAGGTGCTTGATGGCACAAGTATTAGGCAATCAGTAGGTGGAAATATGTGTTGGCTTGAAAGAGAATGAATCTACATTGATAAGCATGGAATTTATACCAGATGATATACCTAATAATCAAAATTTTAATACAAGAGAACTGGTTACGATAATTGAGTTATGGATAATGGAAAACAAGCTTGTTTTAGTGTCATGTGACGAAATTAAACTAGCTAATGAGCAGAGTCTTAATTTACATATTAGTAAATTTGATGGACAGGGCTTCTCTATTTATAAGGTTTAGTCTTGGGTACTGGCTATTATGGCGGAAAAATGGTGTATGAAGACGGTATAGGTGTAAAAGTAAATGACGTAATGGTAAACCCTCCGAAAGGAAATCATGATTAGTATCTAATAACTGCAAATGCACAAGGAGGCTTTCAATTTGAACCATCCGAAAAAAAACAAACATATCGAAAAACACTTTACAGCGACCGCTCTAATCAGAGACATCGTGTTAGGTATGTCGGATGGACTGACGGTTCCTTTTGCTCTTGCAGCTGGTCTATCGGGTTCCGTATCGGGGACGCAGATTGTTGTTGTTGCTGGCTTGGCAGAGATCGCAGCCGGTTCGATAGCGATGGGTTTAGGGGGGTATCTAGCGGCTCGAACCGAACAAGAGCATTATGAAAATGAACGAGAGAGAGAGCGGCGGGAGATCATCGAACTTCCTGATTATGAAAGAGAAGAAGTAGCCGAGGTGTTCCGGGAATGGGGGCTTCAAGAAGATCTCGTTGAATCGGCCGTCAACCAAATTAGCAGCGATCCGGATCGTTGGATTTCCTTCATGATGAAGCATGAACTTGGACTTGAAGAGCCTGAACCAAAGAGGGCGCGTAATAGTTCGATAACAATCGGATTATCCTATATCGTAGGCGGGTTCATTCCGTTATTTCCATATATGATTATTCATCACGACGTTACGGCTCTAATGGTTTCTGTTGCAGCGACATTAATAGCGTTATTTGTCTTCGGATACGTGAAGGGTAAATTTACAGGCTCCAAACCGTTAAAGAGTGCTGCTCAAACCACACTAGTCGGTGGATTGGCTGCTGCCACAGCCTTTTTGGTAGCTAGGCTCATTGCCTGAAAAACGTCACATGCACTTAACCCTGGGATATTGCCGAAGCGGTATGCGAAGTCAAAGCGCGGCGAATGCTCTTAAAAAAATATTATGGGGGCGATTACTTAATGTTCCATTATACGGTTGAAACAACCAAGACACCTGAACAAGCGGTCGAGGCACTGACTGAAAATCTAAAGGCTGAGAAATTCGGTGTACTGTGGCAACTCGATATGCAGGAAAAGTTGCGAGAGAAGGGTGTCGAATTTGATATGTCTTATCAAATTTTAGAGGTTTGTAATCCGGTTGAAGCCAAGCGTGTGCTTTCTGAGAATGCACTGATCGGTTATTTTCTCCCTTGCAAATTAGCCGTATATGTAGAGAATGGAACGACTAGGATCGGCATGCCGAAACCGACGGCCTTGATTGGGTTGGTCGAGAACGAAGCCTTGATGAGTATTGCTTCCGATATCGAGAAGCGGTTGACCGCTTGTGTTGATAAGAGTGTTTGATTATCGTTTTCAATCGAGAGACCTATTTGCAGGGAGATTTATTAACCCTGCTTTTTTGTATTGATATTCATTAGATAATGTTGTCGATAACGGAAATAACATCTTTACTTCAGTGAATATTCTAACTATAATCACAGTAAACATTTGGTATGTGTGACTGGCGTGAACGTGGAGACCCACGTGGATATTGTCATATGCCGTACGCTTGGGAAGAGGTAAGGGAGAGGCATCCCTTACCTCTGTGTGTTTTAGGAGATAAGCATGATGCTCCAGAGAGAATGCGCTCGATCTTTTTTTTAAAAGTCGAAATAGATGTGTGCTGGATTACCAATCAGATTCATTCAGGGAGGGAATAACATGCTATACGAGTTGCGAATCTATACGATTTACGAAGGTCGAATGGATGCCATTCAAGACAGATTTAAGGAGCATACGTTTAGAATTTTCACAAGACTGGGAATGAAGGTCGTGAATTTCTGGATAGATGCAACAGGCCAAAATAAACTATATTATGTGATGGAATTTAAGGATATGGCGCAGCGTCAATGGATATGGGAGCAGTTTAAGAAAGACATCGAATGGATTCAAGTAAAACGCAACTCGGAAGAAGACGGAGGGCTCATAGTCGAAAAAATTGATGAATATTTTATCAATCAAGCTGAATTTTTCAAATTGGGAAATTGAACTACCGGGAGACGATAGCTCCTTATAAACTACGACGAAGCTGCCGGTATTATCGGCAGCTTTATCACGTTAACAGGACACATCTACATCAATCATAATTGTCGGACGACAACAACATCTATATATTATCCGAAGTCTCCGGATAAAATCCAAAACGCACCATTTGTGGTTTGGCGCGTTTTGGAGACGAAGTATGGTGTCAGGACGGAATGTTCATAGCGGTCTGAATGTTTTTCAGATCGATTTGAATTTGCTCTGGAATATGGTAGGGATGGTATAGGCCTCTCTGCATCATGTAGATTGTTATCTTTTCATGGGAGTCTATGGCATCGTCGAGCTGTTTCATTAACATTTGCTTGATTTCGGGGGTGGCACATTCGGTTACGGCCATGGCGTAATTTCTGACACCGCTCTTGGCGTTCATCAAAAAATCCATTGCGATCACGTCATCGGTCAGCGTATGAAGCCCTGTCATGTGTTCAAATATTGTATTCATGTTTTTATCTCCTATTGGGTCACTTTAGACAGCACTATACCGAGCTCCTGAAGATGCTGCTGTGATAATTGCACATCTTGCTGCAAAATTTGCATGAGTTCTGGGTCGGTTACCAGAGCTTGCATGGTTTTGGATTTAGTTACGCAAACCGTCTTAAACGCAGCTATTTCATGAACCTCCAGCATCTCATGCAAAGCATAATTGGAATTCATTCGGATTGTCCTCCTGTGTATCTAAACATATTTAAGGCTTTAAGATGACTTTGATGCAATCATCCGTTTTCGTATCAAATACTTCATAGCCTCGTTTGGCTTCGCTGAGCGGAATGACGTGCGTAACAATATCTCCAGGGTCCACTTTACCCGACGTAACCAACTCGTACATATACGGCATGTAATGAATGACCGGGGCTTGTCCGGAACGGATATTAACGTTGCGCTGCATGATGTCGCCGAGCGGGAATCCGTTATAGCGTCCGCCGTATACCCCAGTGACTTGGATGGTACCGCCTTTGCGGACAGCCTGAGACGCAATGATAAATGCGCTCATGGTTCCGCCTTGCAGTTTCAGACCACTGGCTAGAAATTCGAGATCGCTCATCTTGCCATCCATTCCTACCGCATCAATCACGACATCCGCGCCGCCTTTGGTCATTTCTTTGAGATTATTGCCGATATTCTTATCCTGTTCGAAGTTTACGATCTCCACCTTGTTCGTACGCTTCGCATGCTGTAAGCGATAGTCGACATAGTCGACAGCTATGACCCGCTTTGCTCCTTTCAGCCAACAGAATTTCTGAGCTAAAAGTCCGACCGGACCGCAGCCGAGCACGATGACCGTATCACCATTCTTGACACCTGCGTTATCTACGCTCCAGAAAGCCGTCGTCATCGCATCCGCAATTAAACTTAGCTTTTCATCCGGTTGTTCGCAGCTTTCGGGAATCTTGAAGTGGGTAAAATTTGCGAACGGGACTCGTAAATACTCCGCTTGCCCGCCAGGATATCCACCAGTCGTTCCGGAGTAGCCGAAGTATGCGCCCATATCCCCGTGTTCGTTTGAATTGTCACATTGGCTTTCCAGCTGATTTTTGCAAAAAAAGCATTCTCCGCATGCGATGTTAAACGGGATGATCACACGGTCGCCTTTCTTTACCTTTGTCACACCGGGGCCAACTTCTTCTACGATCCCCATAGGTTCATGCCCGATGACATAGTTCTCCTGAAGGTTGGGGATCATCCCATGAATAAGATGAAGGTCGGAACCGCAAATGGCGGTACTGGTGATCTTTATGATCATATCGTCCGGTTTCTCAATCTTCGGATCCGGTACCTCTTTGACAACCACATTTTTAATCCCTTGATACGTTACCGCCTTCATGCTTTATGTCCTCCGATATGTTCATCTGGGGTCCGATCAAACATCCCTTTACGCGACGTATCATCCGGAAACAAATTCATCTTCCCGATCATCACCGTATTATTCGCCGAGAGCTGGTCAAGTTGGTACTGTTCATTCAGCTCGTATGGATGGAACCATTTTTTGCGAATCATGAGCTCCGTGATTTCTTCGTGCAAAGCGATCCCCTGATTAAGATGTTTGCGCAACAGCGTTCTTACATCCGGAGAAGCCGCTTCCGTTAGAGCGATGGATGAATTTCGCACACCTTCCTTGGCCCGAAGAAGGAAGTCCATTGCAAAAGTCATATCTGCCATTTCCGGCATATTTAATGCGTTAATGGGGTCTAAATAATCGGTATTCATTTGCTTTAAGTTCCCCTCAATGTGTTATAGGTGTTGGGCTATTCGGAACAGGCGCTTGGAAAGGTGCTCTTGCGTAAATGGCTTGCAGCTCGGCGATCTGTTGTATGGATTGAATGACGTCTTTCTGCATCAGCGCTTTCAGCTCTTGATCAAATACTAAGCCTTGCATTAGTTTTGACTTTGCGAGGCAAAGCGTTTTAAAGTTTAACGCTTCATGCAGTTCCAACGATTCGTGCGGCGCTAGCGTTGGCGTATTCATTAAAATATTCCCACCTCCTTATTTGATCAACGTTAGATTCCTCCTACGCATCTAATCTTATACTGTGGGATCGGGATACTCCCATGCAGTCGCAGGAATATAAACAAAAGCTCAACCACATACTTATTTTGTTTAAATTAATGATTATTGCTAAAGGGAGGAGGACTCGCTTTGCCCAATGAAGACAAAATTGATTTAGCCACTGAGAATGCAAAAAAACCAGCAGAAGGTACACTTAACTCGAGCGGCAATGCGCTGGAGCAGCATGCATCTAACGCGGTTTCTGAGGTGCAAACCGCTTTAAATCAGGCGATAAGCTCGATAAGTGAATATAATGCAGCAAAAAATTCACAAGCTTTGGAGACGGCTCGGCAGCAATTGACCCAAGCAGAGGAATTTTTAGACCAAGCGCAAACCTCAGCAAACGCATTACGTCTGCCGGACCAACAGTAGAATGGTCTTGGCGCTGATAGGCTTTGCAAAAACGAACTTACGCCAATACTCTCCGAAAGGGCAATTGTCCAGCAGGATATTCGTAGGAACAAACAATACGGAGATTAACCTCAGAAGGCTTCGGTTTGTGCCGAAGCTTTTTTGTTTATGCGATGTTTTGAACATTATAATACTTAAAGCCGAAGCGCCAGTCATTAGAAAAAGTTTTACACATATATAGGTAATATCCAGTATGTCGGGGAGGATATCAAAAACCATATGTTACCTACTGAAAAATATTTCGGTAAGTTAGAACTCGTTTATACATTTTATGGGGCTATGCCTACAGGCGTTAGCGTATCAGAAACCGGACGTATTTTCATTTGCTTTCCGAAATGGGGAGATGACGTTAGATTTACGGTAGCGGAAATTGTCGAGGGCAAATTGCAGCCTTATCCTAATTTAGAAACGAATGTGATAAACCCTTTGAATATTACTAAATCCTTCATCAGTGTCCAAAGTGTAATTGCTGACGGAAGAGGAACCCTTTGGGTACTGGATACGGCAGCACCAAATTTTTCTGAGCCTATTAAAGGAGGGGCAAAATTAGTAGCCGTAGATTTAAAAACAAATACAATAAGAAAAGTATACTCGTTTGAAGAAGATGTAGTCTTGCCAACAACGTATCTGAATGACGTCCGATTTGATTTTCGTGTTGGTAAATCAGGTTACGCCTATATAACGGATTCTTCTTCAAAAGGTCCAGGCGCTATAATAGTCGTAAATTTAGAAAATGGAAATGCGTTAAGACGGTTAAATGGAGCAAATTCAACATCACCAGATCCGTATTTTTTACCGAAAGTGGAAGGTCAAATTTTGATGAATCGAAACACAGATGGTTCGACATCTCCCTTTCGATTGGCCTCTGATGGTATAGCGATTTCCCCTGATGGAAAAATTATATTTTATTGTCCATTAACCAGTCGTCATCTATACTCGATCTCGGCAGAAGCCCTAAGAGACAGAACGATACCGGATTTCAATTTACGTTATCATGTGCAGTATTGGGGAGAAAAAGGTGCGTCCGATGGAATGATAACCGATGCAAAAGGAAACGTGTACGCTGGAGACTATGAGAACGATAGTATTCGAAAGATATGGCCGAATGGAATAATGGAAACCATCGCACATGATCCGAGAATCTTATGGCCGGATACTTTTTCTATTGGTCCGGATCAATACTTATATGTTATTGTGAACCAACTACATCGGCAGGCAAGATTTCATTATGGAAAAGACCTGCGACAAAAGCCTTATAGTTTGCTTCGTATTAAAATTGATGAATTACCTGCTCCTACATTTTGATATTCACTTTACAAAAGTTGATTCTACTAACGGTGTACTGAGGGAGTTCAACCACCTAGGAGCAGTTTGCCACAACGGCAGCTGCTCTATTTTTATTAAGGTAAAGAGCAGATTAGCTCAATAAAGCTACTGTTTACCACACGAAAAACTTAGTTTGTTTAATGGACAAACTAAGTTACAAGTGCTATTCTTTTGGCAAGCGTTTTCATCATCACAACATGAGAATCCTTATGCTATATTCGGTTCAATTTCAAATTCAGAGAGAATGTTTGGGGAATAGTAATTCATTATGAACAGTAATGGAGCGTAGAGGAATGAAAGTATTATCCATGATTCAACCATGGGCGATTCTGCTTGTCCAAGGCGAGACTCTCTATGAAACAAGATCCTGGAAGACCCGGTATCGCGGACCATTGGCCATTCATGCAAGCCAGAAAGTCGATAAGCAGGCCTGCAAATATGAACCCATCCGTTCTTTACTCGCCAAGAATGGCTATACGGAACAAAACCTCCCAACGGGGGTTATCCTTGCAACTTGCGAGCTTACGAATTGTTTTCAAGTCATCGACGCTAATCATAAGTCAGCCATTCTGGATTGCGGGAAGGTTGTGACGGGGGATGACTTCCTGTTAGGCGATTATAGTCCAGGTTATTTTGCGTGGGAAATAGCGGGTTTCCGTCTGCTGAAGCCTTATATTCCAGTGAAGGGAAAACTGGGACTATGGGAATATCCGATAGGCGATGAGTTGATGATATGACGGCATTACGTTCACTACCTTAACCACACAATTGGCGGTGCAGTTGAATAGCCAAACTGATGAAGCTGCCGGTAAACCATCGGCAGCTTTTGTTACGATAGAGGGAGGATAGTTCAATCATCTATAGAAATATTCAATTAACAAACTAATCA
Source organism: Paenibacillus sp. J22R56 (assembly GCF_056269375.1). Taxonomy (NCBI): domain Bacteria; kingdom Bacillati; phylum Bacillota; class Bacilli; order Caryophanales; family Paenibacillaceae; genus Paenibacillus; species Paenibacillus sp. J22R56. The sequence continues at coordinate 10,325 of NZ_JBWDNV010000009.1, forward strand.
ATATCGGAGTGGTTCAAATTGCGAATAATCAATGATTTAATGGGTTTGTTAGGCGAAATTTGGACTTTAATTGATTCGCCAAATACTAATGTCCTATGGTCACAATTCAATTCCGTTGAGGATGTACTAAATACATTGGATACGCTAAAAACGCGGGTGGAACTTTGAGATAATAGAGTAATATCTGAACTTATAATCTTATTCGCTCCAACTGGTTCATTCCAAGAAATATCCATTGATAGTGGTTGGGGTGAAAAGTTTATCGAGTTAGCTACTCAGTTCGACGAAATTATTGACTCTAATAGATTCAACTAACGGCGAACTTTACTCCAATATAGACAGTGTAGCAAAAATACTTTATTTTAGGCGACTTCATTATTCGTTACCATACTGAGAAAATGGAGAGATGTACATAAACAAAACGAAACGGATTCGAGGTAAGATGGGTATGAAAATAAATTCCCTTCCTTACTTATCTTGTCTCTCGATGAAGCGTCATCTTTTTATGAGAAGGACAATATTTGCTAAGCTCCAGGCGGCTCGGATTATTTTTCTTGTTTTTCATTGTCGTATAATTACGGGCACCACATTCCGTACATGCTAAAGTAATGATCACTCGCATAATGATTATCACCTTCCTTTATCACCATGTTATGTATGAGTTCAACCACGTGATCAGCACGAAATAAAGAATATACCGGAATTCATCATATTTTATTTTGGACATGAAAAAGCATCAACTACTCAAATTTATGCAATGCTGCGCGGGTGTAAAAAGAAAATAAACTATTTGACTGATTAAGCTACCAAGAGGATAGCTGGTTCGCGAAAAATAATAATGACTACTGATCGGCGCAATAAAGTAGCTCCTATTTTCTAATTTAGGATAAGAAAAACTACTGTATTTACATTCATTCAACTTCACGACTCCATTATTTCTAGAGTGCCAGAACTATCATAGAGGATAGAAGGAAGGGAAATGAATAATGAGTCAAGACGAATTTTTCATGAAGGAAGCAATTAGCCTTTCTCAACTTGCTGTTGAGCATGGTAACGAGCCTTTTGGTGCAGTATTGGTTATAGATGGTGAAATTGTTTATAGTAACGAGAACCAGATTTATTCAGCGACTGATCCAACGTTCCATGCAGAAGCAGGCTTGCTACGGAGATTCTGTGCAGAAACACACATTACTGATTTACAAGATTACACGTTATATTCAAGCTGTGAGCCATGTTTTATGTGCTCTGGTGCGATGGTTTGGACTAAGCTTGGGCGACTCGTTTATGCTGCCAGTGATATCGATATATGTAAGCTTTTAGATGAGCAGGGAAGTCATGCTTCTCAAATTGTATTTGAAAACTCTTACCATAAACCTAAAGTTACAGGCGGCATATTGCGAGAAGAAAGCCTAAAGATATTGTCCAACTATTTCCCGCACAACAAAAAAGGCTAGAAGCTCCTGAATTCCTATTTACTCATATAGGCTTTACATTGGTGTCCTACAAGCAGTTTGTAGGGTACGTTACTTAAACAACAATACGGCAGCCAACTGGCTGCCGTATTGTGATTATTGGATTAACAGGTTGGTAATCCTCGAAAACAGAAGTAAAGGGAGGATAGTTTTAATTAAATTCCAGAGTTTTCTCTTTCCCGATCCGAAATCGAGGGTGTTCAGGGAGCATCGATTGAATAAGCTTTTTCACGCTTGGGTGCTGCAATTCTAAAAACTGCTCTTTATTCTCGCAGTAAACAGCCAGCTTACCTCGCTCCATTACGGCCAGTGTATCGGAAATGTGGTACGCTGCCTTTATATCATGTGTAATAAACAAATACGAAAGGCCAATATTTGTTTTTAAATCAAGCAGCAATTCAAGAATTGCCGTTTGCGTCACCATATCCAGACTACTGACAGCTTCGTCTAATACGATCATCTTCGGGTTCAGCGCAATTGCTCTTGCAATATTGATCCGTTGGAGCTGTCCTCCACTGAATTGATGAGGATACTTTTTCCGATCATCTGGCTGAAGACCGACGATTTTCAGCAGTTCTTCAATCCGGTACACCTGATCTTGCTTCGATAGCTTTTCATAGTTCAGCAGAGGTTCTCCAATAATTTGTTCCGCATTCCATTTTGGATTAACGGATGAGTAGCAATCTTGAAAAACAACCTGCAGATCGCGACGGAGCTTTTTACGATCCGGTACAGGAGCAGTATACAGATCGATTCCTTGAAACAGAACTTGTCCAGATCTGGGTTTTTCCAGACCAAGAATAACTTTACCAAGTGTGCTTTTTCCCGCTCCACTTGTCCCAAGGAGGCCAAGGCATTGACCCAGCCCGATGGAGAGAGAGACATCGGAAAGCACGCTTGATCGCTTTGCTTTTCTAAACAGATTAGATTCGGCGTATCCATGAGTGATATGACTTACTTGCAGCAGACTCATATTCTTGCCCCCATTTTCTGTGAGCTAAGCGGCAGTAAAATAAGTTAGATATGGCTTGTTGTATAGAACAACACCGACAAGATATAGATTTGCACTGCTTTAAATCCGAAAGGAGATGCCGCCATTTCAGAATCAACTCTTCCTTTCATGCCATAAAAAACTCCCTCGACTGCCGATTAATGGTAAACGAAGGTCTTGCGTTCAACAGTTTTTTTGTATACTCATGCTGCGGTTGATCAAACAACTGGAACACATCCGCTTTCTCAACAATATGTCCTCGTTCCATAACAGCTACATCATCGGCCATTTCAGCAATAACACCTAAATCATGAGTAATCATCAATATGGATGTTCCGTACACTGAACGAATTCGATCGAGCTCCCGTAAAACCCGCAGCTGATTGTCTACATCAAGTGCGGTGGTTGGCTCATCGGCAATGATGACAGAGGGACGGAGGCAGATGGTTGTAGCTATCATGACCCGCTGCAGCATTCCGCCGCTTAGTTGGAAGGGATACTGCTTCATAATGGCGACTGGGTCGGGAAGAGCAGAATTCGTTTTACCGTGCCTTCCGACTTTGGGAAGGGGATACCCGGGCTATACATTTAATCTCCACAGTTGTTCAACGATACAAATTAATGGTCTATTTATTATTATACATTATATCTTTATATCCCAAAATTCGACTTTCAGTACATGTTTATATAGAAGTAAATAATGTTACAAAATTTACCCAAAAACTTTTGGCTGCCTCATAGAAACAATTGGCAGATCTGAACAAGCTTTTTGAGCATACGGAGCGCGCTGTAGTAGAGTCTTAATGTCCTTCGTCTCAAACAGCTTGATTCGATAAATTATTAGGAAAACATTAAAGACAATATTCCTGCCGCGGCCATCGATCGATAGACATGAACTCAAGCACCTGCTCGTACACTGTAATAATGAGCTTGTTCGATGACAGCTTGCCGTGGAGGTGTAAATGATGAAAATTAAGTCCGGCGGATTCGAAGCAGTGTATCACGGCCGCGTACTGGCCTATGGGATGAATCCGATCGAAATTGTATTGTCGGAAGAGAGCGATCCGCTTACATTCGTGTTTTGTATTGAACACGAATCAGAACGAGACGACTTCATGACGGATATTCGGCTGGTCCGTTACAACGAAGTTCGCATCGCCTGCGTCAATTTTCCGCGAGGCAAGCCGATCGGTAATCAAGATATGATTCAGCTCGGCGTGTTGAACAACCGCAAACTATCGTTGCGTTATGAAGTGACTATTAATTACGATGCGACGTCTTGGGCGTTGGCCTTTACTTTCTTTGCAGGAGAGGGGGTCGTGCCGGTATGAACAAGATCGAAATTCAGGACCCGAAGGTAGCCAGTAAGATCATCGCCGCGAACGCGGAGAATGACAAGCGCAAAGCAGAGCTCGGCTTTCTTGGCAAATTCTTTGGTTCAGGCGAGAACGTGCGCCTGTATATCGTCGGTACGATCACGCTCGGTGTGCTTCTCATTGCGCTAGTCTATACACTGATCCCCGACCAATATCGTTCTCCCGACTTCGGTTTAAAGGAAATGTGGACGCTCGTGGTACTTCCTGTGGAATCAACAATTATCGGTTACTTGATCGGATCGAGGTCGAAAGAAAACGGAGGCTAGTCGAGCATATTTGCGAGGGGCTCTTAGTGATTAAGCTGTTCAAGGCTACTTACAATATTGTAATCGTACTTTTATAGATATTACGGAATCTATTAATTGTGTGATGCTATTTGCAGGGAGATTTATGAACCCTGCTTTTTTGTGTTGATATTCATCAGATAATGTAATTGTCGAACGACAAGAACATGCTGATCCAGATGATCAGTTGCCATTTTTGTTGAAGTAAAGGGCAGCATAGTTGAATAAAAGCATTTTATACCAGATTATTATTAGCAAATTAATCTATAATGATTTTGATATCCCCTAGTCAATAGATATATGGAGGTATGTTCTATGGCCGATGAACTTTTCGAAAATTCGCGTCTCGCCGCGATTTATGACGCATTTGATTCTGACCGTTCCGACCTCGATGTTTATGAGGCAATGGTCTACGAGTTTGGTGCTCGTTCTGTGCTCGACATCGGGTGTGGAACAGGAACTTTTGCCTGCCGTCTCGCTGCCCAGGGTATCAAGGTGATTGGAGTTGATCCAGCCGCAGCCTCTCTCAATGTGGCTCGAACGAAAACTTGGGCCAACCGTGTCGAATGGATTCTCGGCGATGCTTTACACCTTTCTCCTATGGCAGTGGACCTCGCGACGATGACCGGCAACGTCGCTCAGATTTTCCTGACCGATAGAGAGTGGAAGGAGACCCTCTGTGCAGTGCGCGAGTCATTGCGCCTCGGTGGACGTATCGTTTTTGAAGCACGGGACCCTAACGCACAGGCATGGCAGAGATGGACCAAGGAAAACACCTATCGCTGCGTTATGGTGCCCAACTATGGCAATGTGGAGGGATGGGTCGAGGTCACTGATGTTAAAAATTCTTTCGTATCCTTCCGGTGGACTTATATCTTCGAGAGCGACGGTGCTCTTATCACGTCGGATTCGACGTTACGCTTTCGGGGTCGCAAAGAGATTGCTAATTCACTTCAGGAAGTAGGGCTATCCGTGGATGAGGTTCGAGGAGCTCCCGATCGTCCGGGACTTGAATTTGTCTTTGTCGCTAGCCGCCCGACGGCTTAGGTGTCACTCCCACTGAACAAACGAGGAACGATAGTTCAAATAAGGACATGCGGCAGTCGACAATAATACAGAAGAAAAATATTGAAATAAAGTCTTGATATATTTTGTGGAGATGAATGCTGTGGAAATCAAGTATCCGTTTAAGCCGAAGTCCAATAAATACTTAATACCTGGACAGTTTTGGGCAATTCCTTTGGAAAATGGACAATTTGCATTTGGGAGAGTTATCCAAGTAACTAAAGAATATTATGTAAGCCCAACAAAAATCTTCCTTGCTGGTATAATGGATTGGTTAGGCGATGAGCCGCCAAAGTCGGAGGATATTGCCGGGAAACAAACCATTGCACAAAGACTCGTACATATCAAAACAATTCATGAAACAGGTTTGGGGAGATGATTACAGGTTTCCGACAATTAGAATTAGATTTAATCGAACCTAATTATTTTAGTTCTCAAATAGGTTTTCAGCTCGGAGTTTGTATGTTAATGAAAGGACTAGTTGAGTTAAGACCAATCACAGCTAACGGGGAACATTAGTTCAACTTTTCCGCAGGGAGGTCGGGGCATGGAGAGCATTCGTTTTGTCAGAGCCCTAATTTATTGGGACAAAGATCCAAGCAAATATCCCTGTAATATCTGGTTACCAGATCTTATCGTGCACTATGGAAGCATAGAGGGTAAACAGTTAACCGGTGAAGCCTGGACCGTACCTGTTAGAATTACAAGTTTAATTGAAGGCACTCATGATACCTATGCAGATGTACGCTTTTTAGTTGATGAAGCACCATGGCATCTTCTTGTCAGCGGATATATGTTTAAATTATGGGCTGGGAAGGAAGTTGCATCTGTTAAAGTCTTATAGTATGCAATAGGAAGTTGAGGGACGGGGAACTTTAGCTTAACAATACGACAGCAGCCGGTTCAATGTTCGGTTGCTTTTTTGTTGAATTAAAGGGCAGTATAGCGCAACAAAACCACAGGCGAACACGTTGTATCAATGTCAAGAAATTATGAATACAAAGTAAGTAAGGAGGCATACACACATGATACGAATCGGAAAATCAGTGATATTGTTATTTCTTATCGTACTTGTAACGGCGTGCCAGAAGACTGAAAGTAAGAGTTTCAATGTATTAATGAATGGAAACACCATCAACAAAGTTGAGTTTCGTGATGGTGGAAATGGCTACCTGTATCGGACGGAAGAAAAAATGAAGATCAATGAGCTTCTAGTCCTGTTGAATTCAAAAAGTTACAAACAGGTGAAGACACCTGAGCCGTACACCGGCTATTTATATTCTGGTAAAATTAACAGCGAGTTAGCAATCGGTTTTGCTCAGCACGATTTGATATTGAACAATATCTATTACAAAATCGTTGGCGGAGATGATCAATTTTACAGTCAACTGGTTAAGGTAGTGGAAGCGTTCGGGAAAGTGGAATCGACGGATGGTAATTTTCCTTGAGGGCGGTCATCAAATAAGTTATTTTGAGAATAAAAGCAGCTTTATTCGAAGCCTGCCTTGAGACCATTTCACACGAACAAATTAATTTTATAAAGAGTAGATTAGAAAACCCGAGTTATATATCGGTTGAAGAGAAGCTGTATTCCATCATTAAAGACTGCAAGTTAATCCAGGAAAACCATGCATTTTTATTTTATAATCGTTTTTATCTTCTACCTCCAGCAGAGTTAAAAAAACAGATAAAGTCTAAATTGGACGAGTCAACAGAGAAATGGACTTCAATGTTGATGAATATTATAAATAACGCTATCGAATCAGGCGAGATTGATAAATCTCTCACTAAGGAAGAAGTTGTGAGTAGTTATAACTGTATATTAAACGGGATAGCCTTTGAGATTGACTCCAAACAAAATCTTGACCATATCTGGAAAGTTTTTTTGGAGAGGAATCAAAGCAAATTAATTACAGGATTACATTAAGTACATGCATTCTTTAAGCATAGGTGAAAGACATATGAACATGCCAGGTGGTATCTCACAGTTTCCAATTTGTTAAGCTCCCTCGGGGAACGATAGTACCATAAAAAAGAAGTGACTTTTTGAAGGGACTGATAAACTAATTGCATACTGCGGTTCATGGGTTATTACATTCAATAGCAAAAAACAATTTCAAAAAGTACGTTAATACTTCGCAAGAATATAACTCATTGAGTAACAACAATGAACAATGGGACTTATGTGCACACACTGCACAAGAAAATGCAATGTATTTCACTCTTTTTAGGGAGAAGACAAAGCAAGCGATAATAGCAGTCGTATTCTTGGTCATGTCAGTCGAAGGACTTATAAATGAGTACGGACATGTTTATTTAGGGAAAGACCGGTTTATGGAGTTGGAAAGGAAGGGAATAGGGGAAAAGATCGTTACCTTTTTTTTCGAAGTGACAGGAAAGACGTTCCCAACTGACAGAAGCCTATATCAGCGCATAAATGAATTAATCTCCATTAGAAATACCCTTGTACATAGCAAGAGTATTGAAATTGATGTAGGCGTCTTAATGAGGAATGATGTTGAGTCGGAGGAGACATTTCTCGAATATATGAACTCACTGATTGGAAATTCAAAAGTAAAGCCATCTAGGCAAAATAATATTGAAGGCGTCTTAGAAAAATCCCATTCTGTTTACATTGAACTTCTGGAATACTTGCGCGAAAACACCACAAAAAGCTACTCCGTTTAATGGGAGTGGCTTTGGAAATGTCCCGTTGGAACATTTCCTTTTCATTATCCAAATATCTTTTCCAAAGCTTCTTTCTGTATTGGCTTAACATCAATAATTGAGCGAATTTGCTTTGCCTTCAAGATAGCATCATCTACGTTATCGGCAATCCCTAACTCCAGTAGAGTACCAGCTGCCACTGTACCAGTCCGACCTTTTCCTCCTCCGCAATGGAAAGCAACTTTTTTACCATTTCGATAAGCATTTACTACCTCGTCTATTGCTTGCTTGAACGCAATATGCTGGTTTTCTGGTGAATTATCACCAAGCGAGATGGGAACATACTGTGCCTTAGAGTCAGCATAGGCACGACCATCTGCCTCCCCGCGCAAGTCAACAATCACATCAATATTTTCGTTTTTCTCCATTGCTTCTACGTCTGCAGCTCCGCCCATAAAGATCTTTTCTTCATGAAGAGAGTGATAGTTCTTTTCCATGATATTAACACTCCGTTGCATCTTTATTTTTTCTGAAGCTCGTAAATGATACTGAAACTAGTGCAGAAGGTGGGGCACAGCAAAGCGAAAGATCACGAGCTTCTCCAGCTGATTCAAATTCAGAATCTTCTTTCGTGTAGAAGATCTCCCATGCGTTTCCGTCAGGATCATAAACCCATACCTTATCTTGCACAGCATAACAGCAGGTTGTATTCATTTCATTAATTAACAGTAAGCCTGATTCCCGAAGTCGTTCTCCAATTGCCAATACTTCTTCAGTATCATTAACCTGGAAGCCAAGGTGGTTTAACACTCCATTTTTCTCGAAAGGGCGTACGTTTAAGGAGAAATGTAAGGCCGGATTATCCAATTCAAACTTAGCGTAGTTATCTTTGATCTTCGATGGTTCTGTTCCGAAGAAACTCTGATAGAAGGCAAGGGACTTTTCAAGATCAGAACAATTGATTGCTACATGCATTCTTTTAATCGAAGCAGACAATTTATTCACCATCTCTAACGAACTGTTCAATTCGAGACTTAATGGAGTCTCTGACATTGCGGAATTGTTTCATGATTTCTCCTTCGGTACCTATCGCTTTAGCTGGGTCATCAAAACCCCAGTGCCATTTGATAACATTTGGATTCATTATGACAGGGCAGTGCTCATCCGCATGTCCACAAAGGGTGATGACATAAGTAGCGCGATTCAATATCTCGGGGTCAATAACATCCGAGCTATTACCGCTAATATCTACTCCGGCTTCTTTCATGACTTGAACGGCTCTAGGATTCAAACCATGTGCTTCAAGACCAGCACTTTTTACTTCGTACTTTTCTCCACCGATTGCGTTTAAAAAGCCATCAGCGATTTGACTGCGGCATGAATTCCCTGTACATAGAAAATAAACAAGTGGTTTGTTAGACATTTTAAAAACTCCTTTGAAATGTGATTTTATTTATCATCCGCCTACAACTTTTAGCCATAGATACAGCCCGGATAAGGTAATAAACAAGACAGGTACCGTTAGGATAATACCCGTTTTAAAGTAAGCTCCCCAGGAAATCTTAACCCCTTTAGTGGACAACACGTGCAGCCAAAGCAAAGTAGCGAGTGAACCGATAGGGGTGATTTTGGGACCTAAATCAGATCCGATTACATTGGCATACACGAAAGCTTCGTGAATGATTCCCGTAGAATTCGTATTATGAATGGCAAGCGCATTAATCATGACTGTCGGCATGTTATTCATAATCGAAGAGAGAATTGCGGCAATAAATCCAGAGCCTACTGTGGCTACAAATAAGCCTTGATCACCGACCCATTTAAATACATCGCCAAGTTCATCTGTCAGTCCAACATTCCTAAGTCCATAAACAACGACGTACATGCCAATGGAGAAGGTGACAACTGCCCATGGCGCGCCTTTTACGAGCTTCCAGGTATGGATTTCCGGGCTCTGACGGGCAAGCATCAAGAAGATAATAGCTGCCACACCAGCGATGATTGACACCGGTACGTTGATGAACTCACTTGTTAAATAGGCGATTAGAAGAACGGCAAGGATAATCCAGGAGATCTTAAATAACCGCATATCTTTAATCGCATCTACCGGTTTCTTCAATTGTGCCAGGTCGTATTGCTTAGGTATGCTTTTCCGGTAGATGAGAAAGAGCACAAGTAAGCTTGCGGCAACAGAGAAGAGAGTTGGAACAATCATGCGGCTAGCGTATTCAGCGAATCCTACACCGAAAAAGTCTGATGACACTATATTCACCAAGTTACTAACGACTAGCGGGAGTGAAGCCGTATCGGATATGAATCCACTCGCCATAATAAAAGGAAGAATCATACGTTCATCAAATTTCAACGCCCGGACCATAGCCAGAACAATAGGCGTTAAGATAAGAGCCGCACCGTCATTTGCGAAAAAAGCAGCTACTGCCGCACCTAATAAAATGACGTAAACGAACATCAAATGACCGTTTCCTTTGGCGGCCCTAGCCATATGAAGCGCTGCCCATTCAAAGAAACCAATTTCATCAAGAATGAGTGATATTAGAATAACCGCAACGAACGCAAGAGTAGCGTTCCAAACGATTTGGGTTACGTCCCACACATCGTGAAAATTAACGACACCAAAAATTAAAGCGATTATTGCACCGCCACAAGCGGACCAGCCGATGTTAAGCCCCTTCGGCTGCCAAATGACGAATACTAAGGTAACTAAAAAAATAATTGATGCAAGTGCCAGCATAATGCCTCCTGGTTTACGTACAGCCTTTAACTGCATTGATTTTCTCTTGCATGGATGGAAGCTGATCGATTAGTTGCTTCAAATAATCTTTGTCATGTAAGTTCAATGAATAGTAGATCCACTGACTACGGCGCTCCTCGTTAATGAGACCGCCCATTCTTAGTTTTTTTAGATGTTGGCTAACGTTCGGTTGGGTGGTTTCTAAAATTTCAACGATATCACAGACGCACATCTCTCGGTGTCGTAAGAGCGCCATAATTGTCAGTCTAGTTTTATCGGAGAGAAGCTTAAGTTCATCGGACATTGCCTCAATCGATTGCAAATTCTTTCCTCCTTTCGGTAACTAGCTTGCTAACTACAGGGTAATTATATACGCGATCAATTATATAAGTAAATGATTATATTCGTAATTACTTGTTTGACATTGGGTTAACAAAGATTAACGTATAGATAACAAAAAGGGGATATAATAAAAAGCTTCTGCATTTTAGCAGAAGCTCTCATTCATTAACATCCTGTATCTGTTTCACATGATGTAGACGCGTTATTAGAACTGCAGCAGCCACTATTAATACTTGTTACAGCGATTGGCCGAATAAACATCTTCTTCGGGGTAGACGTGCAGCAACTGTTGCTATTATCACTTATTTCTGTTGATCTGGACACTGAGCATACGCCAGTTTCCGGTAGATGAAGCTGCACTTCTCGCGCTGCTTTAAAATCACCAGCTAATGCAGCAACAACACTACGTACTTGTTCATAGCCCGTAGCCAGCAGGAAAGTCGGAGCTCGACCGTAACTTTTTGATCCCACGATATAAAAGTCCTTTTCCGGCTGACGTAGTTCCGCTTCACCATGAGGGCGTACGGTTCCGCAACTGTGATTATTGGGATCAATCAGGTCGGCAAGCTGCGGGACGGATTCCACAGCGCTATCAGCTGCATACCGCAATTCTGAAAGGAACGAGAAATCAGGTCTTGCACCCGTTGCTACAATAACCTCATCGATCTTAGCAATAGAGTAAGCCTTATCTAATTTAGAACCATGTAGAGATAAGGTGTCTGTTTCTTTCTTAATTTGATCAATAAGAAAAGAGGTGTGAACCTGTACATTGCCTTGTTGTACATATTGGTTAGCTCGAGTACCTAGTGCTCCTCGTGCCGGTAAACCATCATTTTCTCCGCCTCCGAAAGCATCCGTAACCCTTTGCTTTCTTAATACCCATTGGATTGTTGTTTCCGGGATATTCATTTTTAACTCATTCAATAAGGTGAGTGATTGAATGGCCGAATGACCGCTGCCAACAACAACGATGTTTTTCCCCGCATAACGTTCTTTATCAGCGCCCAAAATATCCGGAATACCATACTGAATATGATCTTTATTATTCTTCTCGCCTTCAGCAGGATGTCCACTTGTGCTCATCGGGTTTGGTGTGAGCCATGTTCCAGTGGCGTCAATGACAGAAGCAGCCTCTTTACGCAATAAATCACCGTGCTGCTCATATTCAATAATAAAGGAGGCAGTATCTCGGCCGGCTGTTTTCATTTTATCGAACCCTTTTCGATAGATGGCTTTTACCGTTGATTGAAGATGAATAGAGGGCTGTAATTGATCTAGCTGTGATAATGGTAAAAGGTACCCATTCACTAATTCCAGCCCTGTAGGCATGTGATCTTTTGCTGGAGCTTGCCACCCAGTCTCCATCAGGAGCCCCTTAGCGGCTGTATCTATGTTAAATTCCCAAGGGGAGAACATCCTTACATGCTTCCAACTAAGTATAGAGGATGCGATATGAGTGCCTCTTTCAAATAAAATAAAGGGCATATTCCTTTTTACAAGTTGTGCAGCAGCAGCTAATGCTACTGGTCCGCCACCGATAATAGCTGTTGGTAATTGTGTCTTCATTTTTACTTCCTCCTCAGATTTTATTTGCAAATTGCAAGTATATGATAAAAGGTATACCTCCATTATTTTGGAGGTACACAACATGCTTCTGATTTTGTCATAGCATCATTAAACAATTGAATAGAGCGAAGTACCGTTTCTCGTTCAAATTCACTCATGGTCGAGAGTACACCATTCAGTTGGGTGTTTACAGTAAGATTAATCGCATTCTCAACCGTTAATCCTTCCGGTGTTAGGGATAATATATTGATTCGTTGATCAGAAGGGTGAGGCGTTTTCTTTACGAATCCCTTATCTGTTAGTGTTTTAACCTGTCTGCTAAACGTGGTGATGTCTATCCCGAGTGCTCCTGCAATATCCTGCATAGAGGGATTATGCTGACGATTTATCTCATATAGGATATGACTTTGTACAAGTGATACCTCTTGGCCGCAACAAGAATCACAGCATTGTTCACTTAACAAACCAAAATTTCTGGACAAGATCTGAAACATATTCCTCACATTTTCCATTTGCATGACCTCCTGAGACATTTATAGCATTTAAATTTGCAAATTGCAAGTAATTGTATAATCGATCTTAAAATTACCAAATGCAGGAGGGGTCTTGGGATGTTAGATGTCATTATAATTGGAGCTGGACCGTATGGAATATCGGTAGCCGCACAAGCTGTCGAGAAGAAACTATGCTACAGACTGTTTGGATACCCCATGGATTTCTGGATGAATCAGATGCCCCAAAACATGTACATTCGAACGCCTCATGATCTGGTTAGTTTTTCTGATCCTGATGGGAAGTACACCATTCAACAATTTGCAAAAGAAACTCATACCATACTCGAATCTCCCTAGCCACGTACATCGTTCGTACGTTATGCCTTTTGGTTTGCTGAAAGGGCTAGAATCCAGTTCTCATCAGAGCTCGTACGTAATGTAAGCTATAATGGGCAGTATTATACGATTACGGCAGAGTCGGGAGATAAGGTGGAGGCTAAAAATGTTGTAATCGCAACAGGGGTTAAAGATTTTCAATATATCTCTCTTTCAGCGAGCGGATGCGTACGATGCCATCTTCCGGCGCTGTTGAGAACAGTGATCCTCTTTTTTGTATTCTATCCGATATTTCCGAAATACATAATAATAATTTTGTTTTATATATTATAGAATCTTGTTATTTAAGTTGGGTTATCGGTGGTTTATAATATGAAAATAAAATAATTTTATTTTACTCGAAGGGGAATGACAGAGCATGACAATCAAAAAATTGCAGGATGCAGAGCTTGCATCTATGTTGAAAAGCAGCATTCAGTTGAAGAGTCGGGACGGCGTTGAGGCTCCTTGGGTAAACCTGAGCGATGAGGATATGGAATGGTGGCGAGATGCCAAGCTGGGATTTTTCTTCCATTGGGGACTTTACTCCATACTTGGGCGCGGTGAATGGGCCATGTTTAACGAGAAGATTCCCGCATACGAATATGCGAATCTGGCCGGCCAATTTAACCCGCAAAAATGGAATCCGAAGGATTGGGCTGATCTGGCCTTAGAAGCCGGCATGCAGTATTCGGTTATGGTAACCCGTCACCATGACGGCTTTGCGCTATGGGACAGCCCTGGCAGTTACGGAAATTTCGACAGTATGCATGCCGCCGCGAAACGCGATTTTGTAAAAGAGTATTCGGACGCCTTTCGCGATGCCGGACTGAAGGTTGGAATGTATTATTCGCCCATGGATTGGCGGTTTCCCGGCTACTTCAAACCGAAGGAACTGGCCGACAACGCGAAACTGATGAAAGAGCAAGGCTATGAGCAGATACGGGAGCTGACCACGCGGTATGGGACGATCGATGTTCTCTGGTACGACGGAGGCTGGCTGGCTCATGACGGAACGGATGCCGATGCGGCTTGGTTCTGGGAACCGGTCCGACTCAACGAAATGGTAAGGGAAAACCAGCCGAAATGTGTAATTAATCCGCGCTCCGGTTGGATCGGCGATTTTCAATGCGATGAAGGTCCTCATGAAGTAACCGGAAATATCCTTCCCATCGATTGGGAGAAAAATTTTTCCATCGCTCATCTCTGGTCCTATGAACCGGAAGAAAAGGTCATGCCGTACGAGGACATCATTAAGCTCATGATTGATAGTTTTGTCCGCGGCGGCAATGTACTGCTCAACGTTGCCCCTAGTCCGGAGGGGGAAATACCTGCAAGCCAAGTAGAGCGATTAAAGCAAATTGGCGCATTCATGAAGAAGAACGGCGAAGCTATCTATGGAACGCGGGCGGGCCCTATCGAGCCCGTAGACCATATTTACGGCATGACCTGCAATGAAAACTATCTCTATTTGCACGTACAAAATATGCCTGCGTTTGAGAACATGATTGTGCCGGTGGTCCAACAGAAAATCATACATTGCCAATTGCTTGACGGAAGCGTGGTTCCTTTCGAACAAAATGAGCAAGGGATTTCGATCAAAGTTCCTAAAGAAAAATGGGAACCGCTGGATACCGTCATTATGCTAATTACGGAATAAAGAAAAAGCGGGTTCGGCCATTTAAGGAGTATCCTTCGTCCCGAAGGATACTCCTTTTACATTACGCAAAATGCGTTACAGCCATTTTTTATTCGATTATAAATCGTAATATTGTTGTATAAATAGTTTTATATTGTTATTGATATGCATAATGCAAACGTATACAATTCACCTAAAGAGCGTAATATTACGTTACCATTCCGGCCGGAAGGTATTTTCGTTCTTTAGAGAGGGGGATGTTTTTGGCGCGGTCGCTTATGAGTCAGAAATATTTATACATGATGGTTTTGCCAGGCTTTCTTCTCGTCTTGATCTTCAGCTACTTTCCGATGTATGGGATTCTAATCGCATTTAAGGATTACAGTGTGGCCAAAGGGGTATGGGACAGCCCTTGGGTAGGTTTTAAGTATTTTACGCAATTTTGGGATAATCCAATGGCCATACGCACCGTTAAGAACACAGTGTTGCTTGGCGTTTACAGCTTGCTGTGGGGGTTTCCCGCGCCGATCATATTGGCGCTGCTGTTTAATGAACTGCGAAGTATGAAGTTCAAGAAGTTTGTACAAACGGTATCGTACTTTCCGCACTTCATTTCAACAGTGATTGTCGTCGGGATGATTAAGGAATTCACTTCAGTGGACGGACTAGTGAATCATATTACCGAATTCTTCGGAATGGAGCCCATCAATTTTTTGTCGGAATCGCCATATTTTCGAACCATTTTCATAAGTTCGGGTATTTGGCAAGGGATCGGTTGGGGGACGATACTGTACTTGGCTGCATTAAGCAATGTCGATCCTACCCTGTACGACGTTGCATCTATCGACGGGGCGAATCGTTGGGAGAAGATGAAGCACATTTCACTGCCCAGCATATTACCTACAACCATCATTTTGTTTATATTGGCCGTAGGCGGTATTCTCGGGAACGATTTTACGAAAGTCATGCTTATGTATAATCCAGCTACGTATGAAACTGCCGATGTGATCGGAACTTACGTGTATCGTGAAGGTTTGCAGGGCGGACGACTGGAGTATGCAACCGCGGTAGGGTTGATGCTGTCCGTCGTGGCTTTCTGTCTCATCTTAATTACGAACAAAATAGCAAGAAAATTTTCCAATTCGAGTCTGTGGTAGGTGATTAACGATGCATTACAAACAAAGTTTCAGTTCCCGGTTGTTCGACGCAGCGAATTATGGCTTCATGATCTTGCTGGTCATCGTTATGGTATACCCGCTCATGAACGTTATCGCGATATCGCTCAGCTCTCCCGATCATATTGATCTTGGGGATGTGGGTTGGTTTCCGAAAGGCTTGAACACCGTGGGGTATGAAGTGATATTGGAGAAGCCCAATTTGTACATCAGCTATAAAAACACGATTGTTTATGCAACAGCGGGAACTTTGCTAACGTTGCTTATGACTTCTCTGATGGCGTATCCGCTGACGATTGCAAATTTTCAATTGAAGAAATTCATTACGGTTTTTCTTGCGGTGACGATGTTCATCGGCGGCGGAATGATACCCACGTACATGTTGATGAGAAGTTTGCACTTGTTGGATACATTTTGGGTTATGGTTGTTCCCGGCTGTGTCGGCGCTTTCAATGTTTTCATTTACCGATCATTCTTCCAAAATATCCCTTACGAACTGCGCGAATCCGCCTTAATGGACGGGGCTAACGACTTTACGATACTATTTCGCATTTATTTGCCTTTATCGAAAGCTCTGCTTGCCACATTCGCATTGTTTTCTATTGTCGGTTTCTGGAACGAGTGGTTCAATGCGCTACTCTATTTGAAAGATGAAAGTAAGTATCCGCTTCAGATGTTTTTACGCAGTCTTATCATCGAGGATAGCGGAGCTTCGTCGAAAGACATTCAAAACATGGTAATCGGCAGGGAGGTGAACCCCAAGAATATCCAGATGGCTGCGATTATCGTCACGCTGGCACCGATACTGTGTATGTATCCTTTCGTGCAGAAGTACTTCGTCAAAGGCGCAATGGTTGGTTCTATTAAGGGATGACCATCGTTATTAGCAAGTAAACAGGGGGGTTGAACAGTGAAAAAAGGTTGGATGATCGTAATTGCACTTATGATGGCAGTAACGTTAATGGCTGGCTGCAGCAATAATAATAATAGCTCTGAATCTGCTGCCACGAAGGAAAGCGCAAATACACAGGAAAACAACAGCGTCAAAGAATTAAGCTTCGAAGTCATGATTCCTAAATTCGGTGTCGATCCTGCGGACACATTGATTCAAAAAGAATGGGAAAAGGAAATGGAGAGCTATCTGGGAGTCAAATTGAACATTAAGTGGAACCGCTTGCAATGGGGAAATGAATACACCGAAAAATCGAAGGTGATGTTGGCGAGCGGAGAAATTCCCGATGTCATGCTTGTTCTAGGAAAGGATCAGATCGATGATTACGGTGCGGAAGGGCTTATTGCCGACCTTACTCCATACGTTAATGAAAACCCGAACTATAAAACCTTCGTAGAAGCAACGCCTGATTCGGAGAAGTATCTTTACTCCGCGGATAAAAAGATATATGCCTTCTTCGACGGCTACAATAATCCGACAGACTTGGAACCGTCCCAATTTAATCCGGCATATCGGCTTGATATTTTCGAAAAGAACGGAATCAAAATTCCCGAAACAATTGATGAGTATTACGATGCCGCAAAAAAACTGAAGGAATTGTATCCCGATGTGTATCCGGTTGGTATCAGCCAACCGTGGCTGCTCTACAACGGCTTTTTTAACTCGTTCCATGCGAATAGCGGGATTTACTATAACGGTGAAAAATTCGTTTTCGGTCCGACAGAGGAGAACTTTAAAGAAGCTTTGCAATTTATGAACAAACTTTATTCGGAAAAACTGCTGGATCCAGCCTTCATGACAGACGATCTGGATCAGTCCAGACCGAAAGCAACAACCGGCAAAACCTTTATGTACCCTTCAATTTTTTCCGGATATGTTACCGAATTCAATACGAACAACCAAGCCTCAGTGAAATGGACCAATTCTCTGTTCCCGTCTTCGAAATACGGGAAAGGCTGGCAGCAATGGGCCGAGCCGAGTGGCAAAGGACTGAACAACGGCTCCGGTATCGTGATTTCCGCTAAAGCGAAACATCCTGAGCTTCTTGCTAAGCTGATCGATCATCAATTCTCCGAAAAAATGATGGACCTGATGAACTGGGGGGCCGAAGGGACCACGTACGTGGTTAAAGACGGTAAGAAGGAATTAGCGCCAAATATTTTGAACGCATCGAATATTTATGATGAATTGAACAAATACGGTGTGGGTACGACCAACAGCGCTCGGGCAGGTATCGTATGGACACCTCAAGACAAACTCGCCAAATACACCGATCCGGGCAGCATTACTACGTTCTACCATGATGGGAAAGCAGAGGAAATCAGCTATTGGATCGCAAATGGAACCTATGCAAAAGATGCGGTGTCCCCTAACGATTTTGCGCCGCGTGTCGTATTTACGAAAGACGAAAACGATAAGAAGGCCAGCATCATGACTCCTATTGACACTTACGTGAACGAATCGATGATTAAGTTTATCAAAGGGGAAATGAAATTCTCCGAATGGGATGATTTCCAGAATAAGTTGAAGAAGATGGGCGACTACGAAGAAGTTGTAAAGATGCATAACGATAAATTAAATCAATAGTCTTTTCGGGGGCCGAAGCCTACTTCAGCCCCTTTTTTGCGGTTGCGGCGCTTTTCGTCAGATTTGTTAGTTTCATTTGAAGTGAGTCTTGCGAAATTCTCCCGGGGTTACGCCCTCCATCTCCATAAATATTTTATTGAAATAACTGACACTGGGGTACCCGGAGTCGATTGCAATTTCTTTGATAGACATATGCGGGTCGGCGAGAAGCTTATGTTTGCTGTTTTGAATTCTGCATTTCGTTATGTAGGCGAGAGGCGTTATCCGGGTTACCTTTTTGAACAGGTTGCAGAAATAGTTCGGCGTCAGATTTACCTTATCCGCCCATTCTTCCAAAATATAAGGAAGATGGGCGTTTTTCTGCATGGAGGGCAAGAGCTGAATAATCCGGTCGACATTTTGAGTCCCTCTCTTATTGGAAAACGGAATCGCATTGCACATAAACTCAATCAGCACGGCGTAAGTCAGAGCGGAGATTTTGGCCGGCCGCGAGAACTGGTTTTGTTCAATTTCATCAAGCAACTCGAGCCAGGATTGCTCCAGCATCGTGAAATCATTCATATACCATATGGACGGTTCGCGAAATCCTCTCTCCAGTAAAAAATCTGCGAGTCCGTTTCCGTTAAACTGAAGCCAATAGATTTCCCAACGATCATCTTCGGAGGTGTAGTAGCGCATTTTCTGCTGCGGACAATGGAGGAAGACGTCGCCCTTTTTCAATGCATGGACAGTGTCGTCCAGCTCGATATATCCCTTGCCCGCAACAACGAGGTGCAAACTGAAATCTCTAAGTCCCGTTTCGCGATTGACATCCTGATCACTTGGCCGCGTGTATTTCCCGAGGGAAAGAGGAAAACAAAAAAAATCGAATTCCTCGAAGCGTGGCAGAAAATAATGGCGGTACATCATATTGGTAAGACCCCTCCGTTCGCATTATCAATTATAACATATCGACAAAGAGGGGGAAAACATCGTGAATTGCTGGGCAAGGCAAAGAACCCGAAAGACGGGGTCACTTGTTCAAAGTTTCCATCTTTCGGGTCACAGTGCGTTGTCTCAGGCGGTGTTTCTATCCATTTAGTTGAGGATTCATATACATCATTGTCGGACGACAACAACATCTATACAATCGAAGTCGCATATACTGCGGCTTTTTTATTTTATGTATAGAAGTTCTTATCGTTTGCTCAAGACAAGAACTTCTATACATAACCGTATTAGAACAAGAACTTCTATACCAAGCCGGTTGCCCAAAATGTACAACTAGTTATTTACGAACGGGCAGGTTAGCGTAACAATTTCCAAACATTAACGTCTAAATAGTGGAAGAAAGGAGATATAAAATGGAGCTTCTTGTTGCAATGATGATATCATCCTTCATTATATCAATAGTTGTTGTTTTAGTGCGGAGATATAAAAGAGGAAAGTGGGCAGAATATAAATCTAAAAATACTGGTCTGATTGTTATCGCGATTTGTTTATTTTTTAATTTATATCTCTTATGGAGAAATTAGGACACTCTACGCTATGGTCATTATATTGTCCTGCTGTGTGATTGGAATGTCAGCGTGCGGCAAAACGGCTGTAGAGGAGCAAAACGTAATGGCTCAGTATATAGCGCTGGACCTAGCAAAGACCTTCTTTACTACAGCGAGTGGGAAGGTAAACGAGGTTTCGCACTTGTTTATTACTTGTTGGTTGAGAACAACAAAATGGCAAGTTAGTACCTGTTTTAATGACATATGTATAAAATACGGGTTTTGTGAAAAAGTAGTATTAAATAAGACCAGGATAAAAGTGCTTCTGGTCAATTTTGTTGATTTTGCTGATTTTGCTCTTTTTCGTTGATTTTTCTTTTAAGCTCTCATATATTCGCATTCATGCTTCATTTTCAACATTTCGCGTTTCACAGTTTCACAGTTTTTAATTACAATCATATTTAATGATTATCTGATTAGCTGATCTGCAGCTAATTCTACAGTTGATCTACAGTTGATCATTTGTACAGCTGATTTCATTGATTGCACGAATTTCAATCAGCTGGTTAATCGGTTAAATCATTTCAACTTTTTTTTGCCGGCTGCTGAGAATCTTAATTCCAATCCATAGTAAATTCATTACCATGATCATAACGAATTATTCTTTACACATTTATCTTAAACAAACTTATTTAAGCTCATTAATCTTTTTCATACAAAAAACCAAGCAAATCATATCTCAATTTGCATGGGTTTTTCATTATTAATGAAAGCGTTTACACTTATTATTCATTCCTTTAACTCTCCATATAAGCCTCCGCGGCCGCTGCTAGATAATACACAAAAGAATTACCCTTAGCGCCGCGATCGTTAATCCCGTTAAATAAACGCGATCTTTCATGAGTGCCCTTGAGACAAATGGATCAGAAGCCATCCGAATCCCCAGAGAGAAGCCTAAGAGCAACAATGCGCTTCCGGCTCCCAGTCACCTATTACTTTGTGTAATGGCTAGAAGCAGCAAAGCTACTGTACCCGCCAGAAGACCTCCACCAAGCCAATCGATGCTTCCTCCTGCTCTAATTTCCGTGTTTAGATATTTTCGATAATACGGCAGCGTAATCAGAATAAGTAAAGGTATAGCGAACAACCACCGCCAATTGATTCGAGAACAAATCGTATTGAAGGCAGAGGTTAACCTTCCCGTTCCAATGACACATCGATTAGCTGCTAGAGAAAGTATCACATTAGCCGAAGCAGCGAATGAAGCGTTTATCGAATATCATACCGAGTATCCTTTCCGTCATATCAATAATGCCTATTGCGATGTTGCCGGCATCACTAGGAATGTTATTTGCGAAGTTGATGAGCCATCAGCTTTATGGAGTCTAGTACAAGCGGGACTTGGCGTCGCATTCATCCCTCGTAACACAAACGAAGATCCGAACGTTAAGCTGCTCAGCATTGAGTCACCATTCTGTGAACGCGAGTTCTCAATCGCCTGGAATGAGAAGCGATATTTGCCTCGAGCAGCTAAGCAGTACTTGGAGTTCTTAGGCTCTTATTTTCATCCCGAAGCAAAATAAATAAAAAACCGGATCGAACTCCTGAGAGTATCGATCCGGTATATCTATCATTAGCTTCTTCGCCTGCGCCAGCCAAACACACGAACATGAATAATAGCTTTTGTCGACCAATGGGCTAGAATATGAAGGGCAATAAACACGAGAACCAGCGGCTTAAAGAGCAGCCAACAAACCGCCCACCCGACAAAAATTTGCCAGGGCTTCATTTTACGGAATAATTTATTTGGCCACAAACAGATTCGGTAGAGTAAAAATTGATGCTGAAGCGACTCCAAATATTCATTCTGATACTGCTTGTCATCGGGATTTAAACGTACCGCATTACGCATATACGTCTCTTGAAGCTTATAATCACCACGCCTAGCTGCTGCCCAGGCTAGATACATCAGAACATCCGGCTGCTCAGCATCATAGCGGATAGCCTGACGGTCCAGCTCTTTGGATACCTCATCATTGCCTAGCAAGGCTTCAATGTAACAAAGAATAGCCAGATAAATCGGCTTCTCCGGCTCGAGATCCAGTGCGATCTCCATTTGTGCTTTGGCATGAGCATGCTTGCCTTTTTTCACATGCTGGTTTGCCTTCAAGAAGTAATAATGAGCTTCATAAGGGTCAATCCGCAGAGCTTCTGATACGGCTTCGTTAAATGCTGATTCGTTATCAGCTTCATAATAAGCCGAGACGCGGACATACCATCCCAGATGATTCTCAGGATCTCTTCTCAAAGCTTCATTCACCCAATGTATCGCTTTCTCCTTGTCACCCATAAGTAAGAAAATCTGACCATATAACGCATAAGGATCCGATTCATGAGGGTCTTCACGCAACAGCTTCTCCGTCTCAACAAGCGCTTCCTTATATCGCTTCCAATAAATCAGCTGATAGATAGACGTATATGCTGCCTCTGACGATGGGGTTATCGTATCTTCTGTATCTTCCACAAGACAGTCCTCCCGCCTATAAAACTATTTGATACCATGCTTCTTCGCATAATCGAGCACGATCTGATAATCACCATTCACATCACTGAATGTGGCATAGTTTCTTGCTGTAGAGAACCATTCTACCGTCGTGGCCTTCCGGCCTTTAATAGACTTCCTCAGATCATCCTGCGTGATCGGCTGAATCTCTCCAGTCTCGAATGTACGCTCCATAGCCGAATCAACGGCATCTGCCACAACCTGCTCGAGGTCCGCGCCCGAGAATAGCTTTGTCTCGCCAGCCAGCTTAGATAGATTTAAACTATTAGTAGGCTTACCCGCAAGCTTCAACTGCAGAATGGTATTCCGTTCTTCCTCTTCTGGAGGTGGTACGAACACGAGATGGTTGAACCGTCCTGGCCGCCGCAAAGCGGAATCCAGATACCATGGTGTATTCGTCGCACCGATGACAAACACATTATCATTAGCAGACTGCAGCCCGTCAAGCTCCGTAAGAAGCTGATTGACGAGCATCCGCTCATGATGCTGCCTCATCTGATGACGGCTTCCGCCCATCGCATCAAGCTCATCAATAAAGATCACGCATGGCTTGTTATCCCGGGCCTTCTGGAATACATCATGCAAATTATGCTCGCTTTGTCCAACATACATCGATAGGATTGCCTGCAGCTCAATATGAATAAAATTCGCGTCAATTTCTCCAGCAACAGCACGCGCTAAGAATGTTTTCCCACATCCTGGAGGTCCAAACAGCAGCAAGCTTCCGCCGGCTTCCTTGCCATACGCCTTAAAGATTTCCGGCTGCTTCAGCGGAAGAATGAAGTTCATACGAATCTTCTTTTTCACATCTTCCAGTCCGCCAACATCCTCGAAGGTTTCCTTTGGCTTTTCCGATTCGATCAAGGACTGATCATCTTTGTTAAACTGAATAAGCTTCAATTTATTACGTCGTCTTTCCGCTAACTCATCCTGATCAAAATCCGACATATCGATTCCTCCTCAACCACGCTATAACGAAAATTTTATCATGTTTATGCGATAATTTGTTTTATTTTCTGATTAAGCAGTGTGAAAGCTTGTCCCAGCTTCTCCTTCGGAATATCTGCATAGCGGTCCCCAAGACTTACTTCATAGTACGAACTACCTTCTCCAAAATCCCGCACATTGCCGGTCAAGCCAACTCCCGTTTCTTCAAACACCGAGATGAGAAGCTTCTCGAACGATTCCTTTGGCAGCTCAATATGCACATGAAACATATTCGACACCGGTACAACGGGTCTCGTCGTAATCCCATCGCAGTCATTGTACATTGCAGCCAGTTCAACCGCATCGTGATAGTACTGCTCCATCTTCGGCAGCCGCTCATCGAAGGCTTGGTCTGCACTTATAATATAAGGGTAAAGACTGATCAGATCCCCGCCATGGCGCCGTTTCCAGATCTTCGATTGAGTCGTGAACGCTTCCTCGCCAGCAAGAATAGCCCCTGCGATACCACCGATTCCTTTGTAAAAGGATACATATACGCTGTCAAACAAGCTGCAGATTTCTGCTGCGGTTTTCCCGTAATACGGCAATATCTCATACAATCTAGCTCCGTCAAGATGCAGCTTAATGCCTTTCGCTTTGCAATGTGCAGCAATCGCTTCAAGCTCCTCATAAGCAGGCAATTGACCGCCAATCTCCCGCTGAGGCAGCTCGAGTAAGAGACATGCGATATCTTCCTTCATATGCAGCACATCTTCGTGCGTAATTAAGCTATTCTTATCTGCAAGAAGCACCGGCTCGATCTGATGCAGCTCTCTCAAGCCATTCTGTTCATGGATCTCCAAATGACACAAAGGATGATAGGCAACCTTACGAAGCCTTTTCTCGTCGCACCACAGACGAAGAGCAATTTGCTGTGCCATCGTGCCGCTTGGGAAAAACACCGCTGAAGGCTTGCCCAAATACGCAGCCATTTTGGCTTGAAAATCCTCAATTACTTTCCCTGTGCCATATATATCGCTATCGATTGTGCCATCTAGTTCATCAAAAGTATCCTTTAATACTTGAACATTTCGTTTACCGTGTCCTATAACCGGGTAAGTGGTTCTGTTAAAAGCTTCTAGAAGTATGTTTACCAATTTAATTTCCTACCTTCATAGTCTACATATTCGCATTCCATAACGTCTGTTGTCAGTGCTGTAAGTATAACGTTCGTAATACCGGCTGCGGATTGTGCCGGTGTGAGCTCAGCCGCCTCATCAAGCTTCCCTTGCATATGAGTCTTCACCCAGCCCGGATGAATAACGAGCACACGTCCACCATGCGGCTTCAGGCCATTATGAATAAGCTTCGACTGCATATTGACCGCAGCTTTGGACATGCAGTACGCATACCAGGCATCACGCCAGCAATCAGCAATACTTCCTGCCTCTGATGAAATATTGGCGATCAGCTTCGAGTCACTTTGCAGCAGCAGCGGCGTGAAGGCTTGGCTCATGCGCAGGCTGCCTAAGGCATTGACATTAAAGACATTCAGCATTTCTTCATACTGAAGCTCATCAAGAATGGTATTTCTAATATCTCCCAATATCGCTGCGTTATTTATAAGAACATCCAGTTTATCCGTCAGGGATGCTACCACATCATAAGCTTGCTTCACACTAGCCTCACTCGAAACATCCAGAGGAAAGATGGTAAGACGATCTCCAAATTCCTGATGAAGTTCCTGTAATCCAGAGCTTTCGGAATATTGTCCAGCGAATACCTGGTGTCCACCTCGTAGCCATTCCGCAGTCAGAGCAAGACCAACCCCGCGGTCCGCACCAGTTACAACGATCGCTTTGCTCATCTATTTTCCATTCCCCTCTCTCCAATGCACCTCACATCATTTTAACATGAAATCGATTACGAAGCATCGCAGCACAAAAAGACCGTTGTCTGGTTGGACAACGGCCTCTCCTCTGTTACTCGTCTTCCTCTTCTTTACTTTCAGGCTCTGAAGCCTCGAAAGTATTCTCTGCCTCCGCTTCATGGGCAGCGGCAATCTTGAGCCGGTACAGCTCGCGATAATTTTGCAGCAGAGTCGTTTCCTGCTCATGAATAAGTGCGGTAAGCTGCTCGATTCGCATTTCCAGATACAAGCCTTGTTCCACAATCTCTTCATCTTCAATCGAAGGCTCGTAGATTAGTGTTTTACTGCAGCCAAAGGTTGATTCTGCCCAATGATTAGCATCTTCCTTACTGCTATGCTTATAAACTTCTACATACGTTTCAAATAACGCATTAACGGCTTTTCTACAGTCCCAGCCTAGAATCACTAGACTTTCCTTGGCTTTGTTCACCGCACGCATAAGCTGGAAGTCATTGAGCTTACCCCGTTCAGCTTCTACTCGGTCGATCTCCGCTACGAATGTCGGATATGCGCGGCAAAATAATGCGGCAGCAGCGAAAAATTCCTCTTGCGGAATGTTCGTATCATCCTTCAGCGATTTGGAACCTTGCTCCATTTTGTCGTCATTCCCCTCTTGCCATACTTACTACTCCGGATTTACAACCCGATTCTAAAAGTATATGTAACAACGGGGTTTGAATCAAGCATTGACTCGATATGACATTACAATCGGATTCGTTTATAATAGACAAGATCGATGTACATAGAAAGCTGGTGCCCTCGTATGAATGGAAAAAGAGCTGTATATATAGTAATTGGAGTATGTATCGCCATGGCCATCTTCGTTTATTGCTGTATCCAATATGTAGTTAATGCGCAATCAAGCTGATTGCGCATTTTTTGTTGCGGCTATATTAGTCCCAAGGATGGGAAACCGTTAAATAATCAGCAAATTTCTTGCTTTCCTCACGACGGATCCGTCGCATCTCTGCGCGGTGAGGCGCTGTCTCATGCAGCTTAAATTCTTCTTCCGATTCAGGAATAACCTTCGGCACCGGAACGGGCCGATTATCCTGATCAAGGGCAACAAAAGTAAGGAACGAAGTTGCTGCCACTACGCGCTCTCCGCTTAACAAATCTTCTTTAATAACCTTAACAAATACTTCAACGGAAGTTCGTCCAGTCCAAGTTACGAAGGACACCAGACACACCGAATCCGAAGGCCGGATCGGGGACAAGAAATCGACGGAGTCGGTTGAAGCCGTAACAACCGTTTTCCGGCAATGCTTGGTTGCTGCAATTGAGGCAATATCATCAATATAAGCCATTAGCTTACCGCCGAATAAAGTATTGTGATTGTTCACATCCGTAGGGAAAATCCTTGCTGTCTTATAACATCTGGATGCGCGAGAATAACGTTCTTCCATGTGACCCACCCTTTTCTAATATTGTATATGTAGTATGCTATCCTCTATATTTTCTATAATCTATACCAAGGCGCAATGAGGCCGAATTGACAAGTCGGTCTGCAGCAAGCTGTGTACGGAAGGCAAGCTGTTCCTCATCGATACCGACCAGCCTTCCATCCTCAACGACTATACGGCCGCCAACAATCGTCATATCGGCTTGTGTAGCCCCAACCGTTAAAGGTAGCGCTGCATCATCGAATAAAGCGCCAGCAAACCCCAGCTTTCTCGAATCAAGCATAAATAAATCTGCTGCTTTTCCTACCTCAAGCGAACCGATTTCATTCTCCCAGCCAAGCACACGTGCTGAGCCACGAGTAGCAAGAGATAAAGTCTCATTGGTTGTAAGGCCACGCCCCTGCAATTCATGCTTATGAAGCAAATAGGCCATCCGCAGATCCCACAGCATATTAGAAGCATCATTGGATGCCGAACCGTCAACACCAAGCCCAACCTTTACGCCTGCATCAAGCAGCTTACGGATCGGTATGGCGCCTGAGGACAGCTTCATATTGCTAGATGGACAATGGGCTACGCCGCAGCCGCAAGCTCCCATACGATGGATCTCTCTGTCATTAAACCATATGCCATGTGCATACCAGACATCATCCCCAACCCAGCCTGTCTGCTCCATATATTCAAGTGGTCGAACGCCTAGCTTCTCGAGGCAGAATTGCTCTTCATCCATCGTCTCCGCAAGATGGGTATGCATTCTAACCCCGTAACTCCGCGCAAGATCCGAAGATTCTTTCAGCAAGTCTCGTGAGACGGAGAACGGCGAGCACGGCGCTACACCAACACGCAGCATGGAGAATCGATCCGCATCATGATATCGCTCGATAACGCGCTGGGTATCGCGCAAGATAACCGATTCGGTCTGGGTCACTTCATCAGGCGGCAAGCCGCCTTTGGATCGGCCAAGACTCATCGAGCCTCTTGTCGGGAAGAACCGCATACCAAGCTCAGAAGCTGCCCGAATCTCTTCGTCCAGCAAGTGCTCGGAAACCCCCTTTGGGAAAACATAGAAGTGATCCGAGGAAGTAGTACAACCACTCTTCAGCAGCTCGCCAAGTCCTGTCATAGCACTCAGGTAGACATCCTCCGGCTCCAGATGACGCCAGATTTCATATAACGTCTGGAGCCAGTCAAATAACGAGCAGTCCTGCGCCAGCGGAATGTTCCGGGTTAGGGTTTGATACAAGTGATGATGCGTATTAATTAGGCCCGGATAAACAATTTTATGCTTGGCATCTATAATGCTATCCGCTGTCTCATAAGGCAGATCCTCACCGATTGCGACGATTTCCTGTCCTACAGCATAGAGACTACCATTACGAATGACACGGTTCTCGCCATCCATGGTGACAATGCTGCGGGCATTCTTAATTAGTAATGTACTCATGGTTGTAAGAACACGGACAGCATTTGCCGCAATGCCCGATCCTCCTCCACATCTAAGCAGAATGTAATCTCACGTCCAACCTTCGGATTCACTCTTCGATCTGTAATGATCATACCAGCCGTATGTCCTTGTCCGCAGTCAATGTCAGCATGCAATTCACGTGTGGTAACAAGAGATGGATTTACGGCAACTAGTACAGCCAGTGGATCATGCATCGGACATTCGCCAAGGTATTGATTCGATTCCAGATAAAAGTCGAAATAACGCTCCAACGCCACATGTAGAAAATCGACAATGGGCTGCTTCTGAGCCGGAGCTAACCGACGTAATTGGTCAAGATGGCTGCGAGACAATCGAACTTTCAGCGTAACATCCAGGCCAACGATCGTAAGTGGCACCTCCGAGCGGAACACCTGTGCAGCCGCTTCTGGGTCACCCCATAGATTTGCTTCACTAACCGGTGTAACATTGCCTGGAGCAAAGACAGTACCACCCATTACAACAACCTTCTTAATCTTGCTCGCGATCGCTGGATCTAGTGTCAAAGCCAATGCCAAATTCGTCATTCTGCCTACCGTTACAACGACAAGCTCACCTGGCAATTCGTATGCCTTCCTGACAATAAACTCGGCTGCCGATTCCTTGACAGGCTGCTGCTCAGATGGCGGGATCTCGGCGTCGCCAATCCCATTATGACCGTGTATGTGTGGAACAGGCCCTGCGTATTCCCGTTTCAACGGGCCAGCGGCTCCTGCTGCTACTGGAACTTCATAGCCGCAATTCACTAGCTTGATAAGCCGAAGCGTGTTCTCCGTAGCTTGTCCTACATCAATATTACCAAAGCCTGTAGTCAATCCTTCGACATGAATGTCTGGTGACAGCAAAGCATACAGAATCGCCAATGCATCGTCGATTCCTGTGTCTACATCAAGTATAATGTGCGTTTTCTCGCTCATCGGCTATTCCTCCTATCCCAATATACCTATATTGTAAACCAATTGGCCAAGCTTTGCTTTTGATTAAGCCAGGATTGGTTCTTATACCTAAAAAATAGCCGTTCTCTTGTGATCAGTGTCTAATTCATCCTATACAAAAGAGCCAAGACTTATCAAGAAGTCCTGGCTCTTCAGCATTTACGTTACTATTTATATTTATAGAATCGTCTTTTTCGCTGCCTTACATACATGATTCGGCCAGACAGCAGCATGAATACTAACATGATGGACCATGTAATCGTAACCCCCATATGCCAGCCGGATGATTCCGCTCTTTGTTCGCCGGTATTTGTCGTGCCCGTTTTCGTAACTGACGCAATCTGAACTTCCGCCTGATCGGCAAGAGGCACGATTGGCATTAAGGTGGCTACTGATTCGGAAGGTGTATACACCTGTGAGGATTGAACATACGTCGTGCCATTCGAATCCACTGCAAGGACTGGAATCTCACCATCCTTGATTGTCACCCAGAGAGGTGTTGCGCTAATGAACTCCATTTGTTTACCTGTATCCCGAGTTACGAACGTATGTTTCTCATCGGCATCCATATATAAAGTGCTAGTAAAATGGGCAAAACCGTAATCAAGCAGCTTGGTCATATCCTTATACACACCAGCGTCCGTTGTGCCTTTCAGGATGACGCCTATTAGCTCTGTATCCCCGCGTTCAGCCGCTGAGACCAGTGTATAACCTGCAGCTTGGGTAAAACCATTCTTCACGCCAATTGCACCTTCATAGCTGCTCAGCAGTTTATTATGATTTTCAAGCTTGGAGACCCATTCTTGGCCAACCCATGGTCTGGATTTAGTCGAGACAACTTGGCGGAATTGCTCATTTTGCATGGCATATTGGGCAATCTTCGCCATATCCTTTGCTGTCGTATATTGATTATCATCAGGCAAACCGCTAGGATTCACAAAGTTCGTGTCCCAGGCACCAAGCTTATGAACAAATTCATTCATGCGCTCTGCGAATTGTTCCTTCGTACCGTCTATATGCTCGGCAATCGCAGTTGCGGCATCGTTACCCGAGTTAATTAACATGCCTTCAATGAGATCGAGCATTGGCTTTTGTTCGCCTTCCGCCAGATAGATCCGCGTGCCGTCTTCCCCACGTGCGTTTTTCGACACCGTCACAATGTCTGCTGGATCTGATTGTTCCAGAGCGATGATGCCCGTCACAATCTTTGTAATGCTGGCAGGATAGAGACGTTCTGTTTCATTCTTGGCAACCAATACAGCGCCGGATTTAGCATCAATGAGAATAGCTGCTCCTGCATTAGGCAGATCTGGAGGCGGCTCAGTGGATTGCTCCGTTTGCTCCGTCGTCTGTAAGGAATCTTCCGCATAAACTTGCATGGGTGATAAAAATATGAGAATAACGAACATCATTGCAATCAGGCCTTGAAATGGTCTCATAGCTTCCCTCTTTATCATCTTGTAGTCAAACGCGACCTTTGTTCCGTAATATATCCGGCTACTGCATCTTCATTACTTGTTCCTATGACGTGATCCGCTAATGCTATGATCCGTTCATGGGCATTTGCAACCGCGACTCGAGTGCCTGCCACTTGAAACATACCCAAATCGTTCAGGTTATCACCGAAAACGGTTACATCATGAACCTCACAGCCAACCAGCTGTGACCACAACCGTACCCCTTCACCTTTATTCGCCAAGGGGTGACTGATTTCAAGAAAATAATGATCTCTAATATACGCATCTTTTATGAACTCAATATGAACAAGCCCGTTATATAATTGTTCTAACGTTTGTTTGACAGGTTCCAACTCTTCATACAAACCAATGTACGACATAATTAGAATACGGTACTTCACTTCTAGATCCAGCCGTTTGCTTTCTTGAAAACGAGGATCATTCGGTCTACTATTATAAAAAGAAAGATCTCCTATGCGATGTAGTCTCTCATGCAGTACTTTCTCTTGGTCATTCTCATCTAAGGCAAACACAAGTGGTACAAGCTGATGCCTGCGTCCCGCTTCAATAATGCGATTGGAATGCTCCGCACTTAACCAGTTTCCGCCAAGAACCCGCTTCTCCACCGGATCATAGATCATGGCACCATTGTATATCACAACGGGATACCGCCACGGAATGTCAGAAGTTACCTTAGTTGAACTTGTATAACTCCTTGCCGTCGAATAGCTAAACACAATTCCCGCTTCAATCGCATCCTTAAGCTGCTCAATCGTATCATCCGACATCGTCTCATCTGAACGAAGCAACGTTCCATCAAGATCTGTTAAATAGTGCGATGACATGGAATATTCCCCCATAATTATAGGCTGCTTAATGGATTGCTATCTGTCAAAATTCATATTACAATCCGTCTAATATGAATATTTTTTCGTAATTATATTACCTTCTTAAAGGAGAAATAGCAATGAATTCAAAAGAAATGGAACAGATTATCATAGAAAGATATAAACAGGATGAAGATACGATGATCCTTGTGTTCGCGCAATGGTGCGTCAATCATGGTCTAGATGCTGTAGAGCTATATGCGAGAGCCTATCCGCATCAATCAAGTAATGGTCGGCTGATCGAAGTGATGACATTAACGGCTCCTAAGGAACTAGCTGGTGATATCGATGATGATACGGTGCTTCAAGTGTTGTCATTATTTGGTAACGAAGAGCTTGCTTTTGTTGTATCGGAAGAGATGGGCCGTCGTCCAAGAAAGAATCGTTAGCAATATCAAATCACGATTCCTAATGACTAGATCGACATAAAAAGAGTTATGTCAACGAATGTAGTATTATCATCAAATATGCGCTATAATAGCTATGCGAACATATGTTTGATTAATACTGCAAGGTCAGTCATAGGAGGACGAATGAAAGGGACTACACATCTTACAATTGGCGTTGCGATTGGCGCGGCAGCGGCTGCACACTATCCGTTTACAATCGTTCATGCAGCGACTTATTTAGGAGTTGCAGCATTTTCTGCTTTAAGTGCCGATCTGGATGGCCCAAGTCTGCTAAGCTCGAAAGCCAGCAAGTTATCCAATTGGCTGCATGGTGTGCTGCTTGGTGGAGGCTGGCTGTTATCAGCGGTTACCGCTTATTTGTACATATCTGATCACTATGTTGATATTCCGCTTATCATCGCATGTGCGGCTCTACTGCTGCTTGGTCTAGTCGTCCGAACTGGCGTGATTCGGAACGCGCTTGTAAGCAGTGTTGGCGCTGCCTTGATCTATGGCGGTATTGCGTATAACATGAGCTGGTTAATAGGCTTTGGCGTGTTTGTCGCCTGGGCGCCTTGGCTGAAGCATCGTGGTTTGACACACACGGTGTGGGCGGTCATTGCATGGGGCGCTATCGCCTTGGGACTGGAGAAGCAGCTTGAGCTTGAAGGCCTCATGCACGTTGCAGTCGCTGGGTACTTATCTCATCTGATTGCGGATACACTTACGCCAAGTGGTGTGAAATGGCTGTATCCTATCTACAAGAAATCAATTAAGCTGCCGTTTCTCTAAGCAGATACAAAGAAAGACGCTTCGCATCCTATTGATCACTAGGGTGAAGCGTCTTTCTTTGTATCTTAGTATTAACGAAGAAATACGATATTGTCATTGCGGCAGTCGATGGTGAGATCTTTTCCTTCCATGTACCACGCATCATTTTCCTCCATATAGAACATAATACCGTCTTCCACGATCTTAACCGCCGGGTAACGCGCGGTATCCTTCATAATGCCAAAGGAGAAGGCGTCTTCTCCGCCGCCGCTGTACCGGACAAAGATGCGCACGCTATCGTCGTTCTTAAAACCCCATTCTTGTTTGAAAAGTGCCGTTGCGGCAGGAGTAACGCTCATTTTCATATTAGATTCACCTCCTATTCCATAATCTTGATCCACATCGTCCCGCTCCAGCGTACAGAATCATTAACTTCTAATGAATCCGATGTCTTGGCACGCGGCACGTTCACAGGTTTGCTTTCTACTTCTAATGTAACCTGTTGTTCTTCAATACGCTTTACGATCCCGATTCTTTCAATCTTGCAATGTTTATCAGGCTCCAACCTTACCCGCTCCCTCAGCGACGATTACAGATGATGAATGGTTACTTCACTGCGCATAAGGAATCTCGCATTGGTACCTGTCTGGCTGATTCCCTTCGAAATATAAATCATGCCATTATCCATCTGATGCATACCTTTATAAATACCTGCTGCAGGAAGCGCGCCTTTCCTCAAATACTTGAATAGGAACGGAAGATGAAACTGCATCCCGTGGAAATGTCCCGCCATCAGATACGTGAATCTCTGCTTAATATGCAATACAACGTTTGGATCATGAGTCAGAACAATTGTTGGCTTAGTCGGATCTGCCTTTGCAAAAGCCTTGTCCGGATCACTCTTCTTACTCGTCCAATCGTCAATGCCAATAAACTGATAATGTCCCGCATCATACATCTCATTATGCAAAAGACGAACGCCTTCCTCTTCAAGCATCTTCGTCAATTGTTGAAGCTCGGCAGGAGCCAAATGATGGTCATGATTCCCATACACAGCGAGCATCGGCACACCTGTTGATGCAAGCTCCTTAATATATCGATGGACCTTAGACAGATAGGGAGCAAGCTCCGTGAAATCCCCCGTTAACACAATATACGAGGGACGCTCTGTCCCTATTAATTGAATTAATCGGCGTGCCGGAATTCTGATGTGCTCGATATGAATATCGCTGATCTGCAGCACTTTAATTCCCGCTCCTGTCTTAACATGCACCCGTTCTACCTTAAGCCACTGAGTGGGCAGGATAAGTAGACAGTAGACTAGAACAACTAGGGCCGCCAGCCCGATCAGAATATAGACGATCATGCTAACCTCCCTATTACACCTTATTATCGTAAAAGATATGCCGAGCCTTTAAGTGACCTTCGATTATACTCATAATGCCAAACGAATATTGAGGCTGCTTGCGCTTGGCTGTTGGCGAACCAGGATTAAACAACAAGATGCCATTCTGCTCCTGCATGAAAGGAATATGGGAATGTCCGAACACAATCACATCCACTTGCTTAGGCGTAAAGGATAGAGCAGCATTTTGCTCTGCTTTCTTGCTGGAGTAAGGAAGATGTCCATGCACGATACCAATTCGCTTCCCTGCGCAAGTTACGATTTTCTTATAGCCCAGCTTTTTGACGATAACCTCCCCGTCATTATTACCGGCTACCCCCTTCACAGGTGCGTATTTCGATAATTCGCCATATACCGAAGAGCTGGTCCAATCCCCTGCATGAAGAATGAGATCAGCATTTTCCAGCTCCACAATTAGACGCGGCGGAAGAGCCTTCGCCATACGCGGCATATGGGTGTCTGAGACGACTACAATTTTCACCCTGCTGCACTCCTTTACCTTCCGAGTTCGGATCTCTCAGGAATAATGCTGCACATGCTGGAGCGTCTGAATGAATATTTCCTTCACGTGATCATCGTCTAACGAATAATAGACGGTCTTGCCGGCTTTGCGGCGTTTCACGATGCGGACATTCCGTAGGTAGCGTAATTGATGCGAAACCGCAGATTGCGCCATTTCGAGCACTTGGCAAAGATCATGAACACATAGTTCGCGATCAAGCAGCGCATAGATCATCTTCACTCGGGTTGGATCACCAAGCGCCTTGAACAACTCCGCCAAATCTATCGCCGTCTTCTCTTCTACCCTGGCATTCACCAGACTGTCATCATGCAGATCCGTGCCCAGACAGGAATCGTCACATTGGTCATCGATCATTTTTTCCACTTGGAGCACCACCTTATGTACATATCGACATTATAGCAGAAAAAGAAGAAGCTCCTCTATACAAGGAGCTTAAGCGTCTTTATGAACGTTTATGCCTGTGCGCACCAGCGTACACAAGCTTCTAGCAATTGTTTCATCTCCGGTATGATAAGTGTATGAAGATTATGAGCCGGTGTCAGGCAGCACACTCTACCTTTCCCATAGGGATGTGACCATCCACCAATCGATTCGCCGTCTTCCGAGAAGGTACGCATAAATACATTTGTACTTGCTTCTTCACAGTGGACGAAATAATGCTCTTCCTTCGACTCGAAGCTAATCGCTGGATCGATGGCGAAATGCTCAGTACCGTCTGCTGCTGCGCTTGGTGCGGCTGTGAACCGAACAAGCTTTTGCTCAGGATGGTATTTGAAATAGCCCCTGGTCATTGATACGTAAGCGCCGTCCTCCGGATAGGATGCAAGGCCGGAATGCCAAGATAACCAGCCTCCTCCTTCATACACATATTGGAGCATAGCTTGTTCAGTATCAGCATCAAGCCAGTGAATAGGATGCTCATCAGCCGGATTGATTTTATCGTCTTTGAAGAGGATGACCGCGTCAGGCTTATCTTGAAGAGCTTTGGCAAGCCGATCTACCGTTGTATAGGTCAGGCTTACCTTACCACTATTCAGCCATGAAGCTAGACTTTGCTCGAGCCCGTCTGCTATATCCGTCTCCGGATGATAGTAGTCTCCGATAACCGCCAATAGTTTGTGCATAAGCTGTTTAGCTCCTTCCTGTTGTTATCTATCGTTTTCTAGCAGCTCCACCAATATCTTAAGCTGAGGAACGGAATCCAAATAAGCATAACGCCCGCCTGTGTATTCGCCCTTCTGCTGCAGCTTCATTCCTTTACTTTCCATGATTGCGATCTTCTCTTTCATGCCTTCTATAACAAACGCGATATGATGAGGACCTTCTCCATGCTCATTCAGATGATTGCGCCAAGTGCTCGGATGGGAATCAGGCTCAATAAGCTCCAATTGAACGGAATCCATATTGAAAAAAGCCAGCTTCGCACGTGCCTGCGATGGCTCGCCGAGGTACTCAGTCTGCGCCTTATCCGGTGTATCCGTCCAGAACCATTCTGGGGTGTCTACGCCAAAGAAATCGGCATAGGCTTTGCTTACGGCTTCGATATCATGCACAAGAATTCCGATTTGGGTAATCATTTTGTTTCCAATTGCTGATTGGCTCATCGTTAGAACACCCTTTCTTTTCTTCACGCTGAAGGTTGGCAGGTAACCTATGATAACGTTCCCACACTACTCGGATAGGTTCGCCATCTATTCCGTTATCCCTGCCTTCCCGCGCAAAAATAAGACTAGAGTGATAGATCAAGTTGGTTCAAGGCACTTTGTACAGCCGATTTCAGCTCTTCCTTTTCCTCGCCTTCCAGAAAGGCAGCTTCCGCACTATTCATAGCGAGTTGTGCAAGCTCCTTCAGCGTGAAGCCGCAATGCTCGGCTAGCATTTCATATTCAAGGTTCATCGTAGTGCCTGATACAGTCATATTGTCCGTATTTACCGTAACGATAACGCCTTGCTCCATGAAGGAGCGGATCGGGTAAGTATCCCAGCCGGATACGGCCTTCGTCTGAATATTGCTTACAGGACACATCTCTAGCGGCGTTCTAGTTGCCTTTACTAATTCTATGACCGTGGGATCTTCCGTAATACGAACGCCATGGCCAATTCGCCGCGCACCAAGTCTATTGATCGATTCACGTACATTATCCGAACCGCCGGCTTCTCCTGCGTGAATAGTAATTGGCAGCTCGTAAGAGCTTGCAAGCTCGAATACTGAACGATGAATTTGCGGCGGGAATCCCGCTTCGTCACCAGCCAGGTCTACAGCCACTACTCCTTTACCGTAAAACTCTTTTGCAGCCTCGATTACCTCAAGATTCTTCTCGACTGAATCATGCCGCATGCAGATTACAATGACCCTTGCTTTGATACCGAACAAATGTTCTCCATCCCGTAATCCGGCAATCGTATGACGTATGGCGTCACTTGCAGACAGTCCTTCGAGCGTATGAAGCATCGGGGCAAAACGTACTTCTACATATAAACAGCCTGCTTCTGCCGCTTGTTGAACGACCTCTTGCGCAATACGTTCAAGGGCTTCAGCCGTCTGCATAAATGGCAGCACAAAATCAAATTTACTCAAATATTCCACCAGACTAGTACAGTTCTCATCTATTTGCATCCACGGTGTTAAATCACCTTCTGCTCCTGCAGGCAGTGCTTTCCCTTGTGCCTCAGCAAGCTCACGAATCGTATCCGGCTTCACACTGCCGTCCAAATGCACATGCAGATCGATCTTGGGCAGTCGTTTAATTTGTTCCAGCAAAGCTTGATCCATTATGTAACACCTTCCTTCCAGGTCGATTATTCAATAGGTCGATAGCAGAAACGGCATCTCCCTTCTAAGCGTTAGCCGAAGGTGGATACCGTTTCAAATATAAGAAAGTATATGTTTTGCTCAATACAGGGCTTATATTTCACACGCGAAACGTATGCTGCTCTTTCTTAGAAGGGAGCAGCCGTTTACGCTCGTCTCGTCATTTTACTATTTTTGCTCATAAACATCCAGTGCAGCCTGTAATCCCGCTCCGGTATGGATCGATGCACCGTGACGGATCAGCACCGCTTCCAGTGCGCCAAGCAATTGGAGGACGTTCGTCTGGCGGCAGCTATAGCCCATCGTGCCGATCCGCCATATTTTCCCTTTCAAGCTGCCGAAGGAGCTGGCGATCTCAATACCAAAGCTGTTAAGCAGCATATTGCGAACCGATTCGCCGTCAATGCCATCTGGGATGTTGATACACGTAACGACAGGAAGCTTGCAGCTTGGATCACCATATAAGGTAAGCCCCATCGCTTCGAGGCCCGCGACCAAAGCCGATTCATGAAGACGATGACGCGTAAACCGTTCATCTAGTCCTTCATCGAGTACGAGGCGAAGTCCTTCACGCAGGGCATACAGCATAGAGGTCATTTCGGTATGGTGATTTAGCCTAGCCGAGCTCCAATAATCCTGCAGCTGGCTGAGATCAAAGTAGTTGCTCCTAATAACCCGTGGGCGGCTAGCTATATCATCCGTTTCTGACTCTAGTAATGTACGCAATCCACGTTCGATTGTTTTACGAGCATTGATCTTTTTCGCTGCGATATCATTATACGTAATAGGAGCCATACCGGATGGCACGGACAAACATTTTTGTGTACCGCCGATAACCGCATCAATACACCATTCATCCGTTCGTACAGGAACGCCGCCAATCGTGGCCACTGCATCTACAATAAATAGAATACCTAGCTCACGGCATGCTTTGCCGATCTCTGCGAGCGGCTGTATACGACCTGTAGAGGTCTCCCCGTGTACCATCAGCACCAGCGCTGGCTTCATACGATGAATAGCGCTGATCACTTCTTCAGGCTTGAAGACGGTGCCCCATTCCTTCTCGATCGAAGTAACCTCTGCGCCACAGCGTTCCGCGATCTCATAGAGCAGATTGCCGAAGCGGCCATAGATCGGAATGAGCACTTTATCCCCTGGTTCAATCAAGCTCGTCAGAACAGCTTCGATTCCGGAGCGTGAAGTCCCATCAATCGGGAATGCCCATTGGTTGCTCGTCTGGAAAAGAGCACGCAGCATCTCCATCGTATCGTTCATATAAGAGGTGAACTCCGGATCGAATTGGCCGAGTATCGGATAAGAAAGTGCACGAAGGACTCTTGGGTCCACTTCAACAGGGCCAGGAGTCATAATCGTTCTTTGGGATGGCGCTAGTTCGGCATATCTTTTCATGGTAATTTCCCCTCGTAGGCTAACTCGTATAGTAATGCGGCTAGTACGGAGACTCCCTCAGCAAGCTCTTCAGGTGATGTATATTCCTGCGGCGAATGGCTGATACCTGACTTGCTTGGTACGAACAGCATTGCCGTTGGACAAAGCCCGGTAAACATTTGTGCATCATGTCCCGCTCCACTAACCATTCTGCGGTATGGCAGAGACAAATCATTCGATATACGCTCCAGCTTATCACTTAGCTCACGGTTCATTGGTGCAGGCTTTGCTTCGAGCCAAGGAACAATGGTTAGTTCCAGTCCCCGCCACTTGGCTACTTCATTAAACTTCGCAATGACATTATCGCAAAATTTTGCAATAACCGCTTCATCAATATGACGGATATCTACCGTAAAGCTTACGGATCCCGGTACAACGTTTGGCGTGTTTGGCACGCATTCGATTCGGCCAACTGTAGCGACTAGCGGCTCTCCGCTAAGGAGTGCATCCGCTTCTAGCTGCAGGATCATCTCCGCGGCACCAACCAAGGCATCATGGCGCATGGACATCGGTGTTGTTCCTGCATGATTCGTCTCTCCGCGAACGGTTACCACATATCGCCGCTGACCAACAATCGCTTCAACGATACCGATCCGTTTACGCTGACGTTCCAAGACAGGGCCTTGCTCAATATGAAGCTCAACGAATGCACCGATATCCCGCCTTATGCTTGCTTCTTGCTCCGGCTTGCCAAAGCCTGCTGACTCCATCGCTTCCTGCAGACTTATGCCATCGGAATCAAACACAATACCGCCGCTTTGCCAGTCGTATAATCCCGTCATATTGCCTGATCCCCAGTAAGTGAGTGGAAAGCGGCTGCCTTCTTCCTCACAGAAGGAGACAATCTCAAGTGTATTTATCGGCTGTCCATACGTATCTTTCAAGTAAGTAACAGCTGCAATTGCTGCGGCGATGCCATAGGCACCGTCGTATTGACCTCCCGAGCGTACCGTATCAATATGGGAGCCGGTCAGAATAACAGGAGCTCCTAAGGTAC
Organism: Paenibacillus sp. J22R56; assembly: GCF_056269375.1. Lineage (NCBI taxonomy): Bacteria > Bacillati > Bacillota > Bacilli > Caryophanales > Paenibacillaceae > Paenibacillus > Paenibacillus sp. J22R56. The sequence goes on from NZ_JBWDNV010000009.1 coordinate 50,471, forward strand.
TTCCTTCCAGACGACCGAATAGATTACCCACACGGTCAAACCGGACATCCATGCCAAGAGTCTTCATCTGCTCAGCTAAGTAAATTTGCGCTTGCAGCCATTCAGGAGAGTATAAAAGCCTCGTCACTCCTCCTTGTTCATCTGCGCCAAAGGAGGCCAGTTCATCAAGAAGGCGGGAAACAAAGGAGGCAGCTTCTTGTTCCATCGGTATCCTCATCGTAACAGCCTCCTCTTATGGGGTTTGTTGGGGTGTATGAATAGGCTTCAGCAGAAGTTGTCCTTGCTTCGCTGCTTGTACGCCAAGTTCTTCTGAATAAACCGTTATGCCTCTGACCAAGGTTGTTGTCACTTTGCAGGTGAATTCCCGGCCGATATAAGGGCTGACTTGATGCCTTTGCCATAATTGCTCACTCGTTAGAATATAAGAACGGTTCGGATCCACAAGCACCAGATCCGCATCTGCTCCTTCGGCGATAAGACCCTTTTGCGGGTATAGTCCAAACCGCTTTGCAGGTCCTGCCGACAACAGTTCCGATAACTCATGCAGCGGAATTTGACGATTCACCCAGCCTTCGTCCAGCATAAGCTCCAGACTGCTTTGTGCACCTGCAATGCCGCCCCATGCTTCGAAGAAGGTAAGAGACTCATCAAGCTTGAGATCCGGCGGACAAGGTGAATGATCGGAGGCAATTACATCAAGCTTCCTTTCCTTAATCATGCGCCAGAGTCCTTCCTTCTGATCCACACACCGAAGGGGAGGCGCACATTTGGCGGCGGGGCCAATCGTAACCATATCCTCCTCTGTCAGCACCAAGTAATGAGGACAAGTCTCGACCGTCACCGCGACACCACGCTTCTTCGCCCGGTCGATCAGTTCAACGGCTTCTACACTGCTAATATGAACAAAATGAACCTCGCAGCCTGTTTGCTCCGAGAACAGAATTGCTTTGTTCACCGCTTCGAGCTCAGCAATGACTGGGCGGGATTGGACGAAGGCACGAGCATCGGTACGCCCCTCACCAATGGCTTGTTCTGCCAAATGGGATGTTATAGCATCACTCTCCGCATGGAGGGCAACAAAGCCGCCTTCGCCTAATGCAGCAATTCGCTTCATCCCCTCGTATAACGTCCAGTCATCTACCTCACGAAACCGGCCTTCTCCTTCACCGCCCGGATTGGACATAAAGGCTTTAAAGCCTCGTACCCCGTTGGCATACATGGCTTCCAGCTGATCTAACTTACCGGGAACCAAACCGCCCCAGAACGTATAATCAACAGCTGAGTTCCCTGCAGCCAGCTTGCCCTTTAGCTCCAGCGCTTCCGGCGTAACTGTAGGCGGATTGCCGTTAAGCGGCATATCCGCATAGGCTGTACATCCACCGGCAGCTAGTGCTGATGATCCAGTGGCAAAGCCTTCCCAATGGCCGAAATTTGGCTCATTAAAGTGAACATGGATATCGATCATACCCGGCAGGACATATTGACCTTCTGCATCAAGCACATGATCAGCAGCAGAATCAGCGAGTGAGTCTGAGATCGCTGCGATTTGACCATTAAGAATACCAATGTCGAGTTTATAAGTTCCATCAGGAAGCACGACCATCCCGTTACGAATAATGCAATCAAAACTTTGGTTCATCCTGCTTCCCTCCTAGCTTCCTCGATAGGTGCTGTAGCCGCCTGGTGCGACCAGCAGCGGAATATGATAATGAGCATTTGCATCTGAGGCATAGAATCGAATGGGGATACGGTCGAAGACCGGTTCGGCTTCGAGAATATGTCTTCTTCGTTCATCTCGGAAGTAGTCTCCCGCGCAGAACACTATCTCGTAAACAGCGGCAAGCATTTCATCACAATCAAGAAGAGGGTCGTTAAGCCGCCCGTCTTCATTTGTTGCTGCTGTTCGTAATAACGTACGGCCTTCCGTAGAGCCTTCTGTATGCTCGATTAACCACAGTTCAACCTGCAAATCTGCAGCAGGCTTGCCTCTTGACGTATCCAGCACATGAGTCGTAATTCGTCCGCCGCTCATCCAGCTCACTCCCCGCCTTGAATCAAGTCTTCTTGCGTCATCGTAAAGCCTTGGAAGCCAAATGGCGGACGTGGTTCTGTATAGACACCAGCTGGATCAGCTTCTGTATTGTCAACGATCGTCTCCCAAGTCCTGTTATTGGATTCGAAACGAACCTCGGATAATTGCGGGAAGCGGGTTAATATACGAAGACCTACTTGGTAGATTAAGAACTGGATGGATGGCGATTTCAGTTCATGGAACAGGTTGTGCGTAATATCGCGAATTTGTTCCGCCGGAACATAGCTGCCAAGCTCGGCATCAAGCGCATGCTCGGACTCCTCATACTTCCAAAACACATCAAGGAAGATAAACAAAGGCCGATCATAGCTCTCCGGTAAAGTCGTATATTCGTCGCGAACAAATCCATAGAAGGAGCTGCCGCTTACTTTGATTAATTGCAGATCCGTAATCGCACATTCATGTGATTCGATCACTGGCGCACCGTCTTTGCGGACAAGCTTCATCGAGGCGCTGGTATGATCATTATGCGAACGGCGGTAGACGAGTGGGCTTGGCTCTAGTCCTTCGCCAGAAGGAGTAGCTACTTCCAGGGTTTGGAACGGAATACGATCCGCACTCAGCTCCACCGCGTCAATATGCGGGTATCTATCCATAAATTTCGAGCTGATAAAGGATAGCAGTCCTTCTGTAGTGCTTCCTTCATAAGCAGCTGTATTACGCAGAATGAAGTTTTTCATCGAATCTGTCGCAACTACGAGGGAGTTATCTCCTTCAGTAAACGAGGTGAGAAGCTGTTCGCCGCTTACGGCAAACGTTATATTATGGGCAAAGATGACATTACTGTCACCGATATAGGCGGATTCAGGAACTGATTTTACAGATAATGGGTTAGCATAAGTGCGATAAGAGAGGACATCCCCTTTACCATAATAAAGAGTACGACCGCTGCGAAGTTTTAGCATGAAAACCAGTCCCTTCTATTCTGTAATGAGATCGTGCAACCGGAATTTCGTAATTCGGGCGATTTGCCATAATGCTTCGTCTGCTTCTTCTTTGAGACTGTTATTGATCCTAGCTTCCATGGCGGCCAAAATATCCGATTTGTCTTTACCTCGAACAGCCAGGATGAAAGGGAATCCAAATTTATCGGTATATCGCTGATTGGAAGCCGAGAATTTCTCGAACTCTTCGGGTGTCAGCCGGTCAAGTCCCGCTCCTTGCTGCTCCTTCGTCGAATAATCGCCGATCTTGATTCTTGTAGCGAGATCAGGATGTGCCTGGAATAACGCGATCTTTGATTCTTCTGGCGAATTGACAACAACCTTGACCATCGCATCATGCAGTTCATCTACAGTTTGAAAAGGACGAGCCTCGTAGGCTTGCTCGGCAACCCAAGGGGAATGCTCGAAGACAGCTCCAAGCGCTTCGGTAAACTGCTCCTTCGTCAAATCATTAATCAGTGATAGATTCATAGCCTTCTTTCCTCCACTCTATCGCTTTCTGAACGGCTCTCTTAATTCCGCCATAACCGGTACAGCGGCATATATTTCCCGATAACGCTTCTTCAATCTCCAGCGTAGTAGGATCCGGATTATGATCAAGCAGTGCTTTCACCGAGATAACCATCCCTGGTGTACAGTAGCCGCATTGGAAGCCGCCTTCCTGGAGAAAAGCACGCTGGATTGGGTCCATACCGTTAGCTGAAACACCTTCTATTGTAGTAATCGACTTGCCTGTACATTGATAAGCCATCGTGAGACAGGAATTGACGGGCACACCGTCCACCATAACCATACAAGCACCACATCTGCCGATATCACAGGAACGCTTCGTGCCTGTCATTGCCAGATCGTCCCGCAGGACAGACAAGAGTCGTTTGGCTGGAGGGACATTCAAGTTAATCTCACTACCATTGATGGTGCAGGGAATTGAACTTGTGTCTAGTGGAGATACCGGCTTCATCGAATCTTTCATTCTCTGCTCACCGCCTTATCTAGTAAAGTGTCGAAAGATTCGGCTTGCAATAGCTCAGGATCGATAGGCAGCTTCGTTACCCGTATACCTACCGCGTCATAGATCGCTGCTGCTATCGCTGGTGCCAGCGTTACCGAGCCAACCTCGCCGATACCTCGTGGTCCATAGTTATCACTTTCCGGCAATTCTTCAATCGGCTGGACATCAATAGTCCCCCGATGCTCAGCGATGGTTGGGACAAGATACGTATCGAGGTTTTTCGTTACATATTGGCCGCCGCTCATGACCGCATCCTCAGTAAGCGCGAATCCGAGCGCCATGCTGCTTCCGCCTTCGATTTGACCAAGAAACCCTTGCGGATTGATGACCGGACCAGCTGCAACCGCATGATATTGATGGAGCACACGAACACGTCCGGTTAATTGATTTACTTCTACCTTCACGGCAACCGCAGAGTACGTGTACAGGAAATGTGCGCCTACCTTATCGGTTGCTGAAACTGGGAAGTTAAATTGTGTTGTGCAGCTAACTGGTTCGCCGCATACGACTGCAAGTTCCAGATATGTGATCAGACATTTGTCTGTCAGAGCATCCGGGCTGGCATCGATGCTATAGATACCACCTTCGCCAAATCTCAGCCGCTTGACTGGAAGCTGAATATGCTCTGCTGCCTTGCCAAGAACAGCTTCTTCAAATAAGGGTCTTAAGTTCTGCAGCGATTTCCACATCATGCTGGTAGCTCTGGAAGCAGTTGTTGAGCCGCCGTCAGGAACGACATCGGAATCACCAATAATGATACGAATGTCTTCAGCAGCAAAGCCGAACTGTTCGATCAGCATTTGTTCCAAGGAAGCAATAAGCCCTTGACCAAACTCTTCATAACTGAATACCGCTTCGATCTTGCCGTCTAGAGCAAGCGTCAGTCGGCCGCCCCCCGGATCCGGAATACCAAAGCCAAGCCCCGCTCCATGCATCGTAAATGCAGCACCAATACCTGTACGGGTCCATGGCTCAGCTTGCTCATCCTCCTCGGCGTTTGATTTGCCACGTTCCTGCCATAATGCGCTGGACGTCATCGCGTCAGATACCTGCTTTGCACCTTCTGTCGACGCAATCGGCTGGTCAAACGGTCCAGGATCCTCAGGCTTACGCATATTGAGGAGCCTCAGCTCCCAAGGATCCATGCCGAGTTTTTCCGCCAGACGATCGAATTGACCTTCAAGCGCAAATATCGCCTGATTCCCTCCAAAGCCACGGAACTCGCCCGACATGCCGTTGTTCGTATAGACCGAGAATCCGTCAACATCGAGATGTTGATATTGATAAGGACCAATGACATGCTCGACAGCAAAGTTTAATACTTCTGCTCCTAAGGTGGCATAAGGACCGGTATCTGCAATGATTCTAACTTGATGGGCGATCAGTCTTCCGTTATCATCAACACCGGTCTTCATTGTAATTTTCATCGGATGCCGCTTGAGACCCGCCCGAACCGATTCCCATCTGGAGTTATGAAACTTCACTGGACGATTCGTTACTCTTGCAAGCAGCGCTCCGTATGGCTGAACGTTCAACTCATCTTTACCACCAAAGGATCCGCCTATAGGACTGGATACGATCCGAATCTCACTTTGTGGAATGGCGAGAATACGAGCGAGCTGCATACGGTCCATAAAGCCGTGCTGGGTAGGCGCATAGACGGTTAGCCGGCCATCCTCGCCAAAGATGAACAATCCCCCTTCGGTCTCCATGTACGTATGCATTTGCCGAGGCGTGTAGTAGGTCTCTTCCACGACATGTGCACAACTTTCAAAGCCTACAGCCACATCTCCACGCTTGAAGTCTTTCCGGTGGAGCAGATTGCCCTGTGGATGAAGCTGAGGCGCATCATCCGTGAGCGCATATTCCGCGTCCTCCACGATGGGAAGAAGCTCATAATCGACCTCGATCAGCCGCAGCGCTTGCTCTGCGATTTCCAGTGTATCCGCCGCTACTGCTGCAACAGCATCACCGACATACCGTACACGATCCTCGCACAGCACCGGTTGGTCTGGTTGAGCGATTCCATACCGATTTAAACCAGGAACGTCTTTATGTGTTATAACGGCATGAACCCCATCCAGCTCTTCGGCTTTCTCCGTTCGGATGGCTGTAATCCGCGCATGTGGATGTAGACTTCGAAGTACTCGGCCAATCAGCATATCAGGGGCTGTCATATCGGTTAGATAAGCCAGCTTCCCCATTACTTTATCGGGACCGTCAGGACGATTCCGCCAGCGGGCTCCGCTTCCTTGTCTATTTAACAGCATGTTTGACCACCCACCCTCTCTTTAACGAGCCGTTCTTGCTGCCTTCCATAATTCCGAGGCAATCAAATTCGCCGCTGCTTTCTTGCGATAGCTGACAGGTACGAACGTATCGCCCTTAGGCTCGAATTGTTCGACGATCAAGGCATACACCTCTGAAATCGTCTTCTTATTCGCAAGCTTGCCGTTTAAATACGATTCGATAGATTCCAAGCGATACGGAATGGTCTGTCCGCCGCCAAGTGCAAGGCGCACATCGCTTAGCCGATCCTCTGAATCGAGCTGCATCGTTAGTGCAGCTGTGACAACAGACGGCGTAAAAGCATCCCTTCTGCCGACTTTATGGTAAGCGACGAATCGCTTCGTATTCGAATCCAGAATGGGCAAAGTAAGCTCGACCGACATGAGCAGCCGTTCCTTCCAGGCAGCATGGGCCGAAGCCGTAGACAGCCATTCCGACAGCGGCTCCTGGAGACCATTTGTACCGTCATGCCAATGCAAGACGGTATCATATAGGAGCAATGCCGGCAGCGAATCACCAACCATCGACAAGATATTGCCGCCGATTGTAGCCAAATTACGAATGGACGGTGCTGCAATATTGCGAGTAGCTTCGACCAGGACCGGGAAGCTTTCTCCTACCCGCGGACTCGTTCGAATATTTGATAGAGTTGTCATAGCCCCAAAGTTACCCGTTCCAGAAACACTATCGATCTCAAATCCATGCAGCTCTTCAATTGCTCCAATATTAATGAAGTGGTTTGGCATAACTGCCAGTCCTGACTCCCATTGCGTCCGCAGCAGTGTAGCTCCTGCGGTAAACACACCTTCCGTTCCAAGTGTCTGCTTCAGCTGCCAAGCCTCCGCAGCACTCCTTGGATGCCATACGAAAGGAGCTTCAGCCACTCCTTGTGCATTCGCAGCCATAACTCCATCCCCTTTCGCCCTAGAATCTTTGTTCACGAATATATGGTGTACCAAGTGATTCCGGTGAGCCCGACGGTTTGTTGCGGTTACGCCAGCCGAGGAACATCAAGACAAGAATCGTAACGATGTAAGGAATCATTTTGAGGAAATAAGATGGGATCTCGCTGCCTATCAATTGGATACGGAAGCCGATTGTATCCAGTGCACCAAAGAAGTAAGCACAGAACAAAGCGCGAATTGGATTCCATCTTGCGAAGATAATGAGAGCTACTGCAATCCATCCACGGCCCGCTGTCATTCCTTCGATCCAGGTTGGCGAATACACCATGAGGAGATCCGCTCCAGCAAGACCGATCAGCATCGAACCAACAATGATATAACCGTAACGGAAGGTTTGTACCCGAATGCCCATTACATCTGCTGTTGGAGGATTATCGCCAATCGCTCTCAGGTGTAGGCCCCATGAAGTCCGGTGGATGTATAAGTGCAGAACAATAACAAGAATGAAGCTGAACCAGGTTAAAATATCAAGATGAGCGAATATTCCGCCAATAACAGGTACATCTTCGAGCCAATTAAGGTTAACCTTCGGTACAGCACCTGCAACTGGCTGGCCAGTGATGCTTTTACCGATATATGCGCTAAGTCCGGTGCCAAATAACGTTAAGGCAAGACCACTTACAATCTGATTGGCCCTCAGCGTGACGCACATAAAGGCATGAACGACACCTAGCACAGCGCTGATTGCACATGCGGCAAGTAATGTCAGTGCGAGATTACCCGTATGCAGATAGGTCATACAAGCGATAACAGCGCCCATAAGCATAAGTCCCTCTGCGCCAAGCTGGATAATGCCGGAACGTTCGATCAGAATACCGCCCAGCGTTGCGAATAAGAGCGGTGTGCCTGAAGAGATGGCGGCCACGATAATTTGTACAAATACATCCATTGTCTACACCGCCCCTTCTAAGCGTTTCTACGAATACGGAATTTGCTGGCCATACTGCCTGCGATCAAGAAGAAGAGAATCGCGCCTTGGATCATAGAAGAGATCGAAGAAGGCAAGCCAATCGTTTGAACACTGAACCCTCCGACGATCAGACCGCCGAACAGGAATGAAGATACAACTAGACCAACCGGATTCAGCTTCGCAAGCCACGCTACGATAATCGCTGTGTAGCCATAGCCTGGAGAAATACCATACATCAGACGGTGCGTTACACCGGATACTTCCGCCATGCCTGCAAGTCCAGCCATACCGCCGCTGATCAGCATGACAAGCAAGATGTGTCGGCTGATCTTAATGCCTGCATTTTTCGCTGCTTCCGGGTTGGCGCCAATTAAGCGAAGCTCATAGCCCCAGCGCGTATACTTCATCAGGAAGGCGTACAGCAGAACGGCAGCGATAGCGAAAACGATACCTAAGTGCAGCCTTGTGTCGCCAAACAAAGGAAGCGACTGTGCATCTGTAAATACAGGTGTACCTGGAAAATTAAAGCCTTCTGGATCTTTCCAGGGACCAAATACGAAGTAGTTCAACGCCAGCAGCGCTACATAGTTCAACATAAGAGATGAGATAAGTTCATTAACTTGGAAGTAAGTGCGCGGAATCGCGGTCAACAGCCCCCAAACTCCCCCACCTGCGATACTGAATACGACCATGGCGGGGATAACCAGGTAACCAGGCATATTCGGAAAATAGACCGTAACCGCCGTTGCCGCCATCGCGCCGGCAAGGAATTGTCCTTCCGCCCCGATATTCCATACCGAGATCCGGTAGGCAATCGCTACACCAATGCCGCATAGAAGAAGCGGAATAGATTTGACAAGCGTTTCGGTAATGCCAAATGAGGATCCAAAAGCTCCGGTAATCATTTTGGAATAGACCGTGATCGGATTCATGCCGTTTGCTGCAATAAAGATGCCGCAGAAGATCAAGGCAAGCAGCACGGAGATGATCGTCATCCACCATGGGCTTTCTTTCCTTGACGGATCCAGTTCGATTCTTAGCGACAGCAGCTTGCGGCGTGGTGCTGACTCAGGTTGTTCGATTACAATTGTGCTTTGTACCGGCTGCTTGCTCATACGACCTTCTCCTCCTCTGCTTCCGTATCCCGCACTCCAGCCATGAATAGGCCGATCTGCTCACGGGTAGCCTCTCCTCTTGCTAACTCACCAACCATACGACCGTTATAGATTACTAATATGCGGTCGGACAGCTGCATAACCTCATCCAAATCTTCAGAAATGAGCAAAACGCTTTTGCCTTGTCCACGCATTTCGGTTAGGAGACGATGTACGCCCTCCGTTGCGCCAACATCCAGCCCTTGTGTAGGGTGAACAGCGACCATTAAGAGTGGATCCTGTTCCACTTCTCTAGCGAAAAGCAGCTTCTGCTGGTTACCACCGGATAATTGTCTAACGGGTGTATCGAGTCCCGGTGTCTTCACATCGAACTGCTCCACTAGCTGCTGTGACCAGCTGCGGTTCGCACTCGAGCGTAAGAATCCGAAGCGGGACCGTTGATTAGTCCGGTATGATTTGAACAGCAGGTTATCAACAGCACCAAGGCTGCCGGCTAGACCACTTTTCATCCGGTTCTCCGGTACATGCGCTATACGAGCTTCAATGGCACCACGAACCGATGCATTTTTTAATGGAGCTCCATTGAATTCAATCGTACCTTTGCGCCATGGGCGAAGTCCGGTGAGAACCTCAGCAAGCTCTTTTTGACCATTACCTGCAACACCAGCAACACCAACGATTTCACCTTCATGTACAGTGAATTCCATTTGATCCAGTGCTTTACGCCCATGATCGGCAAACACATCCAGCTCATCTACAATCAGGAGTGGTTTGCCCTGCGGACGACTCGCTAGCGGTTTGGCAGCGGCCAACTCTTTACCAACCATCAACCTTGCCAGCTCTCGTTCATTCGTCTCGCTTTTCTCTATCGTATGCGTGAGACGACCTTTACGCATGATCGAGATGCTGTCGGAGATGGCCATCACTTCTTTTAATTTATGCGTCGTAATAATGACCGTCTTGCCTTCCGCCTTCATCTGTGCAAGCGTGATGAACAGCTGTTCTGCTTCGCCCGGTGTGAGTACCGAGGTTGGTTCATCCAAAATAATGAGATCTGCACCGCGGTATAACGTCTTGACGATTTCCACCCGCTGCTGTTCACCTACTGAGAGCTGCCAGATCGGGCGGTCAACCGGGAAGGTTAGACCAAACTTAGTCGCAATCGCATCAATTTCTTCCTGCTTCTTCTTCATCCAGCCTGGCCCGCGCCAGAACGATGTTTTCTCACCAAGAATGATGTTCTCCGCTGCCGTTAAGGTTTGCACCAGCCTGAAGTTTTGGAACACCATGCCGATGCCAAGCTTCATTGCATCCTTAGGAGACCGAATCTTTACATTCTTGCCGTGGATGTAAATATCACCGCTTGTTGGACGATACACACCGGACAGCATACACATCATCGTGCTTTTACCTGCACCGTTCTCTCCAAGAAGAGCATGAATTTCTCCGGATTTAGCCTTGAAATCAACTTGATCATTGGCGATAACGGAGCCGAATTGCTTGACGATATGCTGCATTTCTACAGAGTAGGTTTCGAGCATTCGCGCTTCCTCCTAAAAAGAATTGTCACACAATTGGACGACTTTCTGGCCAATTGTGATGATTCTTACTTCGTAAGCATGTGCTTAAAGAATTGTCACACAATTGGACGACTTTCTGGCCAATTGTGATGATTCTTACTTCGTAAGCATGTGCTTAAAGAATTGTCACACAATTGGACCACTTTCTGGCCAATTGTGATGATTCTTGCTTCGTAAGCATGTGCTTAAAGAATTGTCACCTAACTGGAGGCCAATAAATCAACAAATCCCTTGGGTAAGGGATTTGTTGATTGGCTGTTTCGGCCTGCATCCTATTATTGAGGAATAGTTCCTTCTACGCCTTTTACGAACCAATTCATCCCAAGAATGTCCTCAAGGCTCATTGTTTGGCCTGCTTCCAGCTTCGAAGCGCCAGATGCATCTAGGATTGGACCACTGAATACATTCAACTCGCCGCTCAAGACTTTCGCCTTCGCGTCTTCAACCAGCTTCTTCACATCATCTGGAATGCTAGATCCAAGAGGAGCAAGACCAACCATGCCATCTACCATATCGCCGGAGAATTGCTCACTCTTCCAAGTGCCGTCGATCACAGATTGAACTACTTGTGTATAATAGGGACCCCAGTTCCATGTAGGGTTCGTTAAGTATGCTTCTGGTGCATAGCGAGTCATATCAGAGTCATTACCGCCAGCGAGTGCGCCGCGCTCAGCTGCTGCTTGCAATGTTGCAGGAGAATCCTGGTAAGCAAGCAGGACGTCTGCTCCTTTATCCAGCAAGCTGATTGCTGCTTGACGTTCAGCCGTTGGATCATACCAAGTGTTGCTCCATACCACGTCTACTTTTGCATCCGGATTTACACTTTGAATGCCAAGGGCAAAAGCGTTAATGTTATAGATGACTTCCGGAATTGGGAAGGCACCAACATAACCGATCACATTCGATTTGGTCATTTTGCCTGCCGCAATACCACTCAGGTAGCTGGCTTCATAGTTCTTACCGAAGTAAGTGGACATATTGTCCGCTGTTTTGTAGCCGGCTGTGTGCATAAATTTCACATCAGGGAACTTCTTCGCCACATTCAGAGTCGGGTCCATGTAACCGAAGCTAGTTGTGAAAATGATGTCATGGTTTTGGGCCAGTTCTGTAATGACGCGTTCAGCGTCCGCGCTTTCCGGTACATTTTCTACCGTGTCAGCTTTAATGCCAAGCTTTTCTTCCATGTACTTTCTGCCGTTGTCATGTTCGAAGGTCCAGCCGCCGTCTCCTGGAGGCCCGATATACACGAATGCGACTCGTGGAAGCTTCTTGCCGCTGTCTGTAGCTGCCGGATTTGCCGAAGCCTGCGCATTGCCGTTATTCGTTGCTTCGCTTGTCTTATTGTTGTTATTACTGGAACAAGCGGATAAGATAACGACCATTAATACGAGAAATGCTAACCCCACTGTACGTGCTTTAACGAGATATTTCATATAGTTCCTCCCCGACTCTCTTTAATCATCATGACCGCTGTGGTTGATGTAGCTTCACTATACTTCCGCGTGATAGTAGCGTCAATATATGTGACATGAGATTGGGAGTGGAGATAAAATTACGAACACTCATTGTGCACGATGCACGTCTCTATTGTTTTATATGTAATAATAAGTGACATCGTTATCTTCGTTCGCGGATACGCCGATATCTACGCTCTGCCAAATGGAGGCTGTTCTCATCATCCACATCCAGAAGCAGATTAGCCTCTTCCCCTTCGTACGTGATAACTTCTCCACTATAATCAGGAGATCCAAACAGCTTGCGAGCTCCCATATCCCCACGAAGTCCACGAAGTGCTGCAAACATCGATTTACTAATAACAGCCGGCGGCATAACTACACCTGCAACAGAGGAAGCAGCGAAATCTAGTTCAGGACGCGCTCTCATAATAAAAAGAAGACGCCGCACCATAGCAGCCGTGACAAAAGGTTGGTCACCAAGCCCGATCACGATTGCATCGGACGTCGGGGAGCTGGAAAGCGCGGCGTCTACTCCAGCACGAATCGAATAAGACATTCCTAGGCTAGCTTCTTCGCAGACGACAATATGAAGTTTAGCGGTATAACGAGGATCGTTTCTTAAGCCTGTAAGCCAGTTCAGCGGGTCGTCCGGGCGGACGACCACATGCACTTGCTCCATCCCGCTATCCAATAGAGCACGAAGCGCCATACTGCCGAGCGCTAAGCCCGGGGAAAGCTCGAGCGGCAGCTTCGGTTTGCCCATCCGACTGCTCTGTCCCGCTGCTAAATAAATTCCGGATATGATCATTTCGTGCCTCCTTGTGGTGCTCTTTATTCAGCCATTCCTTACGTAAGGCAATAAGCTCAGCTGTTATGCTGACAGCAATCTCGTATGGCCCTTCAGCCCCAATGGAAAGACCAATGGGAGCTTTCACATTGGCAGGAGGATTTTCTCCTTCAAATAACATATTAATTCTCTTGGATGAACCCATCACGCCTATATACCTCGTCTTATTAGCCAGCGACATATGAATCATTTCACGGTCGTAATGCAGATGATGACTGCACACGATAACCGCATCATTCTCATGAAGCTGTATTTCCTTTTCCAATCGCTCTGGTGTCCCAAGAGCAATCTTCGCACCGGAGAAGGAGGCAAGTAATCCTGGCCGCCAATCTGCAACAAGAACACGGAAGCTGCTTTGGGTTAAGAGATGATAGATTGGAATGGCATCCAGTCCTGCCCCAAACAAAATAACTCTCTGGCGAGGCGTCAAGGTCATGGAGTACCGCCAATCATTAGATGTATAGATTACGGCTGTATCTTTGGTGCAAAGCTCATAGCAAAGCTCTTGCCCCCGAATTTCACGAGAAAACTGAACTTCAATCCCTCTATTTAGCTGCTCTAATGCCGCAAGCAGAAGCACTCGCAGTTCTCCCTCGACAGGCTCGAGAAGAATGCGAATAACTCCTCCGCATCCTACAGAATCTCCCCAGATCGGATCTTCATCCGGCTGCATATTGTATTCAACCATTTCATATTGATTGGCTTCACAGATGGCCGGTACGCGTTCCAGCAAATCCGATTCAATACAACCCGGGCTTACCGTTCCGACTGTCTCCCCGCTCCCCATGAGTAGCATAGCTGCACCGGCCTTTCGATACGCGTGGCCTTCAACCTCAACAATGGTTGCCAGGACCGCCGGCTGTTCAAGCTGCCGAATTGCCCGCAAGATGTCTAACATATCCATCGGCTGTCCCACCTTTTCCATTCAATGATCAAGGGCTTTTGCTATACCCGCTGCTATAGTCTCGCCAGCAGTTCCTTTAACGTCCGATCCGCTTCACGTAATACTAGCGGCTTATCAATTGTTTTCATGATCCGGTTTTCCATCACAACCTGCCCATCAATCATGACCGTGTCAACATCGCCGCGAGTAGCGGCATAGACAACTCTCGAATACCAATCTGCATCAAAGGACGGATAGACATGGAAGTCTTCCAGATCAAGCAATTGCAGATCCGCTAGCTTGCCGACTTCAATACTTCCGATCTTATCCTCCAGACCAAGCACCCGCGCACCACCCATGGTCGCCATCTGCAGCACCGTTTTGGCATTCATGACGGTTGGACCATGCTTTACTTTCTGAATAAAGGCGGTGAGGCGCATCTCTTGGAACATATCCAAATTGTTATTACAAGGAGCACCGTCTGCACCAATCCCTACATCGATACCTTCCTTGAGCAGCTCCGGCACCTCCGCGACACCTGAGGCCAGCTTCAGATTCGAACCTGGACAATGGGTAACCTTAACGCCTCTTTCCTTAATAATCCGTTTCTCTTCCTCATCAAGCCAAATGCTATGAGCTAGAATCAGATTTGGCTTCGCAAGCCCAATATGATCAAGATAAACAACGTTCCTGAGCCCACGTTCTGACTCTACGATCGAAATTTCTTCCCGATTTTCCGACGCATGAGTATGTACCTTCACGCCGTATTGTGCGGATAGATCTCTAACTCCGATAAGCAGCTCTTCCGTACAGGAGACAACAAACCGTGGGCAGAAAGCATATTCGATTCTGCCGCCAGCCGCTCCATGCCACTTCTCAAGCAGCTCTACACTTTCCTTCAGCGACTGCTCCGTCTTCTCTTGAAGCGCTAGCGGAACCTCTGTTCCATGATCCATCATCACCTTGCCGGAGACGGCACGGATTCCGCTCTCGAGAATAGCCTGGAATGCCGATTCAGTATGATTGACGGTCTCCATATCCAGAATCGTTGTTGTACCGCTGCGGATCAATTCCCCAATACCAAGCATAGCCGAATAATAGACAGAGTCCGCATTATGAGCAGCTTCCAGCGGCCATATCCGAGTTCTCAGCCAATCGATCAATTCCAGATCATCCGCACGTCCGCGGAATAACGTCTGGCATAAGTGAATGTGTGTCTGAATAAATCCAGGCAGCAGCACTTTCCCGCCCGCTTCAATAACTCGATCAACATCTGTTACCTGAATATTCGCACCAATTTGGGCAATCTGATTACCAGTTACGAGAACATCTCCGACTAAAATATCATTCGTCTCATTCATCGTCATAATGACGGCATTGCGGATTAATGTGGAACCCATGTGTACCGCTCCTTTGCTATGAGGCTTATTTAATTAATGTCGTTTAGGATTGTTCGTTAATGAGCAGCTTACGGAACAGGAAAGCAATTTTAAGTCTGAGCAGATCATTCATTTTCTTAAAATCAACGCCAAGAATCTCGCTTAGCTTCTCAATCCGATAAGTTGCCGTATTACGGTGAATGTAAAGCTTCTTCGCGGTCTCATTTAGCTGACCATCCTGCTCTAAATAGGTTTCTAGTGTCCGCAGCATTTCGCTCGCATAGTCAGGATCTTTACTTACAAGTCCACCTAACCAGCGATTACAGAAGGCTTCCATCCGATCTCTGGACACATGTTCGAACACAATAGCCAAGTCCATCGTCGCGAATGTCGTGATGGATTGCCCAACCCCCCACTCGGTCGCAAGCCTTTGCGTCTGTCTGCATTCATCAAAACCCTCATACAGCTGATCAGGCCTTTTCTTTCTTGCACTGACTGCCGCTCGAGGACTATCTCCGCTCTCACGTTGAATAGACGCGAAGCATACATTTAACGCGGATTCCAGACTGCCCTCAGTCTGCCCTTCAATCTCGGGGAATACAGAAAGCAAACCTTCTTCCATTACAATATGCATACCCTTCAGTTCTTGCAGTTTCGTGTGGCTTAAAAAATCCGACTTCAGCTTTTCCAGCTTCTCGATCCTTTGTCCGGCGACAGCCTGTGTCGTATCACTAAGCACACAAGTATAGTTGCCCGCAAAAAGCTCAAGCTCCCAGCGGTCTGCATACTCTACCACTTTGTCAATCGGCATTCCGTTTCGGAGATAACGTTTAATGAGGACACCAAAGTCCTTTTGAACCGACAATTCGAAATAGTCTTCGTAATTAAAATTCATTTGATAGGATAATAGCTCCGCAGCTTGCAAATACAAACTCTCTTCTATGGTAGAAAGGAATAATTGGGGATTAAAAAATAGGACAAAACCCGTACAACGCGATTGCTTCATAAGCGGAATTCGGAACGCCTGCCATTGCTTGTTTTTCATCCACTTCTGCTGCTGCGGCCACGGCCAGCTGCTAGTTAATTCAACATCAGGGACTTGCGAGCTGTTATAGACCATTTGTCCTCTTGATCCAATGATCGCCATCGGGAACCCGATAATATCCGCAAGGGAATCAAACAGTTCCGTAATATGATCTGTCTTAAGCGCCATACGCATCAAACGGACCTGCTTATCGAATATGTCCTGCAGCACCCCGGTATTACGCCTTAACTCTTCCTTAAATAAGCCGCTCATTTGATCAGAGAAAGTAAATTGGTACGGCAGCTCTATTAATGGAAAACCAAGCTCATCCGCATAAGCAATTAATTGATCAGGAATAGCATCCCAGAACCGTCCGAGCTTGATACCTAGCCCGGATGAACCCCGCTGGTTCAGCTTAGCCAGCAGCTCAGTCGCATCCTGAGGATGATCTTTGATCAAGTAGGCGGTTGTAAATAACATTTCCCCTTCCTTGATCCAATCCGTAATATCCGGCGCATCCATTACATTGACAGATCTTACAATCCGATTGCGACCTGCTGTACCGGCGACAAGCTTCCCCTCTGATAAAGGAAATACATTCAGCGCCTGTTCAACTGTCAAATGCATCGCGCACCTCCGCTCCATATGTAAAACTAGTCGACGTCATTTTATATAACATCTTAAATCAGAGAGTAGCGTTAATCAATAGGGATGTGAATATATTTAACCACATAAACTCTTAAACTAGCGATATTTCGTCGAATTGACAATATATTTGGAGATTTAACCCAAATACATGACATGATACTAACATAATGTTGATATTCTCAAAAGCTTCTCGACATAGAATACAACTGGAGGACAAAAAAAATGCCGACAAAAGCGAATTTCGCTTTTATCGGCATCGATCGAATAAGGACTATTGCTTTAATTCAGGCAATGGAAGGAACAGCAGGTTTATCGGAAGATTACTGCCGGAAGCTGGTGTGAACGCAATCGTTACCGATTCTTCCGTATCCCCTGTCCGATAAAGGACGCCGGCTTCATTCGCATTACTCAGAATTGTCGTGTTTGTCGCATAAACTAGCTTGTTGTTGATCAGGAATGCACCGCCATAATGGCCACCGCGAGGATTCAGCGCAATAAGCGTATGTGGCTTCACATGCCATAGATTCAGAACATACATTGCTCCATTGTTGCCGTCGTTAGACATAGCTTCACCTGTCAGAACATCATAACCCGACAAACGAGTGTCCACTACTTTGTCCGCAAGAATCATACGGGACGGAACATCGCCGATGGTCTGCAGTACGTTGATGCTGCGGTTAGCATTCTCGAATGTACCACGAACATGCTTGCCGTCGCGTGGCAGGATCGGAAGCTGTGGCAATGCCTGCAGCACGTCTTTGCTTGCATCTACAACAATTACGCTGAATTTGATTGGTGCTGAAGTTGTCACATCTGCGTACATCGTAAGAATACGGCCATTAACAACTTCTTTGCTGCTAAGCGGGCTGAGAACAACACGGCTTTGACCTGCAGGAATCGTAGTAACAGTTCCTACTGGATTAGTCGTTCTGGACAGCAGGTAATTCGCAGTTGCTGCTTTACCAGCTTGTGTGACATAAGGCGCAGGACCACCAAGTCCAATACGCTCATCCGTAACAGTAGCTGCTGTACTGTTCTCATTTGTTGCTACGATATAAACTTTTACAGGATTAGGACGGTTATTCTGGTTATGAATAAGGAAACGAACATTGCCGCTAGCGGTATCTTGATAATAGATACCCTCGTCATTAATCATTTCAGGGCTGTTGCTGCGAATAAACGTTTGCTGCCCCGTATTAACAACCGTGTATGGCTGCGTAGGAAGCTTCAACACGCTGGCGCCGTCGATCGTAAATTTCTCACCTTGATCGGTGTATAGCTGATCGAACTCTTGTTTCGTATAAAGCGATTCATCTGTGATCGTAACGATCTGTGAGAATTCGCTCGTCAAGCCATGTGAATCTGTTACTTTCAAAGTTACGGTCTGTTCGCCCGGTTCGAAGAAGGCTTTGGCGTTATTCGTCCATTCCCGCTTCGTAATCTTGTTCTCGTCATCCGAGCTAATATCATTATATGAAATGAGTTCGCCCATCTTGTAATAGGACTTATCTGTTGCAAAACGTGCTTCTGGCGGCATATTCTGCGGCAACACGTTCACCGTTACCGAATAAGGATCGCTCCATACGCCGTTTGCATCTTGAACCCATTTGGTCACTTTATAAGTTCCCGCTTCAGCAAACGTTGTTTGTTTGCCTTCCCAGCGTTCGTTTACAATAGCTGCGCCACTAGGCTGATAGGATTGATCAACATATGTCACTTCTGTTTGGCCGGCATAGATGACCGAAGGGCTGACCGCAAATTTAGCAATCGGCTTGAGTGTCCATTTCAAGACCAGCTTTTTCTCAGCTGGAATGGAAGATAGAGTGATGCCAAACGGGCTGAACACCGAACGAAGCGGAATCATCAGACTGCCTTTTTGTACAAAAGGCGTACCTGTAAACGTCATGCGAGTTCCGTTCACGGTATAGGAAGATTTGTTCACCGCATAACGAAGCTCTCTAGTTGCATCACGAAGGATATATTCCTTCTTGCTGGCATCATACTGGACAGTTGCACCTAATCTACCGGCAATAGCAGTAGCGGAAATATAGGTTGTCCCTTTTAATTCTGTGAGCGGCTGAGCTGCTAAATAAAGTTTGCCGTTATGGTACATTTGCTTTGTTTTCTGAAGAAGGATCAGTTGGTTTTGCCCTGCGCCGGAGCTTTCTGCTCCAACAGGTACTGCAAACAAGAGCAATGCAGCAAGTACGACTAAGGTGACTTTCTTAAACATGGGATTCTCCTTTTCTCTAAATGGATGGTTTGAACAGACATAGATTAAACGCATCCTAGCACAAAAGGTTGCACCTTTAAGACTATTTATTTCTGGCTCCTGCAATATGTTCAAATAAAATATTACGAGATTGGACCGCCTCGTTCCGTCCCGCAAGTGCTTTACGAAGCACAACTACCAATCGTTCTTCAGGCGCAACGAGTAAATACTGCCCCCCATGACCAAAGGCAAAATAACAATCAAATGCCCCATTATGCTCGACTGGCGACTGCCACCAATGATAGCCGTAGGCCCCATAGATAGGAGGCTCGTAGTGAAGAAGGCCGCGATGATGCTTTCTCGTTGACTCTTGAATCCACTCTGCTGAGATCAGCTGCCTGCCGAACCAATCCCCTTCCCGCAAATAAAGAAGGCCAAGCTTCGCCAGATCACGGCCATAAAGCTGCAGCCCGGTACCTCCTTCGTTAATCCCCTTGTGAGAGGTCCATTTTGCTTGATGAAAGCCCATCGGCTTAAAAAGACGGCTTGTCGCATAATCGAGCGCGCTTTGCCCCGTTGTTTTCGATAAGATAACGGACAAGAGATGGGATCCCCCTGAGTTATAGAGATACGCGGTCCCAGGTTCGCTGATAAGCGGACGATCAAGTACAAACCGAATGGGATCTGCCGATTTCTTCATTGCTTTATACGGCTTATCGAAGTCGGGCCAATCCCAGCCGGACGTCATCGTCAGCAGATGTTTAATTTGAATACCATCATCCGACAGACCTTCGAAATAATCGGCAATAGGCTGCTCTACACTTTGGATATGACCTTCAGCAATAGCAACCCCTACCAAAGCTGACAGGAGACTTTTCGTACAGGACAACAGAGGTCCAACCGTATCTTCGCCCGCGCTGTACCATTCCCAAGCGATTGCATCTTCCCGTAAAATGATGGCGGTGGTCATCTTCGACTCCACCAGCCATTTCTTCATTTGATCCAGCTTTGCTTCATCTAATCCTGCATCGGATGCAGAGATGGAGCGTAAATAAAGATCATCCGTGTTAGATGTTGTTGTCATTCTACGTGATCAGCCTTTCTAGGAAGATGCATCTGCAGTATCGGAAGCTGCGCCTTGTGTAGTTGTTCTTGGCAAAACAAGCATTGCCAGCATGACAATTACAGATAGTCCGACCAGTATGATAAAGATCCGATGAAGACTATGTTCCAGCTTGACTGCATCGATGACTTCTGTACTGCCCGTATGCAGCAGAAGTCCAAATAACGCGATCCCAACCGTCTGACCAAGCGTTCGGATAAAGTTATTGCTTCCGATAGCTGCGCCGCGCAGCTCCCATGAGACCGATGAGCTGACTGCAACCGTAAAGCTCGTTAAGGATAGCCCGAATGACATACCGGACAGGAACGTATAAATCATAAAGAGAACGATTGATGTATGTTCCGTCATCAGCATGAAGCCTATACTACCGACAACCAGAAACATTGAACCAACAAAAGCGATCTTGCGCATGCCTAGCTTGGCGATCCAATTCCCGGCAAGGATAGCTCCAAGCGGCCAGCCAATCGACAATGGGATCATGGCTAATCCTGAATATGTAGCACTCTCTCCGATTACGCCTTGAATCCACAGCGGCAGATAAAAGATCGCAACAACATTGATCACACAAAGCAGAAAGCTGATTGCATTCACCGTACTTATCGTGCGCAGTTTAAATAATTGAAGCGGGATTATTGGCTCAGGAGAGCGTTTCTCGATGAAGAAAAATAAGACCAAGAAGAACGCAGCAGCGATCAATAATAAGATGATAATCATCGATGAATGACTTGTTTCACTCGTCTCACGAAGAATGGTCAGCGCATACAAGAACGCAAACATCCCTATAGAGAATGCGGCAATTCCCGGATAATCAATATAACGCTTCTGTTTCGCGAACGCTTCCTTCATGGATGTGGACAGCAGCAGGATCGCCAAGATGCCAAACGGAAGGTTCATATAAAATATCGCCCGCCAGGACACATAATCGACAAGAAGGCCGCCAGCCAGTGGACCCGTGATACCTGCAACGCCCCAGATGCTGGACATCCAGCCCTGGACCTTGGCCCGTTGTTCGAATGGATATAAATCACCGATAATGGTGTAAGGAATCGTCGTTAAAGCGCCTGCTCCAAGGCCTTGTAAAGCTCGAAAAGCAATAAGCTGCGACATCGTCTGGGCAAGCCCGGATAACATGGAGCCTGCAAGAAAAATGACCGCTCCTGCAATAAACATTCTTTTTCGTCCGAACAGGTCGGATAGCTTGCCATAAATCGGCGTAGTTATGACCGTAGACAATAAGTAAATCGAAATAATCCAGCTGTATTGCTGAATGCCATGCAACTCGCCAGTTATGCTGGGCATCGCGGTACTGACGATTGTTCCTTCAATCGCTGCCAGGAAGGTTGCGACGAATAACGCAATAGTTACAGTACGTCGGTTGCTTGTTGTATTCATTATTTCTCCTTTCCGTTGCCATTATGAATTTATTTCAATGTCTGAGCTCTCTATTATGGTACTCACTGCTGGAAAAGATCAATCCATTTTGGGCTTTTTGGATGAGGAATTACCCTACCCGAAACCACTCATTTATGTTAGCCTTATAGGAGTGCCTTAAAATTAAAAATGTAACTCAAAAAATGCTTATTAGTAAGGGATGAATATATAAATGGGTTATGACTTCTTAGTTTCCATTATTGATCAGTTCGGCTATGTGTCTCTCTTTCTAGTCCTGTGTTTGGGCTTGATCGGGCTGCCTGTTCCGAATGAGGTTGTCGTCATGACAGGAGGAGCATTCGCAGCATCGGGTCTGCTTAGCCCGGTTCCAGCTTACTTAATGGTCTTCCTTGGAATCTGCTCGGCTATGACCTTTAATTACTCCATCGGCCGATTTGCCGGAAGCAAAGTGTTCGATTGGTTTATGAAAAAGAAGAACATGGATAAATTCGTGAATCAAGCTCAGCATATGAGTGAAAAATACGGCGGTTTCGCGCTTAGTATCGGTCTTGTCCTCCCTGTCCTGCGGCATGTGATGCCGTTTGTAGGAGGCACGAACAAGATGAATTACAGACGATTTGCCCTTTTTGCTTATCCAAGCGCCTTCTTATGGACTTTGATTTACTTTATTATTGGTACATTTGTAGGTGACAAGGTTCAATCCCTCGGAAATACGATTGCCGATAACGGCATGATCGTTGTATATGTCCTTTTAGCCGTAGCGGCAGGTGCAGCAGCCTGGCTGTTCATCCGGAACCGTACTGCGAAGAAGAACGAGAAAGCAGAACGTTCCATGTAAGCATAAAAAACCTCCGATTCCCGCTTCGGGATGCATCGGAGGTTTTTTATTTCCATTCTTAATGGTGCTCTAATACTAACTTCTCTTCTGCTGCATTTACCAGGTAATCAAACAGCTCGTCATCCTCTTCGAGCATATCCTCAACGGCAAGCAGCTCGTCCTCGTCGCCTGATTCATTCAGGAAAAACAAACCATATCCCCATTCTGTTCTTTTACGGCTATGAATGGTCATTTCGTATTGGTTCTGTTGTCCAGCAATTTCGAACTGTATACGGCCAACGAAGCCATTTTCCTTCGTATAGTCCATTGATGCACCTAATATTTTTACATTATCCATTTGTTCTAATCTTCCTTCCGAGATTCGTTCATTTTGTAAAAATAGCCTGTTTATTCATTGTATACGGTTTGTGACATTCGTCAACAAATGATCACCGCTCTTAAGCACATTCTCATAACTCCCGTGATGAACGCCTATGATAGGCCTTGCATACTGTACATTACGGCAGCGGATACCGCAGCCGGGTATCCCATGAGAGGGTGATTGTTTATGGCCATTGATTTAGTGGCGCTGCATTGGGTGTATCTCGTGTTTATCGTTGCCATCATCGGCTTTATGCTGATGCGGCGTGATACGTCGCTCATATGTATCGTCGGCATCTTTGTACTTGGCCTATTGGCAACCGAATCGCTGAGCGACTCTGTCAGCGGCGTGTTCAACAGCTTCATCTACGCAATTACAGAATTAATGGGCACTATTCTCATTATATCCATAATCGTTGCAATGAGCCGGGTCCTGATCCGAACCGGCATAAACGAAGTGATGATCTACCCGTTCACCCGTTTCCTACGGACACCTACACTAGCTTTCTGGGGAATCGGTCTTATTATGATGGTTACCTCCTGGTTCTTCTGGCCTTCACCAGCCGTCGCCCTGATTGGTGCAGTATTGCTGCCAGTTGCTTTACGTGTGGGTCTGCCAGCACTTGGAGCAGCAATGGCGATGAACTTGTTTGGTCACGGGATTGCGTTATCAGGTGACTACATTATCCAAGGTGCTCCAAAGCTTACAGCTGATGCGGCTGGTCTTCCTGTAAGTGACGTTATGCAAGCGAGTATCCCGCTCGTCATCGTAATGGGTCTCGTCACCACCATTGCGGCCTACTGGATGATGCGCCGGGATATGAAGACGGGCAAATGGAATGACGGCATTATCAGCAATGTCGAAGGAGATAAAGAGCTTACAGGCGGTGAAGATCTAGCCTATAAAAATGTACTGTCTCGCGGAGCAAAAATCACTTTAGCCGTCTTGATCCCGCTTCTCTTTGCTGCTGACGTCGTTACGATGTTCCTGCTAGATCTCCAGGGCGGCGATGCAACCGCACTTGTAGGCGGAACCGCTATTTTCATCATGCTCCTCATCACGATGCTGGCTCATAAGAACAAAGGTCTGGAGAAAACAACTAGTTATTTGATCGAAGGCTTCGTGTTCGGCTTCAAAGTGTTTGGACCTGTCATTCCAATCGCCGCATTCTTCTATCTTGGGGACTCCGGCTTTACCGCTATCTTCGGAGATACGTTGCCAGCCGGCTCTCAAGGCATTGTGAACGACCTTGGTGTTGCCCTTGCTAATAATGTTCCCGTCAATGGCGAGGTTGGCTCTGTGACCTTGACACTCGTAGGAGCCGTCACCGGTCTTGATGGATCTGGCTTCTCCGGCATCTCGCTTGCTGGCTCTATCGCCCAGCTGTTCGGCGGTGCAATTGGTTCAGGTGTCGCTACCTTGACCGCTCTTGGCCAAGTAGCCGCGATTTGGGTCGGCGGTGGTACGCTTGTACCTTGGGCGCTTATCCCTGCAGCAGCTATTTGCGGAGTCAGTCCCTTCGAATTGGCACGCCGCAATCTGAAGCCCGTTATTATCGGCCTTAGCGTAACTACGATTGTAGCGATGTTCTTGGTGTAAACGAGTATAAAGAAAAGGATGATTCGAAAGGTCTCTCGACCCTTTGAATCATCCTTTTGTGCTTGTTTACAAGATAATAAATGCAAATACAATAGCAAGTGCAAAGCGATAATACGCAAACCAGGACAAGCTGAGCTTCTTAATCAGGTTCAGGAAGGTTACGATAGCAATCATTGCAACGATAAATGCAGCGATAAAGCCAATAATAAAGAGTGGTGTATCCGATCCTGTCAGAAACTCACGGCTTTGAATCAAGTCAACACCACTTGCACCAGCCATAATCGGTACCGATACGAGAAAAGTGAACTCGGCCGCAGCCTTTTGGCTTGTTCCGAAGAACATACCGCCAGACATCGTAGAGCCAGAACGCGAGAAGCCTGGCCAAAGTGCGAGAACCTGGAATAAGCCAATTGCGAATGCTTGCTTGTATGTAATGTCATCAAGCTCTTCTGCTGTAACTTTCTTCTTGATGCGGTCTGCAACAATCATTAGTATACCGCCTGCAACCAGACCAATAAGAACCGTTTCTGAGCTGAATAAATAATCTTTGATGAATCCATGAAGCAACACGCCAATTACGCCAGCTGGAATCATGGCCAGAATAATGTGCAAGGCATTAATGCCGGATGATTCCTTGAAGTTAAAATTAAGCAAGCTGATAAATTTTCTCCGATACAACACGAGGACGGCTAGCACGGCACCAAGTTGTATAACAACCTCGAACACTTTGGCACGGTCATCCTGGAAGTTCAGCAAATCTGCAGTCAGAATCAAATGTCCGGTTGACGAGACAGGTAAAAACTCCGTCAAGCCTTCAATGATGCCCATAATAATGGCATTAAATAAATCTCCCAAATGTAGTCCTCCATCTCCTATTATTTCCGCGAACAGCACTTCTCTTTAAACCAACCTTTTAATAATAGCACAAGCGTAAGACGAGCGAAAGCAACCAACGTTTTAGGAGAAAAGCCGCATTCCTATCTTAGGAAAACGGCTCATCAGTCCCTATTCATTAACGGGGTTAACGACATGGAAGATAATTTCGATTTTGCGGATCCGATGCCGTTCTTTCTCCCGGATGATAAAAGTCAGCTCTTCGTGATCCTGCGGTTCCCCAACTTCCAGATCTGGGTATTGATTAAATAACCAGCCACCAATCGAATCTACATCATGGCTTTCAAGATGACAGCCAATGGCATCATTAACCTCACCAATTAGCGCTTTGCCGTCTACAATAAAACGATTCGGCTCGACCGCATCAATTTCCTTCACCTCATCGGCATCAAATTCATCACGAATTTCGCCAACGATCTCCTCGATAATATCCTCGATCGTAATCAGTCCGGATGTCCCACCATATTCATCATGCAAAATAGCGATATGCACCCGTTCCAGCTGCATCTTACGAAGCAGCTTCTTGATTGGCATCACTTCCGGTACAGACATCACAGGCTGAAGCATCGTTGCAACATCTGTCTCATTGTTACCAAAATACTGCATAAAGAACTGCTTCGTATTGATGATTCCAACGATGTTATCCTTGCTGCCCTTAGCGACAGGGAACCTTGTATATTGCTCTCTTCGGATTATCGAGATATTCTCCACCTTGGAGTTCTCCATAAACAAACAGACCATATCCGTCCGCGGAACCATGATCTCCCGAGCTAACCGTTCGTCAAATTCGAATATCCGGTTTACGTAGCTGAGCTCGCTCTTATTAATTTTTCCGCTTTCGTAGCTCTCCGACATAATACTCCGGATCTCTTCTTCGGAATGAGCTTCCTGCTCTCCTGTTGGCTTGAAGCCAAGCAGCCTGACGACCCCGTTGGCCGAGCCGTTAAGCAGCCAGATAAACGGAAACATCACTTTATAAAAGCCAATGATAATAGGAGCAACGGATAAACTGATTTGCTCCGGTTTGATGATGGCTACGGTCTTTGGTGCCAGCTCGCCTAGAACGACATGCAAGTAGGTAACAACGGCGAAAGATAAAATAAACGACAAGACATTAACCAGTTCGCCGCCAATATGAAGCTGGTGAAACAATGGATCAAGCAAATCATGAACCGTCGGCTCTCCAAGCCAGCCGAGTCCAAGCGCAGTAATGGTTATACCAAGCTGGCAGGCGGACAAATAGCTGTCCAAGTGCTGCAGAACATTTTGAACCGCTGCTCCATTACGAACCCCTTCAGCGACCAATTGCTGCACCCTGCTGGTACGAAGGCGGACGACTGCAAATTCAGTTGCTACGAAGAAAGCGGAACAAAACAGCAGCACCGCAAACAAGATCAGTTTCAGAACCATGAGCGTCTCCTTCTTTTCTTCTGAACTGTTGATAACTACTTGTATGTTACCCCGTCAACGCGTTCATGAATCCTGCAAAAATAAACCGTATACCTATCCACTAAAGGACAGATATACGGTTTACACTTTACCTCGCCTATTAATAACCCACTTCCACCGATGCATTCACGATGTAGATCAGATCATTCTTATCCTCTTTATCCGGTAGAACGACACCACTTGTTGTCATCATACCACCGTCCATGATTTCAACGGTAACCTGACCATAAGGCAGAACCGCCTTAACCTGCTCTACATCAAGCAATTCCTTATCACAAGGAACAGCGAGCTTGACATGTACCTTCATATTGTCGAGCGTCCCACCTGGTAAGACCGATCGAAGCCCCGGCATTGAATTATGATGAATTGCATTCTGAACCGCACGTATTGACGCTTTCGTAATGTTCTGACCATGCAGATCACAGCCCATTCCGATCTCAATAAAAAATAATTTGTCCATTCCGTTCCCCTCCATTACCAAGGTACATCATCATCTTGCGCCGCTGATGAGTTGTCATCTTCATACGGCGGTATTGCTGGTTCTTCTTTCACATTCGTACCGATAATCGGCAGAATTTCTTCAAGATCCGGCGGCTGCAGCAGCTCGACTGGCGATACACCTTTTTCGAATTGGAACGCATCACCTTCAATTACGGTTACATAACGTCCATTATGTTTTGCGAAATGCAAAGTTACCCCAAAGTCTGCAAGCAGCCCTTTTATCGTTACCCCACCAAGCTTAAACGAGAATGGCAGGTCCGGCTTCTGCTCAACAAGAGCGGCGGAAGCGGTTGTTACCTGCTCATGCGTCCAATATTCCTGCAGCTCACGCTTCTCGCTTGCCGCCCATACTTCAATAGCATTCTCTTCCTCACGACGTTCCACACTTTCAGGAGCAGCTTGCCATTTGTCCTCCATATACTGCTGGACCATCCCAAGCACCTGCTCGCCCATCACTTCAGGCAAAGGCTTCTCGTAGGATACGAACTTCAGGAAATCCTCGAAATAGCGAGCATGTGAAGCCTGATGAATTTTGAGCTCCCATTGATCAAGAGATCCTTCCTCCGGCATATGCGGATATTGGATTGACTTCATGCCACGTGCACTGATAGCCATTTCAACATGAGAAATCAAGCTTCGTTCGTCTGAGATCCGCGCGATTTTTGGTTCAAAATCACATTTGAGCAGGAACAGGAAAGGTTCATCGAAATAAGTGTTCAGCTTCGCTCTGGCGATAATAAATGCTCCGCCGCGAACCGCTGTCGTATCCATATAAATATGTACCAATTCATCGGCGATACCGATAAAACGTTCCTTGCTGTCAGCTTCCCGTAAACGTTGGAACAAGTTATAGTTCTGATTACTACCCAGCTCATAGCCTGGTTCAACCATAAATCGTCCAATTTTCGTCGGAGCATTCTCCGTATTGGGATTGCGCTCTACCTTACGTTTTACAATCCGAGTAAACTCGCCATCAAGGAATCGCTTGATCTCGCTATCTTCATAATCGTCTTCATCCAGCGTTTGAAAATGCTTGTATCGTTTCGAGGACGAGCTGTCCTCACCATCTGTTACGATAACGAAGAAAGATAAATATTCCATTCTGAAATCCACTTTGTCGTTTCCCCCATGTCATTAAGCTTCATAATCATTAAGAACATATGGCAGCTTCTGATAGCGATAAGTCGGCTTCAGCTCCGTGTTATCAAATCCGCGATGCCAGACCGGTGTTGTAGACGGCGACATCGGTGGAATTAACCAAGACCAATTGCCAGTTAAATGGCGACCGTTATTTTGCTCCTGCTGAGCGAAACGCATGAACTGCTCGGCAGCTGTATGATGATCAACGATGCTGACGCCGTGTTTTTTGTAAGAATGAATAACAGCAACGTTCATCTCTGTCATCGCACGATCCTTCCATAGGGAAGTATTAGTCGTTGTATCAAGGCCCATAAGCTTGGCAACGTTCGGAAGCTGATTATATCGGCCAGTATCAGCAAGATTGCGTGCTCCGATTTCCGTTCCCATGTACCAGCCGTTAAACGGCGCCGCTGTATACGTGATACCACCGATCTCCAGCAACATATCCGAGATGAACGGAACGGCATACCATCGCAGATTTAGCTCCTCAAAATTTGCGATTTCCGGATGGGATAAGGGCACTTCCTTCACAAGTCCTTCCGGCAGCTCATACCATCTCGGCGGCTCATTATTCACTTGAATAACAAGCGGCAGAATATCAAAAGCAGTCCTTGCACCTTGCCAGCCCAATGTTGTACATACACGGGTAAAAGCAACTGAAGCTGGGTCACCAACCACTCCCATTTCCGTGTCATACCCAGCATAACGTACCAACTGATGATTCCATATACGAATTCGCTTCTCTCCCTGCTGCGGGGCAAAGACCGTAATTGTAGGACGAATACGCCCATCATTTGTTGCATATTTCATGTGATTAAATATCGAGTCTGCAATTTCATCCGACTTATGTAAAGAACGAGCATCTCTCACTTCAAGTGACTGCCAGAATAAACGGCCAATACAGCGATTGCTGTTGCGCCAAGCCACTCTTGCTCCGTGACGGAGCTCCTCCATGGTATGCTCATAGCTGCCTGTCTTTAAGATAGACTGCTCAATTTCCGCAAGCCGCTGCTTTGCTTCTTTTTCGGTTTTTCCTAATTCTATATAACAATCGGCGATAAACTGCTCTGCCTCTTTGTAGAGTTCTGTTGCAATCATACTTTGTGCCTACTTCCTAAAACGACTTTCCTCTTAAGATACCGTATTTTTTCCTTAGTCGCCACCTCAGTGAGCCTGGAAACAACGGAGTTCACTTATTGTTCAACGTTTCATTTAACCGTCCTGTCACAATTAACATCAGGAAGGATACTGCGATAATAGCTGCTGTCCATGACCAGGCTAACGGCATATGTCCAGATTCGACTGCAGTATAGATCGCTGTTGGTGTTGTTTGAGTCACTCCTGGGATATTACCTGCTATCATAAGGGTTGCTCCAAACTCTCCAAGACTTCTAGCGAAGCCAAGAATGTAGGAAGATACGAACGAACGACCAGCTAGAGGCAGCGTTATATAACGAAACACCTGCCATTCACCTGCTCCAACCGATCTTGCTGAATCCTCCAGATGCCGCTCTACCCCTTGAAAACCTGTCTTCATCGTTTGATATACAAGTGGGAATGCGACCACTACAGCTGCAATGACGCCAGCAATCCAAGTGAAGATAATAGGCTGATTAAACAGCCATTCATAAGCGATTCCAACCCATCCTCTCCGACCTAGCGTAACAAGCAACAGGAATCCAATGACCGTAGGCGGCAATACAAGAGGCAGCATAAATATCGTCTCAAGAATAAGCCTCCCTCGGCGTTTCTTTCTCGTCATCCACCAGGCAGCCCATACTCCAAGAATGGCTACGAATAGGCTGGCTGTAAAACATATTTTCAAGGATAACACCAGCGGTGCTGACCAATCCTCCCAAGTCCATTCCGACAATCTGATTCACTCCGATACCAATACCCATGATGTAAACCATTATAGACAGGCCCTATGCAAAGTGTAAATGTCACATCAATATTAAACAGAAAAATCGCCACATTCCTTCAATCTGAAGAGAATGCGGCGATTATAATTAACCATCTTAATTATTCGCTTTTCTGACGGCCAAGCACCAAGAAAATAAGGATTAAGATAAATGCCGTCAATGCCATTAGCGGGATCGTAATGAAACCAAGCCAGTTCAAATAATCATAGTTGCATGGAATACCTGAGCGGCACGGCATCATTTCGCCAACCTTTGGGAACCAGATCTCAAAATTATGATAGATCGAAATGAGCATCCCAATCACACTAAGCGGCAATACATAACCAATGATTCTGCGGTCACCGCGGTAAACAGCAATGCCAAGCAGAATAACTTGCGGATACATGAAGATACGCTGGTACCAGCACAAATCACATGGGATAAACCCGCGTATTTCACTGAAATACAAGGATCCTCCTGTAGCAACTAATGAGACAATCCAAGCCAAATACAAACCATATCGCTGGAACCAGCTTTCATAGATTTCGGTTTCATTTGTCGTTGTCAATCGTTCCTACTCCTTATTAACCGCTTCATCAATTGCTGCTTTGATGCTCGCGTAATCAAGGTTGCCTGCATATTGCACTCCATTAATAAAGAGTGTTGGTGTACCGGTAACATTCAGCGGGCCTACCATTGCATTATCCTTGTTCACTTCGCTTTGGTACGTCTTATTGTCGATATCCTTCTTCAGCTTGTCGAAGTCAATCGAAAGATTCGCATCCTTCGCGAGTTGTACCAGATAATCTGATGTTGCCCAATTGGTCTTCTCATTTTGTTGGTTATCATAGATCGCTTTGTAATAAGGCCAGAAAGCCTCATTGCTTTGCTGTTGTACAGATTCCGCCGCCAATGCTGCGGTTACGGAGTCAGGACCGATAAACGTATAATTCGCGAAATAAAGTGCTGCTTTACCTGTATCGATGAAATCTTTTTCAATCTGAGGCTCTACGTTCTGCGCAAAATATTGACAAACCGGACATTTATAATCGCCGAACTCGACAATTTTGACCGGAGCATCTGCACTTCCCTTCATAGGCATGCCAGTTAAATCGATATCATACACCTTGTTGCTTAATTCCGCTTGTTGTTTCGATTGATGATTGATGCCAAGAATAATAACGACAATAACAGCTACAATCGCCAGTGTTAATACGATCAGCGACTTGTTGGATTGCTTCTTAACCGGTTGATACTTCGTATTTGGCCTTGGCCGTTGTTTCGCTTTCACTTGATTACTCAAACTTGTCCATTCCCTTCCCGGCATTTGAATGAGGCTCAGCAGCACCGCACACAATTTCATACGCACGGTGCTCGGAATACGCCTATACTTGTAGCCTAGTTTCAACGGGCATTAATGTCAATATGAAGCTCCAACATGACGAAATACTGTCATATTTAAAGTAACTATTCTTTACTAATTAATGACGTTAAGGAATCGCGATGAAGCAGTTTCAACTTATGCAGTGCTCTTGTACAACCTACATACAACAGCTTTGCATCATTATCCGAATACTTATCTGCTCCTGCGTCGGCAATTAATACCGCGTCGAACTCCAGTCCTTTGGACAAATACACCGGCACAACAGATAAGCCTCCGCCATACTCCGGCTGTTTGCTTTGGACCAATGATGCATCAAGTCCCTTGCTAAGCAAGAACTCATGTAGTTCTGAACACTGCTCTGCTGTGCGGCCGATAACCGAGATCGTCTGGAATTGGCCAGTAGCCTGCCATTCTTGAACGGACGATACAACTTTGCTCAACCATTCTTTATCAGTGACTTGCTCAACCTCAACTGGATCGCCGCTCCGGAACACAGGTACTGCCGGTTTTACACCACCGCCCATTGCTCCCAGAATACGATTCGCGAATTCAATAATCTCCATAGTTGAACGATAGCTTCGGTTCAGTTCGAAGAAACCTGTCTGCTCTTCTGTGAATAGATCAATAAGCTCCGTCCAGCTCTGAATACCAGCGTAAGCATGAATCCCCTGCTGCAAGTCACCAAGCACCGTCATCGATGGTGATTTCTGACACAATCTCAGCGCTTCAAGCTGGAATGGAGAGTAGTCTTGTGCTTCGTCAATAACGATATGGTCGTAAGACGAAATCTGCAGGCCATACAGACGCAGGTGAATGTATACTAGCGGTGCTAGGTCTTCAGCTTCTACCTGTCCGTTCTTTAAGGAAGCTGCCGTTGCCGAGGCAATTGCTTTCGGGATAACCGTCACAGCTTGTTTTCCTTGGAACAAGGAAGCATATAGCTGAGGTGCCGTGAAAGATGGGATTTTTTTCGAAAAGGCGGTCAATTTAGTCTGTGCTTTGGCGCGCAGCTTCTTATCTACGACCTTGCGAAGCTTCAGCTCCGATTCAAACCAGCGGCGAATACGGTTGACGAGTCGGTCCCGCTTCTTCATTAAAGTCTCATCACCGTAATCGGTTTCGAACCATTCTTTCATGAGTTCTGGTTTTAAAATCAATCCTGGCAGAGGCTCAAAAGGAATAACGGGTACAAGCCGCTGCTCGAGCTCTTCGATGCGGGCGTCGATCGCTTCTTTAAATGTGAGCGAGCCTTTTATTCTGCCCGGTGCATTCGCCATCTCTTCTGCCGATCGATGCTCCTCAAACCAATACGATAGAGCATCTGATGCACTGCGCAGCTTCACCTCATGGCCAAGCAGCTCCAGCGACCAGTCAACGAATGTCGTTTGCAGAATGTCGCCTACCCCAAGCTCAGGGAGGACTCCGGAGATATAATCAAGGAACATACGGTTAGGAGCGAAAATAATCATCCGCTCAGCTTTTACTCGGTCAGCATATTGATAAAGCAGGAACGCCAGCCTGTGAAGAGCTACTGTTGTTTTACCACTACCTGCAACCCCTTGAATGAACAGGGCCTTATTACGTTCCGACCGGATGATTCTGTCCTGCTCATGCTGGATCGTAGAAACGATATCCCGCAATTTATTATCTTTGTTCTCGCCTAGGCGGTATAAGAGGAATTCATCCGTTACGGATTCTTCATCTTTCCCACGAACATAGCTGTCTACCATACGGACAAGCTCGCCTTGCCTTACCATAAAGTTACGCTTCAGATGAACAAAGCCTTCTATCTCGCCTTCCGGCGCGACATAGGCAGCTGCATCCTCCCCGCCTGTAAAAGAATAGAATAGGCTGGCTACAGGGGCACGCCAATCTACTACGAGCAGCTCATTGCTGCCTTGCTTCGCAACACCAGCTTTGCCGATATACAACGGCTTATTCTCGCCATTTGGCAGCTCTTCGAAGTCAATTCTACCGAAGTAGGGTTCACGGAAGGCTACCTCCAGACGCCGTTTGCGTTCTTCACGCTGCAAATCGAGCATTTGCTCCGTAAAATCATCACCCGTATAACGGGGGCCAATGCCAGCCAGCTGACTCTTAATATCGTCCATCGATCGAGCCAGTCTTTCTTGCTCTTCTTGATAGGCACTTTGAACCTGTGTCATGTCAGTTACCTCCTAAAAAGAATTATCGTACCATAGGCTGCAATACAGCCATTGGCGGTGATTCTTGCATCGTAAGCATAATCCAAAGAATTATCGTACCATAGGCTGCAATACAGCCACTGGCGGTGATTCTTACCTCGTAAGCAATTTGGAAAAAACGAATAACCAATATACCACAGGACGAGAGTTGTAAGCAATTACAGCTAGAAATTCATTCCGATCAATCCCAATAGGTAATAGATGACTACCAGATTAAAGATAAATAAGAGCGGAATACCTACCCGAAAAGAAGTATGTTTGGTTTTGTGCCGCCATACCTGCATCCCGATCCAGGCACCAAGTGCCCCACCGATTGCACTAATACCAAACAGCCTTTTCTCCGGTACACGTCTCTTCTTATGTCTGGCGTAGCTCTTGTCCATTCCCATAATGACAAAAGCAATTATATTAATAACAAGTAAATAGATAATAAGAATCTCCATAATAATCCCCCTGCTCCTGCTTAAGTACGCGGCTTTACCCGATTCGTCGGCTGTGCCGCATAAGGATCATCCGGCCAATAATGCTTCGGATATCGTCCCTTCAAATCCTTCTTCACTTCAAAATAAGCCTCATTCCAGAAGCTTCGTAAGTCTCTCGTCACTTGAACTGGTCGCTGCGAAGGCGACAGCAAGTGCAGCGTTAGTGGAAGCCTTCCTCCTGCAAGCCGCGGCGTTTCTTGAAGTCCAAACAGCTCCTGAAGACGCACCGCAATAAACGGGGCATCTGGATCGCTATAATCAATCGGTATTCGCGAACCGCTTGGAACCGTCATATGTGTCGGTACCTGCTCGTCAAGCTCCTGCCGCTGCGCCCAGCTCAGCAATCCTTCCAGCAGCTGGACCATATTAAGCCGCTGCAGATCGGAGCGGTTTTTCATTCCATATAGATGAGGCAACAGCCAGTCTTGGACCGTTGCAAGAAGCGTTTCTTCGGATACGTCTGGCCATCCACTGTTATGATGTGCCATCTGGAGCATTCTCGCCTGCAGCTGCTTAGCAGCTTTCGTCATGGATAACAGCTCCAGCCCTTCGCGGGCAATTCCGTCAGCCAGCGCTATTGCTACTCGTTCAGGTGAGGGCTGCTGAAGCGGTGCTTCCTTTAAAATAATAGCGCCAAGCCGGATTCTTCGGCGGGCTCGAACCGCGTGTGCGTCCATGTCCCATTCCACAACTTCTTCTACTTGCAGCTGTTCACCTGCTGCCTGCTCCAGCCTGTCCATATTCAGCTCAGCCGCGAGCCGGATTCGGCTTTCCATTCCCGCATCATCCAGCTCAGCAGCCACAAGATACGCCGCTCGAGACATGGGCTGAAGCTCTGGCAGCACAGCTCCTCTTCCGTTCGCAAGCAAATATCGGCCATCCGATCGCCGCTGTGCAATTCGGTCCGGATAAGCGAAGGCAAGAAGCAAACCTAACTCGGCAATACCTTCCGATCCAACAGCCAGTTGCTGCTGCTTCCCATTATCCTGAAGCATTCGGCTCCATTGCTGAGCCTGAGCCTTAACTCGCTGTATGGCTCCCCGATCCGCTTCCAGCCGGCCACTATAGCCGCGTAGCACTTCTAGTCGAAGCCTAACATCCACATTACGCTCCTGTGGCAGCAGATCACGCTCACTAAGAAGAGCAGCGAGCTCACATGCTGCCGCTGCTAAGCCTAGCTGCTCTGCCTTCAGCAACATGAATCCTAGTCTTGGATGGAGACCTAGCTTCGCGATTCGGTCTCCCCACTCCGTTGGTCTTCCCTCTTCATCTATAGCATGCAGCAGCGTTAAGAGTTCAATCGATTGGCGGTAGGCAACTTGTGGCGGAGGATCAAGCCATGCCAGTTCAGTAGGTTCCATCACTCCCCATACGGCAAGCTCGAGCGCTAACGGCGTCAAGTCTGTCTCTAGCAGTTCTGGGGTGTTCTGAAGTGGCAAATAAGGATGCTCCTGCTCGGTCCAAAGCCGGTAGCAGACACCAGGTGCGAGGCGTCCTGCCCGACCTCGCCGCTGATCAGCGGAAGCCTGCGATACAGAAGTTGTCGCAAGTCTTGTCATCCCCGTACGAGGCGAGAAGCGTGGTACCCGCATAAGGCCGCTGTCCACAACGATCCGTATTCCCTCTACCGTTAAGCTGGACTCCGCAATCGAGGTGGCGAGAACAACTTTACGGTAGCCTGGCTTGCATGGTGCAACTGCCGCATCCTGTGCCTCCAGCGGCAGACTGCCATGGAGCTCGGTTATTCGAATGGATGAATCTAGCCCGGCTTGAGCAAGTAAACCAGCTGTACGCCGAATCTCCCCTATCCCAGGCAGAAAGACAAGCACATCACCAGCATGTTCACGAAGAGCTTGTACGATTGTCTGCGCAATTTGCGGCTCAACCCTGCCTTCCATCCTTGTGCTCCGATAAAACGTCTCCACCGGGTATACTCGACCGCTGCTCTTAATGATTGGAGCTCCACCTAGCAGCTCCGCCACCGGCTCCGCATCAAGTGTTGCAGACATGACTACAAGACGTAGATCCTCTCGCAGCAGGGTTTGGGATTGCAAGGCTAACGCCAGTCCAAGATCACCGTGAAGATGCCGCTCATGGAATTCATCAAATAAGACAGCCCCAACCTGTTCCAAAGCTTGATCCTCTTGCAGCATTCTCGTTAGGACACCTTCTGTAACGACTTCAATCTTCGTTCGCGCGCTTACCTTCGTATCAAGACGGACACGGTAACCAACGGTATCGCCAACTTGTTCTCCAAGCATGCTCGCCATATACTTCGCAGCAGATCGTGCAGCAAGTCGGCGCGGCTCCAGCATAATAATCTTGCGTCCCTCCAGCCAAGCTTCCTTAAGAAGAGCAAGCGGAACTCGAGTCGTCTTACCTGCACCGGGCTCAGCGACTAATACGGCATTTGTTCCTTTCTGCAGCGCCTCCAAAACTTGAGGCAATACTTGGTCTATTGGCAGTTGCGTCATGATTCACACATTTCCTCTCATTCGTTTAACCTCGTTAATCACCAACAAATTAATGCCATTAATAAATATTATTTAATGACGTAAAATAACTAATAATTAATGCCGTAAATTATTTCACAAGCCGGACCATCTGAGCAACCGGGCGATTATCGCCGGTCAATATTTTTTCCGCTGACCGAAGCTGAGAAGAGCCATCGCCGTCCAAGAAAATACCGTCTTCCAGTTTGCCTCCTGCCACCTGCTCCACAATTGCATCACGGAACGCTTGCAGGGAGCCTTTGGTACTGCTGACAATCAAATACAACATACCTTCGTGGTCATATGCCATCGCGGAACGAAGACGATTATCCTCTGGATTTGGTGCCTGCTCGTTCTTCATTTGTTCAAGCCAATCTTGATCTTCGCCAAGGCTCATACTAATTCCGCCCTGCGCCCAAAATCTCGTATGATCCATTACCTTCAGATCAGATGCGTTACGTACCACTTGGACAGACAACTTATCGGATGCTCCATCCCAGACGAGTGTTCCCCGTGCATATTTAGCATTTTCATCACCTGAACCATACTCTTTGATCTCACCGTTAACAGGCATCCCGTCAACAACAGCAATACTAAGCAGCGCCTTCTCGTAGAAGAATCCGCCATTCACGCCATAATACGGTGTTAGTGCAACATTATTCTGAATAGAAGTGAGCGTTACATTCGATGGGCTCGTCTTTAGCACATGCAGTTCCATCCCGTTTGATGATAACAGTTCTTCGTATGTATAGGCAGAAGGCCCCTTTTCTACAGACCCTTTACTCTTCACTTGAAGAGCGTAGAGCATCACAGCAAACAGCAGTGCAAGGACTAGGAAGATCCCTCCCATCACGGCAATGATTTGCAGTTTTCTCTTTCGATTGATTGTCTCTATCGATTCGTTATTCATTATGTACTTCAATCCCCCGCCATTCTCTTCCTAATCGAACCAGCCTTTTCTACGGAACCAGACGTACATACCTGCCCCGATCAACACCATAAAGCCTATTAGTCCAAAATATCCCCAGTGCCATCTAAGCTCCGGCATATTATTAAAATTCATCCCATAGATCCCAGCAAGAAACGTCAGTGGCATAAAGATCGTCGTAATAACCGTCAGCGTCTTCATAATCGAGTTCATCCGATTCGAGCTATAGGACATAAAGCTGTCCCGCAAATCCGCAGTCATTTCACGTGCAGCATCTGTCATTTCCGTCAACTTGAGGAGATGGTCATAAATATCCCTATAGAATGCTAGATAACCGTTAAGTCCTTCAATTCGTTCGGTATTAAGCGTACGGTAGAGCAAATCCCGCATTGGCAAAATCGTCTTACGGAGCCTCAACAGCCGTGAACGGATATTAAAGATCTCGTCCATTGTCATCTGATCCGAGCTATCACTTCCACTTCCAATCTCCATATCGAGCACTTGCTCTTCAAGCTCCTGTACAGCGGGAAAATATTGATCGACCAACTGGTCAATAATCATATATGCCGCGAACATATAGCCGTCCTCACCAAGCTTGGAGGCATGATGAATCTTCCCCCACGCATCGTTAATCTCATGCGATTCCTGCACATGATAGGTCACAATAAACCGGGGACCAATAAATAGATTAACCTCTTGTACCTCCAGGCTCCTGGCGTCAATTGAATGCAGTACAAAAAAATGCGTATCATCGTAGTGGTCAAGCTTCGGACGCTGCAGCAAGTGGCAGCAATCCTCAATAGCCAGAGGATGAAAATGAAAATAAGTGTCGAGCAGCTTCGTCTCCGCAGGAACCGGTTCACTGAAGTCCACCCAATACCAGTCCAAATCGAGCTCCTTCAAATCATTTAGTTGCAGGTCATTCATCCACGTCTTATCTTTCGTATACCCTTTTATTCGAATCATAGCTGTATCCTCCATCGTAATAACCGATTCTCCTATTTTAACGTGTAGAAGCCATTCTGTAAAAAAGTTGCACACGGTAAAAAGGTCATGCTATCATCGTTGTCAATAAAGGAGAGTCGATCGTTATGTCGAATATACGCGGACGCTTCGCCCCTACTCCGTCCGGGATGATGCATCTCGGCAACGCTTGGGCAGCCTTGCTCGCTTGGCTGCAGATCCGCAAACAGAACGGACAATTTGTTCTGCGGATGGAAGACATCGACGGGCCGCGCTGCCGCCCAGAGCTTGCAGAGCAAGCGCTCACCGATCTGCGCTGGCTTGGGCTGGATTGGGACGAAGGCCCGGATGTTGGCGGGCCGTATGCTCCCTACACACAAAATGAAAGAATTCATCTCTATGGAGCCGCCATGGACAAGCTTCTGCAAAGCGGTCAACTTTATCCCTGCTATTGCAGCCGCGCTGAGCTTCATGCTATCGCCAGCGCACCACATGGGCTGTCAGCCGAAGGACCAGCCTATCCAGATACTTGCCGCCTGCTTACCGCCGAACAGAGACAGGAACGGCAAGTCCATAAGGATCCTTCCCTTCGGTTCCGTACAGATGAAGAAAGGCCAATTCTATTTAACGATGGCATAGCCGGTATCCAACACTTCCCGCCTGGAGCAGGCGGCGACTTCGTTGTTCGGCGCGCAGACGGAATCGTGAGCTATCAACTTGCGGTTGTTGTAGATGACGCAGCCATGGGAATCACAGATGTCCTGCGTGGAGGAGATCTGCTGGATTCCACACCACGTCAGCTCATGTTGTACGATGCTCTTGGTTTGCAAGCGCCACGTTTTGCGCATATACCCCTCTTGCTTGGTGAAGACGGCAAGCGGCTTGCCAAACGCCATGGAGATACTTCCCTCGCGGGGCTAAAAGCAGCAGGCGTACGCTCCGAACAAATAATCGGTTGGCTGGCCTATCTAGCTGGTCAACTCGAACGGTTCGAACCCGTTGCAGCATCTGAGCTTATTCATTGTTTTGAAATGGCTCGGATTCCAAACGATTCAATTACCATTCATGATACTTTAATGAAGCAGCTGTTCAACTGAATGGAGTAAAAAAACGAGAGCTAGTTCCAGCCCCACGTTCAATGTGATGGTCCGGAATCAGCTCTCGTGCTGTGTTTGGCATGATTCATATACCCTCTCGTATACGAGTCTGCCAATGGCGTTGCCTATTGTTGTTGCGGTTCCAGCATAAGCATGTATGGCTCCATATTCCTTACTCCCGCTAAACCCAATAACGACCGCATCTGTCGTGGTTCCTGTGGCAATTTGGCCATTATCCGGATCTAGCAGCTGTAAGTCCTGTAAAGCTGCGGCCTTCGCTTCCGCATACGTGATCACTGCATTCGTCATAGCTGATTCCGTCATTTGGCCGTCAATGAGTAGCACTGTATTAATAGTACCAGCCGAATAGGCCGAGAATGTTTCCCTCCGCAATCCTGCTCGAGCCGCATTACGAGTGCCCGCAGTAGTGATGCACAGCAGCTTGAAGAGATCCCCTTCCAGCTCGGCTACCGAGGCATGTGTCAGCTTGGCCGCCGTTAGCAGACCTATGGTTTGTTCCGGTGCATATCCCCATTGGTATAACTGACTTTCCGTATCCTTCACCGGATCCGTCCCCGCATAATCGAGTGGAACTTTCCAATTCACAATCGTAAAAGCATCTGCCATACCACCGTTATGTATCGCATTACTTAGTGTCTTTAGCTGAACTGGACTAGCGATTTCGATTCGATCTTCCAGGAGTGTAATTTTAATGCCTTTCCAAACGACAGACTCAAAGCAATCGCCATGACGAAAAGGCTGACTCATCGGATGCCAGCTTCCTGGAATTTGGCTAAACCTCGTTCAAGCGCTTGCAGCAGCCATTTATTCTGATGCCTAAGCTTTATCGCAAATCGGCAATACGATTCATCTAGTCCAATAAAATGGGAAGCATCCCGAATGAGCACACCCATCCGCCCCATCTCATACTGCAGGCTAGCCGCCGTCAATCCTGGCCGTTCTGGCAGCTGTACAAGCAAATAGTTAACCGCACCTGAAACAACCCGCAGGCCAAGCTCTTCCAGCCTGCCAATGAGCCAAGGACGTTCATCCTTCAGCCATTCCATTGTACGGGCGGCATACTCTTGTTCATCTAGTACCGCTTCTCCAATTAACTGAGCCAGAGAATTCACGCTCCATGGTACTTGAAGCTTGCGTAATGCCGTAATTTGCTGAGGTGCTCCCACCATATAGCCAAGACGAATACCCGGTATCGCATAAAACTTGGTCATCGATCGGATTACGAATAATCGGTCATGATTAGCAGCCTCTCGGATTAGCGTAAACTTCTCTTCTTCTGGTATAAAGTCCATAAACGCTTCATCTACCACAACCGTGGCACCTCGATAGACCAGCTTCATAATAAGAGCAGGGTCAACTAGTTGGCCTGTAGGATTGTTTGGGGAACCAAACATATAAAAACGAGCGTTACATCCGTCAAGCATTGATTCAGTCAAGGCAAAATCATTCTCAGGCGATAACATCACCGGAGCAATAGAACCTCCAGCCTTTATAATCGCATCACCATACTCCGCGAAACAAGGATAGGCTAATGTAGTCATCGTTGGCTTAATCGAACGTACGACCAGATCAATTAATTCTGCTGCGCCATTCCCAATCAGAATCGACTGCTCATCCACTCTATGAAGCTGCGCCAGCTTTGCTCGAAGACCTCGCACGGCAGGATCCGGATACCGGTCAATCTGCTCGGCATATTGTAATAGGACACGTTTCACTCCCTCAGGCGGGCCAAACGGATTCATATTGGAACTGAAATCAATAAATTGCCTTGCAGGAAAGCCGTAGGTTTCTTCCGCCGTCCGTAAGTCTCCTCCATGTCCATATCGTTCAAGCATGATTGTTCCCCCTCATCGCTAGATTACGTGAATAGCCAGTAAACCTGCAAATAATAGAACCGCTTCAACCGCTTCGTTCAAAGCACCGTAAGTATCTCCTGTTAATCCGCCAAGTTTACGGCTAAGCCATACCGCGAGCAATGTCCCAATCATCCATGTAAGCAACACACAACCAATCAAGACGACTATCGATTCGTACAACGTAAATCCATCAATCGTGGTACATATAACCGTTAAGAGGACTGCTACAACAAATCCTCCAGTCACTTCACGAAGGGAAGCAAGATGGAACAATGCCCCAATCCCTTCGCCTTGTCTCGCATTTGGCCAGCCTGCAATGGCTGCTCCCATCCACCACCGGCTCCAGATCGGTACTATCGCAAGTAGTGACACCACATGTTTTCCATCCTCCTGCCCCAGCCATTCCGCCAGCACAGCGAATTTGAACAGCAGCAGCAGCACCGCCGCGATGACACCCATAGCGCCAACACGGCTGTCCTTCATAATTTCCAGCATCCGTTCACGCGAGCGATGACTAAGTACACCATCGGCCGTATCCATCCAGCCATCTAGATGCAGCCCTCCACTTAACGCTGTCCAGACAATAAGCAGCAGCACAGCTGCAGGCATGGATGGTGAAAAGAGCCCGAGCACACCGAACATACCAGCAAGTATAGATCCGATGATTACACCCGCGAATGGAAAATAAATGACCGTCCGTGCAAGCGTCACCGGTTCAAAAGGAACCGTGAGCGGAACCGGGATTCGCGTTAGAAATTGAAGCGCAGCGGCGGCGGCTTGTCCATGGCGCTTTATAGTAGAAATAACCATATCGTTAACACTCCAACCATCATCAGAATACTTACCGCGTACAACAGCCAAACGGAACGCACAATATCGTAAGGCTCCAGCTCTCTTAGCGGCCAACCCATTCTTGCCCGCTCGCTTGGCTCGCCAAAGTAATAATTGAGACCGCCAAGCTCAATTCCAAGCGCACCTGCAACAGCTGATTCCGGAATACCGCTGTTTGGGCTAGGATGGCGGCGAGCAAACTCACGAATGGATGACCACGCACGTGCTGAGGACATTCCTTTGTGCAGGAGGGCGGCAACCGTTAACATTAGTCCTGTTAATCGTGCCGGTATATAATTCAGAACATCATCGATCCTTGCCGAACACCATCCGAAGTTTACATAACGCTCATTACGGTAACCAACCATGGAATCAAGCGTATTGGCAGCACGATACATCATGGCAACTGGCGCAGCTCCAATCAGAGCGAACAATATCGGCGAT
The DNA here is from genome assembly GCF_056269375.1 of Paenibacillus sp. J22R56. Lineage (NCBI taxonomy): Bacteria > Bacillati > Bacillota > Bacilli > Caryophanales > Paenibacillaceae > Paenibacillus > Paenibacillus sp. J22R56. The sequence goes on from NZ_JBWDNV010000009.1 coordinate 93,728, forward strand.
ACAAAGGCATCTACTGTATTTTCCGCTACCGTCTCCACAGCTGCTCTAGAAGCTTCAGAAGGAGTTAATTGAGAGGTATCACGACCTACGATATATCCCACGTATTTACGTGCGTCTTCTAATCTATCGGCAATTAATGGGCGGTAGACGAGCATCGCTGCATCCTTCAGTCCTTTAACAGCAATTGTCGTTGAAATAAACCAAGCGTTGACGATATAGCCGACCCATGGATGAATCCAAGCTGCAGCGGCCGTAATTGCCCACATGGTTCCAAAAGATAGCACCAGGGTTACCGCCATGAGGAGGATACCAGATGCTTTTACCTGTATAGCGCTTCGCCCCTCCTCATTAGCCCGAAGATGCCTCTCAAGCACACGAATAAGCCGACCGATCCAAATTACAGGATGGGTCGGCCACTTCGGATCGCCGATGATCCAGTCTATCGCAATAGCTGCAGCAATAAGCAGCAAGGTTTCTTGCAGGGAATAAAAGATCATAAGCTCTCCCACCGAAATTGTAAGGCTTTTAGTTCAATCGGAATTCCCGCTGTAACAAGGAAAACCTTCTCGGAAGCGGCAGCAATCCGTTGATTCAGCCTTCCCGCTTCATCTCTAAATCTTCTGCCAAGCGGATACGCAGGAACGATCCCATCTCCCACTTCGTTGGTAACAAGAATGAGAGGATAAGGGTATTCCGATGCAGCACGGATAAATGCATCGATTTGTTCACCCATCCATATAGCAGGAACAGGATGTTGTTCTACCGCTGATTCGGATTGTTCCCGCTCTTCTACTTCCAGCAGTAGATTCGTCAGCCATAAGGTCAAACAATCAACGAGTACTACTAGTGGTTTCTGTCCGAGCTCTATCTGCTTGGCTGCTTCGCTTGTCAGCTCACGCAGACGTCTAGGCAGCTCCATCGGCTCTTCGATGGTTACCCATTTGAAATTGCCTTGCTCCCGGTTATGGCGATGCATCTCTACCCGCTCCGCCATCTCTTCATCCCAGACTCGGCTCGTAGCGAGGTAAATTCCTTCTTTTCCTAGCCGAGCAGCCAGCAGCTCAGCGAAGGAGCTTTTGCCGCTCCTCGCACCGCCTGTTACTAACATCACCATCTGAACAGCACCTACTCTCTAGAGACGCCTGCACTGTCAAAGGTCGCCATTTCCTGCATCAGCTTTAACGCCGCATCAATGAAATGGAAACATAATACGGCACCTGTACCTTCGCCAAGCCGCATATCTAGTTGAACCATCGGTGACAAGCCCATCGATTCCAGCACAGTAGCATGTCCCTGCTCTTGTGATAAATGAGATGCAAACAGATAAGGCTTCACTTGCTCCGCCAATCGTACGGCTACCAGTGCAGCAACGGAAGAGATAAAACCGTCAATCACAACTGGACATCCATTTGCAGCAGCACCAATGATGAAACCAGCCATACCCGCAATCTCTGCGCCGCCAACCTTGGCGAGCACATCAATCGGATCTGCTGCATCTGGCTCGTTGACAGCAATCGCCCGTTTAACGACCTCGATCTTGTGTCTCCAGCTCTCGTCATTAATGCCCGTTCCCCTGCCAACCGATTGTTCCGGTGATAACCCGGTTAATACCGATGTTAGTGCTGCGCTTGGCGTCGTATTGCCAATTCCCATCTCGCCCGTTGCAAACAATCGATACCCCTGCTGCGCCAAATCATCGGCAACTTGGACACCGGCCATAATCGCTTGCATAGCCTCATCACGGCTCATCGCAGGCTGCTTCGCCATATTGGCTGTGCCGCGCACAACCTTGCGGTTGATCAAATCAGGATGCTCAATATCGGCATTAACACCCATATCCACGCAATACACATCAGCTCCTGCTTGACGAGCAAGCACATTTACCGCTGCTCCGCCGCCAAGGAAGTTCAGCACCATCTGTGGAGTAACCTCTTGAGGATAAGCACTTACCCCTTCCTCGCAGACACCATGGTCACCTGCCATCACGACAACTGCTCTTCGGCTGAGGTTCGGCCATAATCTGCCTGAAATGCCGGCTAACCGGAATGCAATATCTTCTAACTTTCCGAGACTTCCTGTTGGTTTCGTCAATTGGTCAGAATGAGCTTTTGCATGCTGAGCAGCTGATTCTTGGTAAGGTGCAATTTGTCCGATTACGTTCTCCAATTGAGCATAAGCTGAGTTAGCCATTAGTTCAAACCTTCTTTCGATTCTTTATGTATCTATGTAACAGCTAATATCTGTCTTGAACCCTTAGGTTGCAGCAAGATTTGTGGTGTTCCAGTAATAGGGTGAATCACGATCGAAGCTTCCGTCTGATACACTTCACGGATTAAGGCTTCGGTTAGCACTTCCCTTGGGGTACCAATTGCAGCGACTCCGCCTTGATGCAAAACAATGATCTGATCACAATACAAAGATGCGAGATTAAGATCATGCAAGACGGCTACAACGGTGAGGCCGCGATCCTGCTGCCATTGCCGGACTGTATCGAGCAGCTGCACCTGATAACCGATGTCCAAATACGTAGTAGGCTCATCAAGCAAAATCACTTCGGGCTCCTGCACCATCACTTTCGCCAGTGCAACACGCTGCCGCTCACCGCCGCTGAGCTGATCCAATGACCGATTAGCTAGAACGGTCAAACCCATCGACTCTAAAGCAAAATCAATTAAAGCCGAATGGTCCTCCCTCTCATCACCAAACCAGTTCTGATAAGGGAATCTGCCCATCTCAATGACCTGCCTAACTGTAAAACCTGCAGGGGGCAGGCCGCCTTGTTGAAGCACGGCAAGCCTTTTCGCAAGCGCCTTCCGGGAGTAACCAGACATCCTCGCTCCATCAAAACTTACCTCGCCGGATGAAGGCTTCATAACTCCAGATAACAGCTGCAATAAAGTTGATTTGCCTACACCGTTTGGTCCGATAATCCCATGAATTCGGCCTGGCTCCAGGTCGAATGTGATGTTGTCTAGTACAGGACGGCCGTTAACCGTCTTGCTTAATCGCTCTACGGAGATCATACTTGGCCCTCCTGTCCTTTTTTACGTCGATACAATAAATAAGCAAAGAACGGAGCTCCTAATAGTGCCGTAACAACACCTAGCGGGATTTCCTTTGGTGCGAGCACCACTCGTGCAATGGTATCCGACCATAAGATGAAGATGCCTCCGCCAAACGCAGATAAGGGGATTAACAACCGATAATCAGGGCCAACAATTAATCGGATGAGATGAGGAACAACCAGTCCTACAAATCCGATTACTCCACTGACCGATACAGCTGCCGCCGTAAGCAGCGTCGAGCCGATAAGTACAATGAGCTTCGTCCGTTCCACTCGAATACCAAGATGTGCGGCATGGCGCTCACCAAGTACAAACAAATTGAGCGCTTGACCGTAAGCGATGAGCAGCGGCAAGCCGATAACAAGGCAAGGCAGTACGACATAAATGTCTGCCCAGTTCTTCATCGCGAGCGACCCCATCAGCCAGAACAAAATCTGGTTAACCACATCATTCGACATCGATACCATCAACGATACAAAAGCTCCAAGGAAGGATTGAATAATAACACCGGATAATACAAGTGTCTCGATCTGCATAACACCTCTGCTGCGAGCAAGAAAAAATACGCCAAGCAAAGTGAGTGTCCCCGTTACAAAAGCAATGACCGGAATGGTCCACTCGCCAATTAATGTCTGGTAACCAAATAAAATAAGAAAAGCCGCTCCTACCGAGCTGCCAGATGACACGCCTAGTGTATATGGATCGGCAAGTGGATTACGCAGTACACCTTGAAAACCTGCTCCAGCAAGCCCAAGACATGCACCGACTAAGACACCAAGCAATACGCGGGACAGCCTGACTTGTGTGACAATCGCAATCTCTCCAGCGCTCCAATGTACACTTGCATCATCCATCCATGGAAGCTGGTGTAACAGAATCCCCCATACATCAGAGAATGAAATTGTCGAAGAGCCGATCGATAGGCTAGCTACGATAGAAACAGCAAGAAGGAGCATGGCTGCTCCTCCGTAGACCGCTAATTTTCTTTTCATATTACTTAATAAGATCCGGGTGAAGAACTTTCGCAATTTCCAGCAGACTGTCTGCAAGGCGTGGGCCTACGCGTGAGCTCTCGTCATTGCCGATGGCAAACATTTGTTTGTTCTTCACTGCATCAATCGCATCCCAGCCTGGGCGGCTGTTAAGGGCGGAGACGATCGGGTTCGGATCTACCTCCAAATCAGGATATAGGATAATAGCAGGATTCTGCTTAACAATCTCTTCTGCACTTACTTCATACCAGCCCGCTTGTGCACTGCTTGCATTCGTACCGCCGGCAATCGTGAGCAGCTCGTCGAGGAATGTACCCGAACCAACTGTCCAGCCTGGCGAGAATTCAAGATAAACAAGTTTCTTTGGAGCATCCTTCACTGCATCAGTCACCTGCTGCTTCACCGTACGCATATGCTCTGCTACACCAGCAGCTTCATCGTTCTTATTCATAATTTTACCGATTGTTTCAATTTTGGCAATGGTTTCATCATAAGTCAACGGATCAGTTGCAAGAACTGGAATGTTCAACTTACGAAGCTGTTCAATCGCATCGACATTCATGCTTGATGAAGCCAGTACAAGATCTGGATTAAGCGCTACTACTGCTTCAATATTCGTATTCATGTCCCCTACTTGAGCCTTCGACTTTGCTACTTCTGGATAGTTGCTGTTAGAGTCTACACCAACAACCTCGTCACCAGCTCCAATAGCATAAATCACTTCGGTCTCACTTGGCGCTATGGAAACAACCTTTGTTGGCGCCTTCTCGAAGGATAACTCTATACCTGTCGAATCCGTTACTTTAAGGGGATAAACTGTCTCTGCTGCAGCAGGACTATTACTAGGCTGCTCACTTGGAGCTGCCGTATTGGCTGTACCTGTATTTGCTCCCTCATTTGTATTGCCTTTGTTCGAGCCGCAAGCCGCCATAATTACAAGCATTGCGGTCAGCATGACTGCCAAAATCAGTTTCTTCATGTTTCTCTCTTTCATTGTACCTTTGCACTCCCTCATCTACTATTTGGTGAAATTAAAAAAGGCATTCCCGGCAAATGTGCCGGAAATGCCGGAAGTCCCTATGCGTGAACGCAAAAAGGACAAGATCCCTCATTCCAACACTTCCCTAATTCCACGTAGGTACAGCGTTATGCAAACAGGCAGGTCTCCTGACTTGAAGCGTATACGTACAGCGTCTTCCCAGGCTCTCATTACCCAGTGACTTATGCTGACGTACAGGTCTATACAAAGTAGACCACTTCTTACAGTGGCGGGTCCGTGCCGGATTTTAACCGGACTTCCCTATTAAGCTTGCAAGAGCCTAATGGCTCTAGCAGCACCTGTTTCACGAATATTCAATTACGACCAACGTAACTATACCACCCATATTCTAGAATTGTCCAGCCAAGCTTACACGGATGCGCCTAACTTGGAAGCAGCAGCATATGTTCTGCGGGTGAAATATAGCCCCGTATAGAGTGAGTTTATATTTTCTTATATTTTTAAAAGGACTGAACTGCTGCTTTTCTAAGACGGGCGTTAAGCCGGATCGCATTGCCAACAACAGAGACGGAACTAAACGCCATCGCTGTTCCAGCCATCCAGGGCTGAAGCAGTCCGCAGGCTGCGAATGGAATAATCAAAGCGTTATAGATAAAAGCAAATGTCAAGTTCTGCCGGACATTACGTACTGTCAGACGGCTGATCAGCAACGCCTCCGGTATAGCTGTCATCCGAGGCTGCAGCAGCGTAATATGGCCAGCCGTTAAGGCCGCATCTGTTCCATCTCCCATCGCCATCCCTACATCGGCTGCAGCTAGTGCAGGAGCGTCATTCCAGCCGTCACCGGCCATTCCGACTTTATAATCCTGCTCCTTCAATCTCTCTACGAGCGCAAGCTTATCCTCAGGGAGCATATTCGCATGTACTTGTGTTGGGCTGATACCGGCAATTTGTGCCGCGCTTAGTGCTGGTGCCGGATGATCTCCTGTCGCTACGATTACCGTCACCCCGGCTTTACGAAGCTGGGTCACCGCTGCTTTTGCATAAGGCTTAACGGCATCAATGAAGGAAATTGCTCCGATCACCTTATTATTATCCGATGTATAGAGCACCGTCTCACCAAGCTGCTGGCGCTCCTCTGCAAAGCTGCGAATCGAAGCGCTTGCGAACGTCCAATGCTTTGAAGCTGCGAAGCTAGCGTTGCCAACACCAATTTTCCGCTGCTCCACAACCGCTTCTACCCCTTTACCCGTTGTATATTCGAAATCCGTTGCAGCCGGTGGAACAAGACCCGCTTGCATAGCTTCCGCTCGTACCGCAATGGCAAGTGGATGTGTGGAGCTTGCCTCAACCGCAGCTGCGAGACGCAGCAAACCTTGGCGGCTGCCAAACGTCGTGTGCACTTGACTGACACGCGGCTTCCCTTCTGTTAAGGTACCTGTCTTATCAAGCACAAGCATATCGAGCTGAGCTAACCGTTCGAGCGCTCCCGCCTCTTTGACGACAATTCCCCGTTTCGCAAGCCGGCTTGAAGCTACAACAAGCGAGATTGGTGTAGCAAGTCCTAATGCACATGGGCATGCAGCAAGCACAACCGCAACCGCACAACGGAATGCCATCGTCCAATTCCCTGGGTCGGCCACCGTTATCCAAAGAACAAAAGTACCAAGCGACAGCATCAGCATTGCAGGAACAAACCAGGCAGATACCGTATCCACCTGACGTTGAATCATGGACTTGGAACGCTGCGCCTGCCGCACCAAATCAACAATCCGGCTTAACATGGTGGAATGGCCTGCTGCCGTCGTTCGAATGCGTAATGCTCCACTGTCATTCCTCGTACCCGCCCACACGGGATCGCCGGGACGTTTGGCTAGAGGTACGCTTTCACCTGTAAGCAAAGACTCGTTTATTTCCGATTCACCACTCGCTATAATCCCATCGACAGGGATAACCTGTCCAGCTTGGACAATGACATAATCATTCTCTCGGACAAATTCCGTTTGAATGTCCATCATCACGCCTGCCCGCTCCACCCTGACCACTGTATTCAGCAGCTTGCTGTAACCCGAAGCATCCGACTGTGCCCGAGAGGTCACTGACGCTTCGATAAATTTGCCAAGTAGAACGGCCGTTATGACAACAGCTGATGTCTCGAAATATAAGGGTACTTCATGCGCAAATAAAGCAGCACGATCCGCATTAAACACAAGGTAATGGCTGTACAAATAAGCAGCCGACGTACCTGTCGCTACCAGCACGTCCATATTGGTCGCACGCGAACGCACCGCATGATAAGCCCCGATATAGAATGGCAAGCCAATAATGAACTGAATAATCGTAGCTAGTCCAAGCTGCAACCAAGGATTGGTCAACAACGAAGGCATCTCGATCTTGGCAAAAGGTGCCAAGTGCTGAACCATCGCCGTTAGCAAAGGAGCCGTTAAGATCAGCGAGATAATCAGCCTTAGCCTAAGCCGGCTGCGTTCCTTCTCAAAACCTTCCTTCGCGTGCTCAGGCAGAGCCGCCTTAAAACCGATCTTGCCGATCTGCTCCATAATCTTAAGCGGTTGAATTTGATCAGGCTTATATTGCACCCAGGCTGTTCTTGCTGAATAGCTGACCGCTACTGCTTCAACACCTGGCATTTTCCCTACTGTTTTCTCAATTCTTGCCGCACATGCGGTACAACTCATCCCTTGCACGGAAAGATCTATCGTAATTCCCTTATCATCCATACCGTCCATACAGCTTCACCCGCCTTTTACTTGTCCATCCTTCCACTCGAACAAGCTCCTGCGTTAATCTATATGATACGAATGGAGTTGCCATGCACAAAAAAAAGCGTGCTAATGGGGAATCCCACTATGCACGCTTCCTTATTATTTGCCGTATGCGACTTCGCCGTTCCACGCGAGCATGCCGCCGGTCATATTCGTTACCTTATAGCCTTGTGCATGCAGGAAATCGCAAGCTTTTCCACTGCGACCACCGCTGCGGCAAACCATAATCAGTGATTCGTCTTTCGGCAGCTCGCCAAAGCGTTCTCCGAACACAGATAGAGGAAGACTAACTGCTTCCTGAATATGTCCGGATTCCCACTCATCATCCTCGCGAACATCGATCAAATGCAATTTCTCGCCACTCATCAGGCGCTCTTCTACTTCTGCTGGTGTAATTTCGGAATACACGTCATTCCACTCCTTCAAATTTCTTCAAGATCTTAGACTCATACTGCTGAAAGGCAGGTGATTGCTGCAGTCCCCGAGCTTCCATGAGCATCTTATACCTGATTTCCTTCTCGGTCAGCTTCTTCTTCAAGACAGCTTGTTCATCGGGAGTCTGGCATAAACGGATCAGATCACGGAGACTCACGATTTCCTTCTGGATAACCATCTCTTCTGGAATCATGCCTGCATTACTCAACAGCTTGTAAGCCACACGCAGCTCTTCCGGCACATGAGAGTTATCCTCAAGCTCCAGTGGCTGACCCTTGCCTTTCAGGTTATCGAATTGCCCTTTTGCCATTGCTTCCTTAATGCGTTGTTCAACCATTGAGGACATGAAATCCATATTCGATCCCGCCTCCTATACTTCTGAATTGTAACGGTTTCAAGTATTCGATGTCTAGCGTAAGGTCATTGGAATGGAAAAGAAGCCCCCGGTCAGCCGGAAGCTTCCTCTAAAGTTTGTTAAATTCGTACTGCCGTACCACTCACGGCTACCATCAGCATGCCGTCACGTACAACCTCATAGTCAATATCGATGCCAACAATCGCATTTGCTCCAAGCCGTGAAGCCTGATTTTTCATTTCGGCAAAAGCGACATCTCTTGCTTCTTTCAGTTTGCTTTCGTAGGCTCCCGAACGACCCCCAACAATATCGGTGATCGAAGCGAAAAAGTCGCGGACAACATTCGCCCCCATTATTGCTTCACCCGTTACAATACCTGAATATTCGATAATAGGATGCCCTTCAAGCGTTGCAGTTGTTGACACTAACATGATTATTTACCCCTCTCGGTATGATGAAACTTTACTTTATAACTAAAAGACTTATCATGAAATACGTCAGCTTCCGTCAGATGTTTCATTTTTTTAAATCCTAACTACTGCCTGATCTCTTCTAGTTGGACGTCTCTCACATCGCCTGTATCCGCCACCACTTGTATACGGACCCGCACACCAAATTCGGAGCCGGCTCCCCTGAGCCATAACACAAACCGCTCTTCCGCATTCGTTGTCCCGGATGGAAAACGTCCTTCATATTTGTAATCGATTATGTCAGCCTCCGGATACCGGTTAGCTGCCTCCTGCATCGCAATTCTGCCGTATTTGGCATATGCCGGTTCAGCATGCGCCATCGATGGAGCAGCCATACCAAACATCGTGACTAGAATCATATAGATCAACGGTTGTCTCAAGGATCTCATCCCGTACAGCCTCCTATTTTCCAATCTCAAAAAATTGGTCTATAGGTTAGTGTGGCTGTAGAAAGCGGCAAGCATACATTGTCAGCTCTGCTCAAGCAATGGTGCGTACATCATAATCGCTTCATTGCCAGTAATATATTCCTCACCCAGCAGGTCACCTTCCTCCAGAGCATACTTTTTTCGATAAATCGCATTGCTCCGGATATAACCACCCCAAGGCTTTAACTCGATGCGATGATCTTTCTCAATCACTTCGTAACGGTATGTGGCCGGCAGCGATGACCGCCATTCTCCCACAAGCTTATCTTCCGTTAGACCTACGACCAACTGATACGGCTCATCCGTCGGATTATAGATTTGCAGATCTAAATAATTGTATGCACAGGTTGCTCCACTCCCAAAGGGCTGTGTGCGTCCTGCGTCAGGGAATACATCGTAGCTGTGGCGATGCCGCTCAACAACCTGCAATGGAGTATGCAGCGTCATCCAATAAAGAAGATTCGACATCTGGCAGAGTCCCCCGCCAACCCCCGTCTTAAAAGTCCCATAAAATAAGATCATTCCGTCAACGTATCCTTTTTGCCTTGTAGGCTTGCCAATTGCACGCCAGTAGGAAAAGGTCTCGCCAGGCATCAGAACCATCCCGTTCAGCTTTTCCGCTGCCAGCCGCAAGTTTATGACTTTATTCGTCTGGAGCCACATCTCGACATTGCGCAGCTGTCTCATTAACGGCGTTCCATGTGTATAAACGACATACGGCAAAGATTGCTCTTTGCGGATCTTGGCCAGCTTTGTTCCGCTTAGCAGCCATTTCATTCTCCTCTTATTGGTAAACCACCATTTGCCCGCTTTCAGGCGTAATATCGATCGTTTAACCGGACGATGCTGCATCAGACTATTCAACCCTAAGTCTCCTCTCATAGAAGTCCAAATTTGGTAAGAGGCCAAATTCGGATAACAACCTTCCCTTCGATACTGGAAAAAGCAATTGGGCCAATCGCCCGGCTGTCTTCACTATGCTCGCGGTTATCTCCCATGACGAACAACTGCTTGGGTGCAACGGTGTACGGAAATGACATTGTTCCAGATAACGTTTTCCCTTTCACATAGGGCTCTACGTATTTCATCCCGTTCAAATAGACAGCACCATACCGCAAATCAATGATATCGCCGGGGAGTCCTACTACTCGCTTTACTAACCTTAAGGGGCTTTCTGGGCCATGGATGACAACAATGTCACCACGTTCTGGTGACTTGAACCGATAGGACCATTTATCCTCGATCAGTCTCTGACCTGCGACAAGTGTATTTTGCATAGAGATGTTATGTACTTCGGATTGTGCGTAAACATAATTTTGGAACAGTAATGCGATGATGATCGCCAAGATTATAGACAGCGTCCAATCTCGAAGCTCTCTTAACACTACGGTTTTCCTGGTTAGTTGTTCATCCATTCCAGCACCCCTTGCACTAGAAAAAATTGACAGGGGCCACACCTATAACGCTTCTACCCGGTGAAAGGTTTCTTGGAGGTAAGCAAAATTAGAAGTGACAGGCTGAGGCATGTCTTATAAAGTAGATTTATATGAGGGAGGTAGCAGGAATGGAACCATCAACACGAAATCATCGACTACTTTTTATGACGGTTACCTTAATGTTCTGGATTGCGATGTATACATACGTACCAACATTGTCTCCGTATTTGAGCACACGAGGGCTGTCGCTTGATTTAATCGGTATTGTGCTTGGCAGCTACGGCTTTGTGCAGCTGCTCATTCGTTTTCCATTAGGGATGTTGTCTGATCGCTGGGGGAAAAGAAAACCGTTTATACTGCTTGGCATGCTGGCTGCAAGTGTCAGCTGTCTCTTGTTCATTATTCCGGGAAGCTGGTTGTGGCCGCTTGCGGGCCGGGCAATGGCAGGATTATGCGCTTCGACATGGGTCGCTTTTACGGTGATGTATGCGAATTATTTTGCCGCTGAGGAAGCGACTAAAGCGATGGGCAATATTAGTGTGATGACCGTCTCCGGTCAAATGATCGGCATGCTGCTTAGTGGGTGGATGTCCGATGGATTTGGAGAAGATGCTCCATTTGTGCTCGGGGCCGTTATCGGAGGAATTGGCTTGCTGCTCGCACTTCTTATTCATGAACCAGACAAACCGCTGCATGAGCGCAGCGGAATCTCGTTCTCGATGATTCGAAGTGTGATCCAAACGAAGCTTCTGCTGCAGGTAGCTATGCTGTCTTTACTTGCGCATTGTGTGCTATTCATTACGATGTTCGGATTTACGCCGCTCAAAGCTGAGGCACTGGGCAGCAGCGGACTCGAGCTTACCCTGCTCGTGTTCGCCTTCATGGCGCCGCATGCTCTCGCTTCGATGTTCACGGCAAGCTGGTTCGCACCCCGGTTTGGCAACTGGGTCACGATTGGCACAGGCTTCGTTCTTAGTGCGATCTGCACCGTATCGATCTGCTTCGTTCATAATATTTGGGTACTTATGTTTACACAGATCATTAATGGCTTTGCCCAAGGCCTGCATATTCCACTTCTTCTTGGGCTCGCCATTCGCGACGTGAATCCCCAAGGCCGCGCTACCGCTATGGGACTGTATCAAGCGGTATACGCAGCTGGCATGTTCGCCGGTCCCTTCCTAGCAGGCTGGTTGAACGAAAGCTGGGGTTTAAACAGCGGCTTCGCTCTTGGCGGAGTTTTTGGATTAATGGCTGTTCTGTTATGTGTTGTGTTTTATAGGCATGATCGGAAGAAGATGATTCATGGAGTATTGAAGTAGGGTGATTGGGTTGTCCTATGGGATAGTAGTCATAAGATCCTCAGAGGGTCTTATGACTACCAGTTACATATAACGATTACTGTATAAGACCCTGGCAGGGTCTTATTGTACTTCTGATGCTCATGTTAGTTTAATTTTTTGCCAAGATTAAGAGAATAAGACCCTGTGAGGGTCTTATGATTACTAATACAACTTAATAAACACCGCATAAGACCCTCGCAGGTTCTTATTTCGCGTGGTCTAAGTCCAGCTGGTGTAGTGAGGAGTTTGATGAAGAGAGAGCTCTCTTGCATTTTGCCTTTGAGCCCTTGATCATTAACGAAGTTAAATATTAATTAGATTTCAGGGGCTGACTAAAAGAGTCAGGATCATCATAATCATTTAATTAATGTGGCTAATTATTTGGGTCAGAACGGTTACACTATCAAGACAACTCATAAGCATCAGAACAGTAAATTGATTGACAGAAACTAATAAAGATCAGTTCGGTTAATCATTGAGACTAACTAATTAGTATCAGTTCAATTAAATGATTTAGATCAACGAATAAAGATCAGGATGGCTGCGGCAGTTGCAGCGAATATAGCAATCAGCATATCTTCTCGGCTAAATCGCAGACGCAGGCCTTGGGTTGGCTTTGCAGCCGGGTGTCCGATGCCCCGTGCTTCCAGCGCATCTGCCATTTGCTCTGCCATACGAAGTAAAGAACGAATATAGGGTACCATTGCAGGAAGCAGCATTCGGAATGGAAGTGATCCGGATGCTGTTGTTGCTTTCCCCCGTGCATGAGCGATCTTAACATATCGCTCCCACTCATCTGCAAGGAGCGGAATGAAGCGGAAGATTAAGGTGACCGTTAACGCAACTTGTGTGACTGGAACTTTAAATCGATTCAACCAGCCAAACGTCTGCTCCAAGCTTCGCTGCACACGAAGAGGTGTTACGAGAGCCATAAGCGGCATGCCAAGCATCATGACGAGCAGAAGCCCGCTGAAGCGCTGTATGTTTTGCATCGCCGGTGCCCAGTCAAAAGAGACCGGATTAAGATGCAGTCCCGCAATAATGGCAATAATTGCGATCATGATGATGTAGGCCCGGATGGCCTTCATCCAGGGCCTTATTTGTTCCCGCAGCGGGATTAGCGCTGCTGCGGATAAGGCTGCGGCGACAGCGAGCCCTGTCCAGCTATGCTGGAGCAGGATCGTTGTCGCAAGCAGCAGATACGCGGCGATTAGCGCCCGCGGATCGAAGCGCGAAGCGAGCCGGTTAGGCTGCGCGAGCGTGGTGGTTGTAGTGGGAGCCGCCGAGATCTGCGGCGGCTCTGTTGTTGCCGTGCAGGCGGCTGCGGTTTGCGCAGCAGCAGCCTGCACGGGTGTAGCGGCGCACTGCGCCGCCAATAGCGCCGCGAGCTCGCGCGGCGCCGGCCACGGCGCGCCGCTTGGCTCCGCCGGCGGCGCAAACCCTGCCGCGCGCAGCTGCGCAAGCGCGCGCTGTGCCTGCGGCGCTGCGGCCTCGTGGGCGTGTGTCGCCGCCCACGAGGCCGCGGGAGCCGCTTCGCGGACAGAGCCGCCGTCAATAACGGCGACTTCGTCCGCGAGCGGCAGCAGCGCGTCTAGGTCGTGCGTTGCCACGACCGCTCCGCGCCCCGCCGCCCTGTGCGCATCAAGCATCGCGCACAGGCGGCGGATGCCGTCGGCGTCTAACCCCGCCGTCGGCTCATCGAGCAGCAGCCATTGCGGTTCGCATGCCAATAAACATGCGATCGCAAGCCTTCGCTGCTGTCCTCCGCTTAGCGTCCAAGGATCCCGTTCAAACAATTCCAGTGGCAGCCCCGCCTGCTCCATTGCACTGACAATCCTTTTCTCCCTCTCCTCCGCTGTGATTCCATATGGTTTAAGAGAGTAGTCAAACTCTTCCCTAACGGTTGAAGCGAACCATTGTGATTCCGATTGCTGCAGCGCAATTCCGGTATTCATCACGATAGACTTGTTTAACCGGGGTTTTCTACCTGCGCTTGTCCACAACGATTCATTGCCTTGTTCGATACCCCCACTATGCAGGCGTCTTAATCCTGCTAATGTCTCCAATAAGGTTGATTTGCCTGAGCCGTTATGGCCAACAAGTAAAGTAATGGCACCTGAACGGAAAGTAAGATTAATCCCGCTCAGCAATTCCTTTTCCCGTTCACTTTGTGCAACAACCGTTGCCTGATTTAACTTCCAATCCCCTACCATCTTTGTTGCACCGCCTTCGCTAACGTCTCAGGTGTCATAGGCAGCGGTTCAAGCGGCAACCCTAGCTTCTCTAACTCCCATGCGGTTTGTATCACATATGGAGCCGTGAAGCCCATACTCTCACAGATGCTATGGCCATCCTCATCCCTCGCGAAGAAACTCTCTGCTTTATGATCAAAACGCACTTCCCCTTGCTCGAGTGCCAATACACGGTCACCTGCTGTAAGCTCTTCAAGCTTCTGAGTGATCCAGATGACGGTAACTCCTCGTTTATTCAACTCCCGCACCTTCTCCATGACTTGAATACAGGCTTCGGGATCCAGCATCGCTGTTACTTCATCAAGGATTAACATAGGCGATTGCACGGCTAGGCAGCCTGCTATTGCCGTCAGCTGCTTTTGCCCGCCGGATAAGGTCTCAACGCGTTGATGCATTCGAATATGCATACCAACTAGACGCAGCGCGTCTTCCGCAAACTCTGGAATCTTAGAACCTTCTACTCCATGCTGCTCAAGCATCATGACGACATCTTCCCATGGCGTCGAACCAATCATTGAAGCATCGGGCTGCTGCAGAACAATTGGAACCTGCCCCGTTACAAAACGAACCGGATCCCGCTCAACCCTTCCCTCTATATGCATCGCACCAAATCCCGCGATTACCCTTGCCAGTGTACTTTTCCCGCTTCCGTTGCGGCCAATAAAGGTGATCCATTCCCCTCCAGCCATCGACACATCAATTTGGTGAAGCAAGTATGGCTGAGCATTTAATTGTTCTCCATATGTAAGAGGCTTTACTGACACATTGGACAGCTTCACCAAATTTTTTACCAAAAACATTCATCTAACCTCTTCCCCAAATGATAAAGCTGTGCTAAAATCCGATTTGTTAACCTAATTCAAATATAAATGGTTAACATTAAAAACGCAATAACTAAAGGAGTCGATCCATTATGCGCACAAGTAGTTCTATTCGAAGCACCGTATTTATCGCCCTATTCGCAGCCCTTTTCATTGTTATGAGCGCCATTCAGATTAAAGTTGGTTCTTACGTGCCTATTACTCTCCAGACGCTCGCCGTTACATTGGCCGGTGCCATTCTAGGTCCGCGTAAGAGCTTTATCTCCATTGTGATCGTCATTGCCCTAGCGGCAACAGGCCTGCCACTTTTTGGTGGCAAAGGGGGACTTGAGACTTTAACAGGGCATACAGGCGGATTTATTTTTGCCTTCCCATTCTGTGCTCTATTGATTGGCTTTGCTACTCAAGCACTCTTCCGGACTGAATTCATCATGCGTAACCGCATTTTCTCCATTATTGCTTTATTTATTGTTTTTGAATTGCTAGGTTCGTTCCTAACTTATGTACCTGGAGTACCTTGGCTGATGCATGTTACGGGTCTAGACTTCGGCAAAGCAATGACCGCCGCCTGTTATCCATACCTGCCAGGCGACGCGATCAAATCCTTTGTAGCGGTTATTATTGTACTATCTCTTAAACCATATATTCAACGAATTCAGTCGTCAATCCAATCGACAAAAGGTAACAAGTCGATCCATACAACTGCTTAAAATAATAAAGAACCATCCTTTGACGACGGATGGTTCTTTTAATTAATATATATTTAACCCCATTAAGGAGCGAAAGATTGCCTCACAACTCCTTTTCCATCCCCTGCTTCAATCTCTGCCAAAGCTCCATTTATAAACGTCATTTGAGGAGGAACATGACCACAATCGATATCATAAACAATCGGAATCTCAAATTCTCCCGCAAGCTCCTGATACATATCCTCCAACGTATAGTTACCGACTGGCCGATTAACCGCACTTCTGCCAAACAAAATACCTGCACAATGGTCAAACCAGCCAGCCAGCTTCATTTGCACAAGTGATCTCCGTATATCTACTGTATTGAGCTCACAATTTTCCAGATACCACACAA
The DNA here is from genome assembly GCF_056269375.1 of Paenibacillus sp. J22R56. NCBI lineage: Bacteria > Bacillati > Bacillota > Bacilli > Caryophanales > Paenibacillaceae > Paenibacillus > Paenibacillus sp. J22R56. Next base: position 110,188 of record NZ_JBWDNV010000009.1, read on the forward strand.
TAGGTTCTTGCGAGATCACATGATGTTGAAAATGCCGGACATCGCCGTAAGGAGTCCCAATTAAATGTCTGATAACATCGATACAACCACCTAGTAAGCGGCCTTGAAATTTCACAGCCTCGTTCGAAACAACTTTCCAAGAGGTTGGCTCATTCAAATGAAAAACACATGGAGAGGGATCGTCATGGTTCCATTCTTTTTGATAATAGGGAGATGATTGCTGAACGACAGATTCCCCGATGTTCGTAGTTAAAACGTTTTCCCACAACCCTGTCGTCTGATCGGACCATTCTCCTCGCTGATCAATGAGATTTGCCCCATGTGCCGTGGCGATTCCTGTCTTTAATGTAACGGCCAGCAATAATACACTTATATCAGAATAGCCCATTATCCACTTGCTCTTGATCTGCTCCCAATCGATAAACTCCAACACTTCGATCAGCAGCTCACCACCCCATGGTGGAAAAATCATTCCGATCGCATCATCCATCATCATCTGATTGAATTCCGCAGCCCTTACTTTCGCAGTAGCTGACTTTGCTTTATGCTCCGTCCACACGGTCTAACCGCAAATCACGCTGTATCCATTGGCCTCCATACGGCTGCAGGCTGATCTCAACATATCATGCAGGTCTGCACTTACTCCTGAGGAAGGCGCCGTAACCCCTATTGTCGCCCCTTTGTGAAGCAGCGGATATTGAATCATACAAATCCCCCTTTTTAGCCTTATCTATAACAACCCGAACGTTCTGCCAAATAATCTTCTAAGGCATCCTGATGCTGCTGAACAAAGAGCGTTGGGACAGCAGTAATTGGAAAATAAGCCAGCTCCAGCGTTTCATCTCCGTCAACATTTAGTTCTCCTTCAATAGGCATACATTTGAAAAAGAGCGCAATTGTCTGAGCTTTATCTCCGTTCGGATATTCATCAAAATATTTAGTGTACACACCGATAAGGTGCTCCACCTCCACTGTTAACCCTGTTTCCTCTAAAACCTCACGAACTGCCGTTTCTGCTGCAGATTCTCCAAGCTCCATTGCACCTCCTGGAAACCCCCAGGCATTGCGGTCGCCTCTCCTCTGCAGCAGAATTTCATGGTTATCATTGCAAATAATCGCCCCTGCAAAATTGAGAAAGATTAACTCATGTCCTGCTTTCTCACGAATAAATCGAATATAGTTCGGACTGTTAGACATAGATTCATCCCTCTGAATTTATAATGATTAAAAAATACGACATCCGTTTCAAATATCCCTTCATATAACAAAACAAAAAAGGGCTGTCCCAAAAGTCATCAAAATGACGATGGGATAACCCCTCTTTTATAGGTTAAACAGCATCTGCCTCATACGAATTGTTCTTCCGATCGAAATCCACTCTTTGTGAGAATAGAACTACCACCAACCATTCTAGTAAAAAAATTAGGCTGGATCTTTAAGTTTAGCTATTGCGTTGTGAGGGGCTAATGTGAGGAGTAAGACAGCCTCTCCCCACTCAATTCCTTACAGCGACAATCGATAAATCGCCGCCACATCTTCTTTCTTCAGCTTGCGGAAGTTGCCGCGTGTACCGCTGCCTGTTGTTTTCTCCGCCATTTCCTCGAGTCTGCTGTCGTCAATATCATAATCCGCGAGGCGCGAAGGAGCGCCGATCGAATTCCAGAACTCACGGAGCTTCGCGATTCCCTCGCGAGCAACTTCGAGATCGTCACGGCCTGCTGCTTCAACTCCGAATACATTTACCGCGAATTGCTTAAAGCGTCCTACATTATCTTCAACCACGTAGTTCATCCAGTTCGGGAACAGGATGGCTAGACCACCGCCGTGCGGAATATCGTATACAGCGGAGACGGCATGCTCCATATCATGGTTCGCCCAATCGCCGATTACACCCATCGACAGCGTACCGTTCAGTGCCATTGTGCCGCAATACAGAATCGTCTCACGCAGCTTCACATTCGTCAGATCATTCACAAGGCCTGGAGCCGTAGCAATAACCGTACGCAGGATCGTCTCACAGAAACCGTCCTGAACTGGCGTATTGGCATCGTGATGGAAATATTGCTCGATCACATGTGCCATCATGTCGACCATACCATAGACCGTATGATCCTTTGGAGCACTTGCCGTAAACGCAGGATCAAGAATCGAGAAGGTCGGGTAAGCAAGAACGTTGCCCCAGCCATGCTTCTCGAGCGTTTCTTCATTCGTAATAACAGAACCGGAATTCATCTCTGAACCGGTTGCTGCAAGTGTAAGGACCGTACCAAGCGGAAGAGCCGCTTCCGGCTTCGCTTTCCGGCTGACGACATCCCAGAAGTTCCCCTCATATTTCGCAGCAATAATAATTGCTTTCGCACAGTCAATCGTACTGCCGCCACCAACTGCTAGTACCCAATCAATGGACTCTGAACGACATAGGTCAGCACCGCGGTGTACCGTCGATAGACGCGGGTTAGGCTCAACTCCGCTCAGCTCAGTAACTGAACAGCCTGCTTCATTCAGCTTCGCAAGAACTTGCTCATATAGTCCGTTACGCTTAATGCTGCCACCACCGTAGACAAGCAGTACACGTTTACCAAGGCTAGCTGCTTCGATAGGAAGCTGTTTCAATTGCCCTTCACCAAAGTGCAGGCGGGTAGGGTTATAGTATGTAAATGGATTCATGGTTTATCTCTCTCCTTTAAGGAACATGATTTTTATTGGGTGAAAAAGAAAGAGAAGCGTTCTTCATAAAAAAGAACCGCCTCTCCATTTATTTTAGTCACATTCTTCAGGCGCTTCAACTTGAGCGTCTTCTACATTGATTTTCTCTGATACGGTATCACGAACGATTGAGATAACAAGCTGCAGCAAATAGTTAATGTCGGATTGGCTTTGCTGGAACTCCGATACGATTGGAATGCCGTCCAGTTCATCCTGCAGCGTTTCCATTTCGCCTTCGATTTTTTTCACCATTTGCTCATTCTTGAAAGTTGTTTCAAAGGCTACCACTTCTTTTTGCTTCTTCTTGATCATTGTGATAAGCGATTGAACGCGGTCATTGCCTTGAATTTGCTTCTCAGCACGGCGATATTGCTGTACTTCCTCGGAAGTAAAGATCAGGCCAGCAAGCTCCTTCGCTTTTTCCATAATATCATCACGTACGAGAAGGTCACGTGTATCAAATTTCGGCACATCACACGTATGGCCATGCTCATGATCATGATGGTGGTGAGTATTAACTGCAGTCTGCTGTTCGGACATCTATCATCTCTCCCATTATTTGAGTCACATCTTAAGATACATTGCTGGCGGAATTCGCCAAAGGTTCTGCTTTAATATACCATGTTTTTGCTTCTGTTACACGAACATGTACAAATTGTCCAATCCATTCCTTTGGACCTTCTAAGTGAACGAGCTTATTTGTTCGAGTCCGGCCCGCCAAAATATGCGAATTGTTCTTACTCTCGCCTTCGACAAGCACCTCAACAATCTCGCCTTCCATTCGCTCATGGCTCTTGCGGCCAAGCTCTGCCATCAGCTCATTGAGCCTCTTCAGACGCTTCTTCTTCACTTCCGCAGGGACATTGTCTTCCATACCTGCTGCAGGTGTTCCCTCACGAGGAGAATAGATGAACGTATAGGCAAAGTCGAATCCAACCTTCTGAACTAACGACATCGTCTCCTCAAACTGCTCATCAGTCTCACCAGGGAAACCAACGATAATATCGGTTGAAAGAGAAACATTCGGAATCGCCCGTTTAATCTTGGCAACTAGCTCCATATAGAGTTCGCTGGAATATTTGCGACTCATTCGTTTGAGTACTTCCGTGCTGCCGGATTGGACCGGCAGATGAATATGCTCAACCAAATTGCCTCCCTCAGCCAGCACATCAATTAGATGATCATCGAAATCCCGCGGATGGCTGGTCGTAAAACGAACCCTAGGAATATCTATTTTTGAAATATCAAACATCAAATCGCCAAATCGGTAAGTGATATCTTCAAAATCCTTGCCGTAGGCGTTTACATTTTGTCCAAGCAGAGTAATCTCTTTAAACCCTTGGCGAGCGAGCTCACGAACCTCGGCAATCACATCCTCAGGACGACGACTGCGCTCCTTGCCCCTTGTATAGGGTACAATGCAGTATGTACAGAATTTATCGCAGCCGTACATGATGTTGACCCATGCACGCATGCCATCCCGCTTCTTGGGCATATTTTCGATGATGTCGCCTTCTTTGGACCATACCTCAACGACCATCTCTTTGCTGAAATAAGCGTTTTGTAACAAATGCGGTAACCGATGAATGTTATGAGTACCAAAAATCATATCGACAAAAGCATGCTTTTGCAGGATTTTGCCTACTACCGACTCTTCCTGTGACATGCATCCGCAAACACCTAGCAGTAAACCTGGCTTTTGCAGCTTTAACGTCTTCAGATGACCAAGCTCACCAAATACTTTATCTTCGGCATTCTCCCGAATAGCGCATGTATTAAGCAGGATCACATCCGCCTGCTGGCGGTCTTCCGTGGCTGTATAGCCCATTTCTTCGAACATGCCCTTCATCACTTCTGTGTCATGCTCGTTCATTTGGCAGCCGTATGTTTGTATTAAGTAAAATTTCCCCTTACCGAGTGACTGAAGCTCCTCAGGAATGATGAAATCATAATGAACTTCAATGTCTTCTTTGCCGCGTTTCTTTTCTTCTTTGTAATCAGGCGTGGAGTTAATTTGAACGTTCCGGCCTTTAATCCGATAGGTCGTTACCCCGTCTTCCTCACTTAGTACCTTAGCATCCGAGAAGTCAAAGTATTTGGAATAGTCTTTAACCTTGTCGGCTTGAGCTTTACCCTTAGACATGGTTGTTCACTTCCCTCTACATGAAATATCCCTAATACAAAATTATAGCATAACTGCCACATTGATATCTATTAATCCGTGGCCGACAAAAGAGGCTGACAACGGTGTATGACCGCTTGTCAGCCTCTCTATCTACTCATCGACCTAATCGATGATTTCTGCTGTGTCGCCGTTCTTGATGCCTGCAGCGTTCGCCTCGTCGGTATCAATATGCATATCCAGTGCAAAGTCTGGAGATACACGAGCGATTACATGCTCGAATACAACGCCACGCTCGCCTTGGAAGCGAACTTTCAGCTGTTGTTTATCGGCAATTCCCCACTTGTCGGCATCAGAGGTATGGAAATGAATATGACGAGCAGCAACGATTACGCCCTCTTCAATTGTCACTTCACCAGCTGGTCCTTTAAGGGTAATGCCGGCCGAGCCTGCAGTATTGCCAGATTCCCGTACAGGCGGGTTTACACCAAGCGAGAACGCATCTGTACGCGATACTTCCAGTTGTGTAGACGAACGTACAGGACCTAGAATTCTTACTTTCGGGAAAGTACCTTTTGGTCCGATGACTGCAACCGTCTCATTAGCAGCATATTGACCAGGCTGCGACAACGGTTTAGCAACCGTCAGTTCGCTGCCTTCTCCAAATAATATAGCGACATGCTCCGCAGATAAATGAATATGTCTTGCCGATACGCCCACGGGCACTAATTTTTGTTCCATTGATTCTACTCCTTTGTAATCCTATCAAAATTAAAAAGCATACGGCTTTTTGTGAAAAAAGGCCGTATGCCCATCATACACTTATTTAAATTCTGCTACAAGCTTCGCGAAGTGCTCTTCGGACAGCGAAAGATCTTGTTTAGCCAGCGCTTCCGGGCGGAAGCCGGTAATCATATCCTCATACGACTTACGCACCGTATTCTGATAGATCAGACCCGTCAGCATGCCGTTTGTTTCCATGATTTTATTCATCGCGGTTACACGGTTCGTAGGATCGTAATCCGGGAATTGCTCCAGGTTAACGATATTTTCTTTGAACCAGTCGTATGTGTTGATTTTGTTAAACGTTACACATGGGCTGAATACATTGATCAGCGAGAAGCCTTCATGCTTAATACCTGCTTCGATCAAGGCAGTCAACTGTTTCAGATCACTGGAGAACGATTGGGCTACAAAGGTAGCGCCTGCTGATAAGGCAATCTCAAGCGGCGACAATGTCGACTCGATCGAGCCTTCAGGCGTCGATTTGGTCTTGAAGCCTTCAGCGCTTCGTGGAGACGTTTGCCCCTTCGTCAGACCATAGATTTGGTTATCCATTACGATATACGTAATGTTCAAGTTACGACGAATTGCATGCACGGTGTGACCCATACCAATTGCGAATCCGTCGCCATCACCGCCAGATGCGATAACTGTCAGCTCGCGGTTGGCAAGCTTAACACCTTGTGCGATCGGAAGCGCACGGCCATGAATACCGTGAAGGCCATATGCATTAATGTAACCGGAAATTCGGCCGGAACAGCCGATACCCGAAATGACAGCAAGCTCTTCCGGCTCCAGGCCTACATTAGCTGCCGCACGTTGAATAGCTGCTTGGATGGAGAAGTCTCCGCAACCCGGGCACCAGTTCGGCTTCACATTATTTCTAAACTCTTTAAACGTTGCCATAATTAGTCCAACTCCTTGCACGCTTTATAAACTTCAGATGGCAGGAACGGATTGCCGTCATATTTCAGCAGGTTGCGGATTTTTTCAGCAAAACCTGCATTCATTTTGATCTGGCCAGCGAGCTGTGCCGTCGCATTGTTCTCGATAACAACAACTTTTTTCGCCTGTTGCAAGTGAGGAAGCAATTGCTCTGTTGGGAACGGATGAATCTGACGGATCGTAATGTGGTTCGTTGTAATACCATCGTTTGCCAGCCATTCGCGGGCTTGATCGATCGTGCCGCCTGTTGAGCCCATGCCGATAATGAGAAGATCCGGTGTCTCGTTAGGAGTATCAACACGAAGACCTTCACGAATGAAGAGATCATCCAGCTTATGCAGACGTTTATCCATCATTTTCAGACGGTTAGTGGCACTCTCCGAAGGACGTCCTGTCTCGTCATGTTCCACGCCAGTAACATGGTGAATACCATTTTTGGCACCAGGCAGTATACGAGGCGATACGCCGTCTTCTGTGAACTCATAACGCTTGAACAGCTGATGCTGCTCAAGCTCAGGCCCTTCTTCTACCAGCTTGCCGCGGTTGATCTGGATCGAATTAAAGTCAAACGGCTCACAGGATTGTTTGCCGAGCGACAGCTGAAGATCCGTCATCACGATAACTGGAACTTGATACTGCTCAGCTAAGTTAAAGGCTTCGATCATATCATAGAAGCAGTCCTCGATCGATGCCGGTGCGATAACGATCTTTGGAATCTCGCCATGCGTTCCGTATACCATCGCGTTCAAGTCGGATTGCTCCTGCTTTGTTGGCAAGCCTGTGGAAGGACCACCGCGCTGCGTATCCACAATGACAAGTGGAGTCTCCGTCATACCTGCAAGGCCAATTGCCTCCATCATCAGCGACAGACCAGGTCCGGCAGATGCCGTCATCGTACGGACACCGGCATAGTTAGCGCCAATTGCCATCGTAACAGCTGCGATTTCGTCTTCCGTTTGAACAACTGTACCGCCAAGTGCAGGAAGCTTCTTAATAAGATATTCCATAATCTCAGATGCGGGAGTAATGGGATACGCTGACATGAGTCGGCAGCCTGCTGCAATACAACCAAGGCCAATTGCTTCGTTGCCAATCATAAACAGCTTTTGCTGGCCATCTGCATCACCCAGCTTAAACTCGTCAAGCGGTCCACCCGCTTGCTCTAGAACGAACTCCGCACCAAGCTTAACCGCTTCGATATTTTTCTCCACGATTGCTGCGCCTTTACGTCCGAACTCTTCTTCTACTGCTTTATTGAATACTTCAAGCGGCAGCCCAAGCAGTGCCCAGGATGCGCCGGAAGCAACCATGTTCTTCATTAGGGAAGTACCAAGCTCTTCTGCCATCTTCGTAATTGGTACTGCGAAGAGTCTAGCATCGATTCCTTCAGGTACAACCGGATTAAACTTCGCATCTGCCACGATTACGCCGCCGGTGCGAAGCTCTTTTGCATTCAAATCTATACTTTCTTGGTCGAACGCCACGAGGATGTCCAGATCATCGGAGATCGCCCGAATTGGGTATGTGCTGATTCGAATCTTATTATTCGTATGTCCGCCCTTAATTCGCGACGAGAAATGACGATATCCATATAGATAATACCCAAGCCGGTTAAGCGCCGTGGAAAAGATACGGTCCGTACTTTCGACGCCTTCCCCTTGTTGCCCTCCGATCTTCCAAGACAATTGACTAATCAAAACGCCCATCTCCTCTTTTTGATGGCTTAAGCCGCGTACATTACTAAGGCAATATCCAACAATAATTTATATTATGAATAAACAGTCACAACAAGTGTAAAGGTGTGGTTTGAAAATTGCAAGATGTAAACGCTTAATGATCACATAATCATTTTCGATTGAATTTATAGCGGATTAAGATCGGACAAAGCGGTTCATTACACCGGCAAATGGGCAGCTAAAAATGAAAGCGCATTACCCGATAAAAACTGCTTAGTCTGCTGTTCCGAGTACCTTTTCAGCAGAGCCTCCCGAAGCCTGTACACCTCACCAGGATGAGTTAAACCACTTACATATTTATCGATTCCGTCAAAGTCTGATCCAAGCATAAGATGCTGCTCACCGCCAAGCTCACATATGTGTTCGATATGTCTTAGCACATGATCGATTGTGACCTGCTCCCCTTCGGCTACGAACCAAGGTACATATGTCACACCGATTAAGCCCTGCAGAGCGAGAATAGCTTTTATTTGTTCATCCGTCAGATTACGGGGATGGTTAAGAAGCGCTTTTGCGTTTGAATGAGAAGCTATAATCGTCCTTGAGGCTAAATCCGCTACATCCCAAAACGCCCGCTCAGATAAATGCGATACATCCACCAGTATACCCAGATTATCGCATTCTTGGACGAATGCTCTCCCCTTCGCCGTCAGACCCCCTCCACGAGGCTCCATAACGCCGTCTGCGGCCCAGTTTGCATAATTCCAGGTTAGTCCTGCCGCTCGCACGCCAAGGCGTTGTAGAAGCCTTAGAATGGGGATGCTGCCCTGCAGACCGTCTACTCCTTCAAGGGACAGCAAGGCACCTATCTTTCCTGCAGCGAGACTCTCTCTTAAATCAGCTTGATTGCGAATAAGCATCATGTCCGGACAAGTAAGCACCTGTTCATAGAAATGATCGATACTTTCTAGAATAGGTTCAATAGAGCCATTAAGCTTTTCCGGTATGTAGACGGCAAACGTCTGAAGAACAGCACCTGATTCCTTTAATCGCTTATACGTCACATCAAGAGCATTAGATTCACTATCTCGAAAAGAAAGCCTCGGATCGACCAGCAGTTTGCTTAATACATCACAATGAAAATCCGCCACCGTAAAGGTCATTTCGCACCGCCTTTTGCAACCAAGATAAATAACTCGATTAACTCCAACAAAGCAAAAAACCTGTCTACTACGTAAACAGGTTCAAATACCCGGTCTAATTCAGCCCCGCACTTGACGTTTGGTTATTCGAATTACCTAGGTTCTACAATTAGCTTTATCGCTGTACGATCTTCTCCATCAATCACAATGTCAGTAAATGCCGGCACACAGATTAAATCCACCCCGCTCGGAGCTACGAATCCGCGAGCAATCGCTACAGCCTTGATCGCTTGATTTAGTGCACCCGCCCCGATGGCTTGCAATTCAGCGGCGCCGCGCTCACGCAAAACTCCGGCTAGCGCACCTGCAACGGAATTTGGATTGGACTTTGCTGAAACTTTTAATACTTCCATGAAAAAGGACCTCCTCGGGAATGATGGATGGATTCCACTATTTAGATAGTATTCGAGAGAGGTTAAAAAATTCCTGCTATTATCCTAATAACTTTCAACACAATTCAGAATTGACTAAACTTTTCGAATATTCATATAGCTACTGCATGAGCAGCCATTCATCTTCCGTCAACCGGATTTTCTGAATTTTCGTAGCTTCACCAGTCGCATCATCAATGTGAACCGATACCGCATGCAAATGCCAATCCCCTTCGTCCACGACGAATCGAGTAGGCAGCTGCGTCAAAAATTTATGAAGGACAGCATTACGATCCATACCGAGCACACCGTCACGAGGACCAGACATACCCACATCTGTAAGATAGGCTGTTCCGCCCGGCAGAATGCGGTCATCATTCGTCTGTACATGGGTATGGGTACCAACTACAATCGAAGCATGCCCAGCCAAATGCCAACCCATAGCAATCTTCTCAGAGGTAGCTTCTGCATGGAAATCAACCAAAATATTGTTGGTCTTCTCTTTCGCGAGTGTAACTAGATCTTCTGCCTTCCGGAATGGGCAGTCAATTGGCGGCAGGAATGTCCGGCCTTGCAGATTAATAATAGCTAACTGTTTGCCGTTTGCTTTGATTAGTGCATAACCTTGGCCAGGAGTCCCTTCCGGGAAGTTAGCCGGACGCACGATACGTGGCTCTTCATCTATCCATTCAAAGATATCCTTATTGTCCCAGGTATGATTGCCCATCGTAATACCATGAACGCCCCATTCAAAAAACTCACGGGCAATGGTCTGTGTAATGCCACGGCCTGCTGCAGCATTCTCACCGTTCACGATAATAATATGCGGATTATATTTACTTTTAAGTGCCGGAAGCACCTGCTTCAGGGCTTTACGGCCTACACTACCTACGATATCACCAATAAATAATACGTTCACTCTGCCACTCCTTTATTATGCAAAAAAAGTGGCTGACAAGCAGCCACTTTTCGTTCTTGCTATTTGCTTGTGTTACTTCGCATATTCAACTGCACGGGTCTCACGAATAACCGTAACTTTAATATGTCCCGGATAATCGAGTTCACTCTCGATTTTCTTCGTAATGTCGCGTGCAAGTCGGAATGCTTCCGTATCGTCAATCTTCTCAGGCTGAACCATAACACGGACTTCGCGTCCTGCTTGGATTGCGAAAGACTTCTCAACGCCGTCGAACGACTCCGAAATGTCTTCCAGCTTCTCCAGACGTTTAATGTACGTTTCAAGCGTTTCACGACGTGCGCCAGGACGTGCGGCAGATAAGGCGTCCGCTGCTCCTACTAACATCGCGATTACAGAAGTTGCTTCTACGTCTCCATGGTGGGAAGCGATACTGTTGATAACAACAGGATGCTCTTTGTACTTCTTCGCCAGTTCTACGCCGATCTCAACATGTGAGCCCTCAACCTCGTGGTCAAGTGCCTTGCCGATATCGTGCAGGAGGCCTGCGCGCTTAGCCAGAGTAATATCTTCGCCAAGCTCTGCAGCCATAAGGCCTGTCAAGTAAGCAACTTCCATCGAGTGCTTCAGCACGTTCTGACCGTAGCTTGTCCGATACTTCAGACGTCCTAGAATTTTAATCAAGTCAGGATGCAAACCGTGAACCCCAACCTCGAAAGTAGCTTGCTCACCGTATTCACGGATCCGCTCATCCACTTCCTTACGGGACTTCTCGACCATCTCTTCAATGCGAGCCGGATGTATACGACCATCTGCAACAAGCTTCTCAAGTGAAGTCCGAGCAATTTCACGTCTAATCGGGTCAAAGCCTGACAGAATGACCGCTTCCGGTGTATCGTCGATAATTAGATCGATACCAGTCAATGTTTCGAGTGCACGGATATTACGGCCCTCACGTCCAATTATGCGGCCTTTCATTTCTTCGTTAGGCAGCGTTACGACTGATACAGTCGTCTCTGCTACGTGATCCGCCGCACAACGTTGAATAGCGAGTGAAATAATGTCCCGCGCCTTACGATCGGCTTCTTCTTTAGCCTGCTGCTCGATCTCTTTGATCATCTGTGCTGTTTCGTGACGTACTTCCTGTTCCACATTCGACAAAATAATCGATTTCGCATCCTCCATAGTCAAGCTGGAGATACGCTCCAATTCACTAAGCTGCTGCTTGTAAATGGAATCAATTTGTTCTTGTGTGTCATCGATCCGTTTCTCTTTGTTGGCAACTAACTCTTCTTTGCGCTCGAGTGCTTCTATCTTTTTATCCAGCGACTCCTCTTTCTGGAGCAAACGTCTTTCTTGACGTAAAGACTCATTACGCCGCTCTCGGATGTCTTTTTCAGCCTCCGTACGGAGTTTGTGGATATCATCTTTTGCTTCGAGCACCGTTTCTTTCTTCTGAGCTTCTGCTTCCTTCTTCGCATTTTCTACGATGACAACAGCAGCTTGCTCAGCGCTGGAAATTTTGGCCTCGGCAATCGACTTGCGAATAAAATAACCAATCCCAAAGAAAATAACGCCAACAACGAGACAGATCAACACCGTCCAAATAGGGTCCATTTGTTCACCTCCTCGTTGCATTCACCAAGGCAATGCTTGGGATGATATTAGGTTTTTAGCCGGTTTCCATACCGATTCATTCTCAAAACTTATTGACGAAAATAATCGTTTCAAATCAACTTTTGGAAGGAAAATTGATCTGATATAAAAGGAATACAATTTTATTTTATCTTTTGGCAAAATCAATTGTCAAGCAAAAGCCCATCATCGTCATCTACCTGTTCCATTTCCGCTTCATCTATTGCTGCTTTTGCTGCCTCTTTGACGACATCCGAAGGAAACCCTCTTCGCATTAAAAAGGAGAGGAGTTTTTGACGTTTCTCTCTATTTTCTCCTTTAAGAGAGCGCCATTTCTTCTTTGCGGCATGAATCGCTGACGCAAGTTCATCATCCCGGTCGATGGCTTTCAGTGCTTCTGACGCAGCTTGATTTGTTACTCCTCGCTGCTGCAGCTCCTGCTTTATCCAACGGCTGCCCTTTTGACTATAACGGATACGCTGCTTGGCAAATTGCCGCGCATACTCTTCATCATCAACAATATGCTCCGATTCTAAACGTTCAAGCGCATAAGCAATTGGCTCCGGCTCGAACGTCTTGCGCATCAAATATTGCTCAATTTCTTTGCGAGTCCTTGCTTTGAACCCCAAATAGTAAATAGCGAGCGCATAAGCCCTGTAACGATCATCTTCTTCCGTTATCTCTGTAATTTCATCCGTGGTGAGCGACGTGCCCTTAAATAATCGGTGTTTAATTAATAAATCCTCGTGCACCGAGAATAAAGGCTCTTCCATGCCATTCGTAAAGATATTGTAACGCTTTCGTTCCTTGCGGTCCTGCTCGACCGCTGAAATCTCGATAACCATTCAGGACTCACTCCGTTCGTTATGGCGAAAAAGAAGCAACGCCGCCCTCAATGGGACGGCGTTGCTCCTAAGCTATTAACTTAACTTCCGCAGTATGGATTCATAGCTGCGAAAGTTGAATTATTAATCATCAAGTTCCGACTCATCGAAATCGTCGTCATCATCTTTCGAGAAGTCAGCTGGCTCTGCCGTAGCAGACAAGTTGCTTTGTTCACGGATTTGCTTCTCGATTACTGCAGCAATCTGCGGATGGTCCTTCAAGAACTGCTTCGCATTCTCGCGGCCTTGTCCTAAGCGATCACCGTTGTAGGAGAACCATGCTCCACTCTTCTGAACGATGTCCATCTCTGTACCAATATCGACAAGGCTTCCTTCTCTCGAAATGCCCTCACCGTACATAATATCGACCTCAGCCTGCTTAAATGGCGGAGCAACTTTATTCTTAACGACTTTAATACGTGTACGGTTACCGACCATGTCGTTGCCTTGTTTAATTGTTTCAATACGGCGTACATCAAGACGAACGGAAGAATAGAACTTGAGTGCGCGTCCGCCTGGCGTTGTCTCCGGGTTACCAAACATGACGCCGACTTTCTCACGCAATTGGTTGATGAAGATTGCAATTGTCTTCGACTTGCTGATTGCGCCGCCCAATTTACGAAGTGCTTGCGACATCAGACGTGCTTGCAGACCAACGTGGGAATCACCCATGTCGCCTTCGATCTCTGCTTTTGGTACAAGAGCCGCAACGGAGTCGATAACGATAATATCAACCGCGCCGCTGCGTACGAGAGCTTCTGCAATTTCAAGAGCTTGCTCGCCTGTATCTGGTTGAGACAACAGCAACTCATCGATGTTAACGCCAAGCTTATTGGCGTACGATGGATCGAGCGCATGCTCGGCATCAATAAACGCTGCTTGTCCGCCAATACGTTGTACTTCCGCAATCGCGTGAAGGGCAACTGTTGTTTTACCGGAAGATTCCGGTCCATAAACCTCGATAATACGACCTCTCGGCAAACCGCCAATTCCAAGTGCAATATCTAAAGCAAGGGAACCGCTCGGCACGGTTTCAACTTGCATATGTGTGGATTCTCCTAATTTCATGATGGAACCTTTACCAAATTGTTTCTCAATTTGACGTAAAGCCATCTCTAAAGCAGCACGACGATCCGACAAGCCACTCACATCCTTCATTCATTTATAATTGTATGATACCTTGTTTCTAGTCAAAAGCCAAGCTTTTTTTCGAACATACATTCGTCTTTTTATTTCCACGTCCTTTCATTCCTAGGGTGAAACGGTTTTCCCCATCTTAAGTAGCTTTTAAAAATAGACATAAAAAAACCGCAGCAAAGTAATCTTCGCCACGGTTCTTCCGTATACTGACAATTATAACGGAATTGGTACAATCAGGCAAGCTTTTTCACGTTAATCCGACAAATTACTGTTCGCTTAGTTTAAGCCATAATTGATATAACGCAGCTTTAACTGCTCGAATCCGGATAATCGCTCGAGTTCCTGAGAAGTGGCCGGTAAAGACCGCCGTCGGCTTGCCCCGCTCTGCAACGGCATAGTAGACAAGCCCTACAGGATGGCCTTCTGCTTGTGCCGGACCAGCAACACCCGTTAAGGATACACCAAAATCCGAATCACCAATCTGGCGCACTCGCTCAGCCATCATCGCAGCAGTGGACTCACTGATCGCACCTGGTGCTCCATCACCCTCCAGTTGGGCCATTGGAATGCCAAGCAGCTTATGCTTCATTTCGTTTGTATAGGTTACGACACCGCCTGAATATTCGCCGCTGCTGCCAGGAATGCCGGTAATTAGCTCCGCTAGCAGCCCTCCGCTTATACTCTCCGCTGTCGACAGCTTTCTTCTGGAAGCCCTAAGCATCTGTACAACCTGTTCTTCTAATGTGATCTCTTCTCTTGCATATAAGTGTTGACCTACACGCTGCATGATGTCCGCGGTGGTTTTATCGAGTTTCGCCGTTGCATCTGCTTCATTAGCCGCTTTCGTTGACACACGGATCGCTACTTCCCCCTCCTTCGCATAAGGAGCAATAGTAGGATCAGATTGTGCTTCGATAAGATCAATAAGCTTCGCTTCAAGCGTAGATTCGCCAATACCTGCAAACATAAGAACCCGTGAATACAGCGGCTCTTCCGTACTGAGGATAGATCGCAGCCACTCTGCACCCGGGCCTTCAATCATCGGCTTCATTTCGCGCGGCGGACCAGGAAGCAGCAAATAATGTGTCCCCTCTTCAGAAAGCCCATTCCCAACGGCGAGTCCCGCTTCATTATCGATTGGTGCGCAGCCATCAATCATCAACGCTTGCCGCCTATTGCTCTCCACCATATGAATGCCTCGGGAGCTGAACATTTGCTCGATCTTATCCATGGATGGCTGGTGGATAGACAGCCCCCGATTCAAATATGCTGCGAGCACATCCTTCGTCAAGTCATCCTGTGTAGGACCAAGACCACCAGTAAAGACGAGCAAATCTGCACGTTCACGCGCAATCTCAATTGCTTCACGAATGCGGGCGGGATTATCGCCAACTACCGTTTGGAAGTAAACATCAATGCCAAACGAAGCAAGCTTTCTTGACAAGTACTGTGCGTTTGTATTTACTATCTGACCAAGCAGCAGCTCCGTACCAACTGCAATAATTTCCGCTTTCATTCGATTTCCCCCTTGATTTTTAGCATTAGGAAGCAAAAGCACCTCTCCTCTTCAGGAAAGATGCTTTATCATTACTTATGTTTATTGCACAGGAATCAAATGTTTATTCTTGAAGAAATAATCAAAACCGGAATACACCGTAATCAGAACGGCCAGCCAGCTAATGATCTCGTCAAACGGAAAATCGATAAACGAGAACGGGAAGTTGTTGAGCAAGAGCGAAATAATCATCGTAATTTGAACAGCTGTCTTCCATTTGCCCCAAGTGCTCGCAGCCATAACACTGCCATCAAGCAAAGCAATCTGACGCAAACCTGTTACAGCAAATTCACGGCTGATAATCACGATCGCCATCCACGCCGCAAGCTTGTCCATTTGCACAAGTGAGATCAGGACAGCCGCAACAAGCAGTTTGTCTGCAAGCGGATCAAGCAGTTTCCCAAGATTCGTAACGATCTTGTTCTTACGTGCGATGTAGCCATCGAGCCCATCAGTACTTGCCGCTATGATAAAAATAATAGCAGCTATGATCTGATTGTATGTAATGGAGTAATCGTCGCCAAACTCAAGCGGCTTAATATCAATGTTGACGAGCAGAAATACCATAATGATTGGCACTAAAATAATTCTGGCCAGCGTTATCCTATTCGCCAGGTTCATTTGTTCACACCCCCGGTCAAATCCGAATTGCGTTTAGCCCTGTTCCTGCAATGATGCATGATTGCTTGTACTGTCATTTGTATGTCCCCCGGATCGTTTCCAAAAGCTATCAACTAGTATAATACATGCCATTTCCTGTGTCAAAACACGAAAGCATCATCGTTCGAAAGCCCTTCAACCGCCGCGTGGAGCGTCAGCGAAGGGCCGGATTAAGGCGTATTAACGGTAGTTCGTGAACTGCAGCTCGATTTTCAAATCCGCACCGCGAAGCAAAGCCATAACAGCCTGCAAATCATCACGGCTTTTTCCGGTTACACGGATCTGGTCGCCCTGAATTTGGCTCTTCACCTTCAGCTTGGAATCACGAATAAGAATATTGATTTTTTTGGAATCATCCTGCTCAATACCTTGCTTGAGCTTAATCTTTTGACGAACGGTATGCGCAGAAGCCGATTCGACCTTACCATACTCCAGGTTTTTAATCGGAACTCCGCGCTTAGCCATCTTCGACTTCAGAATATCAAGAACACTCTCCAGCTTGAAATCATCATCGGAAACAATGATAAGTTCTTCCTTCTCAAGCTTGATGCTGCTCTTGCTTCCTTTAAAGTCAAAACGCGTCTCGATCTCGCGTTCCGCTTGTGTAATGGCATTGTTTAATTCTTGCATATCCATCTTCGATACAATATCAAATGAACTTTCTGAACTCATCTTTAAACAACTCTCCCTTTGTTCTATTCCGTTCCTTGTTGGTTATCTGTGTCTGCTGTATCCCCAGGTGTTGATGTATTATCAGGACTTTGGCTTTGTGTTCCCTCTGTCCCTTCAGCACCCTCAGCAGGGTTTAGCTGGATTTTCTTCGAGCCGGCACGGTCGCCATCATTAATGGCTACGCCGTCAACTGTGATGGCACTGAGGTCTGCACGACCCACGTTAATGTAGAGCGGCTGATCAAGATCATAAGTAAATGCCGATCCATCAGGTGCTGTTTCCGCGATAACCTTTTCACCATCTTTACTGCCCTTACGCACTTCTGTCCAGCTTGGGCCGCCTGAGATTTTGATCTCCACTTTATGCAGCACACCTGCCGGAGCGACGTCATAATGATCCACCTTACCGATCTTAGACGAGAATGTTAGCGTAGTTGGGTCTTGACTTGGTGTTGGCGTAGGTGTCGAAGTTGGAGTTCCAGTACTTGTACCGCCATTCGACGTGTCCGGCGATTGAGTCTCAGCAGGCGGTGATGCCTGATCCGTAATATTGGTATCATCCATTTCTTTTGTATCACTGGATTTGTTATTAACGAAATAAACCCATACAACAACGACGATCAAGATCAAGAACGACCACATCATCACGTTGAAGCTGAGCTTGCTAATCCGTTCCGATGAGCGTGTTTGAACCCGCTTTGGCTGTCTGGCTGGTACCGCTTCAACAATCTGATCGGTCACCGAGGCAGGAACCTCATGCTGATAGAGACGCAGCACTTCATCTGCATCCAGGCCAACAGCTTCACAATAGTTTTTAACAAAAGCACGTAAATAGAAGGTTCCAGGCAGCACGCTGTGATCGCCGCTTTCGATTGCTTCCAGATAGCGTTTGCGTATTTTCGTCGTTTCCTGAACATCCTCAAGCGTTAATCCGCGTTCTTCCCTTGCTTGACGCAGTAACGCTCCTAAATCTGACATGGTGTCTACTCCTCTCTGCTAGAATTCATTATCAGAATAATTTGCTGTGAATGATTCATATGTAATTTCTTCGTCTGGTGTATTACGAAGCTCAATAATCATATCAAAATGGCTGTAGTCATATTGCGATTCCTTAATAAAAATGTCCGGATGCTCAATCACTTTCGTAGACGGCATCGCCATGATCTCCTGCAGCAGTGAGTAATGCTTCTCATTTGAGCGGATTGTGCTGACAATACCGTCAATGATAAAGATATTGTTATCCGTCATCTCATCTTCGGAGAGTTGACTTCTTACGGTTTGTCTGAGCAGCGTTGACGATACAAAGGTCCACCGCTTATTGGAGCAAACACTGCCCGCAATAATCGATTCCGTCTTACCTACACGAGGCATACCGCGAAGCCCAATCACCTGATTGCCATCCCGTTTGAATACTTCACCAAGGAAATCAACCAAGAGACCAAGCTCATCCCTTGTAAAACGGAACGTTTTACGATCATCGGAATCCCTTTCGATATAACGTCCATGACGAACAGCCAATATATCAACAATTGTTGGCGTACGAAGCTTGTTGACTGTAATATTATCGACCTTCTGAAGCATTTTGCCAAGCAGCACGATCTTCTCTTCGTCGTCAGTCTGAAGCAGCATCCCCCGTGTACGATCCTCTACACCGTTAATGGTCATAATATTTACTTCAAGCATCCCAAGCAATGATGCGATATCACCGAGCAGGCCCGGCCTATTCTTATGTATTTTATACTCCATATAATATTGCTGCTTTGATCCCATCTCACACCGTCCCTTGTTGTCACCAATCCCAATCGATTGAATCGCTTATAAAAATTTATTCTACAATTTTCGCCACATTCCTGCAACCTATACATAGACATTGCAGAAAAGCCTCCAATTTGGGAGGCTTTTCTGCAAGATGCCATCAATTAGGTTGTTTCGACCAATTTAACCATCAAACCAGCTACGGTTTTGCGTTCGTTCTCATCGCCCGCATCCCAAAGCTGCTTCAGCACGCGTTGCTGTTCATTCTTAGGATCGACCTTTTCATCAAGGAAGGATCCGATTTCATACGCCAAATTTTTAATGGTGTCTTCCGACATCCCGTTAGTTTTGGCTTGAGCTACGCGATCCGACAAAAACTCTTTCCAATTGTCGAAGTTAGAAAGGACGTTGGACATTTAGGTTCGCCTCCTGGAATAAGAACAATTTGAGAAGAGGTAAGTGAATTACGCTCAACAAATGTTATTCTGCGTAGAGGCGAAACGGATTATACCATGATTTTAAGTATGCCAGCCTCCGTTAGGACTTATGATTTGACCTGTTATGTAAGAGGATTCCGGTAAAGACAAGAAATAAACAAGGGAAGCCACTTCATCAGGTTGTCCAAAACGACCGAGCGGAATTTCCTGTTCCAAAGCTGCCTTCTCTTCCTCATTGAAGCTGCTCATCATCCTTGTATCCACCGCACCTGGAGCAACTGCGTTAACGGTAACACCGGATGGTGCAAGCTCTTTGGCAAGAGCCTTTGTAAAGGCATTCATGCCGCCTTTGGTTGTAGAATAAAGAACCTCACAGGATGCGCCGGATATTCCCCAAATTGACGATACATTGATAATTCGGCCAAATCTGTTCGCTATCATATTCGGCATAAAAATTTGGCTGCATAAAAACATGCCCTTCAAATTAACCGCCATCACATCGTCCCATTCCTGCTCCGTCACATCCATCAGCATACCATAATGGGAGATACCACCATTATTAACGAGAATATCAGGAAGCATATTATGGGCTTCAAGCTTCTCTTTCATGCGAAGAAGCTGCTCACGGGAACGCAGGTCCGCGGATATAGTCATCACGTTTGCCCCAAATCTCATGCAGGTACGTGCTGTTTCATTAGCCGCTTCATGTGATTCACGGTAATGAATGACGATGTTAAGTCCCTCCGCGGCAAAGCGCTGCGCGATGGCAGCGCCGATGCCCCGGCTTCCCCCGGTAATTAACACCGTCATTTCTTTAATTGTCTTCATGAAACCGGTTGGTCGTCTGGTTTCTCCACGATCGAAACCGCCAGTTGATTAAAGTCAAAATGCTCGCGGAGCCGTTCATTGACTTGCTCCAGTGTACAGTTCTCATACAGAGACAGCAAATCAAACATATCGCTGTCACGGAACCGATAACGTGTAAATTCACCAGCAATTGCTTCAGGGGAGTTCAGCATTCGTAAATATCCGCCGATTTTTTTCTTCTTCGAACGTTCGAAGGTTGCCGGCTCAATTCCTGTACGGAGCGCTTCTTCTACAGCTGTTCGAATCTGGTTCAGTAATTCATCTGGATTTGGCGTATCGCCGCCGATGACGGAAAAGGCATAATCCGTACTTACATTAAATTCTGTTCCAAAGGAATCAGAGATTAAATTTTGCTCATACAAATCTTGATACAAGGCTGTGCTCGCACCAAACAAAGCATCAAGCATAAGTTTGGTCGTCACTTCATGGCGAAGCAGCGCTTCACCGGTGTGTCCTGTTTGCTTTTCTTTAAAGCCGAACATCACTTTCGGGAGCGATACAGGAAGTTTCGTTACCTTCCGCGGAATCTTCACACTCACCGGTTCCTCTTCGAAGAAACGCTTGATTTCCCCTTGCGGCCTAAACGTCTTGCCTTCCTGGTTATTACGAACAAGCTCAAATACTTCATCCGCCTTTACCCCGCCTACGACAAAGAGCAGCATGTTAGACGGGTGATAAAACGTTTCGTAGCAGCGATACAGCGTTTCCTTGTCGATCTGATAGATCGACTCCACCGTACCTGCAATATCGATATGAATCGGATGGTTATGATACATGGCATCGATGAGGCCAAAGTATACGCGCCAATCCGCATTGTCTTTGTACATATTGATTTCTTGAGCGATAATGCCTTTTTCCTTATCAACATTAGTATCCGTGAAGTAAGGATTTTGCACAAAATCAATCAAGGTCTCCAGGTTAGCCGGAATTTGTTCGGTTGCGGAGAATAAATAAACGGTTCGGTCAAAGCTGGTAAATGCATTTGCGGATGCACCTTGTGAAGCAAAAGTAGCGAAAATATCGCCTGTAGGCTCTTCGAACATCTTGTGCTCTAGGAAATGGGCAATACCGTCTGGCACACGAATAATGTCCTCCGTACCTACTGCGAACTGATTATCTACTGAGCCGTATTTCGTTGCGAAAGTAGCATACGTCTTCTGAAAGCCTTCCTTCGGCAGTACGATCACTTCGAGGCCGTTATCCAGCACTTCGCGGTATAGCGTTTCTTGAACGCCTTTGTAATCGAGCGTCTCCATTGCTGTTACGCCTCCTTCTGGTCACGTAAAAAGTAAATCGTATCCAGCTGCGCCAAATGCGCAACTCGAACGATATCGTCTGCCGTTACGGCTTCTATCTGATCAAGCAGCTGCTGAGCGGTTCTTTCCTTACCGGATAACACCGCATTGAAATCATAAGCGATCATCTCATAAGCCGAATCCTGCAACTCTCTAAGATGATTCGCAATCATGGCTTTCGTCTGGTTCAGCTCAAGATCAGTAAGCTGGCCTTGACGCATAGATTCAAGCTGCTGCTTAATAATCGTTACTGCCTTCTCATAATTCTCGATTTCAATACCAGACTGAATGGTCAGCAAGCCCTTATGTCCGTCAAGCCTTGATGCTGCGTAATAGGCCAAGCTTTCTTTTTCCCGGACATTTAGGAACAGCTTCGAATGAGGATAGCCGCCTAATATGCCGTTATACATTAAGGAAGCGGCATAGTCTTTGTCTCCGTAACCAACATTAGTCCGAAGCCCCAGATTCAGCTTGCCTTGATTGACATCCATTCGCTCCACGATCGTCTTCACGTTTCGTACTTCATGTGAAATAGAAGGTGTAGAGTAGCTTGCTGGCGTCCCTTCTTCGATTCGGAAAGCTTCCTGCGCTAACGCCTTCACTTCTTCCAAAGAGGTATCGCCAACTACATATAGATCGAATGCAGCTTCACTTAGCCACTGTTTATATTGACTGTATAGAGATTCAGGTGTGATCGATGCAATCTCATCAAGTTTACCCAGCGGATGCAGTCGGTAAGGCTCATCTGCACACATTTCCTCCATGCAGCGTTCTGCCGCATAACGGATTTTATCATTAACGATAGATTCCAGCCGCTTGGTCAATGTTTGCTTCTCTGCATCAACATACTTGCGGCGGAAAGCCCCATTCTCTGTTACTGGTTCTGTAACGACCTCTCCAAGAAAACGCAAGGAAGAACTGAGCAGCGGTACATCAGACGATACAAAATGATCGTTAATAACGTCCATACGGAATTGAACGATCTGCGAATCGCCTCTCTTATATACATCAAAGCCGAAACCGGCGCCATATAAATCATCAAGCCTCTCACGGAAAGCTTTTGTCTCTGGTGTAGACACCGTTCCGCGGCGTAATACAAATGGGGCAAGCGCGGTCTTCGTTACAGCGTTTTCAGATAAAGGCAGTCCTGCGAATAACGATATTGCAAACGTCTTGAAACGTTTTGTTGGCAGCACATGTAACCTAATTCGGCCTATTTGCCCTCTTTCGAATAATGTCACTACGTTTGCTCCTTCCGAGTGAAATGGAATATAGTAATGTATTCCATTTTCTTGCTTCCTATACCATTCTAACCGATACGAAATGGAAGAAGCAACCTGCCTGCCTAGGGCAGAAAGGCTGCTTCTCGTCATTACATACAGAAGATATGCTTGCCAATCGTTTTCACTTGTGGTCTAGACCAAATCCACTTGGATGTAGCTGTTTCTGGGTTGAAATAGTACGTGCATCCGCCAGTCGGATCCCAGCCATTTATGGCATCCTGTACAGCTTTACGAGCCGATTCATTAGGAGTCAGCCAAATTTGTCCATCAGCAACCGCAGTAAATGCGAGTGGCTGGAATATTACGCCCGATACTGTATTCGGGAAGCTTGGTGACTTCACGCGGTTCAAGATAACCGCAGCAACAGCAACTTGACCTTCATAAGGTTCCCCGCGTGATTCACCATACACGGCATTCGCCATGATTTTCAAATCGCTTTCAGAAAATCCAAGGTTATTCGATTTCGAAGGTGTACTTCCAGAGCTGCCCGAGTTCGAGGAGCCAGAATCAGAGCCGCTGTTACTGCTGCCCGATCCGGAAGAGCTGCTGCCTGAATCTGCAGCTGTTGGTTTCCAGCTCTTTGTTGCTTCCCACAGCTTCAGCTTGGTCTTTGCCCCAACTACACCATCGGATTTCATTCCGAATTTCCATTGGAACCATGTAACGGCATTTTTCGTTTTTGTACCAAAACTGCCGTCAATCGCACCATTATAATAGCCCAAATATTTGAGCCTTCCCTGCAGCTCATATACATCCTGACCGGAGGAACCTACCGTAATTGTAGCGTTACTGAACGTTGCTTCTGCACCATCTTGCGTGTACCTCTGAAGGGAATACATTCCGAACAATATGGTTACAAGGATGGTGGTCACGACAATTAATCGATTTTTCATTAGGAATCTGCCTTTCTCTTGCAAGTTAGTCCGCGATTAGCTGCGTTACCTAACTCTAGTATGAGAAGGGATTCCTGCTTCTATTCATCAACTATTGGATGCAATCCCTCTAGGATGGGATGCGGCTCGCTTGATATTGCTCGATTGACATCAATACTTCCCTCGGCTTACTGCCTTCATAAGGGCCAACTATGCCGCGTGCTTCCATCTGATCAACAAGCCTTGCTGCCCTTGTATAACCGACACGCATACGGCGTTGCAGAAGGGAAACAGAAGCTTGCTTCGCTTCAACAACGATTTGTACGGCCTGATCATAAAGCTCATCCACTATTTCACTAGGGTCTGTCGATTCTTCCTCCACTTCGGGCACCAAATCTTCTTTGTATTCCGCTTCAGCTTGTCCTCTTGCATACTCGACAAGCGCCTCCACTTCTTGATCAGACAAGAAGGCACCTTGGACACGAATCGGCTTGGACATGCCAACCGGCAAGTAAAGCATATCCCCTCGACCCAGTAGCTTTTCTGCACCGACCATATCAAGAATGGTACGCGAATCGACCTGTGAGGATACCCCGAAGGCTATCCGTGAAGGAATATTCGCTTTGATTACACCTGTAATAACGTCAACCGAAGGGCGCTGTGTAGCGATAATGAGATGGATACCCGCGGCACGAGCCATTTGGGCAAGCCTTGCAATCGAATCCTCAACGTCGTTAGAAGCTACCATCATAAGATCGGCAAGCTCGTCAACAATCACCACAATATATGGAAGTAAAGCTTTTGGATTTTCGGCCATTAAGGCATTATAACCCTCAATATTACGCGTAGCGGACTTGGAGAATAATTCGTAACGCTTCTCCATCTCAACTACAATCTTTTTCAGAGCAAGTGCAGCACGCCGTGGATCGGTCACAACCGGTGCCAGCAAATGCGGAATACCGTTATAGACATTTAACTCAACCATCTTCGGATCGACCATTAGGAACTTCACTTCATCCGGAGCGGCTTTGTACAAAATACTTGTAATGATCCCGTTGATACAGACGGATTTACCTGAACCTGTTGCTCCTGCTACAAGCAAATGGGGCATTCTTGCCAGGTTGCCGATAATCGGCTGACCCGAAATATCACGGCCAAAAGCGATCGACAGCTTGGAAGGTGCATTGTGGAACGTTGTTGTCTCCATGACTTCACGCATCGTAACGACGGACACTTCCATGTTCGGCACTTCAATCCCGATAGCAGATTTACCTGGAATCGGCGCTTCCATCCGAATATCCTTCGCTGCCAGCGCTAAGGCAATATCATCCGTTAAGCTGACAATACGGCTTACCTTCACACCTGTTGCAGGTTGAACCTCGTAGCGTGTAACCGCTGGCCCTCTAACCACATCAAGCACCTTCGCTCGTACGCCAAAGCTTTCTAGCGTTGCCTCAAGCTTCCGCTTTGAATCGATAGCATCCGTACCATCACCGCCTCTTCCCATCATGCTTGGCTTAGACAGTAAAGAGAATGGCGGTAGTAAATACGGCTTCTTGGCCGGGATATCCGATACCGGATTAGGTGTTGGGGCTGCTGGTTTAGGTTTATTCTCACCTGCCGCCTCTTCTTTCAAGTCATCACCATCAAGTTCCTCACCTAAGCCAGGATCAAGCTCCTCGTTATCCAGGTCATCCGTATATTGCACTGGCACAGCAGGAATCGGTGTAAACTCCTCTTGCTCATCTTCATCGTATGTATCTGCACGAGGTACAATCCTTGTTATAACCTCTGGCACATCATCTTCCTCAAATTCATTATAAACAGGATATACCGGAACAGAACGCTGCTGTTCTGGCTGCTGCTCCCAAGGCGGGGTATCATCTTCTTGTTCTTGTTTTATTGCAGCATTCACTTGTTCCCCATTACGATCCCATTCTTCTTCCCACGCCTCAGCATTCGCCCAATGAGGCTTGACAGCATTATCATGACCACCGCTATAATGCTCGTCATTCATGGTCCAGTCATCCTGTGAAGTCTGTGGCTCTTGCTGACTAGGCTGTTCTTGATTCCTCCAGGAGAAAAATAACGACTTCTTCCTTCTTGGCGGCATGGATGCCGCATAATCGTCATCCTCATCGTCATCAATGGCATCGGAATGAACAAATACCGGTGGCTTAACCGGCTTCGATGTCTTGTTGGATGAACTTCGAAGTGATGCACCTTTTGACCATTTGGCAGACAGCAGCTTATACACCCGTATACTCCGGTCTCTCCCGATTCGTGCTAATTCCACATAAGATTTGCCTGTTAGCAGCATAAGCGCGATGGCATACATGACACCTGCGATAAGCTTCGAACCGAAGTAGCCAAATAACGAGTACAGCATCGAATATTCCATTGCGCCTACATATCCCCCGCTAATTGCCCGTTGGCTAATTGGCCGGGTATCTGTGCTGTCAAAAGACAGAAGTTCATCCTTCACATCCAAACTCAGCTGATGCAGAATCTCCCTTCCACTCAGCTCTGTTACTGGCAGCAGCTTACGGTCAATTTCTGCGATGGAGCTGGATAAGGTCAATGCGAGCACAAACACAAGCAGGCCTGTCCGCCGATTTGTCCAACCACGCGGCCAAGCCCTTTTGACCATAACAACTAATCCTACATATATGCCAACTAGCGCCAATACAAAATAAAACTTGCCGAGGAATAAGCCAAACAGCTTGGACAAAGAGCGGCCAACCGTTGCTTCCCCCGACATTGCGATAACCGACACTGTAATTAATAAAATCCCATAAACTTCATATTTTAAGTGAGTCGCTATCGATTTCTTTTTCCGTCGTTTCTTAGCCAATGATTCGTCACCTCTGGGTAACATTATACCATATGTTACTAACGGAGATAAGAACCTTTGTACGTATTTTATGACGTCGGAGGATGTCCGAACATGACGACATTGCCTGGTGTAAGCTCTGGCCTTAGGTAATCATCCAAGGAGCATTGGAGCAGGCGGACGATTTTACCCATACCTGGCGCAATTGGCTGCACTTGCATATATACGCCGTTAACCCATACCTCATGGGAAGCCTCCGGCTCCGTATTTAATCCGTCCAGCACGGCTTCAAGCGGCATAATCGTATAGATCGTCATTAGTTATATACCCCCGTTTGAGGAGCAGATTTCTGTTCTGAGATCCGACGGTTAAGTTCTCTCAGGGCATCTCCCAAGCCGCCAACAGCATCAATCAGTCCATGTTTAACCGCATCAGAACCAATAACTGTCGTACCGATATCTCTTGTCAATTCACCTGTCTTAAACATCAGCTCTTTAAAGGTTTCTTCTGTCACATTGGAATGCATCGTAACGAATCGTAAAATTCGCTCCTGCATTTTATCGAGATACTCAAAAGTTTGAGGTACACCAATCACAAGACCATTCAGGCGGATAGGATGGATCGTCATTGTAGCTGTAGCAGCAATAAAGGACATGTTGCCTGCCACTGCAATTGGAACCCCAATGGAATGACCGCCTCCTAGAACAAGGGTAACGGTTGGTTTAGATAATGAGGAGATCATTTCTGCTATTGCAAGTCCCGCTTCCACATCGCCGCCTACTGTGTTAAGAACAATAAGGATCCCTTCAATCTTTGAATTCTGCTCTGCGGCAACAAGCTGTGGAATGAGATGCTCATACTTTGTTGTTTTATTTTGCGGCGGTAATACGATATGTCCTTCCACCTGACCGATAATAGTCATGCAAAATATATTTGATTCGGATGCAGGTGTTGTGGTTTGTCCTAATTGCTGAATCGTCTCTACGATTGAATTTTGCTTCTTCTTTTCATCGGATACAGGCTCTTGCTGCGGCTGCGCTTCTTCGTTCATATAGTTCATATTAAATCCCCCCATCAAGATATAGCTCGTCATAGTATGAGGTGGAACGACGAATTTATACCGCTTCCAGCGCACACAAAAAAAGATCGCCTTGCAGGGATACTTCTCCCCTTAGACGATCTCTAAAATTTAGGATTAGACTTCCATAATGATCGGAAGGATCATGGGACGGCGTCTGGTTTGCTCATATAAGAATCGGCCAAGTGCTTCCTTGACCTGTGTTTTGAGTGAAGCCCATTCATTCACTTTATCATGCATCAGTTTATTTAATGTTAAGGTGACGATCTTGTTGGCCTCTTCCAATAGTCCTTCGGATTCCCGAACATATACAAATCCACGGGAGATAATATCCGGTCCAGATACGATTGACCCACCATCCTGCTTACTTAAGGTTACGACAACCACAAGAATACCATCTTGTGATAAAAGCTTACGATCACGCAGCACGATATTGCCAACATCCCCAACACCAAGGCCATCAATCAGCACGTTGCCTGCTTGTACTTTTGCTCCTTTACGGCCAATTCCGCCTTGGAATTCAACCGTTTCACCATTCTCAATAACGAATATTTGATTCCGTGGAATGCCCACATCTTCACCAAGCTGAGCGTGCTGCTTGAGCATGCGGTGTTCACCATGAATAGGTATAAAATATTTCGGCTTTATTAAATTAAGCATCAGCTTTAATTCCTCTTGGCTTCCATGACCCGATACGTGAACACCAGATACAGAACCAGGACCATAAATGACATTAGCTCCAAGCCGGAACAACTCATCGACGGTTCTTCCAACATAACGTTCATTCCCCGGAATCGGAGTTGCAGCAATAATGACCGTATCTCCTGGTAAAATGTCCACTTTGCGATGCGTTGAGCGCGCCATACGTGTCAGAGCCGACATAGGCTCTCCTTGACTGCCCGTACACAAGATAACAACTCGGTCCGCTGCAAGCTTGTTTACTTCCTCTGGCTCTATGAGCATGCCATCTGGAATTCGCAGATAGCCAAGATCAGAAGCTATTCCCACCACGTTCACCATACTGCGCCCAATGACTGCTATATGACGATTAGTCGCAATTGCAGCATTAATCACCTGCTGAATGCGATGAACATTCGATGCGAATGTGGCCACAACAACACGTTGTATAGATTTATGAAAAATATCTTCCAGTTCTTCCCCTACATTTTTCTCCGAAGGAGTGTAGCCTGGACGTTCTGCATTTGTACTATCCGACAATAACGCTAGAACGCCACGTTGACCAATCTCTGCCATCCTCTGCAGATCGGCATACTGATCATTGACTGGAGTATAATCAAATTTAAAGTCACCTGTATGAACAATGGTACCTTCAGGTGTATCCAGCGCAACCCCGACCGAATCCGGAATACTATGATTAGTCTTGAAGAAGCTTGCCTGGATCGAGCCTAATTGAACTTCAGAATCTGCTTGGATCAGAATACGCTTGGTCTCGCCAAGTAAGCCCGCTTCCTTCAGCTTTCCTTCGATTAATCCTAGTGTCAGTTTTGTTCCATACACAGGAACATTTAACTGTCTGAGTAAATACGACAAGCCGCCAATATGGTCTTCATGACCATGTGTGATAAGAATACCTCTAACCTTCTCGCGATTTTCTAACAAATAGGAAATATCCGGAATGACAATATCGATCCCGAGCATATCTTCTTCCGGGAATTTAAGACCTGCGTCTACGACAACAATATCGTTCTCGTATTGAATGACATACATATTTTTCCCAATTTCGCCTACTCCGCCAAGGGCAAATACAAGTAATTTATCCTGATTTTTTTTCGACAAGTGCTTACCTCCTTCGAATGTACAACCATTCTCCGTTCCAGCCAATTGATGAAATTGAATCATTTTCCGTCCGTTTCACTTGCATTCATTATACATGAAGAAAAAGATGGAATACAAGGAAATACCTGATGCTTGTACAAATCCAAATAAGCAGGTCGGAGTTGATCTCCGCCTGCTTGAGTTATTTGGGTTGAAATGATGAAATTAGACCAGTTTGCTAATAAAAGCTGCCTCAGCCTCAGTTACCGTTACGAGAGGAAGTCTTACACCGCCGACCGGCATACCACGTAAGCCAAGCGCATATTTAACCGCAACAGGATTCGGTACCGGGTGAGGACATTCGAAGAGTCCTTTGAAGACCGGATAGCATTCAGCATGCAGGCTGGCTGCTTGCTTTACATCGCCGCTCAAATACGATTCGATCAACTTTTTCATCTTAGCACCAATAATATGGCTGGCTACACTAACAATACCGTAACCACCAATTGCAAGTGTAGTAAGTGTTGCACTGTCATCGCCGCTGTATACTCTGAAGCTCTCAGGTGCAGCCGAAATAATCTGTGTCAGCTGCTCGAAAGAAGCGCAGTCCTTCGTCGCTACCACATTGTCCAGCTCTGCCAGACGAAGAGTGGTTTCAACCGAAATATTAATGCCTGTACGTCCAGGAACGTTATACAGCATCACAGGTAATTTGGTAGATTCAGCGATTGCTTTGAAATGCTGATACAAACCTTCTTGGTTTGGCTTATTGTAGTATGGTGCAACAAGAAGCACCCCATCTACTCCCGCATCTTCTGCTACCTTTGTCAGATGAATCGAATGAGCAGTATTGTTGCTGCCAGTGCCAGCAATAACTTTGCAGCGGCCTGCTGCATGCTCAACGACAAAACGGAACAACTCCGCTTTCTCATCTTCTTCCAAGGTTGGAGATTCTCCAGTCGTACCGGATACAACAAGCGAATCGCTTTGCTGTTCTTCAATCAAATAATCGATCAAACGGCTGGTCGTGTCCCAGTCAATTTGACCATTCTCATCAAAAGGCGTGACCATTGCAGTAATTAATCTACCAAATTCCATTGTTATGACCTCCTGAAAAGTTTACGAAGTAAACTTGACTTCGTAAGCGTAAGCTAAAGAGTTTGCAGAGCTAACTCTGCATCGTAAGCATTAACTTAAACTATATATGAAGCTCGAACTTCGTATGAAGAGCTCTTACCGCTGTGACCATATCCTCTGCTCTCACCAACACCCATATCGTTGTATTGGAGTCTGCGGACTGCATGATCGTAATCCCTTCCTCTGTCAGTGCTTCAACGATGCGAGCCATGACACCCGGTACACCGTTCATCCCTCCGCCGATAACGGAGACTTTCGCACAGCCTCGGATAGCTAGCGGATCATATCCGCAATCTTGAAGGACGGAAACAGCTCGTTCGGCATCATGATCAAATACGGTATATACAGCACCACTTGGCGTTACATTAATGAAATC
The DNA here is from genome assembly GCF_056269375.1 of Paenibacillus sp. J22R56. Lineage (NCBI taxonomy): Bacteria > Bacillati > Bacillota > Bacilli > Caryophanales > Paenibacillaceae > Paenibacillus > Paenibacillus sp. J22R56. The sequence goes on from NZ_JBWDNV010000009.1 coordinate 141,163, forward strand.
GACACTAATATGATGCCTAGCCATCGTCTGGAATACCTGTAGCTGAACATCGTTTCTGCCCTCAATGGCTTTCACCGATATTTGGGTAACGCCAGATACATGTGCAATTCCTGTCGCCTGACGATCCGACACAGGAGTCAGAACCGCATCGGAGACAAGTGTACCTTCATCCATCGAAAACGTTGATCTCACACGAACCGGTATCCGGGCTTGCTGTGCGATCTCAACTGCACGAGGATGAATAACTTTAGCCCCTTGCCTTGCCATATTGCATATTTCAGCGTAGCTGACAATCTGCAGTGGCTTTGCATTTTCTACAATACGCGGGTCTGCGGTCAGTATACCATTAACATCGGTATAAATATCAACCATCTCTGCACGAAGGGCGGCACCTAATGCGGTAGCCGATGTATCACTTCCGCCTCGTCCAAGAGTAGTCATATCGCCATTCTCTGTACTGCCTTGAAAACCTGTCACAATAACGACCTTGCCATCCCTTAATTGGTGCAAAACTTTCTCAGGACGAAGCTCTTTAATACGAGCATGGCCATATTGATCATCTGTAACAATTCCTGCTTGGCCGCCGTTTAACACGACGGATGGTATTCCTTCAGAGCAAAGTAAACTGCACAAAGCTGCGGCTGAAATAATTTCCCCGCAGCCGAGCAGCATATCCCGCTCTCGCGGCGGCAGCTTATCGCCGTTGTTACGAATGAGTTGCAGCAAAGTATCCGTAGCATACGGATCACCTGTGCGTCCCATAGCCGATACAACGACCACAACGCTGTAGCCATTTGCGAGCTCTCTTGCAATATGTTGAAGACAAAAGCTTCTAGCATGATCGGTCGAAAGTGAAGTGCCCCCGAATTTTTGTACCAGGATGCGCATTACGGTCTTTCCTCCGTTACCGATGCAAAGATGTCTTCTCTAAGGCATCTTCCAGATCGTAGTTGTTTTGTACTGCAAGGTAATTAGGGATTATCAATAGATGGAAAAACAAGCGGCGTATAAGGTCCATAAAGCCCCGGCGAAATCACCAGTTCCTTACTTCCATCGCCGCCTGCTTGAATGATAAACCATATAAGGGCTTCTTAGTAATTAAATCGCTCAATCAATAACGGCTGCAGTTGTTTCCCTTGCAATGCTGCTTCACATGTTTCCAGAGCCAGATCCATTCTCGCAACAAGCGAGTTTGGCTTTTGAACCGGGTTATCTTGGCCAAATGGCACAAAATAAATATGTTTAGCTGCCAACAGTTTTGCGATATTAGCAGCGTTCAACCCGAGACCATCATTCGTAGAAATGGCGAGTACGACAGGTCTTAAATTACGCATTTGGGCTTTCGCCGCCATGAGTACAGCACTATCGGTGATCGCATTAGCAAGTCTGCTAGTTGTGCTTCCCGTACATGGCGCAATCAGAAGCACATCAATCAGCTTCGATGGTCCAAGAGGCTCAGCATCTACAATTGTGTGAATAATATCGTTGCCGGTAATCGCCTTAAGCTGCGTCTGCCAGTCTGCCGACTTTCCAAAGCGCGTATCAGTTGTCATAATCGTGTTTGACACGATAGGCACAACATTCGCACCAGCGTCTACAAACCGTTGAATTTGCGGCATAATCTCCGCCAATGTACAGTGCGAGCCAGACAACGCATACCCGACTGTTTTTCCCGTCCAATCCATTACCCATTCCCCCGCTTTATCGAATCGTCCGTAATCAACTGAGTCAAGCATTCCGCTATGATTCGTCCAGCTGTTTTGGGTGCGACGATACCGGGAAGTCCGGGCGCGAGGATCGCTTTAATGCCTCTCTTCTCAGCAAAGCGGAAATCTGTTCCGCCTGGCTTCGTTGCAAGGTCAATAATAACGGTTCGCGAGGGCAAATTTGCTATAATTTGCGCTGTGACTATCATAGTCGGAATTGTATTAAAAAGCAAGTCAATATTACCCGTATTTTGGAGTAGTTGACTTGTGTAAAATGGCACAAAACCCATCTCAGCAGCCCTTGCAAAATGCTCACTCCGCCTTACTCCCACAAGCACTTTTGCTCCTAAGTTAAGAAGCGTGCGTGCCATCGTAAAGCCAGTTCGCCCAAAGCCTAGAACCATACATGTAGAACCATGTATCGTAATGTCGGTGTTCTGAATGGCCATCATAACGGCGCCTTCTGCAGTAGGTATCGCATTATAAATCGCTACATCATCCCGATCAAACAGTTCGACGAGAGCAATCTGATGCTGTGCACAAAGTTCCCGCAAATAAGGCTTTGCCATTCCAGCATATACTTTGCTATGCTTAGGAAGTTTTGCAATATGTTGATCAAGCAGCTGCATTTGCCGATCGCTGAATACAGCATGAATAAACCCATTATCGTCCGTCCCCACTGCCGGCAGCAGCAATGCGTCTACGTCAGTAAACAAGCTATCGTCAAATTCTGCGTGCACCGCCCCGTCAAGGGAGGAATGCAGTCCGTCAAAGCCGGACACCGTTACAGTCGCATCCAATTCGGTTAATTTGCGAATAACCTCAAGCTGTCTTGCATCGCCTCCTAGCAGCAGTATTCGAACGCCTGTTAGCATATAGGCTTCACTCCTTTCTGCGCACTAGTTATAGACCATCTTATGCCCTGTGCCCAGAATGGTGAAAACCAATATTTTGGAACGCAAAAAAACGCCAAAACCATTACTTTGGTTTTGACGCTTTTATTGTCTTTTGGAAATTGGCCAGTTGACAGGGACTTTACACCACAAGCTTCCAAATGAAGACCAACTACACGCCGGTATGCCCAAATCCACCGGCGCCGCGAACCGTATCCGGCAGCTCATCGGCTTCTTCAATCGTAATTTCCGGAAGCTGCTGGATCACCATCTGAGCAATCCGCTCGCCGCGATTGATTGTAAATGGCTCTTGCCCATGATTAATGAGCAGTACCTTCACTTCACCGCGGTAATCCGCATCTATGGTGCCTGGTGAATTCAGGCAAGTAATCCCATGCTTGAATGCCAGCCCGCTTCTAGGGCGTACCTGAGCTTCAACTTGCGGTGGCATAGCCATTGCAAGTCCAGTAGGAATTAATTTGCGCTCACCTGGTGCAAGCACAACTGGCTCGCTTACCGCTGCTTGCAGATCAAAGCCTGCTGCCCATTCGGACATTTTACTCGGCAATGCTATATCTTCGTTACCTTCCAGCCGTTTAAATAGAATTTGAAACAAAACGGTCCCTCCCGATCTGTGCTGCAGCTTTATCGTTTGTTCCAACCATCGCAACGGCAAATGGGACAGACAACAGACGTTCCGTTACATCACGTACATCCTTCATCGTAACATTATCAATGCGTTGCAGCATTTCATCTAATGTAAAGTGACGCCCAATCATCAACTCGTTTTTGCCTAGACGGTTCATTCGGCTGCTTGTGCTTTCCAGACTTAAAATCAAGCTGCCTTTCAACTGCTCTTTGCCGCGGTGAAGCTCTTCATCGCTAAGGCCTTTCACCGCAAGCTCTTCCATCTGAGCAAGAGTCAGATCCAGTACCTCTTTCGTTTGCTTAGGAGCAGTACCGGCGTACAGGGTAAACAAGCCGCTGTCTGCATACGAAGTGTGGTAGGAATAAACGGAATAAGCAAGTCCCCGCTTTTCGCGAATTTCTTGGAACAGACGAGAGCTCATGCCTCCGCCAAGCGCGTTGTTTAACAAAATCATAGCATACAGTTGCGGATCCGAGTTCGAGCAGCCAGGGAACGACAAACAGATGTGATTTTGCTCTGTCTTTTTCTTAAAGAATACATAATCGCCGTGGAACTTCGGAACTTCAATCAAGCTGCTCTGTCCTTTGTTCTGGAAACGGCCAAAATATTTCTCAAGCAGTTCAAGAAGCTTACCTTCCTCAACATTGCCTGCCACGCTGATAACCGTGTTTTCAAGTGTATATGTATCATTCATATAACCGCGGAGCGAATCAGAATTCATCGCTGTAAGACGTTCTTCAAGCCCCAGAATCGAGTAAGCAAGCGGATGATCACCATACGCAGCACGGGACGATTCATCATGTACTTTGTCATCCGGAGTATCTTCGTACATCGAGATTTCCTCAAGGATAACATTTTTCTCCTTGGCCAGCTCTTCTGCATCAAGCTTCGACTCGAAGAACATATCCGCCAGGGCGTCTACCGCGATCGGCAGATGCTCATCAAGAACTTTTGCAAAATAACAAGTGTACTCTTTAGATGTAAATGCATTCACATTGCCGCCAATTCCATCAAATAAATCAGCAATATCTTTGGCTGAACGACCATTTGTTCCTTTGAACAACATGTGCTCGACAAAATGAGAAATACCGTTGTTCTCGGGTGTTTCATTCCGTGAACCTGTTTTTACCCATATGCCGAAGGATACCGACCGGAAAGTTGGCAGATATTCCACAACGACGCGGAGGCCATTGCTAAGCGTATATTTATTCACTTCGTATCCTCCTCGAATGAAATTTGGTAATTCATGCTACGTAAGCATGGTCTAAACATGAATGATTTCACTATAACAAATTTAGGGAGCATGCTCAACCGCAGCCGGAATTCGATCCGAAGACAAGGTCTCACTAACTGTCCCTAATGCATAACCTTGACGCTTAGCTTCTCGAATCATCCCTAGCAGAGCATCTCTTGACGATGAGGTTGGATGCATAAGGATAAGAGCACCTGGTTCGAGCTTAGATGATATTTTCTGAATGATCCAATCAGGGGACGGTTTACGCCAATCCACAGTATCAATCGTCCAAAGCACCGTCATTAAGCCTTGTTCCCCTGCCACCTGAACCGTCATCTGATTGTAGGAGCCGGACGGTGGTGCGAACCATTTGTTTTGTACGCCAAGTGTTCCTTTTAGAAGATCTTCTGTTCGCGAAATCTGGGTATAAGCAGTTTGTCTGCTTAGGGTTTTCATATCGGGATGAGAATACGCATGATTCGAGATTTCGTGGCCTCTCTCTTGAATTTGCTTCGCGACATCCGGATACTTCTTGAGCCATGAGCCATCAAGAAAAAAAGTCGCTTTTACATTTTCCTTATCAAACGTATTTAAAATAGCCGGCAAATATTCATTTCCCCACGCTACATTGACCATTATCGCAATCATCTTCTTATTGGGATTACCCTTATAGATTGGCCACGGCCCCAGATCTCTTAATGAGATTTTTGGCGGAATTTCCTTGTACACAAATTGAATTGGAGAGGTTTTACCGCTTGCGATTGTTTGCTGAAAGGTCTTCTCTACATCTACTTCAAGTCCGTTATAACCTGGGATCGCTTTCCACACGCGGTCAATACGTGCATCAATAGGCTCAATATATTGTTGCTGAGCTGCTGCTTCTATTGTCTCGCGTAGTGTGGCCTTATCCTGATCTGATAATGCGGCTTCCGTGCCGGCCTCAACAGATTCCTGTCCTTTGACAGATTCAATATAGTTCATAACGCCCCCGACATTCAGTCGGATAAAAACAAAAAGTACGATAAAGGAAGCACATAGAGCAATGATCTTGTTCCGCATCTGCATCATTCCAGCTCCTACCTATCGGTATACGCCACTCAACAATGGCTTGGCAAACGCAGCATGCCGCTGCGCTTGTCTAATAGGTATGAATGCTTGGACGAGATTATTCCGGGATAGGTGGACAAAACAAAAAAGACGCAGACAAAACAAAAAGAGACAGATCTTATCTGGCTCTTTGCTTCATTTCTATAGAAGCGCAGTTGATTACTGCGCTGGTACTTCTGGTGTCAAAACAGCTTTACGGGACAGATTAATACGACCCTGCTGATCGATTTCAGTTACTTTTACCGTAATTTGGTCACCAATCGCAACAACGTCTTCTACCTTCGCTACGCGCTCGGTAGACAGCTGAGAGATATGAACAAGACCGTCTTTGTTCGGCAAAATTTCAACAAATGCGCCGAATTTCTCGATCCGTTTAACCGTTCCGAGGTAAACCTCGCCAATTACGACTTCTTTCACGATGCCCTCGATAATAGCTTTCGCCTTCTGGTTCATTTCCTCGTTCGAAGAAGCGATGAAGACCATGCCATCCTGTTCGATATCTATTTTTACGCCGGTTTCTTCAATAATTTTATTGATGATTTTACCGCCGGAACCAATAACGTCACGGATTTTATCAGGGTTAATGCGGAGTGTCAAAATTTTCGGAGCATATTTAGACAAGTTCGTGCGCGATTCAGACATTACTGCCGTCATTTTGCCGAGAATGTGCATACGGCCGATACGTGCTTGTTCCAGTGCTTGCGACAAGATCGCACGGTCAATACCGTCAATTTTGATATCCATTTGAATAGCCGTTACACCTTTCGCAGTACCAGCAACTTTAAAGTCCATATCTCCAAGATGATCTTCCATCCCTTGAATATCAGACAAAATCGAGAAATGCTCGCCGTCTTTGATCAGACCCATTGCAATACCCGCTACAGGAGCTTTAATCGGAACGCCGGCATCCATCATCGCAAGTGTACTTGCGCAAATACTAGCCTGGGAAGTCGAACCATTCGATTCAAGCACTTCTGATACAAGACGAATTGTGTAAGGGAATTCTGTCTCATTAGGAATAACCTTCGACAAGGCACGTTCACCAAGTGCACCATGGCCAATCTCACGGCGGCCCGGAGGACGAAGTGGACGAGCTTCACCTACGCTGAATGGCGGGAAGTTGTAATGATGCATGAAGCGTTTGGTCTCTTCAGGGCTGATCCCATCCAAGATTTGAACATCGCCAAGTGCACCAAGTGTACAAATACTAAGTGCTTGAGTTTGTCCACGTGTGAACAAGCCAGAGCCGTGTGTACGCGGAAGCAGAGCTACGTCACATTCAATCGGACGAATCTCGTCAAGTCCACGTCCGTCAGGACGTACTTTATCATGCGTGATCAAGCGGCGAACTTCTTCTTTCACGATATCATACAAAACTTCTTTCACATCGCTCAGAAGCTCAGGTGTCTCTGCATACACTTCTTCAAAATGAGCAACCGTCTCACTATTAGCAGCGTCAATTGCTTCTTGGCGTGCATGTTTCTCAGGGATACGAATTGCTTCAACCAATTTCTCCGAAGCAAATGCACGAACAGCAGCGTTCACTTCAGCGTTAACAGCATGAAGCTTCACTTCCATCTTCGGTTTGCCGGACACAGCTTGAAGTTCTTCGATGGTTGCTACGATTTTCTTAATCTCGTCATGGCCAAACATGATTGCTTCGAGCATCACGTCTTCCGCTACTTCATTGCCTTCTGCTTCTACCATCATGATCGCATCTTTCGTACCTGCAACCGTAAGGAAGATTTCAGTCTCCTGTGCTTGCTCTGCAGTCGGGTTAATGATGAATTGACCATTAATACGACCCACATTCACGCCTCCGATAGGACCGTTAAACGGCACATCAGAGATACTCAGCGCTGCAGAAGTACCAATCATTGCTGCGATTTCTGGCGTGCAATCTTGATCCACGCTCATTACGATATTCGCCACTTGAACATCATTACGGAAACCTTCCGGGAACAGTGGACGAATCGGACGGTCTGTTAAACGGCTGGACAAAATCGCTTTTTCGCTAGGGCGTCCTTCGCGTTTAATAAATCCGCCAGGGATTTTGCCTACAGCATATAAACGTTCTTCATAGTTCACGGTTAATGGGAAAAAGTCCAAATCTTTCGGTCCAGTGGAAGCTGTAACCGTACAAAGGACAACTGTATCCCCGTAGGTAACCGTTACTGCAGCATTAGCCTGCTTAGCCAAACGGCCTGTTTCCAGCACAAGCTTTCTGCCGCCCAATAACATCTCTACTCGTTGCAAACGTATTCCCTCCTAAAAAGAATTGTGAAGCAATTCTTACTTCGTAAGCTTGTGCTTAAAGAATTGTGAAGCAATTCTTACGTCGTAAGCATTTGCTTAAAGAATTGTGAAGCAATTCTATGTAGCCATTGCTTTTCATACCATTCGTGGGCAGCAATGGTATATCCTGCTGAATCTTGTGATATTACAAAAAGCAACCCGATTCTGCCGGCTCCGGTAGCCCGGACGGCAAGACAACCAGGTTGCTTTTCATGAAACATGTTCTAGCGGCGAAGGCCGAGTTTTTCGATCAATGCGCTATAACGTTTAACATCTTTGTTTTTCAGGTATGCCAACAGCTTACGGCGTTGACCAACCATCTTGAGCAGACCACGGCGGGAATGATGATCTTTCTTGTGCTCCCGCAAATGTTGCGTCAAGTTCACGATGTTTTCCGTCAGGATAGCCACTTGAACTTCCGGGGAACCCGTATCGCTCGCATGTGTTTTGTGAGTGTCGATCAGTTGTGTTTTACGATCTTGTGTAATTGCCATCCTCGTTCACCTCCTATTTCAGTTAATCGCCATTAGCCTCGAAATCGCCGGTGAGAGCAGAGATCCAAGCTAAGGTTCGTTTGTGCGCTGTAACGGACAAGCCGTACTCGCTCACAACGTTGTCTAGTATACCATAATTGATTAGGCAAGTAAATGCCAACGCTTAGGCAATACCAAAGAATTGCTTCGCCTCTACAGCGTCAGCACCTATTTGTTGAATCAATTCATCAATAGATCCAAATCTTTTCTCCGAACGGATAAAGGAATGGAACTCAATTGTAATTGGCTCTCCATAAATATCTTGGTGGAAATCAAACAAATGAGCTTCTAGTACCGGGCGAATCTCTTCCTTATTAAAGGTTGGCTTCATCCCATGGTTTAATACTCCACAAAATGTCTTGCCGGCAACCGTTACTTTTACAGCAAATACTCCTAAACAAGGCGTAACATACGGCTTAGACAATTCAACGTTTGCTGTTGGAAATCCAATTGTTCTGCCACGAGCATCGCCGTGAACAACGATGCCATCCAATTCATATGGACGTCCAAGCAGCGTGGTTGCAAGGGCAACGTCGCCTTTTTCCAATGCTGCTCGAATTGCAGTGCTGCTCACCTTTTCCCCGTTCTCATAAAGCGGCTCAACAATATCCACTTTAATATCAGGATTACCTAAACTTCTCATCATTTCAGCATTCCCTCTTCCTTTGGAGCCGAATGTAAAGTCAAACCCGACAATTACATGCTCCGCTTGAAGCGGTCGCAGCACTTCATCCACAAACTGCTGTGGGCTGATTGAAGCAAAATTCAGGTCAAACTTCACAACGAGCATAATGTCTACACCTAGTTCAGCAAATAAAGCCTGCTTCTCTTCAGGTGGCGTTAAACAGCTGTAATAGTGATCCCCATGGCCAAGCACTTCTTTTGGATGTGGCAGAAAAGTCATCACAGCAGATAGTGATCCTGATTGCTTCGCAATTTGTACCGCTTGGCGAATCACATTCTGATGACCGCGATGTACCCCATCAAAGTGCCCGATCGCTACGGCTAGCTTCTTATTCTGAAGCAAGTCTGAGCAATCATTCAAAGGGTAAGTAAGTGATATAATTTCCATGCTGATACACCTGCAATTCCTCTATATAATCCCGGTTAGGAGAATACTTTGACCGGTTTAAGTGCCAATGCTTCGTCATCGGCCTTGTATATCCCGATAAAAGCATCATTCTCGCCATATAGGCGTACGAGACTGCTGGAATCGAAGGAATCGGTAAACCGATTGTAAGGTATTTTCTGCCCTCGAAGCGCCATTTCTGTAACAGCAGCATCTGCTTGAACTCGAGCAAGATGTTCAATCGCGATTTCAGCCGGCAGCATACGCTCTTCTAAACGGCCCGCCGCCTGAAGCTCCTCAAGCTCTTCCAGTGTTACGCATTGCTCTCTTGTAATACCGCCAGACATCGTCCGGATCAATTCAGCCATAGCAGCAGGTACACCAAGTGCTCGCCCGATATCCACGCATAATGTACGAATATAAGTACCCTTTGAGCAAATCACTGAAAAAGAGAATCGAGGACGGTCTGAATCCAGATCACATGAAAGCAAATCGATTTGGTGAATAGTCACCTTACGCGATTTCCGTTCAACCGTCTTGCCTTCACGAGCTAGTTCATACAGTCGTTTGCCATCCACCTTCACAGCCGAATACATCGGTGGAACTTGGTCAATCTCGCCAACAAAGCTTTGCAGCACTTGCAGTACCTGCTCTTGCGTGACTTTAATGTCCGACTGTTCTTCAAGCACTGTACCCGTCAAATCCTCTGTGTCCGTTGCAATACCGAGCTGAATGACTGCTTCATAGGCTTTTGGCCGTTCTTGCAAGTATTCCACAACCCGTGTCGATCGCCCTAAGCATAACGGTAGTACGCCAGTAACCATTGGATCAAGCGTGCCCGCATGCCCAATACGTTTCATCCGAACGATTCGCCGTACCTTCGCCACTACATCATGAGAGGTCCAACCAGCAGGCTTCCATACGGCAATAATTCCGTCCATCTATCCATTCAACGCCTTTCTAACCGCTTCAACAAGCTCTTCAATCGCTTCTGTTAGCGTCCCTTGTATCCGGCAGCCAGCTGCACGGATATGTCCGCCTCCACCGAAGGATTGTGCAATAGCCGCCACATCTGCCTTGCCGGCAGATCGAAGGCTGGCTTTGACGCCACCATCTTCCGTTTCCTTGAAGAGGATGCCAACTTCAACACCATCTATATTAAGGGCATAGTTGACGATCCCTTCCATGTCATCGGAAACAGCTCCGGTGTCCTTCATATCGTCTTTGGCGATATAGAGCCAGCCAATTTGCTGATCTTCGGTAAACGTCAGTCTAGCCAGGCTGCGTTGAAGCAGCTTCAGCTTGGCCATTGTCATCTTTTCCAGCAAATGATCGGCAAGTTTATGACCTGGTGCCCCTAATGCTAGCATACGTGATGCAACATCCATAACCTTAGGGCTTGTATTCGAATAGCGGAAACCTCCCGTATCCGTCAGCAAACCTGTATAGATAGCCGTTGCACACTCAACATCTATCGCACAACCAGACTTTTCTATGATATCGAATAAAATTTCAACCGTTGCTGCAGCTTCTGGAAGAATAACATTAACGGTACCAAACCCGTTATTGGTAGGATGATGATCAATATTTAGCAATTTCACATCCTGCGCAAACAAGGCTGAAACCTCGCCAATACGCCGAAAATCGGCGCAATCGACCGCAATCACATGCGTGTACGTCTGCACCGGTTTATCCTTGCGATAATTAACGATTTGATCATAGCCTCTTAAGTAGCTGAGTCGTGAAGGTGATTCCCCTTCATTAATCAGTGTTTTGGATTTGCCTAGTTGATCAAGCAGCCAGCCGATTACCGATGTGGAACTGATCGCATCTCCATCGGGCTGCACATGGGAGACGACTAAAAAGTCGTCTCCTTCCTGCATAAATGCAAGTGCAGCTTCTAGCTGTTGCCCGTATGTCGCGCCGGCCGTCATTGACCTTTGCTTCCGCGGTTAATCTCTTCAAGCAGCCCTTCGATGCGGCTGCCATACTCGATACTGCTGTCGAACTTGAACAGCAGCTCTGGTGTATGACGGAGACGCATCCGCTTGCCAAGCTCCGAACGGAGGTATCCATTCGCTTTGCCAAGCGCTTTTAGGGTTTCTTCCTTTTGTTCCTCGCTGCCGAGTACGCTGAGGTAGACACGCGCCTGAGACAGGTCGCTTGTCGCCTCAACACCTGTGACGGTAATAAAACCGATACGAGGATCTTTAAGCTCTGATTGAATAATGAGGCTCAGCTCTTTTTTAATCTGTTCGCCGACCCGTCCTACACGAATTTTAGCCATGTGTTATTTTCCTCTCTACCGCTCTACCGATTCCATGATGAAGGATTCAATAATATCTCCTTCTTTGAAGTCGCTAAACCGCTCGATCGTAATACCACATTCGTAACCTTGCGCGACTTCCTTCACATCGTCTTTGAAACGTTTCACTGTATCCATTTTACCTTCGAATACAACGATACCGCCGCGGATGACGCGAACTTCGGAGTTACGAATAATTTTACCGCTAATAACCATACAACCAGCGATAGCGCCAACTTTGCTAAGTTTGAAGACGTTGCGGACTTCAGCTTGGCCTTGTACAGCCTCTTTGAAGATTGGATCCAGCATACCTTTCATTGCTTGCTCGATCTCTTCAATCACGTTATAGATAACGCGATGCAGACGAACATCAACTTTTTCTTGTTGTGCAGCCAGATCAGCTTGTGGTTCAGGACGAACGTTAAAGCCGATTACGATTGCATTAGATGCCGCAGCCAAGTTAATATCAGACTCGGTAATTGCACCTACACCGCTATGAATAATTTTGATACGAACGCCTTCGATTTCAATCTTCGCAAGGGAGCCTTTAAGCGCCTCTGTTGAGCCTTGAACGTCAGACTTAACAATAATGTTGAGATCTTTGATCTCGCCTTCTTGGATATGCTTGAACAGGTCGTCAAGAGTAACACGGGAGTTTGCGCCAAGTTCCGATTGACGTTGCTTGATCGAACGACGATCTGCAATCGCTCTTGCTTTACGCTCGTCTTCGAATACCATAAACGGATCGCCAGCAAGAGGCACTTCTGTTAAGCCTGTGATCTCTACTGGTGTAGATGGACCCGCTTCTTTGATACGGCGGCCTTTGTCGTTGACCATTGCACGGACACGACCGAAGCAGTTGCCGGCAACAAATGCATCACCGATCTTAAGCGAACCATGCTGTACAAGGACGCGTGCTACTGGACCTTTACCTTTATCCAGCTCGGCTTCAATAACCGTACCACGTGCACGTTTGTCTGAATTCGCTTTGTAATCATTTACTTCAGCTACGAGCAGAATCATCTCAAGCAATTCTTCAAGACCAAGACGCTGTTTCGCGGATACGTTAACGAAGATCGTGTCGCCGCCCCACTCTTCTGGTACCAGTTCATATTCTGTCAAAGCTTGTTTGATTTTATCAGGATCCGCATCAGGTTTATCGATTTTGTTAACCGCTACGATAATTGGCACGCCAGCCGCTTTCGCATGGTTAACTGCTTCAACCGTCTGAGGCATAACGCCGTCATCGGCTGCTACTACGATAATCGTAATATCCGTTACTTGAGCACCACGTGCACGCATAAGCGTAAACGCTTCGTGACCTGGTGTATCGAGGAACGTAATTTTCTTCTGGTTAACTTCAACTTGGTATGCACCAATATGCTGCGTGATACCGCCTGCTTCGCCGCCAGTTACGTTTGTATGACGGATAGCGTCAAGAAGCGTTGTTTTACCATGGTCAACGTGACCCATAATAGTTACAACTGGAGGACGAGTAGACAGATCCGCTTCGTCATCAACCTCTTCCACTGTTTCGAAAGTATCTTCTTCAACAGGGATCTTCACTTCAACTTCAACACCAAATTCAGAAGCAATCAGAAGGATCGTATCCATATCTAGCTCTTGGTTGATTGTAGCCATTACACCAAGAGTAATAAGCTTCTTAATAACTTCAGATGCATCTTTATGAAGCAGTTTAGCCAAATCGCCTACTGTCATTGTACCGCGTACAATAATTTTCTTAGGCGTGTTGTCAATTTTCTCACGTGGAGGCTGTTGCGAATGGTTACGGTTATTTCTTCCGCCTCTGCCGCGATTATTCGGGTTCGTTCTATAGTTTGGTTTGCCATCGTCAAAACGCTTTTGGCTGCCATTGTTTGTATTTGACTTCGCTTTATTGTTTACGTTATTGCTTTTGCGATTCGTTTCTGCTGCTGCAGTACCACGCGATGTTGGAGCTGGACGCGATTCGAATGAACGCGCTTGGCCGCCGCCTCCACCACCTTGGCCTTGTGGACGATTGCCACCTGGAGCACCGCCGCCTTGTGGACGGTTGAATCCACCGCCTTGGCCGCCGCCTTGACCTTGTGGACGGTTGAATCCGCCGCCTTGACCTTGCGGACGACTTCCGCCTTGGCCGCCACCTTGACCTTGCGGACGGTTAAACCCGCCGCCTTGACCTTGTGGACGACTTCCGCCTTGACCGCCACCTTGACCTTGTGGACGGTTGTACCCGCCTCCGCCTTGTGGACGACTGCTGCCTTGGCCGCTGCCTTGACCTTGCGGACGGTTGCCTTGGTATGACGAACCACCCTGACGGTTACCGCTGTGCTGCGGTCTATTGTTGCCGGAATTGCTGGAGCTATTTGAGCTAGCGCTGTTCGTGCTTGCGCCTGCATTAGTCGTGCTTGCATTAGTTGTAGGTGCGCTTTCCTGCTGACTTTGTGCCGGACGTTGTTCTTGTTGCGATTGGTTAGTTTCGGATGTCGTTTTAATAGAATTCATAGGCCCCTGTCTGTCCTGAGATAAATTTTTGTTTGCTTGTGGTGCTTGCGTCTGCTGCGGCTTGCTTGACGACTGAGCTTGTGGCTGAGGCGTGGCAGATACCGTCGCGTTGCCTGATTCTTGAGCACGCTTCGCTGCAGCATTTGCTTTAATATCGCGGAAGAAGCCTTCCACTTTATGAACCATTTCGTTTTCCATAACACTCATATGATTGTTAACAGGCAAGTTAAGCCGCTTAAGAATCGTTATAATTTCTTTACTGCTCATGTTTAGCGATTTCGCGTATTCGTATACACGTGTTTTATCTTTATTGTCCTTGCTGTTGTCCTGTTGTTTGCTCAATATGATCCACCTCCGAATTTTGACTCAGATGACCTGCAATCATTTTTCCGAACTTTGCGTCAGTTACCGCCAGTACGACTCGTTCCGGCTTTCCTATGGCCTTTCCAAGCTGATCGCGGTCAAATGCTTCGGCGAGTTGTACCCCGTAGGTGCTGCATTTGTCGCGAAATTTCTTCTTCGTGTTTGGCGAAGCGTCGCCCGCAATAATAACGAGCTGAGCTTCCCCTTTACGAACCGCCTTGAGCACAATTTCATCACCAGTAATGAGTTTGCCAGCTCTCATGGCCATGCCGAGCGAGGACAAGAATTTATTCATTTTCATCGCTTTCCCGCTCCTTGCCTGCCAGAAACTCGTCTTCTACTGCTATGAAATCCTGTTCAAGCTGGTCGTAAATCGATGCGTTAACTGCCTGCTTTAATGCCCGATCAAGCGCCTTTGACTTCTTGGCTAGCTTAAAGCAGCTTACCTGCCCGCACAAGTAGGCGCCGCGACCGGCTTTTTTCCCCGTCAGGTCAATTAGCACTTCTTCGTCTGGTGTCCGAACAACGCGGATCAGTTCTCTCTTTGGCTTCATTTCTTGGCATGCAACGCACTTGCGAAGCGGCACTTTTCTCGGTCTCACCGTTCACCCCTCCTTTGCCCGTAAATGGACCCAAGATGAAAGCCTGCCCTACATCTGATCGATGGAAACAGAGTCCTGGTGCATCGTACCTGTCGTCGTTTTCGGACGTCCGTATTCCTGCTCCGCTTGCGTCTCACTCTTAATATCAATTTTCCAGCCAGTAAGCTTCGCAGCAAGGCGTGCATTCTGACCCTTGATACCAATCGCAAGAGACAGTTGGTAATCAGGAACAATTACGCGAGCCATTTTCTCTTGTTCGAATACGATAACCTCAAGCACTTTCGATGGGCTAAGCGCATTCGCTACATATTCCTCAACGCTCTCTGACCAGCGAACGATATCGATCTTCTCGCCAGTAAGCTCGTTTACGATTGTTTGTACACGCATCCCTTTTGGACCAACGCAGGATCCAACCGGATCTACTTCCTCGTTACGGGAGAATACGGCAATCTTCGAACGATAACCTGCTTCGCGGGCAACCGAGCGAATCTCAACAACGCCGTCGTAGATCTCAGGCACTTCAAGTTCAAACAGACGCTTCAAGAGACCAGGATGAGTACGGGACAAAATAATTTGAGGTCCTTTGGTTGTATTCTCAACCTTTGTAATATACGACTTAACGCGGTCGCCGTGCTTAAATTTATCTGTAGGCATCAATTCTGTAAGTGGAAGCACTGCTTCTACTTTACCGAGATCTACAAACAAATTACGAGTATCCTGGCGTTGTACAATACCATTAACGATATCTTCTTCTTTATCGATAAAAGCATTATAGATCAGTCCACGCTCAGCTTCACGAATACGTTGGGTAACGACTTGTTTTGCTGTTTGTGCAGCGATACGGCCAAAATCACGAGGTGTAACCTCGATATCGGCGATATCATCCAACTGATAGTGAGGGTTGATCTCACGCGATGCGTCAACTGTAATTTCAAGACGAGGGTCGAGTACTTCGTCTACAACTGTTTTACGAGCG
Source organism: Paenibacillus sp. J22R56 (assembly GCF_056269375.1). Classification (NCBI taxonomy): domain Bacteria; kingdom Bacillati; phylum Bacillota; class Bacilli; order Caryophanales; family Paenibacillaceae; genus Paenibacillus; species Paenibacillus sp. J22R56. The sequence continues at coordinate 157,400 of NZ_JBWDNV010000009.1, forward strand.
TATACTTTAATAACGCCGCTGTGGCGGTTAATGTCTACGCGAACATTCTGTGCAGTGTTGAAGTTGCGCTTGTAGCTCGATATCAAAGCCGCTTCAATCGCTTCTAACAGCACTTCTTTGGCAATCCCTTTATCCCTCTCGATTTCCGACAATGCTTCAATAAAATCCATGCTCATTGGAATGGAGTTCCCCCTTTCAAAAATAAACCGCTATTTAAAACACAATCGCAAGGCGTGCGCCCGCGACCTTGGCATATGGAATTACATGCTCTTTTTTACCGATTTTCACCGTAGCTTGTTCGCCATCAAATGCAGTAAGCTGTCCTTCAAATTCCTTAGAACCGTCAATCGGCTCGTAAGTCGTTATGTAAACATGCTTACCCACCGCTTTGCGAACATCTTCTGGTTTCTTAAGCGGGCGTTCCGCACCCGGAGATGAAACCTCTAAGAAGTAAGCGTCGGATACCGGATCGTTCTTATCCAATTCTTCACTCAAAAATTCGCTGACTTTGCCGCATTCGTCAATATCAATGCCGCCTTCCTTGTCTACGAACACACGAAGGAAATAGTTGCTGCCTTCCTTGACGTACTCAATATCAACAAGTTCAAATCCATTGCTGTTGAGGAAAGGTGTTACCATTTCTTCAACAACGGTTTTGATTTTGGATGTGCTCAATCGGTGTAACCTCCTGTTTCTTCATACATGTAAACGGGATTTCGTATTTGAAAAAAGCCGTTTACAAAACGTAAAGAGTGGGTTTCCCCACTCTCTGCTTCAAGTCTCTATCCACATCATTGCCACAAAAATTATATCATAACCGCATAGGGGTGACAAGAAATGTTTTCTTGCATTGGGCGTTTAAAACAATGACAACTGGTTGGATTCCGGCAGTCCGCGGAAGCATCCCATGCCCGTTAACACCTCAATAATCGTCTTGCTGGCCTTCGATTTTTGCTGGAAGTCTTCAATCGACAGGAACTCGCCTTGATCACGTGATGCTGCGATATTCCGTGCCGCATTCTCCCCGATACCCGCAATAGCCGCATAAGGAGGAATGAGCGAGTCGCCATCAATAATAAATTTCGTTGCATCCGAACGATACAAATCAATCGGCTTGAACGAGAAGCCGCGTGCTGTCATCTCAAGAGCCATCTCGAGCAGTGATATACTATTCTTCTCTTTCGTTGTTGCATTAAAGCCTTTATCCTCAATTTCGATAAGCTTCTTCTGAATCGCATCATAACCTTGGCAGAGCAGATCCAGATCAAAGTCCTCAGCCCGTACTGTAAAGTAAGTCGCATAATATGCAATTGGATAGTACAATTTGAAATAAGCGGTCCGTACCGCGGAAATAACATAAGCGGCAGCATGCGCCTTCGGGAACATGTACTCGATACGAAGACAAGAATCGATGTACCATGCTGGTACTTTACAACGTTTCATCTCTTCGATCCATTCCGGCGTTAGGCCCTTACCCTTACGAACACTTTCTGTAATCTTGAATGCGAGTCCGGCATCCATTCCCGCTTTATATATCAAGTATAACATAATATCATCACGACAGCCGATAACTGTCTTAATGTTACAAGTGCCCTTCTTGATCAGCTCTTGTGCGTTGCCCAGCCATACCCCTGTACCATGGGATAATCCTGAAATCTGAAGTAAGTCGGCAAACGAAGATGGCTGTGTCTCTTGAAGCATCTGGCGAACGAATTTCGTCCCCATCTCTGGCACGCCATACGTAGCAACTGGTGTGCGGATCTTCTCAGGCGACACTTCAAGCGCCTTCGTCGAGTTGAACATACTCATAACCTTCGGATCATTCATCGGAATCGTCGTTGGATCAACACCCGTCAAATCCTGAAGCATCCGCATCATCGTCGGGTCATCATGACCCAGTATATCAAGCTTCAGCAAGTTCGCTTCAAAAGCGTGATAATCGAAATGCGTGGTCTTCCATTCTGCATTCACATCATCCGCCGGATATTGCACCGGAGTAATGTCTTCGACTTCCATATAATTCGGAACAACAACTATACCGCCCGGATGCTGACCTGTACTCCGCTTAACGCCGGTTACACCAGAAGCTAGCCTGTTAAGCTCGGCACCACGCCAAGTTTTATTATGATCTTCAGCATATTTTCTAGCAAAGCCATATCCTGTCTTCTCGGCTACCGTACCAATCGTGCCCGCACGGAAAACGCACTTGTCGCCGAACATAATTTTAGTAAAATTATGCGCCGTTGGCTGATATTCACCAGAGAAGTTTAGATCGATATCGGGAACTTTATCGCCCTTGAAACCAAGGAAGGTCTCAAACGGGATATCCTGACCTTCACCCTTCATCGGCTTGCCGCAATTCGGACAGTTCTTATCTGGCAAGTCAAATCCACTTGGGACACTGCCATCAAGGAACCATTCGCTATGGCGGCATTCCGAATTGATACATAAATAATGCGCAGGCAATGGATTAACCTCGGATATGCCAAGGAATGTCGCAACGACAGAAGAACCTACCGAACCCCGTGAACCTACGAGATATCCGTCAGCATTGGACTTCTTAACGAGCTTTTCTGAGATCAAATAGTTAGCGGAGAAGCCGAATTTGATAATCGGTACAAGCTCTTTTTCCAGACGGTCAATTACAACCTGTGGGAGATCATCGCCGTACATGGATTTCGCAGTGTCATAGCATGTATTCCGGATTTCTTCTTCCGCCCCTTCGATAATTGGGGTGAATAGTTTATCTGGGAACATTTCGAACGGCTCGAACCGATCAGCAAGCTCCACAGTGTTCTTCACGACAACCTCATAAGCCCTTGCTTCACCTAAGAAGGCAAACTCCCGAAGCATTTCTTCGGTAGTGCGCAGATGCGCATCCGGCTTACGCAAATCTTTTAGCGGACTGAAACCAGTTATCCCGTGGATGGCGATATCGCGATACAGCTTATCCCGTGGATTCAAATAATGGACGTTACCGGTAGCGATAACCGGCTTGCAGAGCTCATCACCAATTTCACAAATGCGTCGGATTGCCTGTTCAATTTCAGCACGGCTGCCAACAAATCCTTTATCAACAAGGTGCATGTAGAAGTCAATCGGTTGAATCTCTAGCGCATCATAGAATCGAGCGATTTCAAGCGCTTCTTCGTATGATTTGTTAAGCACTGTCTCGAAGAACTCTCCCTTTTCACAGCCGGAAATGACAAGAATACCTTCACGCATGTCGACAAGTTTGCTTTTCGGAATACAAGCAACACGTTTAAAATGCTCCGTATGCGAGATCGACACCATTTTAAACAGGTTTTTCTTGCCAGCCGCATTTAGCGCGTAAATATTGCAATGGAATGGCCGGGAGTTCGAAATATCGAGACCAACATAATCATTTAATTGATGAAGTCCGGTAATATTGCGTTCAGATGCATCATTAATGAGTCCGTATAATACGCCACCAAGGGCAACCGAGTCGTCTACGGCGCGGTGATGGTTATCAAGAGAAATCTTATATTTTGCAGACAATGTATTAAGTCGATGGTTCTTCATGGACGGATGTAGGAATCTTGCGAGCTCCAGCGTATCCAGTACAGGATTTGTAATCTCAGGAAGTCCCAAAGACTTCAAATTTGCTTGCATGAATCCCATATCGAATCTTGCATTATGTGCTACGAGAACGGCATCGCCAATAAAAGTAATAAATTCGCGCAGCTTAGGTTCGAGTTCAGGGGCATCCTGTACCATCTCATCATTGATATTCGTCAGCTGTTGAATATGATAAGGAATTTTCTCATGCGGATTAATGAAGGTGGAGAATCGGTCGATTTCCTTACCGTTCACCATCTTAACGCCTGCAAGCTCGATAATTTTATTATTTATAATAGATAAGCCCGTCGTCTCGATATCAAATACAACATATTCGGCAGAGGCCAGCTGTTCTTCCCTTGAATTCAGCACCATCGGCACCGCATCATTCACAACATTGGCTTCAAGGCCGAATAAAACTTGGATCCCATTTTTCTTCGCTGCTTTGAAAGCCTCTGGATAACAGTGAATATTGCTGTGATCGGTAATAGCTATCGCTTTATGACCCCATTTAGCAGCCATCTTTACATATTCGCCAATAGGAGTAACCGCGTCCATCGCACTCATTGTGGAATGGAGGTGGAACTCAACACGTTTCTCCTCGGCATTGTCCTTACGGTCAGGCGGCGAAGATATTTCTTGGAGATCATTTGGTATCATGACCAGCTCTGGCTCCTGCATGAAGCGGTCATAATCGACCTTACCACGTGCTTTCACCCATTTACCATTCGACAATAGGCTAAGCATCTTCACGTCTTCTTTGTTCTTGGCAAACATCTTCATCGCCATCGAATCGGAAAAGTCGGTTACGTTAAACGTAAACAAGGTCATACCGTTACGAAGCTCTTTCACTTCGAGGCCAAACACAGCGCCTTGTACTGTAATTTTCTTTTCTTCTTCACGGATGTTCATAAGTGGAGTAGGCTCATCACGAATGTCATAGCCCATCGCCAATTTGGTAGGCGCTTCATCGCCTTCGCCCTCAGAGGCTTCAGTAGCGACGCTTTCCATGATCTGAATGACCGCTTCCCGCTCCGCTTGTTCCCGCTTCTGCTGGAACTCCTCATAAACTTCCGGTCTAGCTTGCTCGCCGACTTCCATTTTCACACGATACGTCCGGTCGAAGTTACGCTCATAGAAGCTGCTGATCGCTTCATCAATTTTCTTCTTCTTGGCTAACTCCAGGCCCATACCATCGAGCAGCGATACGGTGATCATCTCATCCGTTGGTTCCATTCCTGCTTTACTCAGCCAGCCATTAACCGAAGCATTCTCTTGTTGAACCCACTCCAGGAACATCGGCCAATATTCACGGGCAATCTCTACAGAAGGAACCGTTGTTTCGTATTGAAGCTGAAAAGAAGTTTCAGCAATATGCGAAAACTTCATGTTTACGGCTTGGGTCAGCGCCATAAAGGCCTTATAAGGAATTAAGGACGTTTTGCGAATGCAAAACGTCCATTTTCTATTGCTTTTTCCTACAAGAACTTGCTCGATGTAACCGTCCTTGTAATAGGAATTTATTATTTCTTGCGGCAGTCCCGCTTGCTGCATCAGCAATTCAAAGCGCTGCCGTTTGTCTCCGGTTTGGCTCATGGCAATCAATCACTCCTGTACGATCCAATCCGATCGAAGCTATTAGTATGCACGTGCAAATACGACCGTGTGCTCTGCATGTTCTCCGCAGACGAGACATTTGCTCTTCTTCTTCTCCGGTTCAAAAGGAATGTTACGGCTTGTTGCGCCTGTTTCTTCCTTCACTTGCTTCTCGCAAGCTCCGGAACCACACCAGCCAGCTAGTACAAATCCACGTTTCTCTTCCATCGAAGCTTTCATCTCGTCAAGTGTATCTACATCATAGAAATTATCTTCACGGAATTTCTTCGCCTTCTCATACATTTCATGTTGAATATCAGCGAGCATCGTTTCCACTTCAGCAATTAGGTTGTCCTGGCGAACGATTCTCTTCTCCCCGCTAATCCGTGATACAAGTACGACTTGGCCATTCTCCATATCGCGAGGTCCAAGTTCAAGGCGAAGCGGAATACCGCGCATTTCGTATTCGTTGAATTTCCAGCCTGGGCTGACGTCCGAACGGTCGTCTACACGAGTACGGATGCCGGCTTTCTTAAGCTCAGCAAACAGTTCGTCAACACGGCCAACGACTTGATCACGGGTTTTGGCCGGACCAATTGGAATCATAATGACTTGAGTTGGTGCAACCTTAGGCGGCAAAGCCAGACCACGGTCGTCACCATGAACCATAATCATAGCACCAATCAGACGTGTACTCACGCCCCAAGATGTGGTATGCGCGAATTGAAGCGTGTTCTCACGGTCCAAATATTTGATGTCGAAAGCTACTGCAAATTTAGTACCAAGATAATGGGAAGTACCGGCTTGAACCGCTTTACCGTCTTTCATCATCGCTTCGATCGAATAGGTGTTTACCGCACCTGCAAAACGTTCGGAAGGAGTTTTCTCCCCTTCGATTACCGGAATTGCAAGGAATTCCTCAACGAACTCACGGTACACGCTAAGCATCTTCATCGTTTCTTCGCGAGCTTCGTCTTCTGTCTCATGAGCCGTATGGCCCTCTTGCCATAAGAATTCGCTTGTACGAAGGAATGGCAGTGTACGTTTTTCCCAACGTACAACATTCGCCCATTGGTTAATCAAGAGCGGCAAATCGCGATACGATTGGATCCATTTCGAATACATATGTCCAAACATCGTTTCTGAAGTTGGACGAATAGCAAGACGTTCTTCCAGCTTCTCGCCTGCAGCTTCCGTTACCCATGGCAGCTCAGGATTAAAGCCCTCAACATGCTCTTTCTCCTTTTGGAAGAAGCTCTCCGGAATAAAGAGCGGGAAGTAGGCGTTGCGATGACCGGTTTCTTTGAAACGGCGGTCCAGATCGCGTTGAATATTTTCCCATAGCTCATAGCCTTCTGGACGGAAAACAATACAGCCCCGTACCGGCGAATAATCCATGAGCTCTGCTTTTTTAATAACATCTAGATACCATCTTGAAAAATCCTCACCTTGCGGCGTAATTTCGGTAACAAACTGTTTATCCTTAGACATAACCGACTTATGGCTCCCCTCGTACCAATCGCAAAATATCGTTGTAAGTCACAACAAGCATCAGCAGCATAATTAATGCAAATCCGATGAAGTGGACCATGCTCTCCCGGTTTGGATTAACCGGACGTCCGCGTACCGCCTCGAGACCAAGGAATATAAGCCTGCTGCCATCAAGCGCGGGAATAGGCAACAAGTTGAAAATGCCAAGATACAGGCTTAATAAAGCCGTCCATGACGTTAAATCGGTAATACCTTTACGAGCAATCTCACTTGTCATTTCAGCTGTGCGGACTGGGCCGCCTAAATCGTCAAGCTTGAAATCTCCAATAATAATCTTCTTGAAGCCTTCAAAAATACTCACTGTCATGGTCTTCATCAGCTTGGCTGCACCTGTAATGGTCTCGCCAACCGTGGCGCTGCGGAATTGATAAGCAGCCGTTATACCTACCTTACCGACACCTTGATCATCCGCTACCGGAGTCAATTTAATAGGTTGAAGAGCTCCATCGCGGATTACATTGAGTTGAATAGCTTTACCAGCAGATGCTCCGATGATATCTATCATTTTGTCATAATCGGTACCGATCTTGACTCCATTAACAGTATCAATCAAGTCTCCCTGCTGCAGCTGAGCTTGCTCAGCCGGCATCCCTTTGGTTACTTTATCAACGAGCAAACCTTGCGGCGTGCCTGCCATCTGTATGTATACCATGAACAAAATAAACGCAAGCACAAAGTTCATCAGTGGGCCGGCGAAGATCGATAACGCACGTGCGCCAACCGATTTGCTTCCGAATTGACGGTCAATCGGAGCGATTTGGGTCTCTTTCCCTCTTGAAATAAGAAGCGCGGTTGGATGAACAGCGAACCGTTCCTGATCCCCTTCCACATCAAGGGTAACGAACAAATCCTTCTCCAAATCAATCGCAGTTACTTCTCCTCGAACAACACCACTGCGTTCATCCAGCCGATCGAGATATATTCGGGTAACCTGGTTGTTCTTCACACGAAGAGCAATCGTCTGTCCGACAGTAACATCTACAATCTCTGGATCCTCTCCTGCCATACGGACGAATCCGCCGGCCGGTACGAGTCTTAGCGTAAATCTGGTTTCACCACGCTTAATTGAGAACAGCTTTGGACCAAAGCCAATTGCAAATTCCCGAACTAGTATTCCAGCGCGTTTGGCGAAATAGTAATGTCCCCATTCATGGATGGTTACAATAACAAAAAATACGAGCACGGTCATAAAAACGACCCGAATCATCTCCATAACGAGCCTCCTGTTCGTAACGGCCTGTACATAGATTATCATTATTCTCCCGTACGACACAAGAGAACCGCAGGTTACAGCTGAAGCTAGATGACTGTTGCTTCTTTACGAGCCCATTCATCCACTTCTGCTATCGCCTGCAAATCATTTACTGCTGTTACGGAATGTCGCTCCAATACGCGTTCCAGCACTCGTTCAATGCCTAAGAAATCAATTTCTCCATCTAAAAATCGAGCTACAGCAACTTCATTCGCAGCATTGAAGACCGTTGGAGCTGACAGCCCTGCTCTTCCGCAATCAAATGCGAGCTTCAAACAAGGATATCTCACAAAATCCATCTCACGGAAATGAAGCTTGCCTATGGCAGCAAGATCAAGCCTGCCTGTAGGTGTTGGATAACGTTTCGGATAAGTTAGCGCATATTGAATAGGAACACGCATATCCGGTAATCCAAGCTGTGCTATGACGCTGTTATCACTGAATTCAACATACGAATGGATAATACTCTCCGGATGGATGAGTACGTTAATCTGATCGTATGTCACATCGAATAGCCATCTCGCTTCGATTACTTCAAGACCTTTGTTCACCATTGTTGCGGAATCAATTGTAATCTTAGCTCCCATTGACCAGTTCGGATGATTCAGCGCTTCCTCAACCGTTACACCAACCAACTGTTCCCGTGAACGGTCACGGAATGAACCGCCAGAAGCCGTGAGAGTAAGCTGTTGTAACGCTTTACGGTCTTCACCATTTAAGCATTGGAATATTGCCGAATGCTCGCTATCGACTGGAATAATGGAAACACCTTTCTGCTTGGCACGTTCCATTACAATATGACCTGCCGTTACAAGCGTTTCTTTATTCGCTAGACCGATTGTTTTGCCTGCTTCAATCGCTGCAAGTGTTGCGGGTAATCCGCGGCTTCCAACAATAGCTGTAACAACGACATCCGCATCATTATTCGCTGCAATCTCCACAAGCCCTTCTTCACCGTACAGCACCTGAATGCCAGATGGCAATTCAGCCTTGGCCTGCTCCGCTAAATCTTTAGTGGATAGGCATACAGTTGAAGGACGAAATTGCTTCGCCTGCTCGATCACCAGAGGCAAGTTATTGCCTGCTGATAAGCCGACGACTTGGTAACTCTCCGGATCATTCGCGATAACATCCAGCGTCTGAGTGCCGATGGAGCCGGTTGAGCCTAAGATGGTGATTTTTTTCATGGATTCCTCCTGGAACTCGTTTGATGCGTGTTACTGTTCTACTGATGGGACTGGGTCTCTGCGCAAAAATGTCATGGCTTCGATTGCAGTTGTCTCTGAATTTCTTGATCTCAATCCGCTTAGCGGTTGAAATTCATAGACAAAGGCGAACACTTCGTTTCTCCACCATGACACTCTCGCTCCGCTCTCATGCCCATGAGCAAACACTTAAGGCACTCCTTCCAAGTCGGAGACGCCAAGAAATAAATGATGGAGAGCAGTGTAAACATTATGAACATGTCATTATTACCATGTTTACGTTTATCCACACCAGCATACTTCAATTCTTTATGTAGGTAGAAGATCTGTAAGGATTAACAACGGGAATACGATAATCCAACTGTCGAAACGATCGAGAACACCGCCGTGGCCTGGTAAGATCGAGCCAGAGTCTTTGATGTTGCGGACGCGTTTGTAAGCGGATTGAATAAGGTCCCCTAGTTGTCCGGCTACCGCTACAATGAGACCAATCAATAATGCATTAGTGATCTCTATGATATGAGGCGCACAGATAGCGAATACAAAAGCTGTAATGACCGACAGGACAACACCACCGACAGCCCCTTCAATTGTCTTGTTAGGGCTTATAGACGGCCATAGCTTATTCTTGCCGATTGCTCGTCCGACGAAGTAAGCTCCCGCATCGGATGCAACGTTACAAGCTATAATAAGAAACGACCAGAAGATGCCGTGATGTTCGAGATCCCTTACTGCATTCATCGAACTGAAGCCGTAACCTACATATAAAGCGCCTAACAACATTAGCGAGGCGCCGTCGATGGTTATTTTGTTTTTGGTGAATACCGTGACAGCTAAGAGCAAGAATGCCAATGTCCAAAGAACGGTAATCGCAGAGGGTGAATCTACGCCCATAAGCTTCCACGGAAGCACGAACAACAGCACACCTGCATAACCCAGCAACGAAGCCGGTTCATTCCATGTGTGCCCATTCATCTTCGTATACTCGTTAAAGCCGAGTAAAGCCAGCAATACAAGCGTAGCTGCATACAACCATCCGCCGGCAAGCAGTAATGCGACAAAGGCCGCACCGGCAAGAAGTCCCCAAATGATTCTTTGTTTCAAGTGATGGTCACACTCCGATATCGATGCTTATAAACCGCCATAACGCCTAGCGCGGCGCTGGTACTCTTGTATTGCTTCTTGCAGATGTGTCTCATTGAATTCTGGCCAGTACACGTCCGTAAACCACATTTCGCTATAGGCAAGCTGCCACAGCATGAAATTACTAAGCCTTAATTCGCCACTTGTACGAATCAATAAGTCCGGATCCGGAATATCCCCGCTGAGCAAACGGCTGGATAACAGCTGTTCATCAATCTGTTCCGTAGATAATCGTCCATCCTGTACATCGGCAGCAATTTCTTTAATAGCCTCCAGCATTTCCCTACGACCGCCATAATTAAGAGCAAAATTAAGTACGAGTCCCGTATTATTAGCTGTCTTCGTAATCGCTTCTTCAACAGCATTCAAGGTAAACGACGGGAGGTTTTCTTTGTGACCCATCATGCGTACCTGAACGTTTTTTTCAACGAGCTCTTCCAGCTCAATTTCCAAAAATTGCTGAGGAAGCTTCATTAAGAAATCAACCTCGTCCTTAGGCCTCTTCCAGTTTTCTGTGGAAAAAGCGTACAATGTCAAATACTTGACACCAAGACGATCTGCTTCCATTACGATTCGCTTCACCGTCTTCATACCAGTATGATGGCCGGCGATCCGTGGAAGTCCACGTTTCCTCGCCCAACGTCCGTTACCATCCATAATGATGGCGATATGCTTCGGAACATTGTCAGTTGCCAAAAACGGTTCAGCCTCTTTCGAGGACGATTTGCCAAGTTTGGCCAAAATTCGACTGATCATGCTTGTTCCTCCCACCCGGATTTCAAAAAACCAAACCCCACCTTACGGAGGGGCTGTAGGTGCAATTATACTTCCAGAATCTCTTTCTCTTTTGCAACAAGTACTTTATCAACTTCCGCAATGAAACGATCTGTTGCTTTTTGAATGTCTTCTTGATGGCGACGTGACTCATCTTCAGAAACAGTCGTTTTCTCCATCTTTTTAATATCATCATTTGCATCACGACGGATGTTACGGATCGCAACCTTAGCATCTTCACCGAATTTCTTCGTTGTTTTCACAAGGTCATTACGACGCTCTTCCGTCAGAGGAGGCAATGTAATACGGATAGCCGAGCCATCATTGGATGGTGTAAGGCCAAGATCGGATTTCATAATCGCTTTCTCGATTGCTGCGATTGATGTTTTATCCCAAGGCTGAATAAACAGTGTACGGGAATCCGGTGTATTAATATTCGCTAATTGCGCAACGGGCGTAGGTGCCCCATAATATTCAACTTGAACACGATCGAGCAAAGCAGGCGTTGCCCGTCCTGCACGAAGTGTAGCCAGATCACGTTTCAAAGCGAGAATTGCTTTCTCCATACGATCTTCTGCATTCTTTTTAACGGTTTGCGGCATTATTTCGCACTTCCTCTCACAATAGTACCAATCTTCTCACCAAGCACGACTCTCTTAATATTCCCTTTTTCAGTAATCGCGAACACGACGAGCGGAATATTGTTATCCATGCAAAGCGACGATGCCGTTGAATCCATAACACCAAGGTTCTTGTTCAGAACTTCCATATACGTTAATTCTTCGTATTTCTCAGCTGTTGCATCTTTGAATGGATCAGCAGAGTATACGCCATCCACTTTGTTTTTAGCCATTAGAATAACTTCTGCTTCAATCTCAGCCGCACGAAGTGCTGCAGTTGTATCCGTCGAGAAGAACGGGTTACCCGTACCAGCTGCGAAAATAACAACGCGGCCTTTCTCAAGGTGACGGATTGCGCGGCGTCTTATGTAAGGCTCCGCAATTTGCTGCATAGCAATTGAAGTTTGAACGCGAGTTGGCACTTCAATTTGCTCAAGTGCGTCTTGCAGTGCAAGTGAGTTCATAACAGTTGCCAGCATGCCCATGTAGTCAGCAGTAGCACGATCAATACCTTTCGCCGTACCGGCGATACCACGCCAGATGTTGCCGCCGCCAACAACGATAGCGACTTCAACGCCAAGTGCAACTACTTCTTTCACTTGATCAGCGATTTCTGAAATGACCGAAGCTTCAATGCCGTAGCCTTGATCTCCTGACAAAGATTCACCGCTTACTTTCAGAACTATTCTTTTGAAAACAGGCTGTCCCATCGTCCCTACCTCCATCTTGTACCTCGCGGGCGAGGTAACATCCTATAATGATCTTTATTTAGAAAAAGGGACGGGGCGAACGCCCCGCCCCGCCTGTGCGTTCGGTTTACAGTTTTGCTTGAGCCATAACTTCTTCAACGAAGTTATCCACTTTTTTCTCCAAGCCTTCGCCCAGTTCATAACGAACAAAGCGACGGATCGAGATGTTTTCACCGATAGCGCTGATTTTCTCGTTCAGAAGAGCCGAGACAGTTTTGTCAGGGTCTTTAACGAAGGATTGCTCCATCAAGCAGTACTCTTCGTAGTATTTAGAGATACGGCCATCAACCATTTTCTCAACGATTTTTTCTGGTTTGCCTTCGTTCAGCGCTTGAGCTTTCAGAATCTCGCGCTCTTTTTCGATTTCGTCACCAGGAACTTCTTCGCGACGAACGAATTTAGGGTTAGCTGCAGCGATGTGCATAGCGATATCACGTGCGAAAGTACGGAATTGATCTGTTTTCGCAACGAAGTCAGTTTCGCAGTTGATTTCTACAAGTACGCCGATACGGCCGCCTGCATGGATATACGATTCAACAACGCCTTCAGTTGCAATACGACCAGCTTTATTTGCAGCTGCGGACAGGCCTTTCTCACGAAGCAATTCGATTGCTTTTGTGATATCACCGTTTGTTTCGTCCAATGCTTTCTTGCAATCGAGCATACCTGCTCCAGTTCTTTCACGAAGCTCTTTAACTGCACTAGCGGATACTGCCATAATAAGCCCTCCTGGAAATTCCATTTTTAGTTTTTACGTTCAAAAAAAGGGCGGTGAGAGGCTTTCACCTTCTGACCACCCTTTGTTGTAGCAATTTATTTCGGATTAAGCAGTTGTTTGCTCGCCTTGGTTAGCTTCAACGATAGCGTCAGCCATTTTGGACGTCAGCAATTTAACTGCGCGAATCGCGTCGTCATTGCCTGGGATTACATAATCGATTTCGTCCGGATCGCAGTTAGTATCAACGATACCTACGATTGGGATACCGAGTTTGCGTGCTTCAGCAACAGCGATACGCTCTTTACGAGGATCGATGATGAACAAAGCGCTAGGCAGACCTTTCATGCCTTTGATGCCGCCGAGGAATTTTTCCAAACGGTCTTTTTCTTTGTTAAGAATGATAACTTCTTTTTTAGGCAGAACTTCGAAAGTTCCGTCTTCCGACCATTTTTCGAGTTGACGCAGACGGTCAATACGCTTTTGGATCGTTTGGAAGTTAGTCAACGTACCACCCAACCAACGTTGGTTGATGTAGAAGTTGCCACAACGCTCAGCTTCTTCTTTAACTGAATCTTGAGCTTGTTTTTTCGTACCTACGAACAGCATAGTGCCGCCTTCAGCAGCTACAGAACGTACGAAGTTGTAAGCTTCTTCGACTTTCTTAACTGTTTTTTGCAGGTCGATAATGTAAATTCCGTTTCTTTCTGTGAAGATATAACGATCCATCTTAGGGTTCCAACGACGAGTTTGGTGACCGAAATGCACACCAGCTTCGAGAAGTTGTTTCATGGAAATAACCGCCATATTCAACACACCTCCTGTTATGGTTTTTGAGTAATTACCTCCGCCCATCGCATCTTCCGCTAAAACTTCCGGCGACCGGAAGCACCATTAACGGAATTAATAGGCGTGTGTTTTTAACACCGACAATTAATATAACATATATGACAACACGGTGCAACAGAAGTTTGTCGAAAATTTCCGGTGCCTACTTCTCCTGATCAAATTCTGCCTTTGAAACGGGCTGGCTTGTAATAATCTGAATGACTTCATCTACGGTTGGATTGCCTTCAAACAAGAAATAACCTGCGCGAACAGGCTTCTTCTTCATCTTAGCGATAAAAGCCGATTTATCTGCAATCAGTTTCTGCTCCTTAAGCAGCTCAGCCGTATCTGTTAAGTTCATACCGCCTGTAATATGGATTTTACGCTTAGTCTCTGCCCTCACTGTGACTGTTGCTTGCTCTTCTGCCTTGGTATCCTTTTCCTCAGCTGCTGGCGTGGCTGCAGCTTCATCAGTTGGAGTCTCCGATGGCTTGGCTGATTCAACAGCATCTACATCAGCAGCCTTTGCACGTTCCTCAGCAATCCTATCATCTAGTTCCGCTTGCGTATAGAGCTTAGGCTCTCCATCCTTATATCCATCAGAAAGCTTCTGCTGGCTCTCGTCCCCAATCTGCATAATCTGCAGAAGAATAGCACCAGCTATGATCCCTGCACCTAGTCCAGCTACAAAGGAGCGGTTCTTAAACATAGACCTTCTCCTCCTGCTTAGCCAGTTGCAAGATCAGTTGCACTTCCCCTTTATTCATACTCAGTTTTTTAGCGATAGCCTCAATTGACTTTCCTTGATTGTACAGCTCGAATAAATCGGCATAACGCGATTGAATGCCCGATACTACTTGTTGAGGTTCAGGATCCTCAACAGTAGATTCAACTGTCGCTGCTTGGAAAGCTGGTGCAGCTGTCTGTATCGGTGCAGAATAGGCCTGGGCAACCATCAAGTCGTTCTGACGCTGTTGCTGTAGAAAACCTAGCTGTTGCTCCAATAGCGAACATTTGTTCTCGATTTCCATCAATCGCTGTTTACTTTGCTCGGTTTGTGTTTTTCCTTCTTCTCGAAGAACCGTTACAAGCTTCACAAGGTCTTGATGATCCTGCTCCGTATTCTCCATAAACTGCTCCAAAGCAATTTCCATATTACGAGTATCTTTTGACTCCTGTGACTGCTGCTGTTTCCGTGGAAGGAATAGCGAGGCTACGACTACAACAGCACCAAGAAGTACAATATAAGACCAGTTAGACATAATACACACCCCCTACAAAGCATTGCTGATGCTATAACGATATATCCACATGATGCCCTTTATAGGGATGCTCGGCCTGGCGGCTTTCTTCAGTTATGCCCTGGGATTCATCGGGCTTACGTTTCCTCTTTGCCAAATAGGGATTACCGCTCTGCCGATCTCGATCATTGCGTACATTTGGTCCGCCAGTCTGCTCAACACCGGTATTTTTACTTCGTAACTGTTCCGTTTGTTTGGATGCCAGCTCTGCCATTCTTGTCTGTTCCGCAATAGGCTTATGGTTAGTCTGACTTTGTGTCCCACTTGCTTCAAGTGTTCGTGGAATCGACCATTGCAAATCAATTGGCTTAAAAGGCATTCGCTCAGCTCCTCTCGTAACAGCCCAGTTAATATTTTTCATTAAAAGAAAACAATGAGATTACGTAAACAAAGGATACTGTACAATATCACCTTCCGAATAACGGAATGAAACACGCTGTACGGGATCCTTGATAAAACGGGTATATCGGCCGATTACAATTTTAATACCGCCATATACCGTATGGCTGATATCTACCTTGGATTTGTCGGTATCTTCCAGTGATTTCTCAATTTCAAGAATACGCTCTCTAATCTGATCGCTCTCAGCGGTAGTCTGACGTCTAGTTGCACCGAGTTTAATGCGCATCGCCATCTTCTGATCAGTAAGTTGATCTAAAGCTGCCTGCTGATCAAGAATAGCAAGCGCTTTCTCTGTCTTATCCATCGCATCCATGTTCTGCCTAAGCTTTAATCGCAGCTCTTGGAGCTCTGAGCGAAACTCCGGTCTTACCCCTACTTCAATAGAAGTGGCTGTCGACATCGTATTGCCAACCACTCGCGCAGAGACCTGCTCGACCGCTTGAATTGAACCACCCACAATGAGTCCCTTCGACCCCTGGCAAATAACGTTTCTGCCTGCCCGGACATTCGAGTGCATGATACTTTGCGATACCAGAACATCCTCACCAGCAATGACGTTACAGTCTTGAATGAAGGAGCTTTTTACATTCTTTTGTGCTTTGATGTAGCCCTTGTTACCCGCCATAATACCGCCAGTAATCTCGATTGAGCCTTCAGAATCCAGTTCAGCTCCTTCTACTCCGCCAATAACACGAATATCTCCGGAAGCTTTCACTCGGAATCCGCTTAATACATTCCCACGGATGACTACCGTACCGACAAAATCAATATTGCCGACTCTATAATCAACGTCCCCGTTCACTTCATAAACCGGGAAAACGTTTACTTTCTCTTTGTCAGTAATCGTGATAAGGCCGTCAATTAAGGCATACATCGCCGTTTGATCCTCGTTCACGACAACGTTTTTCCCTACTTTAAACCTAGCTTGTCTGCCTTGTTTAGCTGAGATTTCTTCACCCGTAATCATCATTCCGGGGGCACCAAATAAAGCTTCCACCCGCTCCGCAATTAATTGACCACGCTTCACATTTTTCAAACGCGAAACTTCTTTGAAATCAACTTTGCCGTCCTCCAGTTCTGCCGGACGCTGGGATTGCTCCTTCATATCATAGGCAAAACGGATTGAACCGTCCTTGCCTGGAGTTGCCGGAGTACCCATGGCTATTAACGTTTGCTCTTTACAATAAGCAAGCGTATTGGTGCAAATCTCATGTAACACACTTGTGCGTATTCCAAATACAACACCTTTGCTGCGTACAAAACGTTCCAATTGACCGGGAGTGCAGTCGAAATCTTCGGTGATCCGGTTAAAGGTCAGGAAGGCAGACAGCTTATCAGCAGATATCTGGATACGCAAGTAAGACTCTAATAAATGGTCATCCACCTTGCCCACTCCCTTCTAATGCTGCAATAATTGTTCTTTATTTTTCGCCAGTGCACCACGAAGCCTTAAGATCGCTTTTGAATGCAACTGAGATATACGGGAAGGGGAAAGTGACATCACTTCCGCAATTTCGCTTAACGATAATTCTTCATAATAGAAGAGAGAGATAACGGTTCTTTCCTTCTCCGTTAATTTCTCAATTCCGCTGATCAGTGAGTCCTTCAAGAAAAACTCATGAGCTTTATGATCCGGGTTTTTCGCCCGTTCATCAATGAGCAGCGACAGCCTTGTCTCCGACTCTTCCTCCCTGATCGGATCTTCCAATGAGCAAACCGTCGTGATTGCGATTTCATGGAGCATATTCGTAAACTCTTTTTCACTTACATTTAAATGATGGCTTATTTCTGCATCCGTTACCGAACGCAAATATTTTTGCTCCAAGTTTTGATAGGCTTCCTCAATTCGTTTCGCCTTTTCTCTAACTGAGCGCGGCACCCAGTCCCCTTGGCGCAGGCCATCAATGATCGACCCGCGAATACGCCAGGATGCGTATGTCTCAAATTGCAAACCTCGGCAATAATCGAATTTCTCGATGGCATCAATGAGTCCCATCACTCCATTGCTGGCGAGGTCATCCTTTAACACATTTTTCGGCAGTCCAATCGCCATTCGGTTCGTTACATAATCGACCAAAGGCAAGAACTGCTCAATTAGACGTTTCTTGGCTTCTAGGTCGCCTTCCTCTTTCCACGCTCGCCACATTTCTAAATTTGCAGTTGCGATCATGTCACTTACCCTCCTGTCATATGACGAATGGCTTTAGCCAATTCCTCAGGCTCTTTATTCTGGGTCGAAACAAGCTTAGGCGGTGTTAACGGTTTAAACTGCTTCAATTGCTCCGACTGTTCTGCTTCTTGCTGATGATTGCTATCAAGCTGTGATCGAAGCAGCTGATTGAGGTCTTCACTCTCATCAGGAGTCTGCAGATCCAACTGCGTGCCTTTGCCATCCTCTTGTGCTGTCTCTTCTTGATGCATGACTGGCGGGGCTAGTATAAAGGCCAGTGCAATCCGCATTACAAATGCAATCGCTACAAAGGCGATGAAAGCATACATGCTGCGCATCAGCATGACAGACAGCGGGTTTTTACCAATCGAAAATAATAAGGTTAGTACCGCGCCAATAATCCCCAAGCCGACATTCCATCGCCAATTTCCAACCATTTCAAATCTCCTTTATCCCAAACTGCACGCTTCTTATCGTCAATACTCCACTCATGCTGTCAATTTCAATCGTGCGGCCATAATTCCCGCCTGTATCCTGCCCTAAGACAGGAATGGAATAGTTCGCGAGAATTCCCAAACAGGATTCTACATTACGTGGTCCGATTCGCATCGAATCCGATTGGCCTGAAAAGGCGAACATTTGTGCTCCACCCGCCATTTTGGCCACAAGGCGGTTAACTACCGCCCCGATTGCTTTCATTTGCCCAATAAGCTCAGGAATTGCCGTATCCGCATATTTGGCAATATTCATTGTCGACTCTCTGGCAATTTCTGAAGATGGCAGCATAACATGTGCCATTCCTGCAACTCGTGCAACAGGATCGTATAACGTCAGACCGACACAAGAGCCTAGCCCTGTTGTCCGTAGATGTGCTCCGCCCGCAGCCCATTTTAAATCTGCCATGCCGACCTTGATCACATCTTGTTGGATCATTCGGTCAGTACTCCCAAGGATTGAAATATTTTAGAGAAGGAATCCGGATCTGGAATGAGGAAGAAATGTCCCTCCAGCTCCTCCTTGTCTTCGAGAAACGTTGTTTCTATAAGTAATGCGGAATCTCCCATTTCTCCGTATTGCATAAGCCCGTAGCTTAGGATAGGTCCTGCCATATCTCTAGCAACTGCGGGAACCGAAGGTGCCATCGACAAATTTGTAAAGTCAGCTAGGGATGATAAATAGGAGCCCGCCAAAATATTACCGATCTCGCAAAGCGCAGACATCTCCATTTCGGAATAATTGTCCGGTGCTTCGTTTTCAAGAGAAAGCAGTTGTCCAAGCAGTCGCTTGGCTGCCTCTTCTTGAATAATAAAGAACATATTGCCTGGCGCTTCCCCTTCTACCCGAAGAAAAACCGCGATGACAACTTGTTCGGAACCGCCCACACGATCAGCAACTTCTTCAAACGGCAGCAGGCTGACCTTAGGCACCGCCATGTCTACCGGCTTGTCCAGAAGGCGGGATAATGCAGTAGCTGCATTACCCGCTCCTATGTTGCCTACTTCCTTCAGAACATCCATCTCAAACGCTTTGAATCGATTAAAGACGTCCACACCTACACCTCTAACTGTTCGAGTTGAATAATTTCGCTCTTATTCAGCACTTCGGACAAGTTCAGCATAATGAGCAAACGGTTGTCACCGAACTTGGCAATCCCTCTTAAATATTTCGCTTTAATTCCTCCGACAATTTCCGGCGGTAAATCAATGGTATCCGTATCGATATCAACCACATCATTAGCAGAATCTACGATAAAGCCAACTTCCATATCAGCAGCCGCGACTACGATAATCCGGCTGTTCTCTGTTGTTGTGGATTCAGGAAGACCAAAACGTCCGCGCAAATCAATGACAGGAACAACTATACCGCGCAGATTGATAACACCTTTAATGAAGGAAGGAGTTTTCGGAACCCGAGTAATTGGGGCTAGGCGTTCGATCGTACGAACTTTATCAACCTCAATGCCATATTCCTCATGTGCCAGTGTAAATACGATAACTTTTAATTCTTCTCCCATCGGTAAGCCCTCCCTATTTGATTAAAGCATTAGGATCAATGATGAGTGCCACTTGGCCATCGCCAAGTATAGTTGCACCTGAAATTGCCTCGATATTGGTCAAATATTTGCCGAGCGTCTTCAAAACAATTTCGCTTTGCCCGATAAACTCATCCACCGTGACAGCTGCCCATTTATCGCCTTTACGAATAACAACAATCTCTGTTTCTGATTCGTTATGCTCGTTAAAGTCCGGAGATTCAAGGACTTTACTTAGAGAAACCAAAGGAATAACCGCGTTGCGGAAATGAATCATTCGATTACCGTGAACGTTCAAAATCTGCTCTTTTTGAATAATACCTGTCTCTACTATCGAAGTAAGAGGAATGGCATATTTCTCTGAACCTAGCTTAATCAGCATTGCCGAAATGATAGATAGCGTCAGAGGCAATTGCACGGCAAACTTTGTTCCTCGTCCTTGAACGGAGTCAATTGTAACGTTGCCGCCAAGTGAAGTGATTTTCGATTTTACTACATCAAGACCTACTCCGCGTCCTGAAATATCCGAGATTTTGTCAGCTGTACTGAAGCCCGGTGCGAATATCAACATGTTGATATCTTCACTAGTCAGCTGCTTGGACTGTTCCTCTGTTACTACTCCATTCTTAATGGCCGTCTGGAGCACTTTCTCTTGGTTAACGCCACGTCCATCTTCTTCTACTTCGATGAATACATGATTGCCGCTATGGTAAGCACGTAGATTGATCGTACCTGTCTCGGATTTGCCTGCCGCAATCCGTTCTCCCACCGTCTCAATACCGTGGTCGACCGAGTTGCGAAGCAAATGAACGAGTGGATCACCAATCTCATCAATGACGGTCCGATCAAGCTCTGTATCTGCACCGGTAATAACCAGATCGATCTTCTTATCAAGTGATTTGGCTAGATCCCGAATCATACGCGGGAATCGGTTGAATACCGAATCTACCGGAACCATTCTTAGTTTCAAAACGATATTTTGCAAATCTGAGCTGACACGAGTCATATGCTCTACGGTCTCTGTCAGATCATTACGGCGGATCTCACTGGAAAGCTGCTCTAGTCTTACTCGATCTATCAACAGCTCACTGAACAGATTCATCAGTGCATCAAGCCGGTCAATATCAACACGAATCGTTTTTGAAACGGCTGCTGGTGCTGCAGAAGCAGCTGCTGCCTGCGAACGCGCTGTTGTAACCTGCTTGCTAGCTTCCTCCTTCGCTGCCGCTTCCACTTGAACTGGAGCAGCTGCAGGAGATTGCTCTTTGGCAGCATTATTCAACATGGCTAGCGATTCGAGATCCAGCAAGGCAACCGAAACCTTCTCAATCTCCGAAATAGCGGAGAGTTGTGTTTCAAGCTCTTGCTGAGATAAGGTCGAGATAGTAAACACTGTGAAGGAGCGGTCGAACTTATCCTGCTCTAAATCCGTTACCGGCGGTTCTGACTTTATAATATCGCCGTTCTTCCCCAGCAGGTCGAATACCATGTAGGCACGAACTGCTTTCAATACACAATCCTCACGGACCTCAACTTCAATAAAGTAAACATTATGTCCGCTATCGATAGATTGCTGAATAACAGAGGTTTGGAATTCGTCTAGTAACGCAGGACCAGTTGCCTGCTGGCCATTCGGGGCTGCCGGCGATGCTACTACAGAAGTCCCTGATGTTTTATAATCTCCTTTTACAATCGACTGAAGGGAAGCTACCAGCGAAGTTACATCCGCTTTACCCGTTCCTCCCCCTACGATATCCTGGACCATTGCTTCCAGAGCATCAAGTCCTTTGAACAGTGTATCGAAGATGAAGCTATCCATTTTAAGCTTGCTATTACGTACAAGATCGAGGACATTCTCCATCTCATGTGTCAGAGAAGCGAGGTCTTCGTACCCCATTGTTGCAGACATACCTTTAAGCGTATGGGCTGAACGGAAAATCGATTGGACGATCGACAGATCCTCCGGTTCGCTTTCGAGGCGTAGCAGATTTTCATTCAAAGATTGCAGGTGATCATTGGACTCGTCGATAAACATTGACAAGTAGGCGTTCATATCCATTTTGTCGCACCTCCTGATAGGACTTTATATCGTCTATTATCCTTTCAATACCGCTTGCTGCAGCTCTGCAGCAATCTGCTGCAAAGGTAATACCGTCTTCACGCAGCCATTCTCAATGGCACTACGTGGCATTCCGTAAACGACGCAGGTTTGTTCCGATTCGGCAATTGCCGATTCTGCCCCGCTGTCGACCAGAGCTTTCATCCCTTTTGCTCCGTCGCTGCCCATCCCTGTCATAATGACAGCATGGCGTCGTAGTTCATCAAACGGAGTTAAAGATTCAAACAACACATCCACTGAAGGGCGATGGCCGTTTCGAGGTGGCTTCTGAGTAAGCTGCACATAATAGCCTGTTTGGTCTTTCGCCAGTTCCATATGATGACCGCCAGGCGCGACGTAGACTACACCTGCCTTCAGCCGATCTCCTTGTGCCGCTTCAATGACTTCCAGATCACTGAAGCTGTCCAGCCGCTGTGCAAGCGACTTTGTGAATTTGGGAGGCATATGCTGAACAATTAAGACCGGTGCAGCAAGCTCTGCTGGAAGAGAGCAAATCACTTCATGTAGTGCACGTGGTCCACCCGTGGAGGTCCCAATTGCAATAACATGGTCGAATTGATCTGCAGCTTTTAATCTCTTCTTCGGCTGCTTCCCACTCGTGCTATCCTCTAGAGCTGCCGCTACAGGTACAAGTGGAATTCTCTCCTCATTGGAGAGTTTCGGCAGCTTTTTCATAGGACTGGAAACCTTCACCTCTTGCGCTGGCGAAACCGCTTCCCGAGCTTCCGCCTGCTGTTCGGGCTGCAGCAACCTTTTCTTGCGGCTGCTCTCTTCTTCTAAAGGATTTGCCCTCTTAACCAACGGCAATCGTTCTATCTTTGCCTTTGGAAGAGCAGGCGTGTCCTCTATCCCATTAATGGAAGAATACCTTTTCATCAAAACAGCGATTCTTAGTTTTTCCAGCAACAGCTCTCCAACTCGAACGATGTCATTAGAGAATGCTCCCATGGGCTTACGAATAAAGTCAAATGCCCCAAACTGGAGCGCCTTGATGGTCTCTCTTGTGTTCTCTTCGCTAATACCCGACAGCATGATAATTGGAGTCGGCTGTTCACTCATAATGCGCTGCAACGCATCAATTCCGTTCAGCTCAGGCATTTCAAGATCAAGCGTTACCGCATCCGGCTTCCACCTCTTCACAGCCTCTATCGCTTCGAGTCCATTAGATGCTGTTGCCACAATCGTAAATTGGGGGTCCTGTACGATCAAATCGCTAAATATTTTCCTCATGAAAGGCGAATCGTCCACGACAAGCACGCGATAAGGAAGCATTCTGTTCCCCCCTCTTATGTACAAATCACTACCGCGATAGCTTGAACATTTTATGTATAAAACCTTTAATACCAGTTGCAGCAGCAGGCTCGGGTGAAGACATCTCCAGGTACCGGCGAGCTATCTCCTCAATTCCTCTAGTTGCATCACTTCCCGGATAGGCAACTGTAAACGGCGTTTGTCGTTTCACAGCCTTTGTTACATTCGGATCATCCAATATAACACCTAATGTCGGGAGCTCTGCTTGCAGAAACTTTTTTGCTACAAGATTGATTTTGTCCGCCGTCTGAATGCCTTCTCTTCGATCTGTTGCACGATTAATGATGAGCTTGAATGAAGCGTTAACGCCCATTGATTTGACCATCTTCACAAGAGCATAAGCATCGGTGATCGCGGTAGGCTCAGGTGTTGTGACAACAATTGTTTCCTCCGCGGCCGATATAAACTTAAGCGTCTCCTTAGATAACCCTGCCCCTGTATCAAACAAGATGAAATCATATTCGCCTTGCAGCTTGCCAATCTGCTCAGCGAACCAATCCAGTTGTTCTGACGAGAGTTCAAGCAAATCCTGAAACCCTGAACCACCTGCGATAAAATGGACTCCCGAAGGTCCCATTTGGATGATATCCCAAATTGTTTTATCCTGCTTAAATAGATGGTAGAGATGATAGGGGGAGCTGACCCCCATCAGCACATCGATATTTGCCATGCCGATATCGGCATCAAATACGAGCACTCTTTTCCCTAGGCGTTGAAGCGTGATGGCAAAGTTCAAGCTGAAATTCGATTTGCCTACTCCTCCCTTCCCGCTCGTGATCGTCACGATACGAGTTGGGCGGGCTTTATCTTGTCCCATCTTCATCTTCACCATGTTGCGCAGCGCCTCAGCCTGATCATTCATCGGCAGGAGCCCCCAGCAGCGCATCGATATAACGCTCGGCGTCAAACGGACCAATATCATCTGGAACCGTTTGGCCGCTTGCAATAAACACCGGCTTTAATTCGTATAACAATGCCAGGTTAAAGATCGCGCCATACACCGATGTCTCATCCAGTTTGGTGAAGAGCACTTTACTTACACCATACTTCACGAAGTTGTCGGCAACAGCCATCATATCCTTCGTTTTGCCGGTCAAGCTCAGTACAAGTACGGTTTCACTTTGCTCATTGGACTGCAACAAGCTGTTCACTTCCGATACATGGAGCTCATTGCGGAAATTCCGGCCGGCTGTATCCATATAGATGAGCTCTCGATCCTCAAGCTGCTTGTATGCCTTCGGCAGATCCATCGGCGAGAATACAACTTCCATTGGTACGTTCAAAATGTTCGCATAGGTTCTAAGTTGATCGACCGCTGCAATTCGATAAGTATCAGAAGTAATGAGACCAATCTGGCGGCCGAACTTGATCGATTGCCCGGCAGCAAGTTTGGCAATCGTTGTTGTCTTGCCAACTCCAGTTGGACCAACAAAATGAACGATTCTCGCAGAATGATTGATGGTGTGATTGGCTTGTGGTGCCAGCCATTCGTTCAACAGACCACGTGCTATGCTCCAAATGTCTTGTGGATTAAGCAGCTCCGGATTGCCCGCAAGTTTCTCCTTTACCGCGTCAACTAATCGATCAATAAGTTCTGCCTCAACCTCCTGCTGAACCAATCGGCTATACAGAGCTTGAATCGCTAGAGGTTTATCGATCTCTGGCCTATGCATCGAAAGCTGTTTCAAAGACAGCTTAATGTGACGAATTTCTTCAAGCAGATCATCATTGATTCTATTTAGCGGTTGAGATACAGGTGCAGTTGGTATGGATGGTGTAGGAGTCTGCACGACAGGAGGCTCTAAGACCGCTGTAGCTGTTGCAGCCTGTCTCTTCGACTCTTGAATCGCATGAACCACACGCTGAACATCCGCTGCAGCTTGACGCGGCTGAGAAGCAGCTGCCGGAGCAGGCGCTCCAGACTCTATCGCTGCGATGACCTCCATCTTCTTCTTACGAAACATGCCCATAAATCCACCGATGCGAACTTCCTTTGTATTAAGGATTACGGCGTCTTTTCCAAGCTCGCTCCGAATCATCGGTAAGGCTTCAGGCAAGGCATTCACGACATAACGTTTTACTCTCATAAGTTCACCACCCCTACGCTTTGAACCTCAATATTAGGTTCTAGCTCGCTGTATGATAATACGGGTACATCCTGCATCGTCCGTTCTACGATTTGTCTCAAATACATACGAATCGTCGGTGATGTCAGTACTACTGGCTGCTGGCCGGATTGAATTTGGCGTGATACCTGTTCATTCAGCTTTTGGTAGATTTGCTGAGTCGCAACCGGATCGAGAGCAATATAGCTGCCTTGATCGGTTTGTTGGACGGATTCTGCAATTTTCTTCTCGAGCGAAGGTCCAACCGTAATGACTTTCAGCATGTTTCCTGAAGAAGTGAATTGCTGGGTAATTTGTCTAGACAACGCCTGGCGGGCATATTCCGTAAGAATGTCCGGGTCCTTCGTATAATGACCTTGGTCAGCCAATGATTCGAAGATGGTAACAAGATCCCGAATGGATACTTTCTCACGAAGCAGCTTCGCCAATACTTTTTGCAAATCTCCAATTGATAGAATAGAAGGAATAAGTTCTTCGATAAGAGCTGGATAAGCATCTTTCACATTCTCTACCAAAGCTTTTGTCTCTTGGCGTCCAATCAGTTCATGAGCATGACGCTTAATTACTTCCGTTAAATGAGTCGCAACTACGGATGGTGGATCTACGACTGTATAGCCCGATATCTCCGCTCTCTCTTTCATTGCCTCATCTATCCATATAGCCGGAAGGCCAAAGGCCGGTTCTGTCGTTTCAATGCCGATCACCGACTCATCCTCAAACCCTGGACTCATAGCGAGATAATGGTTTAGGAGAAGCTCACCGCGAGCAACGATGTTGCCTTTTATCTTAATGACGTACTCATTTGGTTTAAGCTGAATATTATCTCGAATCCGAATGACTGGAACAACGAGCCCCAGCTCTAATGCACATTGTCTGCGGATCATAATAATCCGATCGAGCAAATCACCACCCTGCTGGGTATCAGCAAGTGGGATAAGACCATAACCAAATTCGAATTCGATTGGATCGACCTGCAGCAAGCTGATAACACTTTCTGGACTGCGAACCTCTTCGATTTGCTGCTCCTCCTCCAGTAGTTCCTCTTGCTGCATTTGCTTCGCAATCGTCTTCTGCATCTTCCATGCTCCAAATATAAGCAATCCGGCAAAAGGAATAGTACGTAGGATGCCGATTGGTGTAAACACGCCAAGCAGCGTGATCGTTCCAGCTACGATATATAGAAGCTTCGGATATTTAAGCAGCTGCTGCGTAACATCCTGTGCAAAGTTACCATCTGATGCTGCACGGGTTACGATCAAACCGGCTGCAGTCGAAATTAACAAAGCAGGAATCTGGCTGACCAGACCATCACCAATCGTCAGAATGGAATAGGTGTGAATGGCATCTTGGAATGAGTCTCCATGAATGGCCATCCCGATGATAAATCCACCTACCAAGTTGATGATCAAGATAATAATAGAAGCAATGGCATCGCCTTTGACGAATTTACTTGCACCGTCCATCGAGCCGTAGAAATCCGCTTCTCTTTCAATTTTCGAGCGGCGCTCGCGCGCCTGCTGTTCATTGATCAGTCCTGCGTTCAGGTCGGCGTCAATACTCATTTGCTTGCCGGGCATGGCGTCGAGTGTAAATCTGGCTGCAACCTCCGCTACCCGTTCCGAACCTTTCGTAATAACGATGAACTGGACAACGACCAGGATGAGGAAGACGACGAAGCCGATGGCGATTTCCCCACCGCCAACCCATGATCCAAACGTCTGAACGACTTCACCGGCATGCCCATGCTGTAAGATGTTACGTGTTGTGGACACGTTAAGTGCGAGCCGGAATAAAGTCGTGACGAGCAGGATTGCCGGGAAGATCGAGAAATCAAGGGCTTCCTTCGTATTCATCGCAATCAGCAGAATCATGAGCGCGATCGAAATGTTCAGGATGAGCAATATATCGAGAAGCAATGTAGGTATAGGGATGACCATCATGAGTACGATGCCGATAATCCCAGCTAAGATAGCAATATCTTTTACTTTCATGATGTTGTCTTCTCCCTTTCAATTATGATGATCGAACTCGGCCTTTCATTTTATAAACAGCAGCCAATACTTCCGCCACAGCTTGGAACAAATCGGCGGGAATCGAATCCCCAATATCTGCCCGTTCATACAAGGCTCTGGCGAGCGGCTTGTTTTCCATCATAATAACGCCGTGTTCCTTAGCAACTTCACGAATGCGAAGCGCAACATGATCCATTCCTTTTGCAATAATGAGTGGTGCTTCCATCTTCGAAGCGTCATATTGCAAGGCGATCGCAAAGTGAGTCGGGTTTGTAATAACAACATCTGCTTTAGGCACATCCTGCATCATCCGCTGCATCGCCATCCGGCGCTGCCGTTCACGGATCTTGCCTTTAATGAGAGGGTCACCCTCCGATTTCTTGTATTCATCTTTAATGTCTTGCTTGGACATCCGAAGACTCTTCGCATGCTCATATTTCTGATACATAAAATCGGCGAAAGCAAGAACGACTAGTACGGCTCCAGTCTCGAGCCCAAGCTTAATGGTTAGACCTGCTGCAAATTGAAAGATTTGCCCTATGGATAAGCTTGAAAGCAGCAATATCTTATCCCAATCGCTCCATATGGCCTGATAGACCAAAAATCCGATGACGAGGAGTTTGGTTAAGCTCTTTAGAAATTCAACAACCGTACGCATGGAAAAGATTTGCTTAAATCCATTAATCGGATTGAGCTTCGTGAATTTCATCTTGAGCGGTTCACCTGTAAGCAGGAATCCAAACTGCATGACATTACCGAGTATGGCAACAATGACTACGATTGCGAATATTGGCGCTAGAAACATGAGCATATCCACTGCAATCTCATTAAACAATGGCATAACATTCTCTTCTGTTACGTCCATCATCATCCAATTCTCGAACAACTCTCGAAACAAACCCATAATTCGCGTCTTATAATAATTGCCCAAAGCAGCAAAAGTCGCGAATGTAAAAAGCAGGATCATTGAGCTCGGCAAATCATTGGATTTCGCAATCTGCCCTTTCTTTCGAGCGTCCTGCGTTTTCTTTGGCGTTGCCTTTTCCGTCTTTTCCTGACTGAACAGCTGCAAGTCTAGCTCTAGGTAGTAAGATCGCAACGTTGCAGCCCCCTTATTTACTTTCCGTTTGTTGAACGACACTAAACAGCTTCTCTAAATTGTTAAACATAATGTCAATCAGTCTTTCGAATATCGCAGAAACGCCTGGAAGCAGCAAAATCAGTAAACCAAGGCCAATAAGCAGCTTCAGTGGAATCCCGATAACAAAGACATTGTATTGTGGTGCTGTCTTCGCCAGTAAACCAAGGCCTACATCGGTCAGGAACATCGCAATGACCAGTGGAGCAGCGACCTGCAAAGCAAGCAGGAAAGCATTACCAACCGCCCGGGTCAAAAACTCTGATATACTTCCGTTATAAATAGCTGCAAACAGTTCATTGGACAATGGCATCCATTTGTAGCTGTCCATTAATGCCGTGAGCAGATAATGATGACCATTCACCGCTAGGAACACCATGATGAGAAGCATATACTTGAAGTTGCCCAGCAACGGAGCCGAGACACCTGTCATCGGATCAATAACGTTCGACATTGCGAAGCCGATTTGCATATCCATAAGCGCGCCTGCCGTTTGCACAACCGTCATGAATAAGTAAACGACGTACCCCATCATTAACCCGATCAGTACTTCACGGAATATATACAAGATATATTCGGCATCCATTGGAACCATCGTTTCTTTAAGTCCGTATGTCATAAATACGATTAGGGATAAAAAGAAACCGAGGCCAATCTTAAACGTACTCGGGACACCCTTCATGGAAAACAACGGCGCCACGACGAAAAACGATGTCATTCGACAAAATATAAGCAAAAAAATAGGGAAGTACTGGACGATCTGATCCATGATTTCCGTTCACAACCTATCCGATGTATTTATACAAGTTGTTCAGCAGATTGTAAGTGAAATCGACTATTACATTCAGAATCCAAGGTCCAAATATAATAAGGGATACAAAGACCGCTACTATTTTAGGCACAAAAGCTAACGTCTGCTCTTGAATTTGGGTAGTCGCTTGAAAAATACTAACGATTAATCCGACGACTAGAGCGAGAACGAGCATCGGCGCGCTGGCTTTCAATACGGTACTGATGGCTTGACTAGCCAATCCGATGATGAAATCAGCACTCATTGAACGTTCCTCCCTGTCTTTAATTACGTGTTAAAACTTAATAGCAATGATTTGACGATCAGATACCAGCCATCTACAAGTACGAATAATAGCAGTTTGAATGGTAGAGATATCATGACCGGCGGCAGCATCATCATCCCCATCGCCATTAGTGTACTAGATACGATCATATCTATGACGAGGAATGGGATGAATATCATAAAGCCCATCTGAAAAGCCGTCTTGAGTTCACTAATCGCATAAGCTGGTACTAGAACCGTAATTGGAATGTCTTGATAATTTGCCGGCTTGTCCGTCTTCGTATAGTTCAGAAACAGCAGCAGGTCTTTCTCCCTTGTATGCGAGACCATAAACTTCTTCATAGGATCGGCGGCTTTCTCGAATGCTACCGTCTGCGTAATCTCACCTTTTAAATAAGGCTGCAGAGCTACTTCATTCACTTGCGAGAATGTCGGAGCCATAATGAAGAAGGTTAGGAACATTGCCAGCCCGATAAGAACTTGGTTAGGCGGCATTTGCTGCGTTCCTAGCGATGTCCGAACGAAACCAAGCACGATTACAATTCGGGTAAAACTCGTCATGAGCACAAGTATGGCTGGTGCAATGCTTAATACAGTAATAAGAAGCAGGAGCGACAATGCGCTTGTTCCCGGCTCTTCGCTTCCGTCACCAACGTTTAGACTGATATCCGGCAGAGGATCAGCCGCAAACGCATGCGATTGCAGCAGCATAACTCCCAGCAGTACGGTGACGATCGAAATCCACCTTTTATTTTTCATTGTCATCCCCATCGTGTTTGGATTCCTTCAGAAGCGACTCCAACTGTTGCTTGCGATCGGCTTGCTTGCTTAAGTTTTGATTCAGCAAGCTTTGGAACGAGGACGACTGCATATTCCACTGCTCATTAGTCAGATCCTCTCCCGAGCTCGGCTCTTGCTTGCGGAACCGCTTAAGGAAGTCTGTAATGGTGTTTGTTGACCATACAGCTCCATTCGATTGCCGATCGAGTGAAGCGAGAATTGCTTGTACCTGCTCTACATCTTCAATCTTGTCGAGCAGGGTTACGTTCTCACCAACGCCAACGACATATAGCCTGCCGGTGAGTTCAATAACCTGAAGCGAATTGTTTTGACCCAGCGCAACCCCTCCGAGCGATCGAACCGCTCGGTTAGTTCCCCATACGCGGTTACGCTGAGACAACCACTTAATAAGTAAGATAATTAAACCGATAACAATGATAAGAGAGATAATGACCCAGATGATACTACCGGCGTAGCTGTCAGATCCGGCCATTGGCCCCTGATCATTCTCATTACCGGCTGCCGCGGCGAAGGCGGGCTGTATAGCAACGCCAACCGCGATCATAGAAGTTAATCTCGAAACATATGTAAGCATTTCTTAGCCAAGCGTTTTCTTGATCGCTTCAATAACACGATCGGCTTGGAATGGTTTTACGATAAAGTCTTTCGCGCCGGCTTGGATTGCATCAATAACCATCGCTTGTTGGCCCATAGCGGAACACATGATTACTTTTGCATTAGGGTCAAGCTTCTTCACTTCTTTGAGTGCGGAGATTCCGTCCATCTCAGGCATCGTAATATCCATTGTAATCAGGTCAGGTTTAAGTTCCTTGTACTTTTCTACCGCCTGTGCGCCGTCTTGCGCTTCTCCGACGACCTCGTAGCCATTTTTAGTTAGAATGTCTCGGATCATCATGCGCATGAATGCTGCGTCGTCTACGATTAGAATGCGGTTTGCCATCTTTTTTTCCTCCTAGAGTATTATTGCAATTTTTGAATGCGGTCCCATTGGCTTACGATATCTGTTACACGTACCCCGAAGTTCTCATCAATGACGACAACCTCTCCCTTAGCAATAAGCTTGTTATTCACTAAGATGTCAACAGGCTCACCAGCGAGCTTGTCCAGCTCGATAATCGAACCTTGGGACAGTTCCAGAATATCCTTAATTTGCTTTTGGGTCCTACCTAATTCTACGGTAACTTTAAGCGGTATGTCGAGAAGTAAATTGAGGTTTGTTTCATCCGTATGCACATATGGCGCTTGATTAAAGTTAGCGAATTGCACAGGCTGTACATTTACATTCCGACTTGCTGTATGTCCGTAGGTTTGTGGTCCTTGCGGCTGAAGCGGAAGATCAAATCCTGCGCTTTGCTGATAAGGATTATAAGGCTGATTATACTGCGATGCCGCTGCTGCAGGTGCAGACTGATATGGATCCTGGTAAGCCTGCGCTTGCTGCGGAGCTGGCGTTGGTGCAACTGCTGCTGGTGCTGCCACAGGAGCAGGTGTAGGTGTAGGTGCTGGCGCAGGTGCAGCGATTTCGCTTTCTACATCCCCCATCAAAATGGCTACCATTTGCTTCGCGAATGGTACTGGCAGCAACTGCATGATAGTCGAATCAATCAGATCCCCAATCATTAAACGAAATGAGATTTTGATAAAGACATCTTCTGGGGGTAATTGTCCCATTCCATCACCGCTATCCACATCCAGGATGTCAATGCCTGGAGGCGAGATATTGACAAAGCGATTAAAAATGGTAGACATCGAAGTTGCAGATGAACCCATCATTTGATTCATCGCTTCCTGAACGGCGCTGATATGAATCTCATTCAATTCCTCAATAGTGATATCGCCTTCTCCGCCTAACATTAAGTCGGCAATAACTTGGGCATCCTTCGTCTTAATCACAAGCGAATTAATTCCTTGGAAGCCGTCTACATATTGAACACTTACTGCAACATGCGGCTTAGGGAACTCATTCGCTAAATCTTCACGTTTAATAAACGTTACTTGAGGAGTCGTAATATCAACTTTCTTACCCAGCAAGGTGGACAATGCGGTTGCCGCACTTCCGAAAGTAATATTTCCGATTTCTCCTAGAGCGTCCTGCTCGATCGAAGACAGGAAGTCCGACAGTTGATACACGGGATCCGGCGACTGTGATGCAGCGAAATCGTTTGCTGTCTGATTAAGCAACGCATCAATTTCTTCTTGCGATAAATAATCTTTACTCGTCATTTTCTTCTTCCGCTCCTTCGCTGACAACTAGATCCACTTGCACGGCTATCCGATCTTTGACGGAGCCTGGGCTTCCGATGAACTTCAGCTTTTCGCCTACCTTAATATGAAGGCCGTCATCTATCGGCTTATTTAGCGAAATAACGTCTCCAATCGCTAATCCTAAAAACTCTTTAATCGTAATGACCGACTCGCCAAGCTCGGCTACGATTGGAAGCTTAGCTTTGCTTACGCGCTGCTCAAGCATTTCGACTTCCGCTGGAATCCGCTCTTTCTTCTGGGATACAAACCAGTGATGTGCAGATAATCGCGGCATAACAGGCTCAATTACAACATGTGGAATACATAAGTTGATCATCCCCGTCGTATCGCCGATCTTCGTGCTTAGCGAGATCAAGGCAATCGTTTCGTTAGGCGATACAATTTGCATGAACTGCGGATTCGTCTCCAATGCCTCCAGACGAGGCGAAATGTCAATAATCGTTTTCCAAGCTTCCTGCAGGCTTTCGAATGCTCTTGCGAAAATTCGCTCCATGATGATCGTTTCGATCTCCGTTAAGTTGTTAATCTTAGATGGAGCAACACCATGTCCGCCTAACATCCGATCTAGCATGGCATACGCGACGTTGGGATTAACCTCGAGCACCATACGTCCTTCCAGCGGCTCCGCTTCAAATATGTTCAGAATCGTCATCTTCGGAATCGAGCGGATAAACTCATCGTACGGAAGCTGCTCGACTTGTACGACATTGATTTGAACGAATGTGCGAAGCTGCGCTGAGAAATAGGTTGTCAAATATCGCGCGAAGTTTTCGTGTATGCGTGTTAAGCTTCGTATGTGATCCTTCGAGAATCGAGTAGCACGCTTGAAATCATAGATTCGAACTTTTCGCGTTACTTCCTCTTTCTTCAGCTCGTCCGCATCCATCTCACCTGATGATAAAGCAGCCAGCAGCGCGTCTATCTCATTCTGCGATAATACATCAACCAATTCTCTCACCCCCTTCAAGGAATGTCGGCAACATGCTTATAATTGCTGCATGATAAAATTCGTAATTTCTACCTTTACCAACTTTTCATCTTCCGGCAGGATAGGATTAATCAAATTCAGAAGCTTCGATTCGAGCATATCCTCGCCTTGCGAGCCGTTTAATTCCGCTGCTGTCAAATCAGCCACAGTGCGGTTAATAATAGGTCTCACTTCAATCTCAAGCAGCTTGTCAAACTCTGTTTTCGTCTTCTTGCTGTCCAATTGGAAAGCAAAGCTCAGAACAACAACATAATCCGAATCTTTCAAGTTGCGTTTGAAATCTTTCAGTTCTGATGTGACAGATACAAGCTCATCAGCACTTAACTGCTTAACAACTACAGGCTTTTCAGCCGGATCCGTCGTATCTGAGTCATTAAAGAAAGATTTGTACAAAATAATCGATACGATTGCGATCAGCGTAATGGCTAGCAATGTAGTGACTAACCATGGCAACATTTTTTTCATCTCTATGGACCCTCCGTTTGTTCGATCTTCTGGGTCGCTGCTAGAACGCCGATTGTACGAATGTAACCCTGTATAAGGAGTTGTAGCTCTGATGCACTCTCCGTTACGATAATTTTCTTGCCTGTTGTGAGCGTAACAATCGTATCTGGAGTTTCTTCTATGATTTCAATAAGAAGAGCATTAATCATCAGTTTCGAGCCATTCAATCGAGTTACGGTAATCATAAGCTCCCCCCTCGCTGATTCGGGGGCTGCGAAGAGCCCCCGCCGATCATTTCCGTTACCTAATGCATGCTGCTATTAACGTTTCAGGTTAACAACCTCTTGCAAAATTTCATCGGATGTAGTGATGATTCGGGAATTCGCTTGGAAACCACGTTGAGCAACGATCATCTCGGTAAATTCATTCGTCAGGTCAACGTTCGACATCTCCAGCTGGCCAGCGATAATAGCGCCAGTGCCAAGCTCCGGATCGTCAGCTGTTACAATCTCGAACTCTCCGTCAGGATTAGCATTTGCTGTCACCTGATACAGATTGCCGCCTACTTTTTCAAGACCGCTTGGGTTAACAACCTTTACGATACCGAGTTGAGCGACTCCTTCCGTGCCATCTGCCGTTACCGCCAGAATAGATCCATCTTGACCAATCGAGTACGAGGTTACTTCTTCACCAAGCTGGATTGGCTCACCGTCCGAAGATAGAACGAACATACCGTCTGCATTTACAAGTTGTCTGTTGGCATCCAGTGTAAAGTTCCCTGCGCGAGTCAAATAAGTTGGCGCACCGTCTCCAGCCGATACTGCGAAGAATCCATCACCATCAATACGAAGATCCGTTGGAACGTTTGTCGTCATTGCACTGCCTGGCGTATGCAGCGTATCAATGGAAGCTATTGTTACACCAAGACCTATTTGCTTCGCATTTACCCCACCTTGTTCACCTTCAGCCGATGCGGTAACACCCGAAGTCGTCTGGCTCAAAATGTCACTAAACATAACACGTCCGCCTTTAAAACCAACTGTGTTTACGTTAGCGATGTTATTACCAATTACGTCAAGCTTCGTTTGAAAACCGCGCATACCTGATACACCGGAATACATGGATCTTAACATATGACTATATCCTCCTAATGTTGTGGTGAGATTGGCTGCTTCAGTCGGTCGGCAGCCAAAGGGCCTCCTTCTCGGTCCAGCCCTAGCTTAAAATCACCGCACTGTCTATATTCGTAAACACATTGCTTTGCATTTGCTTGCCGTCCATCGCAGTGACAACCGTTCTGCTTGGCACATTTACAATCATCGCAATATCCTTCATCACGATTAAGGAATCCTTTGCACCTTTGGACTCTGCTTCATCAACCGCATTCATAATCTTTGTAAGAGCTTCAGGCTGCAGTTGAATGCCCCGCTGTTTCATTCGCACTTCTGCATGCTGACTGAACTTGAGCACCTTTGCGTCGAGCATGTCCCGGAAACCGCCAGCTTGCTGCGGACGCTGAGTTGCATTTTTCGCACCAGTAAGAGGTGGTGCTCCGACAGGAAACAGATGATTGATTTTCACACCGTCACTCATACGGAACCATCTTCCTGCTCGCTTGAACCCGAATCTGTTGATTCAGTCGATTCCTCGGTAGAATCATCGGATTCTTGCGTATCTCCACTGTCTTCTGTCGCGTTTGAAGCAGGAGCAGCATCCGAAACGGTTACAATATCACACAATTCGATCATCGTATCATTGTCGAATTTGGCATACAGTGTACCATCTTGGTTGACGATGGAAGTTACCTCATCATAAAGCAGCTTCGTATTGCCGCTTTCATCCATCTCATACCAGGAAATGGTCTTCCCAATGATCGAAGAGGCTGTACCTAAATTTTGATTCAAGGTAGTAAGCTGGTCGGACATATTCATGAGCTGCTCGACAGAAGTAAACTGCGCCATCTGTGTAATAAAGGCTGCATTGTCCTGTGGCTGCAGAGGATCCTGGTTTTTCAGCTGTGTTACGAGCAATTGAAGAAAAGCATCTTTGCCCAGTGCTGTTTTATCCGTATCAGCCCCCGCTGCCTTTACGTTCGAAGTGCTGTAATTGGGCCACGTCACTTTCGAGTTTACAGTCGCCATTTCACTCACCTCCATCCTACACGCGTACCGTTTAAGGAGCCTTCGCTTAAGCTGTCACATTGACAGCGCGTCCGTAGCCTAAATCTTGTATTGCCTGCTGCTGGGCAACATCTGCTTCGAATCCGCTATCCTCCTGCAAAGATTCGCCTTTGGATTTATTTTGATTAGAGAAAGCCTGCTGCCCTGTACTTTGGCCATGTTGACCGTTCGTTAACTGAGCTGCCGATTGACTTGACGTGACTTCAAGCTTGTCTACTGACAAACCTTGTGCCTGCAGCGCCAATCTTAATTGAGCCATTTGATTATCGAGAGCATCCTTCGCATTAGCGTTATCCGCATGGAATAAGGCTGTCAGCTGTCCGTTATGCATCGTGATTCTGACATCAACCTGCCCAAGCTCTTCCGGGAACAGCTGAATGATCGCCTCAGACATTCCGTTGCCATGTTTGATATCCAGCTTCTGAATAAAATCTTTCATATTATCAGCAAACTGATCAACCGGAACATAAGCTTGAACCGCCGGTGCGAGCTTCGCTGTAAGTGGTGCTGTCTGCCGGAAAACATCCGTAAACGTTGATCCTGCAGCTACCGGTGCTTGTTCATTTGACTGAGAAGAAGCTTCTGCCTCTTCCTCAGCGGCTTGCTGATTGGCTGATGCTGCTAGAGCTACTGGATGAACAGCTTGTTGACTTAACCGCTGCAAATGTACTGATACAGTTGGTACATTCGTTGTTACTGTTGCTACCGTCACTTGGTCAGCAGAGCTTGCCTGTTTCTCAGGACGCACAAGAGAATCCTTTTGCTTCTGTACAAATTGCTGAATGGCACTTAGCTGCTGTCCGATTATAGCTACTGGCTCTTGCAGTACAGCCTGTTTCATCGTACCTTCTTGCATCGATCTCTGAAGCTGTAATAAAGAGTCTTGGATCTTACTTGTAATTGCCGTCAGCTGCTGCCCATCTTGTTCAACAGTGTCAGTTGGAACTGTGGTAGAGGACTGATTCTGCTGCTGTACGGGTACCGGAATACCTAGCAAGACAAGCAAAGCATTCAGTTGATCTAACATGGCTTCAAGTTCTTTCGAAGCCTGGTCTTGATCCGTATCTTTCGATTCACTCTTGATGTCTTGCAGGTCAGCAAGCAATTGATCAATGATGTCCATTAATTCTACCGCTGGATCGGAGACAACAATAGGATCTGTCGTAACGGTACCTGCTGCTGACACAGAACCTGCTGCGTTTGTCTGATCGACAGAAGCTTCAGTCGTTGCTGCCGCAGTTGTTGCCGATGTATCTTCTGGATTCTCCGCTTTTACTGTCGTAGCAGCAGTCGCATCACTTTTTTCCGTTGCCCCTTTATCACTCTTCATTTGGTTAGAGAGTGTTTTCTGGAACTTGTCACTGCCTCCTGTTTTAGCTTGACTGGAAGTTTTACCGGAAGAAGGAGCTGCTGGTGCAATTGGTGCTGCTTGCGGAATGGTCATTTCCATTATTCATTCACCTCCTCTCTTAGCTGCCAGCCATAAGCTTAGACACCAGCTGTGCGGTGATGTTCTGATTAATGCCAGACATTTCTGCGAGAATAGCAGAACGCGTATTATCATCAACCGTATTTAAGATTCGGATTACTTTACTAGGACTAATGTTCGCCATTTTCAAAAGAAGCTCGCCTGCACTCTTTGCATCCATAGCTGCAAATGTTGCACTCAACTGGTCACTGCTAAGCTGGGAGGATGGCTGCTTTGTTTCAGCCGGTTTTGCTTTCTTCAGCTCCGCTTGCAGCGCTGCGATCTGTCTGTCCTTTGCTGTTACCGTATCCTTCAGCATCATCGTTGCTTCAGCTGCAGTCTGTGGGTTCATCTTCTCCAAAATTCGAACACGGTCATCTGGTCTCATGGAATCCAGAACGAGGACCATTTCATCCATGGTCATGCTTTGCAAAATGGGTGCTGCTTTACTTGGTGTAATTTTGCTGTACATACCCGCGAGTTCTTGAATTTTGGCCTGATAGGCTTGATCGTCTGCTGTTTTTTCCTCATTAGAAACTGTCAGCTTGTCGATCTTTTCCTGCATGCTTTTTAGTTCTTCTTCTTGCGTAGTCTTTAACTGTGTCGTTTCTGCAAGTGCCGCTTCTTTCTCCTGCAGCTGTGCTTGAAGCTCGTCGATCTTACGGTTCAAATTCGCAGATTTCAGTTCATTGTCGTTTGGCTGTCCATCAGCTGTCTTAGCGTCAGGAAGCACGTCCTTCAAGAACGGCACCGAATTGCCAATTTCGAGCATTTGATTACGAGTTTCTGTATTAAATAGAACATATAACGCGCCAAGCAGGACAATCGTAAACAAGATCGGCGTCATAAAAAACATTAACCGCTCGAAGCCGCTATAACCTTGTTTCTCTATATCCATATCCGCCATATTCATTCACTCCCTTTACCTTGCGCCGCAGATCATGATGGGATGGACACCTTGAATCGAACGGTAGCCATCTCATCTAGTTCATTTTGTTCCTTGATCTGCATTACATGCCGAAATCGGTCTCCCGCATGCTCTTTCGCCTTCAGCCAAACCTTCTCATCCTTCATTCTCTCCGCCAGGTTCGACCGATTATGTTCGACCTTACGTTCCGCATGCTTAACCTCGGTTAACTTGTTGGCAATGCAAGAATCCAAGTATTCCAAGTAATGCTGCATCAGCTGTAGTTCGGACAAGGTAACTGCCTCATTCGAGCATTCATGCTGTTTGCTTTCCCACTCTGTCCGTTTCGTACGAAGTTCAGCAAGGCTTAACTCCTCCGCTTGCAATACTCCTATTGCCGATGACAGCTGCCACTCCGCTTGTGTTTTCTCGCTTGACTTCAAATCTACGATTTTCTGATATGCATATCGAAAGGATGCCATTTACCTGTCGTCATCTCCTGTGGAATTCCACCATTAATCTTTCTTGCGAGTCGGCCAAAGTGACCTTTTCATTCGTTTTTTGCTTTGTAAATTGATAGATGGCATCAATATTTTCTATTGCCATATCAATTTCTTCATTTGTTCCTCGTTGGTACGCCCCTATATTGATTAAGTCTTCCGAATCTCTATATAGAGATAGTAGTCGCTTAAGAAAATTGGCAGCATCCTGTTGTTCTTCCGTCACGATTTCCTTCATGACACGGCTGACCGATGCCAGAACATCAATGGCAGGAAAATGACCTTTGTTCGCCAGTTGCCGATTTAGCACAATGTGACCATCTAATATTCCGCGTACTGCGTCGGCTATTGGTTCGTTCATATCATCTCCGTCAACAAGCACGGTGTAAAAAGCAGTAATCGAACCAGTTGGCCCTGTACCTGCACGTTCCAACAGTTTTGGCAGCGTAGCAAAAACAGAAGGAGTATACCCTCTTGTTGCAGGAGGTTCACCAATCGCAAGTCCTACTTCACGTTGTGCCATCGCATAACGGGTAACAGAGTCCATCATCAGCATGACATTTAATCCGCGGTCACGGAAATATTCCGCAATCGAAGTTGCAATAAGTGCACCTTTGATCCGAATTAATGCCGGCTGATCCGAAGTTGCAACGATAACTACCGAGCGGGCAAGCCCTTCTGGGCCCAAATCCTTCTCGATGAACTCTAGCACTTCACGGCCCCGCTCACCTATTAGGGCAATGACATTCACGTCAGCAGAAGTGTTCCGTGCGATCATGCCAAGCAACGTACTTTTACCAACACCGGAACCTGCGAAAATACCAACACGCTGACCTCTGCCTACCGTAAGAAGTCCGTCAATGGCACGTACACCGATACTAAGTGTCTCCGTGACACGCGGACGGGTAAGAGGATTACTAGGTTCGTTATGCGTTGAATAATTTTGCATTCGGCTTGGAAGGAATGAACCATCCAGCGGTTGACCTAAACCATCAAGTACTTTACCTAGTAGTTCTGAACCAACTTGAACGGATAAAGGTTTTCCGGTACCTACAACATCACAGCCTGGTGAGATAGCATGCAGCTCACCTAGAGGCATAAGAATAACTTTGTTCTGACGAAACCCTACTACCTCTGCCTTAATTGGCTTCGCGCCTTTTGCGGGGTAGATCAAACATACATCTCCGATACTTGCATCGGGACCTTCGGATTCAACGGTTAAACCAATTACCTGAGTAACCTTGCCGTTCACTCGAATGGGATCAAGATGCCGAAGCTGATCTACGTACTTGGAGCTGTCCAGTTTAATACTGCTCATCTGGTATACTCCGTTCTTCTTGACTTTGGTTGGCAAGCTGTACAAGCTCGCGTTTAATTTCGGATAATTGGGTGTCAATTCTTGCATCGATACTTCCGAATGCAGATCGAATTACACAACCGAAATCTTTTACCGTAGCATCTGGAATGATCTGAAGCTCTGCTTGCGAATCGATAACAAGATTAAGCTCTTCCCTAGCCGCTTGAACAAAAGCGAGCTGGCCCGGTGAGACACAAAGGGCAATGACGCCTTGCTCTCTTCTTCGGGATAAAGATTTACGTATAAGTTCAAGTGCCATATCTGGTGCTTCAGTCAGCTGCCTGCCAATTACTTTCTCCGAAATGGAGACGCTCAGCTCGACCAAGAATGGCTCTGCTTCTTGAATGATTTGCTCACGCATTTCGTAAGCGGATTTCAGAATTGCACTTGCTTCCGCTAGCCGGCTTTCCCACTCTTGCTGAACAGCCAGTTCTGCTTGATCGCGGCCTTCTGCAAATCCTTGTTCAAATCCCGCTGCACGTGAGGCTTCAGAAACCGTCTCGTCTTCGAGCCGTTTCTCCAGCCACCAAGCATCAATCTTGGCTTCCGTTGCGGCTATCATTTGATCGCATTGTTCACCAGCTTCACGTATACGTTCTTCTGCGAATATTTGTGCATCTGCGATGATTTGGTCTCGTATGGAGATTGTCTCTTCATCCGGACCTGTCTCTTCAATAATCTCTTCAATCGTTTCTTGTTGCTCTGCAGCTGCATGTTTGTTGAGCCAATAAAGCTGTTTCAGCTGGTCGAGTGCGATTACGCTTGAAGACTTTATCAAATTAGACAATGATATCATCTCCTCCACCACGGGCGATGATTATTTCGCCGGCTTCTTCTAGCCTGCGAATCGTAGCGACGATACGGGATTGTGCTTCTTCAACATCACGCAGCCGGACAGGGCCCATAAATTCCATTTCTTCCTTGAAGGTATCGGCCATTCGTTTCGACATGTTGCGGAAAATAGATTCCCGTACTTCTTCGCTTGCCACTTTGAGGGCGAGTTGAAGATCGGCATTCTCGACATCGCGGATAATACGCTGAATGGAGCGGTTGTCGATGTTGACAATATCTTCGAAGACAAACATACGCTTCTTGATTTCTTCTGCCAGTTCCGGATCTTCAATCTCGAGAGCATCCAGGATGGTACGTTCCGTACCACGGTCGACACCATTCAAAATTTGTACGATCGAATCAATACCACCTGCATTTGTGTAGTCCTGAGTTACAGTAGCCGAAAGCTTTTGTTCCAGTACACGTTCTACCTGACTGATAACTTCAGGAGATGTACTGTCCATCAAGGCAATTCTGCGTGCAACATCAGCTTGCTTCTCTTGTGGAAGCGAAGACAGGATATGTGAAGATTGCTCGGATTGCAGATAAGAAAGCACGAGTGCGATCGTCTGCGAATTTTCATTTTGGATAAAGTTCAAGATTTGAGTCGGTTCAGCTTTACGTGCAAAATCAAACGGCCTAACCTGAAGCGTTGCCGTTAAGCGATTAATCACTTCAACTGCCTTTTGCTCACCAAGCGCTTTCTCCAAAATCTCTTTCGCATACGAAATACCGCCTTGCGAAATATATTCTTGAGCTAAGCAGATTTGATGGAAATCACTCAAAATCTGTTCTCTCTCTGCGCTGTCCACTTTCCGGACGTTAGCAATTTCAAGAGTGAGCTGTTCGATTTCTTCTTCTCTCAAATGCTTAAAGATTTGGGCTGAAACTTCTGGTCCCAGAGTAATAAGCAGAATCGCCGCCTTTTGCCGGCCGGTTAATCCATTGAGCGGTCTAACCATAGGAACCACCTCTATTCATCCACAAGCCAGGTGCGTAGCAAGTTGACAAATTCATCTGGCTTGCGTTTGGCGAGTGTTTCTAGATTTTTACGAGCCTGACTGTCATTGTTTACACTTTCAAAATCAATCGTAGGGAATTCCGGTTTCGTCGGAGTCTCGAGCATTGCTGCTGCTTCTGCTGCCGCTTCCTCTTCTGCCCGTTTTCTACGTCTACGTACGAGCATAATGGATAGGCCGCCAATCAAAGCAAGTGCCGCTGCGCCAAGTCCAATCGCCCATTGAGTAGATAAACCGCTAGTTGATGTTCCTGCATCATTAGCTGCAAAGTTTTGACCGAGAATTGTAACTTTTTTCGCGATTAGTGCGTCATCAGTTAAGTCCTGACCAGAATCAGCAAGCTGTGCACGAACAACGGAGCTTAGGAAATCAGAAAGTTCCTTACGGGATTCAGGCGTCAATTTGGTTTGCTCTACGCCGATGCTGATCGATAAATCTTTCAGTTGATATGGTGCCGACTCAATCTGATTGTTAATGCGGTCATAATCGTAATTTGTTACGCGTGAGCTTTGCTCGGACGAACCGTTTGTGCTGTCTGTTGCTGTATAGCCAGGAACATCTGTCTCACCAGTGCCTGCTACACCACCTGCCGGTGTGGAACCGTTCGTTGATGTGCTGTTATCCTGCTGCTCACTTACGATAATGCCGTTATTATTGTTGTTCTCAAGTGGTCTCACCAAGTTTTCTTGTGATACCTTCTTGTCGAAGTTAAAGCTGCTTGCCACACTAATGACCAGATTGTCACCAATCATTGGGGACAGAAATTGTTGAATGTTCTTCTTCACTTCCGCTTCGTATTTCCGTTGAATCAGGAACTGAGTCTCGGCAGCATCTGTAGCTGCACCAACTTTATTACCATCAATCTCCGAAGATATCAGTTCTCCTTGCGGACTCGAGATCGTAATATCTTGAACCGCAAGCTTTGGTACCGCCGTTTTCACCAGGTTGTAATACCCGTCAACTTCTTGTTGGCTTGGACGATAGCCAGCTGTGAAATTCATCATAATCGAAGCAGAGGCCTTTTCTTTTTCTTCAGCCGACAGGAATACTGATTCTTCCGGAAGGTTTACAAGTACTTTAGAACTTTGAACCCCTTGCATCCGATTAAGCAATTGTTGAACTTCACCGTTGAGCGCATTGATGTATTTGACGTTAAATTCATTTTCCGTTTGTCCAAAGGCACTTCCGCCATCAAAGGCTTCGAAACCAATCGAACCATTCTGTACAAGGCCTTGC
Organism: Paenibacillus sp. J22R56; assembly: GCF_056269375.1. NCBI lineage: Bacteria > Bacillati > Bacillota > Bacilli > Caryophanales > Paenibacillaceae > Paenibacillus > Paenibacillus sp. J22R56. Next base: position 201,094 of record NZ_JBWDNV010000009.1, read on the forward strand.
GACCCAACGTCTACCCGGGTTCTTGTCGCTACAGCACTAGGTACCGAAATACTCTTGCCGTCCGCGCTTAGTTGGTAAGGGATACCATTCCCATCCAAGTAAGTCATAATTGCTGCTGCATCCGTCGTATCTAGACTTTGAAAGGCTACTTCATAATCTGTTCGTGTGAAAATGTAAGTCAAAATCACAATCGTCAACAACAATGCACCAATCGATGCCCCCAGCCCTATTTTTTGTTTTTTGCCCATTTGACCCCAAAACTGAGTGAGTCTCTGTCGGTATTGGGCGATTCTTTCGTTCACGTCGTCACCTCACCCAACTTCTGTCTAGTTCGAAAGCACTATTATACTTGCATTCGCATAATTTCTTGATAGGCATCGATGACTTTATTGCGAATTTGTGAAGTCAGCTGCAAGCTAAGTTCTGCTTTCTCAGAAGCGATGAGAACTTGTGAAACATCAACCTCGCCGATCATGTATTGATTGTTTAGCTTATGTACTTCTTTTTCCTGGGCATCCACGCTATTGAGTGCTTGTTCCAAGTATTGACCGAAAGAATTCGTCATCTCTGCAGGAGTAGCCTGCTGTTGAGGTTTCGCTGTTTCGAGAAGCTTGGTAACGGCTTGTGCGGGATTCATTTGTAACGGTTGAATCATGTCCGTCCCTCCGTCTTATTCAATTTATTTTCCAATCTCTAAAGCCTTCACGAACATGGCTTTTGAAGCATTAAGAGCTGTTACGTTAGCCTCATATGAACGGGAGGCTGAAATCATATCGACCATTTCCTTTGCCACATCAACGTTAGGCATATTGACATAGCCGTTTGCATCCGCGTCTGGGTGGGTTGGATTATAGACAAGCTTGGTTGGCGACTGATCCTCAATAATTCTGGTTGCCTTCACGCCTTGTGCTTCGGAAGTCCCTCCAAGCTGCTTATTTAACAAATCGGAGAAGGAGGAGGTTTGGTTTGTTGGCTCAAGTACGACCATTTTCCTCTTATATGGTACAAATTGACCATCTACATAAGAGGCCCGAGTTGTCTCGGCATTCGCGATGTTCGAGGAGATAACGTCCATCCGTAAACGCTGTGCAGTTAGTGCGGAAGCACTGGCGTCAAAACTGCTGGAAATTCTCATTTTTATTACCTCCCTTCAATAGCCGTAGTCATCATTTTCACATCATGGTTGATTTGTTGAATATAGAAGTTGTAACTAAGTTGGTTTTTAGCAAGCAACGACATTTCACGATCAATATCGACATTGTTCTCATTGTTATTCATTTGGGACAAGCTATCCGTTTGAACCTGTGCAGTTGGGACGGTCCCTCCCGACTTGCCAATCGGAATATGTCGTTCATTCGTTCGTTTGCCCTGAAGCCCCGTATTGCCTCCCATTTCTTGAGTGAGAAGCTCTTCAAACAATACTTCCGAACGTTTGAAGTTAGGAGTATCGACATTTGCGATGTTATTGGAGATTACGCCTTGGCGCATTTCCGCCGATTTCACCGCACTTTCCAGTCGCGCAAATGATGTGCCATTAAGTACATTCACGTTGTGTGTCACCACTTTCAGTTAGAAGATCATAAGTAACGTATTCAACAGATTCTGAACCATTCCTTCTTTCTTCGACATTAAATTATGAAAATTATGAGACTAAACTGTCGAGTTTTGCCGACATGTTAATATTCAACAATTGTCCAATTTATTACAATAAGAAAAAAGCCCTATCTTTAAAAACAAGATAGGACTTTACGATGAATTTCACATAGGATATATTTCCCAGTGCTAATTTTTTATTTTCTCTAATTCCTGAAGCAATTGGTGATTTAAGATTTTAATATAGGTACCCTTCATGCCTAAAGACCTTGTTTCGATAACGCCTGCACTTTCAAGCTTGCGTAGAGCATTAACGATAACGGATCTCGTAATACCTACTCGATCAGCGATTTTGGATGCAACAAGCAAGCCTTCTTTTCCTTCCAATTGCTCGAAGATATGCTCTACCGCTTCCAGCTCACTGAAAGAAAGAGAACCAATTGCAACCGACACAACTGCACGGCTGCGGGCTTCCTGCTCAACCTCTTCCGCACGTTCACGCAAAATTTCCATGCCGACAATTGTCGAACCGTATTCCGCGAGAATCAGGTCATCATCATCAAACGAGCCGTTCGTCCGGGTTAGGACTAACGTTCCTAGACGATCCCCACCACCTGTAATAGGCACAACTGTCATAATTTCTTGCTCGCCAAGCGCAGGGAATGTTGCATATACCCCTGAATCCGGTGCTACATTAGTCATCGGTTCCAGCATGTCCAGAAATAGGCTGTTACTCCCTTGCGGAAACCGTAATTCTTCTACAGACATCGACCGGAGCGTATCGTGATCATAAGGATTCACGGCTGCACAGCCTAGAACCTTCCCTTTACGGCTTACTACAAATACGTTCGTCTGAATCGTACTGCATAGTACCTCAGCCATTTCTCTGAAATTGAGCGCTTTGCCGGCTGCTCGTTGCAGCAACCGGTTCAGCGTTCTTGTTTTTGTAAGTAAAGTCATGCTAAAGCCTCCCAAAACTCATCCCAACTACATTTGAACTACAATATATATTGACTCAAATCGCGATTTTTCGCAATGGCCCCCACTTTTTCCCTTACATATTCAGGAGTGATGACCATATGATCCAGACTAATATCCGGTGCCTCGAAGGATAAATCCTCAAGCAGCTTCTCCAAAATCGTATGAAGCCTGCGTGCACCGATATTTTCTGTATTGCGGTTTAAATCTGCTGCAATTGATGCTATTTCTTTAATCGCATCATCAGAGAATTCAATCGAAATACCTTCTGTTTGAAGCAGAGCTGCATACTGCTTAGTTAAAGCATTTTTAGGCTCTGTCAAAATACTGACGAAATCTTCCAAGCTAAGTGAGGTTAGCTCTACCCGGATAGGGAAACGTCCCTGAAGCTCTGGAATCAAATCAGACGGCTTCGCAACATGGAATGCACCCGCTGCAATGAACAGGACATAGTCTGTCTTTACGGGGCCGTATTTCGTCATTACCGTCGAACCTTCCACTATAGGAAGAATATCACGCTGAACGCCTTCACGCGATACATCAGGACCAGTACCTCTCGACGGACTTGCAATCTTATCAATCTCATCAATGAAAATAATACCGGTCTGTTCTGCACGAGCTACCGATTCCGCGATAACATCATCCATATTAATCAGCTTGTTAGCTTCCTCCTGGATCAAGACAACGCGTGCTTCTTTGACGGAAAGCCTACGCTTCTTCGTCTTCTTCGGCATGAATTGACCAAGCATCTCCTGCATATTCATGCCGCCCATGCCTTCTGGCCCTTGACCTCCAAGCATATCCAGCATCGTAGGTGAATTATCCTCGATCTCAATTTCTACTGTTTCGTTCTCCAGCTTGCCTGCAGCAAGATCATCACGTGCTTGAGAACGTTTCAATATAATATTAGAGTCCTGCTCTGGCTCCTCAACGGTTTCCTTGCTGCCTTGTTGATTTCCAAACAGCATTTCAAACGGATTTTTTGATGATTTTTCTTTCACCTTCGATGGCACGAATAGTGACACGAGACGTTCATTCGCTAGCTTCTCGGCTTTATCCTGAACCCGCTCAGTCTTTTCTGCTTTAACTATACGTATAGCCGTCTCAACCAAGTCGCGGACCATCGATTCTACATCTCGGCCGACATAACCAACTTCAGTAAATTTGGTCGCTTCTACTTTAATAAATGGTGCCTTTACTAATTTGGCAAGCCGCCGCGCAATTTCGGTCTTGCCCACACCAGTAGGACCAATCATCAAAATATTTTTTGGAACAATCTCATCACGAAGCGCCTCGTCGAGCATACTTCTGCGATAACGATTACGGAGAGCTATGGCGACAGATCGTTTTGCAGGCTTTTGGCCTACAATATATTTATCGAGCTCGGCCACAATTTGACGAGGGGTAAAAGCTTGATTTACCATATTTTATTCTCCTCCGTTTTTAGCCAATTTCTTCTACTATAATATTATGATTTGTATAAACGCATATGTCGGCTGCTGTTTCGAGCGCTGCTCTAGCAATTTCTTTTGCTTCCATTTGTGGAGCATATTTCTGCAAGGCTCTGGCTGCGGAGAGTGCGTAATTACCTCCTGAGCCGATGGCCAGGATCCCATCATCCGGCTCAATAATTTCACCATTACCCGAAATAAGCAGCAAACCTGAATGATCCATGACCAGCATAAGTGCTTCAAGTTTGCGAAGGATACGGTCGGAACGCCAGTCTTTAGCAAGCTCTACTGCAGCCCGCTGAAGATTGCCATGATGCTCCTCCAGCTTCGCTTCAAATTTCTCAAACAAAGTAATGGCATCGGCTACAGAACCAGCAAAACCGGCAATAACTTGCCCGCGATACAATCTGCGAACCTTCTTCGCTTTATTCTTCATCACGACGCTGTTTCCAAAAGTAACTTGACCATCGCCAGCAATAGCCCCTTTGCCTTCGTGACGAACCGCACATATTGTAGTGGCGTGAAATTCCATGTCCATCTCTTCGCCCTCCTCATTCATGCAAATAATAGCTGCTTATACGTTTATATGTTCAAAATGTTCCTTCTTGAATCTCTCGATGCTGTCCAGTGCTCGATTAGCAATCGCTTCATTCTTTTCTTTCTTGTTCCGGATGCGATTCTCAAGCGGCGGGAACAAGCCAAAGTTCGCATTCATCGGTTGGAAATGCTTGAAGTCAGCCGTTGTAATATAATTTGCCATACTGCCCAAGGTTGTATCAACAGGCAGAACAAGCGGATCAAAACCTTTTGCCAATCTCGCCGCATTAAAGCCTGCAATCAAACCAGAAGCGGCAGATTCAACATATCCTTCTACGCCCGTCATCTGGCCTGCAAAGAACAGATTCTTGCGGTTCTTAAGCTGATAAGTCGGCTCAAGCATGCGCGGAGAGTTAATGAATGTATTACGATGCATGACACCGAAGCGTACAAACTCTGCATTCTCAAGACCTGGAATAAGCGAGAATACACGTTTCTGTTCTCCCCATTTCAGATGTGTCTGGAAACCTACCATGTTATAAAGCGTGCCAGCTGCATTATCCTGGCGCAGTTGAATGACTGCATGAGGAAGTTTGCCAGTATGCGGATTCACAAGGCCAACAGGCTTCATTGGTCCAAACAGTACCGTTTGCTTGCCACGGCTTGCCATAACTTCAATCGGCATACAGCCTTCGAAATAAACTTCTTTCTCGAAATCCTTCAGTGCAGCCGTCTCAGCGGTTACAAGTGCTTCATGGAAGATCTCGAACTCTTCTTCCGTCATCGGACAGTTGAGGTATGCCGCCTCACCTTTGTCATAACGGGATGCAAGATACACTTTACTCATATCAATCGAATCTTTCTCGATAATTGGAGCAGCCGCATCGTAGAAGTAGAAGTATTCCTCACCCAGCAGGTTGCGAATTTTCTCGGACAAAGCCGGAGCCGTCAGAGGTCCAGTAGCAATAACAACAATGCTGTCTTCAGGAATGTCTGTTACTTCCTCCGTACGAACCTCCACAAGTGGATGCTCATGCAAGAGTCGAGTAACTTCGCCAGAGAAGCCATCCCGGTCTACGGCTAGAGCTCCGCCAGCTGGTACGGCATGACGGTCAGCACTTCCAAGAATCAAGGAATCCAGACGGCGCATCTCTTCCTTCAGTACGCCAACTGCGTTAGCAAGGCCGTTCGCACGCAAGCTGTTGCTGCATACAAGTTCAGCGAAGTTATTAGTGTGATGGGCAGGTGTTTTCGTCTCAGGACGCATTTCATACAAAATGACTGGCACCCCTTGGGATGCTATTTGCCAAGCTGCTTCGCTTCCTGCAAGTCCTGCGCCAATTACGATAACGGATTGTTGTTGTGACAATGTAAAGACCTCCAATATATGCTAACACGGTAACAAAACACAGTTGTCCCCCCTGTATAAGGGAGGACTCTAGTTGTGGCCGCATCTGTACTAAATTTAAGCTTGTTCTTGTTCCTGCTCTTTTACCTGTTCATTCTCATTCTCATTCTCATGCTCTAGCTCGTTCTCGTCTTCCAGAATCTCTTCTGAATAATCACAGGACGGACACAGCAGCTTTGCACCACTGCGGTTCCTCTTCTCGACGAGCATTGATTCGCAATTCGGGCAAGGCTTATTCGTTGGTTTATCCCAAGATACATAGTCGCAGGTTGGATATGTATCACAGCCGTAGAAGATCCTTCCCTTTTTACTGCGGCGTTCAATGATTTTGCCTTTCGCGCATTTCGGACAAGTGACACCGATATCCTTCACGATTGGCTTCGTATTCCGGCAATCTGGGAACCCTGAGCAAGCAAGAAATTTACCGAAGCGTCCCATTTTATAAACCAAATGGCGGCCACATTTCTCACAGAGTTCATCCGAGACCTCGTCCTGGATCTCGATCTCCTTCATTTCCTCTTCGGCAACCTCAAGCCGCTTCTCGAAGGATTCATAGAAGGAAGAAAGCACTTTAACCCAATCTTCCATACCGTCTTCCACATGGTCAAGGTCGGATTCCATCTTCGCCGTAAACTCTGAATCCAGAATTTCAGGGAAGAACTCCTCCATTAATTGATTGACCAAATCACCAAGCTCGGTTGGAATAAACTTCTTCTCCTCAATCGCCACGTAACCGCGCTTTTGGATCGTTTCAAGGGTTGGTGCATACGTACTTGGACGTCCGATGCCAAGTTCCTCCAGCGTCCTAACCAGCCTTGCCTCTGAAAAACGCGGCGGTGGTTGGGTGAAATGCTGTTTCGGTTCAATGGAATCGGAATAAACCACATCACCAACAGCAAACGGAGGAAGGAATTTATGCTCTTCTACAGTCCCGTCATCATTACCCTCCACATACACTTTCATGAAGCCGGCGAATTTGATTTTGGAACCGTTCGCCCGGAAGGTTACTTCTCCCGATTTCATGTCCACTGTCATCGTATCGAGTACAGCAGAGGACATTTGACTGGATACGAAACGTTCCCACACCAGTTTATACAAGCGGAATTGGTCACGGCTCAAAAATGGCTTCATTGTTTCCGGATCACGAAGTATCGAAGTTGGCCGAATAGCTTCATGGGCATCCTGCGCATTGCTGTTCTTCTTCGTATAGACACGAGGCTGTTCAGGAGAAAATGGCGCTCCATATTTGCCTGTGATATATTCCTTTGCCTCTTCCTGCGCAACAGGAGAGATTCTAGTGGAGTCTGTTCTCATATAGGTAATGAGACCAACCGTACCTTCCTTGCCAAGCTCTACGCCCTCATACAATTGCTGTGCGACTGACATCGTCTTGGAGGCACGGAAGCCTAGCTTACGAGCAGCTTCCTGCTGCAGCGAGCTTGTAATAAACGGAGGTGCTGGATTGCGAAGACGTTCCTTCTCTTTCACTTCGGCTACTTTAAATTCATTACCGGACAGAGCTGCAAGTATAGTCTGCATCTCCTGCTCATTGCCAAGCTCCCGCTTTTCACCGCTAATAGAGTGATACTTCGCTTCAAATGGAACACCTTGCTGGGTTAATTGTGCTGTAATAGACCAGTACTCTTCGGGATTAAATGCTTCGATCTCGTTCTCACGGTCAATAATCAGCTTCACACATACGGATTGAACCCGGCCTGCGGATAGTCCTTTTTTGACTTTCTTCCATAATAAAGGACTAATCTTATAACCTACGAGACGGTCAAGAATCCGTCTAGCCTGCTGAGCATTAACCAGATCCATATTGATTTTGCGCGGCGTTTTGAAAGCATCCTTAACCGCTTGCTTTGTTATTTCATTAAATACGACACGACATGTGTCTGTCTCATCCAGCTCCAAGTAATGGGCCAAATGCCATGCGATAGCTTCCCCTTCTCTATCGGGGTCGGCTGCAAGAAAGACATGCTTGACTTTTTTGCTTGCGTCTTTTAGTTCTTTTAATACACTGCCCTTACCGCGAATCGTAATATATTTTGGTTGAAAACCATTTTCTACTTCGACGCCAGTCTGACTTTTGGGCAAATCGCGAATATGGCCCATCGATGCTTTAACGATATATTTGCTTCCCAAATATTTACCGATCGTCTTGGCTTTGGCCGGTGATTCGACGATTACTAATGAATCTGCCACGTTAGGCGCCCCCTCTCACTACAAGTTACAACGCTATATAAACTGCCCCTGGCTGTTGTTCGATTGTCCGTTTTATACTTAAATTTATCAGAAGTGCGCTTAAATGTCCAAAAGGGATCATCGTGAGCTGGTGCAATTCGTTAATTGTAAGCGGACGATCCCGCAGCAGATCGATAATTTTCTGCTCCTCGGGGGTCATGCTTGCTATCTCCGCAAACGTTTTTTTGGCGGTTGTCAGTTTCTGCAGTTCCTCTTGCAGCCAGCTGTATTCTTCTAGAATATGAGCCGCACTGCTGACAAGCTTGGCACCTTCCCGAATCAGACTGTTTGGCCCCTCGCTCTTGGGCGACGAGATTGGACCGGGAATTGCGAATACATCACGCCCCATCTCGAGCGCCTGGTCCGCTGTAATAAGCGATCCGCTGCCTTTAGCCGCCTCCACAACAATGGTTCCTAGTGACAAGCCGGCAATGATCCGATTCCGCAGCGGAAACATGCCCTTATGTAGTGGTGAACCAATCGGTGTCTCCGATAAGACGAGCCCTTGCTCGATAATTTGCTGATAGAGTGACCGATTCTCAGCCGGATAACAGTTGTCGACAGAACTCGCCATTACAGCAATTGTGCTTCCTATGCCTCGTAATGCCGCTTCATGTGCCTTACTGTCTATCCCGCGGGCCAAACCGCTTACAACCGTTAAACCTTGCACAGATAGCTGCTCAGACAGCGAGAACGCGGTATGGCGGCCATAGGCGCTGGGATTTCTCGTTCCGACCATAGCAATGGACGGTCTTTCGAATAATTCCAGCCTGCCGAATGCATACAGTACCCATGGAGGCTGAGGAATTCGGCGTAAGTATTCGGGATACTCATTATCAAAAGGAGTTAGTACAGACGCTCCTAGCTCTATCGCTCGAATATATGGCATGTCTGCCTGATCAAAAGGCTCGCTACACCTTCTTGCCGCCGTCTCTGCTTGTGCCCGCCCAAAACCGATAGCAAGCCATTCTGCTGCACTGGTGCCGTCTGAAAACTCCCAAGCTTTATGAGCAACCGCTTTCTGAACGGTATGCCAGCCAATGCCCGAACATTCATGCAGCATGATAACCATCTGCTTACATTTATCAACATTAAGCGTCATATTAGCTGATCTCTCCTTATAGGAGGTCAGCCTGCATTCTTTCCTATTGTGCGTTACATGGCAAAAGAATGCAAGTCGACCCCTTTATTTTCACAAAAAAAAGCAACCTTCCAAACCCTAATGGGCATTGAAAGGTTGCTTACCTTTAAAATATAAAAAGTCTTTGTTAGATGCTTAGCACGACTAGGCTTGAGCTACGCCAGTTGTACATTTTTCAAGCAAGCCTTGCTCCTCAAGAACCGATACAAGCGTAGAGCCCATGTCGGATGGAGTAGGAGCGACTTTAATGCCGCATGCTTCCAAAGTCGCGATTTTTTCCGCTGCAGTACCTTTACCACCGGAAATAATTGCGCCTGCATGTCCCATACGTTTGCCTGGAGGCGCTGTAGCGCCGCCAATGAAACCAACTACTGGTTTAGTCATGTTCGCTTTGATCCACTCAGCAGCTTCTTCTTCTGCTGTACCGCCGATCTCACCGATCATAATTACTGCATAAGTATCTGGATCTTCGTTGAAACGGTTCAAGATATCGATAAACTCGGAACCTTTTACAGGGTCGCCGCCGATACCAACTGCCGACGATTGACCAATGCCGCGAGTCGAAAGTTGATGAACTGCTTCGTAAGTCAGAGTTCCCGAACGGGAAACAACGCCTACATGACCTTTTGTATGAATGTAGCCCGGCATAATGCCGATTTTGCACTCGTCAGGAGTAATAACGCCTGGGCAGTTAGGACCGATTAGAGTCGTTTTGCTGCCTTCCATGTAACGTTTTACTTTAACCATATCAAGCACTGGAATACCTTCAGTAATACAGATAACTAGATCAAGACCAGCGTCTACCGCTTCCAAGATCGAGTCAGCTGCGAATGCTGGCGGTACATAGATTACAGATGCTGTAGCACCAGTTGCTGCTACCGCCTGCTCTACTGTATTGAATACAGGAAGAGATACAACATTGCCGTTCTCAAGCGTAATATCGACGTTTGTGCCGCCTTTACCAGGAGTTACGCCGCCTACCATTTGAGTACCGTATTCCAATGCGCCTTTCGCATGGAACAAGCCTGTTGCGCCTGTAATCCCTTGAGTGATTACTTTTGTATCTTTATTGACCAAAATGCTCATCGAATTTCACATCCCCGTTAATGAATTCGTACGCGTAATTATTTCACGAGATTTACGATTTTTTGCGCGCCGTCTGCCATCGAGTCAGCTGCAACAATGTTCAATCCCGATTCGTTCAACATTTTTTTACCGAGCTCAACGTTAGTACCTTCCAGTCTTACAACCAGTGGACGGTCCAGACCAAGCTCTTTCGCAGCTGCAATTACGCCGTCTGCGATAACGTCACAACGCATAATGCCGCCGAAGATATTAACGAAAATACCTTTTACGTTCTCGTCGGACAGAATGATTTTGAACGCTTCAGTAACTTTCTCTTTTGTAGCGCCGCCCCCTACGTCCAGGAAGTTGGCAGGGTCGCCGCCGTAGTATTTGATGATGTCCATAGTTGCCATAGCAAGACCTGCACCGTTAACCATACAGCCGATATTGCCTTCAAGGGCGATATAGCTCAGGTCATATTTCGATGCTTCGATTTCTTTGGCATCTTCTTCTTCCAGGTCACGAAGCGCTACGATATCTTTGTGACGGTACAGAGCGTTGGAATCGAAGTTCAGCTTAGCGTCAAGTGCCATAACATTACCGTCGCCAGTAACAACAAGCGGGTTGATCTCAGCGATCGAACAATCTTTATCAACGAATGCTGTATAAAGTGCGATCATGAATTTAACCGCTTTGTTAACAAGCTCGTTAGGAATGTTGATTGCATAAGCCAATTTACGCGCTTGGAACACTTGCAGACCAATTGCAGGGTCAATAACTTCTTTGATGATTTTCTCTGGCGAATGAGCTGCTACTTCTTCAATCTCTGTGCCGCCCTCTTCAGAAGCCATCATTGTTACGCGACCTGTACCACGGTCAATAACAACACCTACATAGTATTCTTTCTTGATGTCGCAGCCTTGCTCGATAAGAAGACGTTTAACTTCTTTACCTTCAGGGCCAGTTTGATGAGTAACGAGCACTTTGCCAAGAATTTCGCTAGCATATGCACGAACTTCATCAATGTTTTTTGCTACTTTAACGCCGCCGGCTTTACCGCGCCCGCCTGCGTGAATTTGCGCTTTAACAACTACAACTGGGGTACCCAGTGCTTGCGCCGCCTCTACCGCTTCATCAACGGAGAATGCTACCTTGCCTTCTGGAACAGCAACACCGTACTGTTTCAGGACCTCTTTGCCTTGATACTCATGGATATTCATTGTTTGAAATCCTCCATTTCACAGACTCAACTTCAGTCATATGTACACAAACCTTAATTATTGTAGCATTATTTATGCCATATTTCGACCCTTCGGGTTTCGGTTTTTTGATATGGATTTCATCTCAAAATGAGATTAAATACGATCAAATGGCAGGCGGACTCCAGTAGTATGCCCTATTTTTTAGAAGAATTCATACTTGTTTTTCCATTATTGACAAGCATACACTTCATCTACTATGATTCTGTTAACAATACTTTAAAAATCGGACGTGAGGAAGCACCTTCATCCATTCTCTTGGGGGTGCTTTTTGTTTTGTTCAGTTTCATATATAGCAGCAGTGTATTAGGTGTAGAAGGAAAGGGAATTGCCGTAGAGGTGGATATTGCTAGCGGCCTTCCGCAAGTTAGTGTCGTTGGCCTGCCGGATCCAGCCGTGAGAGAATCCGTTGAGCGGGTTAGAGCTGCAATCAAGAACAGCGGCTTCACCTTCCCTCTTGACCGTATTACCGTCAACCTTGCCCCTGCTGACCTTCGAAAAGAAGGTACTGCTTTCGACCTAGCAATTGCCGCTGGGATACTAACAGCTAGCGGACAGTTGGAAGCACGGCCTTTCAACAACACGATGCTTATCGGTGAATTGTCGCTTAATGGCGAAGTTAAAACCGTTCCGGGCGTTCTCGCCATGATTGAACAAGCGAAACGATCAGGTATCCGGAAGGTACTGCTTCCACTCGCGAACGCCAAGGAAGCCGCTTGGATTACGGATATGGAATTGTACGCGATAACACAATTGAAAGATCTAGTTCTGGAGAACAAAGGGGAGGAAGCCTGGACAGCTATCCGGTTCGACGCCGTAAGCAGCAGAGAGAATACCTCCGCTGTTGATGCTGTAGAGCATTCCGAAGCTTATGGGGATTATAGCGATGTATACGGTCAGCAGCAGGCGAAGCGCGCACTGCTCATAGCTGCAGCAGGTAAACACAATATTATGTTTGCAGGGCCGCCTGGCACCGGTAAAACGATGATGATCCGCCGATTGCCAGGTATACTGCCTCCACTTACCGAAGAGGAAGCTCTTGAAGTAACGAAAATATACAGTGCAGCCGGCAAACTATCCACCGATGCACAAGGCTTAATCCGAACCGCACCTTTCCGCTCGCCTCACCATACAATATCGGCCGGAGGGCTGATTGGCGGAGGTTCAGTGCCGAAACCGGGTGAAGTGACTCTTGCCCATCATGGCGTTCTCTACTTGGATGAATTGCCTGAATTCTCAAGGCAGGTGCTTGAAGTATTACGCCAGCCACTGGAGGACGGTATCGTCACGATTGCCCGTTCAAGAGCAGTTTTTCATTTTCCTGCTAAACTGATGCTTGCTGTTTCTTTCAACCCCTGCCCTTGTGGATACGCTGGCCATGAAACAACAGAGAAAAGATGTACCTGCAGCGACTCCTCCATTGCCAAATACAGAAGTAAGATGTCTGGTCCGCTACTTGACCGAATTGATATTCAGCTTGAAGTTCCTAGACCAATCGAGCTCGAATCTCCTGTTAACCAGGCAGCAGCTATGAGTTCTGCGGAAATACGAACGCAAGTCCTTCATGCGAGAAATCGAAGAGAACAACGAAACCTAGAGTTAGGCCTTAAGACGGATAAGCGATTATCCGGTGCCGCGCTCCGGCGATCTATTCTAATGAAGGAAGCCGCATTCAGCCTGTTGGACAATGCTCTTACCGTGCTTAATATAAGTATGCGGGCTTATGACAGAATCTTAAGGCTTTCAAGGACTATTGCGGATGTAGAAGGCTGTGAATATGTCGAGGATGTTCATGTAGCCGAAGCCATTCAATATCGTAGATTGGACATATAAAAGGATAAAAGCGGCTTTCTATTCGTTAGAAGGCCGCTTTTATATGTTTTATTTCGCTTATTGAGTCGTCACGTTCCATTGTTACAGCAATGACATCAAACCGCATTGGCGGATATGCCGCCTGACGCATCCGCAAATAGACTTGAGCAATTGCAGCTACCTGCTGCTGTTTGCGGCGGTCTACCGATTCCGCAGCGGTGCCGAAGCGACCTCCCGCTCGGCGGGTTCTTACTTCTACGAAGACAAGCAGGTTGTCCATTGAGGCAATGATGTCGATCTCGCCGGAACGGCAACGCCAGTTCCGTTCGATGATCATATAACCTGACTCCTCAAGGAAGGTAGTCGCCGCCTCTTCACCAGCCAACCCCGTCTGCCTTCTGCGATCCTCACTCATCCAAATCCCTCGCTCTTTGGTCCGAACGATAAACAAAGCTTAATATCTCGGCTACTAAGGTATAGAGTTCAGGAGGAATCGACTGATCAACATCCAGCTTGGAAAGCACTTCAACCAAAGATTTGTCCTGCTGTACTGGAACATCATGTTCTGCTGCCTTTTCTAGGATCTGTTCAGCCAAATGCCCTCTACCCTTTGCAACCACAATTGGAGCTTTGTTTACACCAGGCTCGTATTTTAACGCAACTGCCTTGCGTACCGATTTAATAACCTTGCTTTCTTTCTTATCCGAACTCATATCCGAAAGTCTACCCCTTTGTAACGCGTGTTTACGAATTGTTCCGGATCAGGCGGCAGCTTCCGTTTGGTTCCTTCCCCATCTTCACTCTCGCTTCTTGTAGGTGTTGTGCGAAGAGACAACAATTGATAGCCGGCTTCATTTAAGCTTGCTGCAATTTCGGAACGGGAAGAATCAACGAGAGCTGAAATCGCGGGATGATCATTCCATAACGTAAGGCTGACGATTTTGTCCATCACATTCACATCCACTAATGTCTGTCCTAAGTTTTTCATCGACAAATCGAATAATAATCGGCAATTCGCCGCATCAAGCTCACCTTGCCGCCCTCTTCTTGTCTGAATATGAACCGAAGCAGTCTGATTCCCATCAGGGCTGTTCAGTGGCACAAACATCGTTAAGTGGGAGAAAACAGCACCGTTACGTTCAGGTGTTAATAATAGCTGCTGACCAGTGATCTGCTGAACAAGCTGCTGCGCTGTCTCACGAAGTGCAGGTGGAGCATCATTCGAAGAAGCAATGGCGAGCAATGTACTTTTAAGGGATTCCTGTATTGGTTGCTTACCTTCCTCATTCTTAACGCCGTCAGGTGTCAGCTGCTGGTGTACAGCTGATGTTGGGAGTTCACGTTGCCGGTCAACATTTAACAACTTCGGTTCTTTATCTCCTTGCATGGCTGCATCCTGTTGTTCCTGCACGGCTGCTGCCTGCGGTACAGGAGTGCTCGGACGCTGTCCCTCCGTAGACGGTTGACGAGATACTTCACCCGTACTCTGGCCGCGACCAGCGGTTGGTTGTTCAACAGCCTGATCCTGAGGAGGATTAGGAGCAGCATTATTCGTCGCCAACTCGGATTGCCCAGACACCTTTGGTGCGGCAGGAGCTGGTAACTGCTTCGACAATTGGTTCTCATAGTCGACGCCAATCCATTTCATCATCTGGCCTAGCCAGTTGGATGAAGTACCGCCAGTGGCTGCACCAGGGCGCGCGCCTTGCTGCGCCGCGCTTTGCTCCGCGGGCAGCACTGCCGCCCCCGCGGCCGCTGGCGCTGCAGGCGCGGCAGTGCTGCCCGCGCCTGTGCCTTCGGCGCGCTGCGCAGCTGCGCCTGCGCCTGCCGCTGCTGCCGCCTGCGACGCGGGCTGCGCCGCGGCGGCGCTTTGCAGCGCTGCGCCTTCGGCGAGCAGCGCCGCAAGCCGCGCTGCCAGCTGCGGCAGCGCCTGCGGCACGCTGCCGCCGACCGCACGCGGCGCAGCGGCTGCGCCCGCATCATCGCCGGATGCTTCGCCGGCGATGCCAACAAGCTGCTGCTGCAGCGCATCCAGCAGTTCGTGCGCTGGGTGCCCGAACATGACCTGCTGCAGCGCACTAACGGTGCCGGCGGATATCGGCAGCCCACGCTTTACACCCGCAGCTGCCGCCTGCATCCACTGCTCAGCATCTGCTTCAGGCGGCATAGCCTCTGCCGCCGCACGCAAAGCCATGAATGTATCCTTATTCATGGTTACTCCATCTTTGCGTAAATCCTTAATAACATCGGCCGCCCATTTCACATCAGGCATTCCGCTTTGCTTTACCCATTCTTTAATGGCATCTTCAAGCCCCGATTGGTTTTCAACCTGTTTCAACACAAGAAGACCGCCTGTTGATTGAGGCTGCACTTGAAGCATCGCGAACTTCCCCGGCTCCAAAGGCAGCTCCAAGAACGCTCTTACCTGTACGCCATTAATTTGTACGGTTGCTTCATTATTTTCTAACAGCTGCAAGACAACACCACGAACAACCTGTCCAGGCTTCAGCTCCAGCTTACGATTATCTCCGCTTCCTGCCGACTCGCCAAGCAAGCCCCTTACCAATTGACCAATGTTCATCCGGTCACCTCTTTCGCTATCGCATGATGCTTACGCACGATTATTCCACTACTCCCTATATCGGCTTTTTACTACATCCATTGAAGAACGGTCAACCATCATTATTTGAATAAGTCGCTCTACAACCTGTTATTTGCACAAAAAAACAGCGTATAGCTCAAATTCAAGCAGTACGCTGTTCATATATTGTTATAAGGAATTTAAAATAGCTGTTGTTGTTCTACAAAAATTTTACCCAAGAAAGACTTGCGGTGAAGCGGACTTGCTCCGTATTCAAGCAGCCGCTCCCGATGCAGCTTTGTCGCATACCCTTTATGTATCGCAATACCGTACTCCGGATATAACTGCTCCCACTCGCTCTCGCAAAGCCGATCTCTTGTCACCTTCGCAATAATCGAAGCGGCAGCAATCGTCTGGCTTGTCGCATCGCCTTTAATGATCGCAAGCTGCGGTTTAGGTAAATCTACCTTCTCCGCATCAACCAGCAAATAATCCGGCTCTGCCTTCAGCGATTCCAGCGCAATTTTCATCGCAAGTCTTGCCGCTTGCTTGATATTAATCCGATCAATCGTCTCCGCATCTACTCGAGCCGCAGCCCAAGCAATACTTTGATCGACTATGACATCATACAGCTGATTCCGCTTTTTCTCGGACAACTTCTTGGAGTCATTGACACCTTCAAGTACGAGATGAGGCGGTAAAATAACCGCAGCTGCAACAACATCACCGAACAAGCAGCCTCTTCCTACCTCATCAACGCCGGCAATCGCAGAGTATCCCTCTTCCCATAACCTCTGTTCATATTCCAGCACGTTCTCTATTCCCCCGGTCTTCCTGCTGCTGCCGGGAAAGGCGCTTCCAGCGTAATACGTCCTAGCTTACCTGCACGAAGCTCCCGCAAAATAATGCCGGATGCTTTCTCCAGGTCAACATGTCCTCCGCTAATCAGACAGCCTCTACGTCGTCCGATATCTTCCATAATTCGAACGACCTCATCCGAATCTGTCGGATCAGTAGGTGGTGTGTCGAGATCGAATCGTTCCTTCAAAGCCGGCCAATATCGTTCCGCAAGCTCACGAACCGCAAAGAAAGCAATGTCTTCCACGTTCAGGATTTGCTCTCTAATTGCACCCGTCATCGCAAGGCGGAAGCCAACTAGATCATCTTCGAATTTCGGCCACAATATACCCGGTGTATCTAGCAAGTCCATCTCATAGTTCGTTTTAATCCACTGCTGGCCTTTTGTTACCCCCGGCCGATCGCCTGTAATAGCAATATTACGGCCAGCGAGACGATTAATCAGCGTAGATTTACCAACATTCGGAATACCAACAATCAATCCACGCATTGCGCGAGGGTTCATCCCTTTTGACAACTGGCGATCGATTTTCTCCTTCAGGATTTCTTTCGCCTTCATTGGAATATCTCCAATACGCGTTCCTGTCGAAGAATCAACCGCTACCGTTTCATGACCTTCGTATTTGAAATATTCGATCCATTGCTCTGTGACCTTCGGGTCAGCTAAATCCGACTTATTAAGTACAATCAGCCGCGGTTTGCCGCTCAAAATCTCATCAACCATAGGATTACGGCTGGAAAGCGGAACACGCGCATCCAATAGTTCAATGGCAATATCGATAAGTTTTAACTTCGCTTGTATTTGCCGTTTTGCCCGGGTCATATGACCGGGAAACCATTGAATGGTCATTTCCTCACCTCATTGCAGCATTACCAGTGCACTTTATAGTGCTTAATGATGCTAATTTTATTTAATGGCCAGAACATAGCATCTGCTCTGCCGATAATTTCTTTTTCAGACACGAAGCCAATATCACGGCTGTCTTGGCTATTACCGCGATGATCACCCATTGCGAAGATTTTCCCGTCAGGTACAACCGATTCCGAAACATTTGAATTCGGGAAGTCAGGTCCTGTGTTATAGAGTTCTCCACTTGCATGAGCAGCTTCAATTGCTTCTTTAATGTAAGGCTCATCCACTTTTTGATCATTGACGAAGACATCGTCTCCAACTACTTTAAGCGTATCACCAGGTACACCAATGACCCGTTTAATGAAGTCTCTGCCTTGATCCGGCACATGGAAGACAACAACTTCTCCATGATGTGGTTCGCGTAATTTGAATATGAGTTTATTCACGATGAGACGTTCACCCGTATAGAAGTTAGGCTCCATAGATGGTCCTTCCACAATAAAAGGCGAGAACAGAAACGTACGGATAATAAACACAAGAATAACCGCAATAGCGAGCGCCTTAATCCAGTCTACAATTTCCTTGTAGGCACGTCCGCCCTTTTTTGCGTCAGTCGGTCCTGATGTATTCAGTACAGTTCCATCGATTACTTCCGATTGCTGATTCGAGTCTTCATTATGCTGTTGTGAATTCACCAGTACGCCTTCTTTCTATCTATAGTGTCCCTATTCGTACATAGCAAGTCATACCAAAATAACGAAAAGGAGCTTGTTTGAGCAAGCCCCTCTTGTCGTTTGATCTTAACGAATTTCTTTAATTCTTGCAGCTTTACCGCGCAGTTCGCGAAGGTAGTACAGTTTCGCGCGACGTACTTTACCACGACGAGCCACTTCGATTTTCTCGAGTTTAGGCGAATGCAGTGGGAAAGTTCTTTCCACACCAACACCGTACGAGATTTTACGAACCGTAAACGTTTCGCTGATACCGCCGCCGCGACGTTTAATTACAACGCCTTCGAACAACTGAATCCGCTCACGCGAGCCCTCGATAACTTTAACGTGTACTTTCAACGTGTCACCTGGACGAAAATTAGGAAGATCTTGACGAAGCTGTTCTTGAGCAATCGTTTGTAAAAGATTCATCTTTGTTTCACTCCTTCCACCATAGACGTTCTTAACAGCTCTTACTGTTCCTAGCGAACAGCGTCATCACTATTAGCGGACCGCCCGATTAATACGTACAACATTTGAAATCTTAACACAGCGTACAACTTTTTTCAACCTCTTTTATTCCAATACACGAATTTCCCTAGTACTAATCAGTATATCCAAAAGCGATATCTTTCAAACTCCACTCCATACAGCGATCACAATTCCATTAACCGCCTATTTCATAGACTACCCGCTAGCGCCGTCTCTATGAAATGTTCTCTTTCATACAGTATCGCATGGAAGCTCAATGAAATGAGGTTATGTGATGACTATAAAAAGGTCTTTAAAAAAGGTAAACAAGAGTAATGTCAAAAGCAAGTCGAAGGCTAAAGTAACTAGCAGTATCAAGGCGAAAAATATCAAGCGTTCAACATCAAGTCTCTACCGGACAAAAAGCTCCACATCTACACGAACAAGAAGTTTTCAAAAATCGGCTTTCCGAGCTGTCTCCAATCAATTCCAAACCATTATATCCACCACTGTTCCTCAGGTTATTTATAGCCAAGAGTTGTTCGACCTGGGAAATGAGTACAATCCAGCAACATCAACTTTCACTGCAAAACAAAATGGCATTTATAACTTCTTCGCAACTGTCAACTACGGTACAGAACCAGTAACTCCTGTGACAGTAACTCTTGTTGTGTTAGTTAACGATGAAGTACAGATCCCCGTTATAGAAACGTTAAGCTCAGGAAGTGGGATTGTGCTCACAACAGGTGTAGTCAAGCTGAGTAAAGGAGATACCGTTCAAGTCGTTATTCGTGTATCTGCTGACGGGTTTATCTCCTCTGGTACTGGTACACGATTCGAAGGCTACCGAGTCCATTAATCAGCTGATTCTTGTTATATATCGTAACGCCTATTTAATAGTTTCCCCACTATAGCCGTTTCTAATAAATGGACTCCCCCATACATTAATGTATTGCAGGTTCAGCAATAGATTTTGTATAGGAAAGGAGGTTATGATCTAATGACAATCCGTAAATCAAAATGCACACCTCGTAAATTCAAATCTGCTTTTAAAGCTATTTCTGATCAAAATCAATCTATTGGCAGACCTGAATTTGGTGTAACCGTAAGATATGGCAAAAAGATCTTTGATCTTGGAAATGAATATAATCCCGCCACTTCTACCTTTACTCCCAAACATGATGGTGTTTACTCCCTATTTGGAAGCATCCTTTACAAAAGAGGATCACAAGAGCCTGATGAAGTCATTTTTCTTCTTACAGTCAATGATATTGTAATCTTTGCTGGCGGTAAAGTTATCAACGCGGATCGTGAGTTTATTACTGCAGCAGCTGTAAAACGACTTCGTAAGGGGGACAAGGTTCAATTATCCGCTTCTTCTCATGTATCCGGTGGCTTAATCCTTAAAGGATGTTCAACTCGATTTAAGGGGAAAAGAATTCGTTAATGAGTGGCCGATTCCAGTGAAGGAGTCGGTTCTTTTTATGTTATTTTCTCCATCCTGCGCCTATTTCATAGCTTCCCCCGCTATCGCCGTTTCTATTAAATGGACGCTGCCATACTCTAATGTATTGCTGGTACAAGCAATCATTTGAATTTCACAGGATGGAGGGCAAGAACAATGCCAATTAAGAAACCAGCGGCTAAAATCAAAAGCACAAAAAGCTCGTTAAAAAATGCAGTCAAAGGCAGTGTGAAAACAAAAAAAGAGGTAAGCGTGTCCTATGGTTACGGAAAATGCAAAAAGAATTATGGCACCAAAAAGAAAACAGCTTGTAAAACTGTTAAATCCGTATGTAACGCCAAAAAAAGCTGCAAAAAAGCAGTTCGACGTAAATCGGCTTTCCGTGCGAACGCTAGTCAAATACAAACCATATCAGCTACCAATTTGATACGAGTTGCATTTGGAGAAGAGGTATTTGACTTAGGTAAAGAGTACAACCCAGCCACATCAACATTTCGTGCGAAACAAAGCGGTGTCTACACATTTTTTGCAAGTGTTTTCTTCAGCACAGCAGATCCCAATAGTTCGGTTGAGGTTACCGTTTTGCTAAGAGTTAACGGTGATACTCAATTTGGCGATACAGAAACATTAGGATTCGGCAGCGGTGTCATCGACACGTCTGGTATTGTAAACCTTCGCCGTGGTGACGATGTTCAAGTTGAATTCATCGCTAGCAGCGATGGTATTATTCTGCCTAATGCAGGAACACATTTTGATGGTGCTCTGCTCCGTTTAACTAAGTAAATAATAAACGAAACCAATTCTTAGTAGGAGTTGGTTCTTTTTTGTACAAAAAGCCCTTTTCATAGATTCCCCGCTATCGCCGTTTCTTTCAAATGGACACCGCCATATATTAATGTATTGCTAGATTTCATTTTAGCAATCAGAAATTTTCTAAAGAATGGAGGTAATGAACAATGCCAATTAAAAAACAAGCGGTCAAAGTCAAAAGCTCGGTTAAACCAGCTGCCAAAGGTAGTTTGAAAGCTAAAAAATCTGTGAGTGTATCTTATGGATATGGATCCTGCAAAAAGAAAACCGGCTATGGTTCCAAAAAGAAAGCAGCTTGCAAACCATCAAAATCAGTATGTAAACCAGTGAAATACGTCTGTAAACCGGTTAAATCAGTTGCCAAATGTAAAAAAGTTGTCCGTAAATCGGCTTTCCGCGCAGTGTCTGCAGCAACTCAACAAGTTGAAGCTGGCACAACGGTACGAGTCAATTATGGTCTGGAACAATATGATCTCGGAGGAGAGTATAATCCGGTTACATCGACTTTCCGTCCAAGGCAAGCCGGGATCTATTCCTTCGTGGCAAGTGTCCTCATCTTCATCGCCAACCCCTCTGATGCCCCTTTTCTAGCCGCACTATCGATAACAGTCAACGGTACAGCTGTAGCAACCGAAGCCTCAACAACAACATCAGGCATCGCTACCTTGGACGTTTCGACTATCGTGAAGCTTCGCAGTAACGACGAGGTACAGGTTGAATTCTTAATCTTAACAGGCCAGGCTGCCAATATCCTTCGGAATACTGCAACACACTTCGAAGGTGTTCTGAACCGCGTCACTAAATAACTGGACAACCATCTAAAGAAAGAACCGCCTGCTCGGCCTAATGGCTGTGCGACGGTTCTTTTTTATGGGGTTTGTTCTCGTTTCTGTGCAGCCAGCCATTTGCGTTCCTTATCCGTAAGCTCTGCATTCTCAAGAAGGTCAGGACGGCGCTTCAACGTCCGCAGAAGCGATTGCTCACGTCTCCAGGCATCAATCTTCGCATGATTGCCGGATATGAGCACTTCTGGCACTTCCCAGTCTCTGAATACAGCTGGACGGGTATAATGCGGATACTCCAGCAGGCCTGTGCTGTATGAATCCGTCACAGCCGAAGACTCATTCCCTAGCACACCTGGGAGCAGCCGGACAACGCTGTCTATAACTGTCATAGCAGGAATTTCGCCGCCCGTTAATACATAATCACCAATGGATAACTCATCTGTCACCAAATACTCGCGGATACGTTCATCATACCCCTCATAATGGCCGCAGATCAGCACGAGATGCTCTTCCTTCGACAGCTCCTCCGCTTTCTTCTGCGTGAAGGATTCGCCTTGTGGGCACATCAGAATGACACGGGGGCGGGCTCCGCCTTCCTTCTTGGCCATCAGATCCTCTACAGCTCCAAAGACAGGCTCAGCCTTAAGCACCATCCCGCCGCCGCCTCCGTAAGGATAGTCATCCACGGTGTTATGCTTATTATTTGAATAATCACGGAAGTTAATCGCTTCAAGTGATACGATTCCCTTTTCTCGTGCTTTACCTAGGATGCTCGCGCCAAATACGCCATCGAACATTTCCGGGAACAGCGTCAGCACATCAATACGCATTATTAGATCAGCCCTTCCAATAAACGCACAGTAACCGTTTTGTTTGCAACATCGACATTCAGAAGGACATCATCAATTACCGGCAAAAGCAGTTCCTTACGCTTTGGCTGCTCGACAACCCACACATCATTCGCACCCGGGCGCAATATTTCACAAATCGTCCCAAGCTCTTCGCCTTCCTCGGTTACAACGCGGCAGCCAATGATCTCATGATAGTAGTACTCGCCTTCATCCAGCTTCTCGAGATCAGTTTCTTCAATCTTTAACAGCCAGCCTTTATATTTCTCAACTTCATTAATATCATTGAAGCCTTTAAGCTTCAAGACAAACATGCCCTTTTGTTCACGGGAACTAACGACTTCCACTTCCAGCTTCTGTCCGTTATCCATGTTTTGAAGCGATAATTTGTTGCCTGGTGCAAAACGTACATCGGCAAAATCTGTCTGCGACAATACTTTCACTTCGCCGCGAAGACCATGGGTATTGACCAGCTTGCCGACAGTAAACCATTTGTTGTTGCTCATAGTATGTACCCACCTGTCTATATTTGTACGAAAAAGGGCTAGGATAATTATCCTAACCCTGCATCGTATGTGTTTACGATATGATGTCTACGATAACGCGTTTCTGAGATTTGATGGCCGCGGATGTAACGACGGCACGAATGGCTTTCGCAATTCGCCCCTGCTTGCCAATTACCTTACCGATATCATCGGCATGGACCGACAGCTCGTACACCGTACCTCGATCATCATCTCTCTCATTAACGCGTACGTCCTCTGGATGATCCACTAATGCCTTTGCGATGACAAGAATCAATTCTTTCATTTCAAGGCCCTCCGCTATTCAACAGTTATTTCTGTTGTTTAAGCTCATGGAACTTTTTCATCACACCTGCTTTGGAAAGCAAGTCGCGAACTGTATCAGAAGCTTGAGCTCCTGTTTGCAGCCATTTCAATGCTTTCTCTTCATCAATTGTTACTTGAGCCGGTTGTGTAACCGGGTTGTAAGTACCGATTTCTTCGATAAAGCGACCGTCACGTGGGGAACGGGAGTTAGAAACGACAACGCGGTAGAATGGGGCTTTATGAGCACCCATACGTTTCAGACGAATACGTACTGCCATGGAAATTCACCTCCTTCATTTAATCAAATGTATGTTTTGTATGGCTTAGAAAGGAAACTTCATCCCTTTGCCGCCTTTGCCAAGCATACCCTTCAAGCCTTTCATGCCGCCTTTAGGACCTTTTGGACCCATCATCGATGAGAATTGCTTCATCATCTTGCGCATATCTTCGAACTGCTTGATAAGACGATTTACTTCCGTTATGGATGTACCACTGCCTGCTGCAACACGCTTACGGCGGCTGTGATTAAGCAGTTCCGGCTTCTGCTTCTCTGCTTTGGTCATCGAGCGGACAATCGCTTCAACGCGGTTGATTTGCTTCTCGTCCACTTTCATATCCTTCATGTTGCCCTTCATCTTGTTCATGCCGGGCAGCATATCCATCAGTTGATCAAGTGGTCCAAGCTTCCGGATCTGAGCCATCTGTTCGAGGAAGTCGTCGAATGTAAATTCGGCCGTACGCATTTTGCGTTCCATCTCTGCCGCTTTATCGGCATCAATATTCATTTGCGCCTTCTCGATCAGAGACAACATATCACCCATCCCAAGGATACGGGATGCCATCCGGTCTGGATGGAACGGCTCGAGTGCATCAATCTTCTCGCCCATTGCAGCGAATTTGATCGGCTTGCCGGTTACTGCTTTAACAGACAACGCAGCACCGCCGCGTGTATCGCCGTCAAGCTTCGTCAGTACAACACCTGTGAGCTCAAGCTGCTCATGGAAGCTTTGTGCTACGTTGACTGCATCTTGACCAGTCATTGCATCAACAACGAGCAAAACTTCGTCAGGATTAACATTTTGATGAATTTGTTTAAGCTCTTCCATCAAAATTTCATCAATATGCAGCCTGCCGGCAGTATCGAAGATCACATAATCATTGTGATTTTCTTTTGCATGCGCCAGACCAGCTTTTGCAATTTCCACTGGAGAAGTTTGATCTCCCAAGGAGAATACTGGAGCATTAATCTGTTCTCCGAGCACTTGCAGCTGCTTAATCGCAGCAGGACGGTAAATGTCACATGCAACCAGGAGCGGCTTGTGATTGCTTTTTTGAAGCAGTTTTGCCAGCTTACCTGTTGTCGTTGTCTTACCGGCACCTTGCAAACCAACCATCATAATAACTGTTGGAGGCTTGTTCGCTTTTGCAAGTTTACTTTGTGTTCCGCCCATCAATTCCGTTAACTCTTTATTAACGATGTCGATGACGACCATGCCAGGCGTAAAGCTCTTCGAAACATCGAGGCCAAGCGCCTTCTCTTTCACTTTGGCAATAAAATCTTTGACAACTTTAAAGTTAACGTCCGCTTCGAGCAAGGCAAGCCGCACTTCGCGCATTGCTTCGTTCAAATCTTCTTCCGATACTTTACCTTTGCCTCTCAGCTTGCTGAACACGTTTTGTAATCGGTTCGTTAAACTCTCAAATGCCGCCATGATTCGTCACCTCCGTCACATCTATATATTCCGTCTTCGTTAATTGTTCAATATCATCAAGCAGCTTTTGCTTAAATACGTTATCGATCGGCAATGCAGCTACTTTACGTTCCAGCTCTTCAGCCAGCTTTTGCATCGCTTCATACTTGGCTAGAAGCATAAGTTTGCCTTCATAGCTTTCAAGCACTTGCTCTGCACGTTTCACATGTTCATACACCGCTTGTCTGCTTATGCCAGATTCAGCGGCGATCTCGCCGAGCGAGTAATCATCGTGGAAGTAGTATTTCAAGAAAGTCCGCTGCTTCTCAGTAAGAAGCGGTTCGTAGAAATCAAATAACGAGTTAATTCGTGTTGTCTTCGCAAGGGCATCCGGTTCATGAATAGTCATTAGCTTCCGCCCCTTTCGAATTGTCCGTCAAGTAAATTGCCTTGACAGTGTTACAACGACTCTTATCTTACACGAAGTCAGATAGCACTGTCAAGCATTTGTCCTTGTCACTTGTTTAATTCGATTCTGACTCCCCATCTTCCCGCTGAATCAGCCCTGCGAACAATGCATGAACGAACTGCTCGGAGTCGAATTCCTGCAGATCAGTCATTTTCTCCCCAAGTCCTACAAGCTTCACCGGAAGGTTCAATTCATTACGGATCGCAATAACGATACCGCCTTTCGCAGTACCATCCAGCTTCGTTAATACGAGGCCGGTTACGCCGCTCTTCTCGCCGAACAGCTTCGCTTGGCTGAGCGCATTTTGACCAGTTGTTGCATCAAGCACTAACAATACTTCATGTGGAGCATCCGGAATTTCACGTTGAATAACGCGGAAAATTTTGTTCAGCTCTTCCATCAGATTCGTCTTGTTCTGCAGACGGCCTGCTGTATCGCATAGCAATACATCAACTCCGCGCTGCTTTGCCGCTTGAACAGCATCGAACATAACGGCAGCAGGATCCGAACCGGATTGCTGCTTAATCACATCAACCCCAACACGTTGTCCCCATACTTCAAGCTGTTCAATCGCGCCAGCGCGGAACGTATCACCTGCAGCAAGCAGAACGCTTTTGCCTTCGCTCTTGAATTTGTGGGCCAGCTTGCCGATTGTTGTCGTCTTGCCGACACCATTAACACCAACGAACAAAATAACGGTAATGCCGCTTTTCGCCATTTGGATGCCTGGATTCGACTCACCTTTAAGCAATCCTACCAGCTTTTCAGACAAAACTGGCTGCAGCTCAGATGGTTGTTCAATTTTGCGTTTCTTCACTTCAACACGTAATTCGTCTATCAGTGTCATAACCGTATTGACGCCTACATCGGCACCGATGAGAATTTCCTCAAGCTCTTCATAGAACTCTTCATCGATCTTCTTGCGCCGAGTAATTAGCTCTTCGACCTTCTCGACGAGCGCAACACGCGTCTTCGTCA
Organism: Paenibacillus sp. J22R56; assembly: GCF_056269375.1. NCBI lineage: Bacteria > Bacillati > Bacillota > Bacilli > Caryophanales > Paenibacillaceae > Paenibacillus > Paenibacillus sp. J22R56. The sequence goes on from NZ_JBWDNV010000009.1 coordinate 227,934, forward strand.
GGCCTTCTTTAAATATCGTTGTTACTGCTTCTGTCTTCGAAGCAATACTTTCCTTCAGCTTTTTGAAAAAACTCATACTGTTTCAAGTCCCCCATCCTATATCAGCATATTACGCGGATTCCTGCTCCTCCGCATCCTCCTCAAGACGGACCGATACGAGCTTCGATACGCCGCCTTCCTCCATCGTTACCCCATACAGCACATCTGCTTCTTCCATCGTACCTTTCCGGTGGGTAACCACGATGAACTGGGTAAGTTCGGAGAATTCACGAAGGTATTGGGCAAACCGGGCAACGTTCGCTTCATCAAGTGCCGCTTCAACCTCGTCAAGTACACAGAACGGAACTGGCTTCACCTGCAGAATCGCGAACAATAACGCGATTGCAGTAAGCGCCCGCTCTCCGCCGGATAACAGCTGCAAATTTTGCAGCTTTTTCCCTGGAGGCTGGGCTACGATATCAATCCCTGTATCCAGGACACGTTCCGGATCCACCATCACAAGATCGGCACGTCCTCCGCCAAACAGCTTCGCGAAGACGACGACGAAATGGCGTCTAATCTGTTCAAATGTTGTTTTGAACCGTTTGGACATTTCTTCATCCATCTCGCGGATAACCTGATAAAGCGTTGTTTTAGCTTCAACAAGGTCATCTTTCTGCTCGGTTAAGAATTCGAACCGTTCCCGAACCCGCTCATACTCTTCGATTGCACCCATGTTCACATCGCCAAGTGCTGTAATTTGACGTTTAATATCTCGTACAGCATTTTGCGTTCCAACGATGTCTTCAGGAACCGGATATTGTTCCTTCGCTAGCTCAAAGCTCAGTTCATACTCTTCGCTCAGCTTGCGCAGAAGGTTGTCCAGTTCAACATCCAGACGGTTCGCTGCAATCTCATTCTGACGCATTTGCTCTTCAACATCACGAAGCTGTCCACGTTGTTCTTTCGTATCGCTCTCGCCTTTTTCCAGCTCACGAACACGATCTGCACGGGCCGAGCGCTTCAGATCTGTCTGTTCCGCACATTCCTGCTTCTTCAGTCGCAAATGATTCAGCTGCTCGATTTGAGCTACGGTCTCTTCACTGTGACGTTCCAGCTCCGCATCCTGCTGGTTAAGCAGCGACCGGTAGCTGGAAAGCTCCTGCTTGGCGCGTTGAATATCTGCTCGAACACGCGCAGCCTGATCCTCGAAGGACTGCTTCTCTTGATCGGTCTTCGCAACGGAAATCTTCAAATCCGTCAGTTGGACTTGAAGCTCTTCCTTCGCCGTCTCACTTGCTTTCCGGCGCTCCTCAGCAAGCCTGATCGCCTCTTGCAGGCGAGCTTCATCCGCTGTCAATTGCTCAAGACGGACTTCTGCCGCTTCAGCCAAAGACACCATCGATTGCTGCTCGGCTGTGTGATTGCTGCGGTCTGCAGTGAACAATTGTTCTTGCTCGCTCAGATGCTTCGCTTCATTCGACAGCTGCTGCAGCTCTGCACGAACCTGCTGCTCATCGATCCGATACTGTTCGGATTGTGAACGGAGCTCCTCCATATTTTGCGAACGGATTGACTGCTCCTTACGAAGATCGCTAAGTTTATCCCGCAGCTCAGCGATTGTTTTCTCGCCTTCTACAATTTCCTGATCCAATGCTTCGATCTGGCGCTGGCGTCCTAACAGACTTGCTCCCTTCTTCTGAAGGCTGCCACCTGTCATGGAACCACCTGCGTTTACCACATCACCCTCAAGCGTAACGACCCGGTAACGATATTGGCATTTGGATGCAATACGGTTCGCCTGCTCCAACGTCTCAGCAAGAAGGACATTACCTAACAGGTTATTAATAATGGCTTGGTATTGCGGCTCGCAAGTAACAAGCTCTGCAGCTACTCCGACAAAGCCATCTACCGATTCGGCCATCCGCTTATCATGTTCAGGCACTTGTCTGCCACGGATAACATCAAGAGGCAGGAACGTTGCTCGTCCAAGTTGACGCTGTTTCAGGAATGTGATCGCGGCACGAGCCGACTTCTCATCTTCCATAACGATATGCTGCAACGCACCGCCCAATGCGGTCTCTACAGCAGTCTCGATTCTTTCTGGCACACGCACTAGCTCGGCAACTGCACCATGCACACCACTAATGCCGCCGGAACCAGAGGAACGGCGAGAGGATTTAAGCACCTCACGAACACCATGCATAAAGCCATCTAGTGCGTCTTGCATTTCTTTCATTGTATCGCGGCGCGAGGTTTGTGCATCCAGCTTTTGCTCCCATTTACGAAGCGCAGCCGTAGCTTCCTCCGAAATTTGACCAAACTCTTTAGCCTTTTCCGCTTCATCAATATACTTTGTACGCGCCTTAGCGATCGCATCCAGCGTAGCTTCCAGCTGCTTCTCCAGCTCTGCTTTGCGAGCCGTCAGCTTCCTGCGTTGATCCGACCACTTGGCTTCTTCATCGCTCAGACGTTCCATTCGGCGCTGAACAGCTTCCTGCTGCTGAGCGGCATAACGAATTTCGTTACGCAACTGTGCCATAGTGCTAAGCACCTCAAGCAGCTCGCCCTTCAGCATTTCTTCCGCATCTACCGCGGTCCCGCCAGCGACGCCAATGAGATTAGCCTCTTCAACGGAAAGCTTCTGCTTGAAATCCGCCAGTTGAAGCTCTAATACAGCAGCCCGATTACGGAATTCCGCTTCCTCGCTTGTTAATGCAGCTATACGCTCATCATGAGCAGCAATTGTCTCTTCCAACTGCTTTTTATTCTGCTCTAAGTTCTTCTTCCGTTCTTTAAGAACTTCCCCGAACCCTTCGCATTTCTCATACTCTTCACTATATTGCAGCATAGCCTCATGCAGCTGGTCCAGTGCTTCCTCCAGCTCGCGAAGCGCCTGGCGATCCTTTTCCAAATGAGCATCATGCTTGCTGACGACCGTGGAGAGTTCGAGCTGTTCGCGTTTTAAACGTTCAAGCTTGTTATTGGCTTCCGACCATGAACCGTACACATTCTCAATATTATGTACGTACATCGAAATCTCTTGCGTTTTGAGCTGTTCTCTTAACTGTTTGAAATGGATCGCTTTCTCTGATTGCACACGAAGAGGCTCGACCTGGTCTTCCAATTCGGTTACAAGGTCGTGAATACGAAGCAAATTATTCTCGGTGTCCTCCAGCTTGCGCTGTGCTTCACGCTTACGTGATTTATATTTCACAATGCCCGAAGCTTCTTCGAATATCCCGCGGCGATCTTCAGACCGGGTACTCAAAATTTCCTCGATCCTGCCTTGTCCGATAATCGAATAAGCTTCCTTACCGATACCCGTATCCATGAACAGCTCAGTAATATCTTTCAATCGGCACGACTGCTTGTTAATCATATATTCACTATCACCGCTTCGATGGACTCGGCGGGTTACCGTCACTTCGTTATATTCAAGTGGCAGCGCCCCATCACCATTATCGAGCGTCAGCGATACTTCACCATAGTTAACTGCCTTACGTGCATCACTTCCGGCAAAAATAATATCTTCCATCTTGCCGCCGCGAAGACTTTTTGCACTTTGTTCGCCCAGCACCCAGCGGATGCCGTCCGATATATTACTTTTACCGCTGCCATTAGGTCCAACAACAGCCGTAATGCCGGTAACGAACTCCATCTCCGTCTTGTCGGCAAATGATTTAAATCCTGCTAATTCTATTCGTTTCAGAAACATATACTGGCTTTCACCTCACCGCCTATTGTAACACAACTAGAGAGGGCTCGTAATCCCTTTACTCATGCGGAAATTCACCCTTTTAACAATCAAAAATGGCAATACAAGAGTAATCTTGTACTGCCATTCCTAAGGCCTTGCTATACTATTCCGTCAGCGACTGCCAGGCTACAGATGCAGCCCGCTGCTCCGCTTCCTTCTTCGTTCTGCCGCTTCCGTTTCCGTATGGAATTTCACCAATACATACTTCAACGACAAACTCACGGTCATGAGCTGGTCCACGCTCTTCCATAATCCGATATTCAACCGCCCCAAGCCCTTTGTGCTGAGCACGCTCCTGCAGCTTAGACTTGAAGTCTTTCACCAGCAGGCCGTAGTCATTAGACTCAATATACGGGAACATATGCGTCTCCAGAAAAGCTCTTGTCCGTTCAATACCGGCATCTAGGAAAATCGCACCAACAAACGCTTCGAACAAATCGGCGAGCAAGGCAGGACGTTGTCTTCCTCCGAGCTGCTCTTCGCCTCTTCCGAGCTGTATATGAGCACCAAGCTCCAGCCGTTCTGCGAACTGTGCAAGCGAAGGCTCACATACGACAGATGCACGCATACGCGTCAGTTCACCTTCCGGACGGTTCGGATAAGCAGAGAACAGATATTCTGATACGAGTAGCTGCAAAACAGCATCGCCTAGAAACTCTAGACGTTCATTATGCTCGATCGTACCATGCTTATGTTCATTCACATAGGAAGTATGAGTAAATGCCTGCTTCAGCAGCTTCAGCTGTTTGAAGCGAAGCTGCAGACGTGTCTGCAGCTCGTTAATGGAATCACGCTTCATAGACTTTCATCACAATCGTCGCGTTATGACCGCCGAAGCCAAACGAGTTGGACAGTGCCGTTTTGACATCTGCTTTACGAGGCTTGTTTGGCACATAATCGAGGTCAAGCTCAGGATCTTGATTCTCCAAGTTAATGGTTGGAGCAATAATGCCGTTCTGAAGCGTAAGGCCAAGGATGACCGCTTCCACACCGCCTGCAGCACCAAGCAAATGGCCTGTCATCGATTTCGTGGAGCTAACGGCTAGTTTATAAGCATGGTCACCGAATGCTTTCTTAATTGCAGTTGTTTCGGAACGGTCGCCCACTGGAGTCGAAGTGCCATGTGCATTGATGTAATCAATCGCTTCAGGCTCAATTCCAGCATCTTTTAATGCTTTAACCATACAACGAGCAGCACCGTCTGGATCCGGCTCTGTCATATGATGAGCATCGCCGCTCATGCCGTAGCCGATTACTTCGGCATAGATACGAGCACCACGCTGCTGAGCATGTTCAAGTGATTCCAGAATCATTACGCCTGCACCTTCGCCCATAATGAAACCATCACGGTCGATGTCGAACGGACGGCTTGCTTTCTCAGGCTCGTCATTGCGGACGGACATCGCACGCATCGAGCAGAAGCCTGCAAGACCTGTAGGCCGGATTGTTGCTTCTGCGCCACCACAGATCATCACGTCTGCATCGCCGCGTTGAATCATTTTGTAGGAATCACCGATCGAGTGAGTACCTGTTGCACAAGCGGTAACCGCTGTGCTGTTGGGACCCTTCGCACCAGTCAGCATCGATACTTGTCCGGAAGCCATATTCGCGATCATCATTGGAATGAAGAACGGACTTACGCGCTTAGGACCTTTCTCCAGCAAAATGTTATGCTGATCTTCCCATGTACCAAGTCCGCCGATACCAGAGCCGACGATAACGCCTACACGCTCCGGATCAACGTTAGTACCGATCTCTAGTCCAGCATCTTTTACTGCACTCATGCTTGCTACAGACGCGAATTGAACGAAACGGTCCATACGGCGAGCTTCTTTTCTATCAAGATTATAATCTTCGGGATTAAAGTTCTTCACTTCGGCTGCAATTTGGGTTGGATATTCGGAGACATCAAACGCTTCGATATGCGATACGCCTGATTTCCCTTCCATTAAATTCCCCCAGAACTGCTCCAGGTCTGCACCTAGCGAGGTAATGACCCCCATGCCGGTAACAACAACTCTTTGCTTCATTTAAGATTCACCTCGAGTGGACTGCTATTTAGATGCGTACATCACATCTTCTATATATAAAAAAGCGTACAAGCTCGTTCATTCATAAATATCATGATAATTTAAGTGCCTCAGAAGGAGAGAAGTCCCGTTTATTACAACGGGACCACTTCTTTTCCTTACGTATGAGATTGTATGTAATTTACTACTTCTCCCACCGTGGTGATCGTCTCTGCATCTTCATCAGAGATCTCCAGGTCAAACTCATCTTCCAATTCCATGACCAACTCAACGACATCAAGAGAGTCAGCGCCGAGGTCATCTTTGAAGGAAGCTTCCAGCGTGACTTCCGCTTCGTCTACGCCAAGTCTGTCGACGACGATACGTTTTACACGTTCTACTACTTCGGACATCCGATTCACCTCCTCCTAGGGTATTATACGAGAATTCAAGACAAAATGCCATACATAACCGCGCTAAATCCAGCGAGCATGCTTATTGACAATCCTTACATGTACATACCACCGTCTATATGAACGGTTTGTCCCGTCATATAAGACGCAGCATCAGATGCTAGGAAGCGTACTGCCGCAGCAATGTCTTCTGCCGAACCAAGACGAGCAAGCGGAATTTGCGCGGACAAGGAATCCTTCATTTCAGAAGAAAGCTTGTCTGTCATATCCGTTTGAATAAAGCCTGGTGCGATACAGTTAACAGTAATTCCACGGGAAGCAAGCTCACGTGCGCTTGATTTGGTCAAGCCAATGACGCCTGCTTTCGCCGCAACATAGTTTGCTTGACCCGGATTTCCGAGCACGCCAACAACAGAAGAGATGTTAATAATGCGTCCGGAACGCTGCTTCATCATAGGCCGCGTTGCCGCTTTGATCCCGTTAAAGACACCCTTCAAGTTCGTCTCAATAACTTGGTCAAATTCCTCTTCTTTCATACGCATAATTAAATTATCTCTTGTAATGCCAGCGTTATTCACCAAAATATCAATCGAGCCAAATTGATCAACAACTTCCTTGACCATAGCATCGAATTCGTCGGTTTTGCCGACGTTGGCTTTCAGTACAATCGCACGGCGTCCAAGCGCTTCAACAGCTTGAGCTGTCTCCGCAGCAGCAGCTTCGCTGCCGGAGTAGTTAATAGCTACATCCGCACCGGCTTCCGCAAGTGCAAGGGCAATCGCACGGCCAATGCCGCGGGATGCACCTGTTACAAGCGCTTTTTTGCCTTCAAGACTAGCAAACATGGTATACCTCCTCCAAGTTTTGCGTGAAACGGTGCCCTACAGTGCTTCTAAAGCTGCAAGGCTGTTAACCGAGATAACGCGAAGATTCTTGTCGATTTTCTTGATCAAGCCAGCCAGAACCGTACCCGATCCGATCTCAACAAAAGTATCAACGCCTTGTTCGACTAAATAACGGACGCTGTCTTCCCAAAGAACAGGGGAATAAACCTGTTCGACAAGGAGGTTACGAATCGAAGTTGCCTCTGTTACCGGAGCAGCCGTTACATTCGCAACGACAGGTACAGCCGCATCATTCATCGACACTTCCGAAAGAACGCCGGACAGTTTATCTGCCGCAGGCTTCATCAGTGACGAATGGAACGGGCCGCTTACTTCCAGCGGAATAACACGTTTCGCACCGGCCTCTTCTTTACCGCGCTCAACAACAGCTTGAACACCTGCTGCAGAACCAGAAACAACAATTTGACCCGGACAGTTTACATTCGCCAGTTCAACCGTATTTCCTTCTTCTGTAATCTTGGCACAAAGCTCAGCCAGAACGCCGCGCTCAGCACCAAGTACTGCAGCCATAGCACCTTGACCACCTGGAACGGCTTGTTCCATAAACTCGCCGCGTGCACGAACCGTACGAACTGCATCTGCAAATGACAGAACGCCAGCAGCTACCAGTGCGCTGTACTCCCCTAGACTGTGACCAGCTACGAAATCAGCTTTGAGGCCGCGGCCTTCCAACGCTTGCAGCAAAGCCACACTAACAGTGAGCAGTGCAGGCTGAGTGTTAGCCGTTTGCTTCAACTGATCATCTGGTCCGTCAAAAATAATCTCGCTAAGCTTGAAGCCAAGAGCTTCGTCTGCTTGATTAAAAATGGCACGCGAGCTTTCGAATGCCTCGTATACATCTTTACCCATGCCAACCGCCTGAGCGCCTTGGCCTGGGAATACAAATGCTATTTTACTCAACTTAAGTTCCCTCCGTTACCAGATCAATACGGATGCGCCCCAGGTAAGACCGCCTCCGAAGCCAACAAACACAAGACAGTCGCCTTCGTTGATTCGCCCTTGCTCAAAAGCCTCAGCAAGTGCAACCGGGATAGAAGCAGCCGACATGTTGCCGTATTTGTCCAGGTTAATCATACACTTCTCTTCAGGAAGATCGAGTCGGTTAAGTGCAGATTGAATAATGCGGACATTGGCTTGGTGCGGCACCAACAGATCGATATCCTCTTTGCTCATACCTGCTTTGCGAAGGGCTTCATCAGCTGCTCCGCCCATAATCCGTACTGCGAATTTAAATACATCATTGCCTGCCATGTGAATGTAATGCTGCTTTGAACTCACACTGTCTGCAGAAGCAGGCAAACGCGATCCGCCGCCGCTTACTTTCAACAGTTCGCCGCCGCCGCCATCAGCTCCAAGCTCGAACGACTTGAAGCCACGGCCTTCCGGCACTTGGCCAAGCACGACTGCTCCAGCACCGTCACCAAACAGGATGCATGTATTGCGGTCTGTGTAATCGGTAATACGGGATAAGGTTTCAGCACCAACGACAAGCACATGCTTATACATGCCAGTTGCAATCATATTCGAAGCGGTCGCAAGACCATAGATAAATCCAGAACATGCTGCGGACAGATCAAAGGCAGCCGCTTTCTTCGCTCCAAGCTTCTCCTGCAGGAGACATGCTGTGGATGGGAAGAACATATCCGGTGTAATTGTCGATACGATGATAAGGTCAATATCTTCAATCGTTATCCCTGCTGCTTCAATTGCTTTGAGCGATGCTTGGTAAGCCAGATCTGATGTTGCCTGCTCCGGAGCTGCCATACGGCGTTCACGAATACCTGTACGCGTCACGATCCACTCGTCGTTTGTTTCCACCATTTGTTCAAGTTCTTGATTCGATAAAATTCGGTCGGGAACGTATTTGCCCGTACCAATAATGCCTACAGGATGTAAATTCATCATGACCTCCCGCCTATTTCCACTGCAATCGATTCAGTCAGCTGTGCTTTTATAGCCACTCGCGCTTGTCGAATAGCACTTTTTACAGCTAATGCATCGGATGAACCATGACATTTCATCACTAGTCCATTCAATCCAAGCAGCGGAGCACTCCCATGTTCCTTGTAATCCATTTTTTTACGCAGACTCCGAAGCTTTGGCATCATAATGGCTGCCGCAATCTTCGTCATAAACGACTCGCCAAAGGCTTCTTTCAGGTAAGTCATCAGTGTACCTGCTGTACCTTCAATCGCCTTAAGCATAATATTCCCCGCAAAGCCGTCACAAATAAGAATGTCGCAGCTGCGATTAAGCAAGTCTCGTGCTTCCACATTGCCGATAAAGTTAATCGGTGCCTGTTCAAGCAGATCATAAGCAGCTTTGGTCAATTCATTACCTTTCCGTTCTTCGGTACCTACGTTCAGCAACCCTACACGCGGATTATCCAAACCATGTACCTTCGTACGGTAAATGCTGCCCATAATTGCATATTGCAGCAAATGCTCAGGCTTCGCATCCATGTTAGCCCCAAGATCAAGCGCAAGGACGCCGATATCATCCATTGTAGGCAGCATAGGTGCCAGCGCAGGACGTTCGATGCCTTCAAGCCGGCCTACTACGAGCAGCCCCGTTGTCATAAGGGCTCCTGTATTACCAGCAGAGATCATCGCGTCTGCATGCTTCTCACGTACAAGCTGCCCGGCAACAACCATCGACGAACCTTTTTTTCGACGAACCGCTTTGACCGGCTCTTCATCCGGACCGATCACCTCATCCGTATGGCATAACGTCACGTTGGCCGGTTTCTTTCCGTTGAGCAGCGGCTCAATAGCCGCCTTATCTCCAACAAGAACCAATTCCGTATCCGGCCACTCCGCCGCAGCATCCATCGCTCCCTGCACAATGAGGCTCGGAGCGTGGTCGCCTCCCATCGCATCTATGGCGATCCGCATGTCTTTTTCCTCCCAAAAACTCTACCCTCATAACAGGTAAAGCTTAACTTCAGCGTAAACGGCTGCGTCGTCCTTAGGAGGAGCAGCAGTCGTTTCGCGGGTGAAATATAAGCATAGTATAGAGAAAAACTTATACTACCTTCTTATATTTTCATAAAAGCCTATGCTTCGTTCTCTCCATCACCTGTGGAACGGTAAATGACGAAGTTCCCTTGGAACACCATTTCATCCCCTACATAAGTGAAGAGCTCCACCTTTGACTTGTGGCGCTCGCCGGATATTGAACGTACATAAGCTTTAGCAATACACTTCTCACCAAGCTTGACCGGTCTTATGAAGCGAATATCCGCTGTAACCGTCAAGGCGATTTTATCTTCAATAACAGCAACCGCCAGCGAGTTTGCTTGGGCAAACACATGATGGCCCCGGGCAATACCCGTACGTGAGAAGACATGCTCTTCACGAATTTCGAATATCGATATTCCGCTTTTGTCCAGCTGTAAATCTACAATGTCACCAATTACTTCATGCAACGGCAAAGACTGAACAGAATCATACGAACGCTCAGCCATCAGCTTCATTCGCTCACGCAGCTCTGGAATACCCAGTTCCATCCGGTCAAGCCGTATCGTTTGTATGCTGACTTTCAAATGTCTTGTTAGCTCACGATCCGTCATAAACGGGTTTTCATCTATCAATTGAGCGAGCAGCTGATGCCGCTGTCGCTTAGGCATTCGTTCGATCTCCGGCACCACCTTAACAGTATTGTAACCCATGTCTGATTTTACTCGAATGATGGCTGATATTATAACCTGGTACTAATTAAGTATATAAAAAAAAGCTTATACAGGCAACGGACATAAAAAAATAGCACCTCATCGTAATGAAGTGCTATTGTGGGAAAACCTGAGATTATTGGGAGATAACCTCTTTTGTTTTGTAATATCCGCACACTTTGCATACGTGGTGGCCCAGTTTAAGCTCTCCACATTGCTCGCATTTTACCATACCTGGTACTGCCAGTTTGAAATGCGTACGACGTTTGTCGCGGCGAGTTTTGGACGTTCTTCTTTGTGGTACTGCCATTGTTTCCCACCTCCTTCATAAAATCAATCGGACATTTCATTATTGTTCGTCTTTGAATAAATCCTTGAGCACCGCCATACGTGGATCAATTCGATCTGTATTGCAGCTGCATTTTTGTTCATTTAAGTTCTGTCCACAATTCTGGCACAGCCCTTTACAATCATTACTGCATAACGGAGCGAACGGCATGAACAACTGAAGCACTTCTTCCACATAAGGCTTCAAATCCAGCCTGTCCCCTGATACCGCAATAATGTCGTCATCCTCGTCCTGCTCAATTTCTTCCCCGTCCTCAACGGCCGCTGGCTTAAACTGATCATAGACAGGAATTTTCGAATGAAGCTTCACTGGGTCAAGACAACGTGAGCAAGCGAGCTCCCAATCAATGGTCAATTCGCCTTCGACAGTAATCGAGCCTTCATTGCCTGTCACCTGAAGCGACACATGAAGCGGACCGGTACTGACGACATCTAATCTGTCCTTAAATAAATCGGACACATCCAGATTCTCATCAATGTTTGCCTTGATACCTTTGGACATCGTTTCTTGTACATGAAACTGCATGAGATCACCCCAAACAAACAAAAATTATTATATCTATTAACGAGAGGTTTTGTCAACATTTTCACGCTGTTTTTCATCTTTTCTCCCGTATCGTCATGAATAAAACAGCGGCCCTGTGCTATGATGGGACATATATCCAACGAAAAGCAAGGAGATGTCTCAGTGCGCACAGTAGGACTAATTGTTGAGTATAACCCATTTCACAACGGTCATCAATATCATTTACGAGAATCGGTCAAAATAGCACAAGCCGACACCGTTGTCGCCGTCATGAGCGGACATTTTCTGCAGCGAGGCGAACCGGCCGTTATGGATAAATGGGCACGGACGGAAGCCGCACTACGCGGCGGCTGCGATCTTGTCATTGAACTGCCCACTGCCTATGCTACTCAAGCAGCAGAATGGTTCGCCTATGGCGCTGTCTCACTACTTGAAGCTACAGGCGTCGTGGACGCGTTCTGCTTCGGTACAGAGAGCGGCGAGATCGAAGCTCTGCAACAGGCTGCGCGGTTAATCGCCCAAGAGCCTCCTGAATTCCAACAACTGCTGCATGAGGCCTTGGAGGGAGGCATCAGCTATCCGAGCGCATACAGCTCTGCTGTTGCATCCTATCTAACTTCTATCGGCAATCATGAAGCAGCAGCCTTCCCGTATGCGCAGCCTAACCATACATTAGGACTCCATTACCTTATTGCACTGGAACGGATCAAAGGCAAGATGGAGCCGCATACCATTCGCCGAGAGAAGTCGGAATACGGCCAAACAACAGTCACAGATCATGCCATTGCCAGTGCAACGGCAATTCGTAAACTGCTGCTTGAAGGCGGCGAGCTTGGCGGCTGCCGCCCTCTTGTTCCAGCTACGACTTATGAAGTGATGAAACGGGAATGGGCAGCAGGAAGAAGTCCTGTAAGCTGGGCGAACTTTGTTCAGCCGCTCATTCATACTGCCGTTACGCAGACGCCTGAACAGCTCTCAGGTTATCGCGAGATCATGGAAGGGCTGGAGCATCGTGTTCTTAATACACTGCCAAAGCTCGATCAGATCGGCTTCGAACCTCTTCTAGAAGCTTTAAAGACCAAACGTTACACCAGAACCAAGCTGCAGAGAGCTCTTCTTTCTATTCTGCTCCATCATAAGAAAGAAGATTTTACAGCTGAGAAGCTGGCAGCCGGGGTTGAATATATTCGGGTGCTGGGCTTTACAGCGAAAGGACAACAGCTGCTGCGCCGGATGCGGTCTGAGGCCACACTGCCTGTCCTCTTAAGCGCTGCAAGATCTCCTGTGCAGTCTCGGTACCTCGAGCTTGATACACAGGCTACAGCAGCTTTTATGCTGGCACAGCCTGGTCACACATCCGCAGCTGCGATGTTTCGAGATTTTACGGACAAGCCGATAATAATTGAATAATTATAGCTAGTTTGCAGCAAATTCAATCGCTGCTATTGCGGTTTCCAGCGAGGTGACAGGTACAACCTTCATCTCGCTGTGAAGTTCTTTCGCTTTAGCCGCCGCTTCTGCGTAATTTGCTTCTGGTGCCAGGAACAGCTGCGCACCAGCTTCGTGAGCTGCTACAATTTTATATGTAATGCCCCCGATTCCCCCTACTCTACCCTCAGCAGAAATAGTACCAGTGCCTGCAATTCGAAGCCCTTCCGTCAAATCTTTATCTAATAATAGATTCAGAGATTGCAGCGTGAACATCAGACCGGCTGAAGGACCACCGATATCTTCGGCTTTTATTGTAATTTGATTGGATGGATTTGTTGGGTGAACTACCTCCGTACTAGTTGTATAAGGTATCCCTGCATAAATATAAGCCGCTTCGATCGCAGAGTTCTGTGAAGCAAGCATATCGAGGGCCATTAGATCAAGATAGTCTTTTTCCGACTTCCCCTTCATTACCGAATCTTTGCTGTAAACAACAAAATCCTTCTTCCATGCTGCTTCAATGACCTGCCAATACTTTGCATCCGTCAGCTTGATCGTGGTTAATAGAAAGGCTCCACGCTCCCCCGCTTCCGTCGAATGGGACGCTGATGCTTCACCCGTTCCAAGCTGCACAAGCGGCTCTGTCTCGAAAGCAAGGCCAGGTTCATAGATAACTAGTGGTGTTGGTGCATAAATAACAACCCATAACATCACTGCAATGAGAACAACACCAAGCGCTTGTCTTGTCCTTCCGCTCAATCGAAAACCCTTAATGGCATATCCCCTCCTTGATGGACAATGGTCTATCCCTTTCACTAGGCGCGTACAATGGAAAAGACCCCAGTTTGTCCGAATAATCCCCTCATTTAATGAAAAATCCGTCTTAATGGAGTTGATAAATATATGGCACGCACAATTCTATATGCGGCGATCTCCATTCTGCTAGTCGCTGCGATCATTCGTCAGCCAGATGAGGCATTTCAAGCTTCTCTGCAAGGGCTGACCATTTGGTGGAACATTGTTTTCCCTGGTCTCTTGCCGTTCCTAGTGCTATTCGAGCTTATCGTGGCCTTTGGCCTCATTCATGGCTTTGGTGTACTCCTTAAACCAATCATGCGAGGGCTGTTCAAACTGCCGGGAGAAGCCGCGCTGCCTCTTCTGCTAGGGTGGTTGTCCGGGCATCAAGCCGGTGCGGAAGCAACGGCAGCTTTGCGCCGCGATAATCTTATAACAAGAAGCGAAGGGCAAAGACTGCTTGCCCTTTCTCATATGCCGAACCCACTCTTTATGCTGGTTGTCATTGGAGCAGGCTTCCTGCATCGCCCCGAGCTTGGCCTGTTTATCGCCATTATCGTATGGTTGTCCGCCCTATGCACAGCATTATGGATTTCTCTATTTGGTGAACGCCGAGCTAAAAGCATGAGTAAGGATCAAAAGACAAGCATGCTCGACATTGCAGCTGACGCAATTGTGACAAGCCGTGACCGCGATGGACGCAGCTTCGGCAAGGCTCTTGGGGACGCAGTGTCATTTGGTGTACAGAAGCTTCTTATCGTTGGCGGCTTCATGATCTTCGCCGCCGTGGTAGCCAGATTGGCCCTGCCGCTTATCATTCATGCTTTGCCAAGCGGGATCGCTGAGCTGGTATTGCCTGCTTTGCTAGAGAGCCATATCGGTGCATACGCGGCTGCTGTATGGCAAGGTCCAGGCGTAAGCACCGCAGTAAGTGCCGCCGCCATTGCTGCCGTTCTTGCTTGGAGTGGTATAAGTGCTCTGCTTCAAGCTGGTTATGCCATTACAGGCACCGACTTAAAGCTGATGCCGCTTATTTGGGTCAAGCTCCTTCATGCCATACACGCTGCCGTATTAGCCCTCCTTTTGTGGAAACCAGTCCAGACTGTAATAACATTGCTGCCTAGTCGGTTAACGGATGCAACCGCAGCTATGCTTCAGGACGGTGTATCCTGGAATCGTCCGTCCAACGCATACGAGGCCGTCACCGCACTTGGCATCCCATCGATCTGGCCGTATACGCTGACGGCCGCGGCCGTTCTTGCTATTATGTTCGCAGCAATAAGAGTTATCTCTCCTCGAGCTAAACGCTAGCCCTTTGCTTGCTTCTCTTTATATTTTTCAACCAAACGATGCTCGATTGGAGGAGGAACAAGCACGGATATCGACCCTCCAAACATCGCGATTTCCTTCACGATACTAGAGCTAAGATATGAGAATTTCGGATTCGTCATCATGAAGATTGTTTCAATCTCGTCATCCAGCAATTGATTGGTTGATGCAAGCGTCAACTCATACTCGAAGTCCGTAACGGAGCGGATACCACGCACAATCGTATTCGCCTTGCGAGATTTCATAAATCGAACCAGCAGATCTCGGAAGCTGTCAATCGTCACATTAGGAATATCGCTTGTTATCTCCTGCAGCATCTCTTTGCGCTCATCTACAGTGAACATTGGACTTTTGCTCGTGTTGTTAAGCACCGCGACAATCAAGTGATCGAACTGCTTCGCTGAACGGCGGATGATATCAAGATGACCTAATGTTGGTGGATCAAAGCTCCCTGGATATACAGCTACACGGCTGCTATGCTCATTCATTTGCATCGGTATTTCCTCCATCTGTGCTGCCAGGCGAATAACGGTATAGAGTCACAGCCGTATCGCCATATTTTTGTTTTCTCAGTAATGTAAAATGTTCAATATGATCCGGATATTCATGACCAGCATCATGTTCTACAACAATCGTTGCCCCATCTTCCAGCAAAGATCGCTGCGCCATATCTACGATAAGCTCGTCCATATGTATTAAGCGGTAAGGCGGGTCGAGAAATACGATCGAAAAGGCAATGCCGCGCTTTTCCAGCAGCTTAACTGCCCGCTCCGCATCATTACGGTAAATCTCCGCATGTCTTCCCATTCCTGCCGCTTCGGTATTTAATTTGATAATATCGATACTTATTTTTTCTCGGTCGATAAAGATCGTCCGCTCGATGCCTCTGCTCCAAGCTTCTATACCGAGTCCGCCGGTGCCTGCGAATAAATCAAGCGCTAGTCCACCGTCGAAAAACGGTCCAATCATGCTGAATATCGCTTCCTTCACCTTATCGGTCGTAGGTCGCGTATTCATACCTGGTACCGCCTTTAGCGTGCGGCCTTTTGCCGCTCCCGCAATGACTCTCACTGCATATTGCTCCCTTCCTCTACTGTCGATGCCTATCGTACCACACTTTCCCTTGGATTATAAAGGCACCTGAAAGCTGCTTATGAAAGGGCAATAATTATTTTTTACCGCAAAATGTATAATCCCCCACAAAGCGGACAAAATAAAATCATCGGCGTCGGAAGATGCCGTAGACAACCGCGGAGAAGACTTACGTTTCCCCATAAGCTCTTCGTCCGGTTTCTCCTCTCCCATGAAAGGACGCTCAGAAATGAGCGTCCGATTTTTTTTGCTCTTCTACTCATTTATTAGCCGTAACTGGAATCGTATAAAAAGCCCTCAACCCATTTGCGTTCACATACCACACTACTTGATTGTTTATGACAATAGGCTGACTATCAGACAACAGAAAATGATCAAGACTCTGAATTCCCCCTAGCACATTGCCGTTCCCGTCTATATATACATATTTCAATCCGGATGGATTGCCTTCTTTAGTAAACTCCTGCCACATGACAATCAATTTGTCATCATTAATCTTAACCAGCTTTGGAATAGACGCGAACAACTCACTAGCTGTATAAGAGGCGAGCTTTACTATTTTTACTGCGCTGGCTTGCATATTGTTCCGGGGCAGAAGTGTCAGAATGATATCTCTGCGATCCACAGGTAAACCTTTCATTTCGTATGACGTGTATTCAGTCACCCTAGAATGATCGATCGTGTTCATAGCCGTAATATAATTGGAGGCAGACATCTCAAACCCGCCAATCGAAACTCCTGTCGTATTTGCACCTATGGCACCGGGGATTTTGAACAGATCCGTTTCTTCGTATGTTGTTCCGTCGCCTTTATGTAAAGCGATCGAGCGCGGATAGGCATCCCCATGATCCAGAAGAACTTGTTCATTACCATCAAAAAGTACATATTGATCAAATGAATGACTAACGTGATTACTTTGGAAACGTCCAAGATTATTGATTACTTTCATCTCTGATGTATCAACAATAATGGTCAGCTGGGATTGATGATTTAACCCATCCTCTGTCGTATACCTTTCACGGGAAGTGTGAAACACTAGCGTATCACCGTTTTCGGCCATTCTTCCAGCGGCAGCATTGAACGGAACCGTGGTAAAGCTCTCTTCACCTTTTACAGATACACTGTCTATCCGATTAAAGCTCTTATCATAACGAACGATACGGATAACTTCCTTATTATCGTTTTCTTCATGGTTTTCTTGACCATAGGCGACATAATAATTTTTTGCACCGCTATAAAATCCGCCGAATAACGGAAGCTCGTTATCAATACTTTTTTGAGCAACAAGACGATATTGACTGTCATACGTTTCAATGGTGACTTTATTTTCTTTCTCTTCAATAACGCTGACCATGCCGTCATCATTATGAGTAAGGTAAGATTTTATTGTTTCTTTCCATCGCGGATACCTAGACGAGACGGTATTGTCAGACGGAGCAAATGCCGTTGTTACTCGATAGGAGTTGTCTGCTAGATTCGAAAACAGCAGTATCTCGTTCTCCACTCCGTTGAAGCTGACTTCAAATGGGATTAACTTACCCAAATCTCTTAATTTGAAATAATTGCTTCCTTCCTTATTGTAAGCCTGAATAGGTACGGCTTTCCCGTCTACAAACAGCGTGGAATCTGTCGGCTTGACCATGTAGTTCATATTAGATTGGAAAACTGGATCGTCATCTTCTTTTGTAACGGAATATGGTTTGCCCGTATGTATTTCCACCGCATTGTGCTCACTGCTCCAGCTAACATTGAACTGACTAGGTGTACCTGAGAAAGCAGAAGCTAGATCACGAAGCTTGAAATAATTGCTCCCTTGAATCGTAAGGCCATCCAACTGGACAGGCTCTCCATTTAACTTGATCGAACTAATCAAACCCGTGGCTTTCATATAGCTATCAGCGGCATAAGTCGTTGTACCAGTAAAACCTAAACATAAAACAAGAAATAAACTAACTATCTTTCTCACCTTAATACCTCCGATTAGATAAGTCTTGTTTCCAAATTTAACTATTCTATTCTTGCTACTAAAATCCTGTAATGTGATTCTATTTCCCCACTGCAAATTACACTAGTTTTGGTATATAGTTACATTACCAATTATTAGTTAGGAGGTTCATATACGGTTATGAATAACATCGGAAGCTATTTAATCCCCCTGCTTATCATCCTGTTCGTGATGTACAGACGCTTCAGACGGACAATTGGCTTTCAGCCCTTCCAGCCTCGCAGGCTGAGATTTCGAATCGGTCTTTTTAGTGTAATTGGCATTCTTCTGCTTGCTACCGGGTATTCTCATCCAGCCATTTACCTATCCGATGCATTAGGTATCGCCTGTGGTGCTGTCATTGCCTACTTTGCCATTAAACACAGTCGATTCGAGCTTCGTGACAACTCGCTATTTTATCGGACACATATCGGCATTGAGACGTTTGTGGTCCTATTATTCATCGGACGGGTTGCATTCCGGATTGTCGACATGGTCGGAAATGGCGGTCCAGCTGCTGTCAATCCTGCCATGACCAGTGATACTGCCGAGCTTCAGCATTACACGAATGATCCACTGACAGCAATCACTTTCTTCCTCCTGGTTGCCTACTACATCGGGTATTATACGTTTATTATTCGTCGGAGCGATCAGCAAGTGATTGCTTGATTCCGTCAGTCAGCTATCAACCCACACATCACCTGTGCCGAGTGACATATGATACTCAGGGACGTACAAACCTCAGCAAGGGGTGAGCGTGGTCATGCCTGTCTATCGTATTATTGTCGATTTGTCGGACCGAATGCTTCATTTACTGGATGGAAATATCGTTGTACACTCCTATCCCGTTGGGATTGGACGAATGGTTACTCAAACACCAACCGGCGAATATAAGATCATTAATAAACAAGAGAATCCGGGCGGACCATTTGGCGTGTTATGGATGGGGCTATCCAAGCCTCATTACGGCATTCATGGAACCAATGATCCTTCCTCAATCGGAGGATACGTCTCCCATGGCTGTATAAGGATGTATAACGAAGATGTTCTCGCCTTATCCCCTCTAACGCCCGTCGGAACAAGAGTCACGATCCGGCCATGAAAAAACAGCGGCAATCTCCTCTTACGGGAGATCTGTCGCTTTTAACGTGACGGTCTGGGTCGCCTGCTCCCAAACGGCCTTTTTATTCAAAACGGCAGCAAGGTCCCTCACCGCTACATACCCTGTCGAGATATCCAATCGCGAATCCAGCTCCTGTCCGTTGACCGTTACCTTTCCTTTCTGCCAGTCAATTACTGCACCTAATGATTCACCTAACGCACGAGCAGCAACCCAGGTTGTCCCTGCATCATAATAACCAACAGCAACGACAAGTCCGTCCGCAAGAATAGGAATTGTTGTCGAGGCTTTAAACATCGTGGTAGAGGCAGCTGAGGCAAAAGCATTGTCGTATTGCTTCAGTGAATATTGGTTGATCAGAGCAATTAATTTATTCGGGTAAGATGGATCTGTCGCATACTGGCTTACATAAAGCATATTGGCTTGCTGCTCTGGGGTAACAGCTGCCCGGACACGGAGATAACGGGAGGTTGCGAAGAGCAGATCTTGATCTTTCATAAAATGATACACGCTGCTATAAGCTCGGAAAGCTGCATTCATGCTTACATTCCTGCCATCAACAACCTCCCAGGTTCCTCTCACCACCGCATCTCCATGCCAGTAAGCATTGGGTTTGCCACTGCCTACTTTAATTCCCCCTAGGTTATACCAAGGATGAATTACACCGCCTGTCTCCAGAATACATTGCGCAATCCGAAGAGATGGGAAGATCGTAGAGCCCTCGCGCCTTACCTGGCATACAGTCGGTACAAGTGCCGCTATAAATTGCGATCTTGTTAATGGTGTCATTCCTTTCTCCTCCTCTCCTAGCAAACAAAATACGAGATATACTAGTTTATGGAAGCACATTCCAGCGTGTAACGGCCTACCACCAATTTGATGCAAAAAAACTCCGTTAAGCCTAGGGTTGGCCTAACGGAGCGAATATTACAGCTTATAAAATTCTCGCGTATTATGTAACAGCTGCTCACGGACAATTTGTTCCTGAAGCTGTTTGATTGCTGCAATCTGAGCACATACATCATGAACAAATTCTGGCGCAGTAGCTCTTCCTTCATAAGGACCTTCGAACGGCCAAGGGCCATCCGTCTCCACCATCATTTGTTCTAACGGATAACGCTCTACCAGCTCTCTAATCTCATCCTCATACGCAACATCCGGTGTAATGGAGATATAATAGCCGGAACGAATCATCCGCTCAACCGTTGCCTTATCTCCCTTAAACCAATGAAAATGGACCCGCTTCACCTGATGGTGTTCCATGATGTCGCAAGCTTTTACTCCATCCCCATATACCGCATGCAAAACAATTGGCCGGTCCAGCTCTGCCGCAAGTGCCGCAAAGCGATCCAGCAATACCAGATAAGGCCCTTCGTCGAAAGCAACTCCATCCGCTTCAGCAGTAGTACGGGAATAATACGGCAGGCCTACTTCACCAATTGCAAAAGATTCTCCTTCAGCATGCTTCTCCCGAATCCAGGCATACAGCTCAAGCTCTTCCACTTCTGATAGAACAGGCTGCTCCGGGTGAAAACCATAAGCAGGGTGTACCTGACCCGGGAATTGTTTCGCAAGCCTTTCGTTCTCCTTACAGGAGGCCAAATGCATAGACACCGCAATGACAGCTTCAATTCCCGCTTCAAATGCCCGTTGCAGCATCGGAACCCTGTCCACTTCTTCGTAGTGATCAAGATGAATATGGGCATCTATTGCCCGATAATGATTCCTCATTTTACCGCCGCCTCCCCCTGATACAGCAGCTCCTGAATCCGCTCCTTCAGCTCATTAAACTGCGGCTCTTTCCATAGCTGCGCTGGTCGTGGTCTGGCAAAAGGAACTGATATTTCTTCTACAATCGATGCTGGCGCAGCAGACAGTACTAGAATGCGATCCGATAGTAACAGCGCTTCTTCAATGCTATGCGTCACGAATAGAACCGCTCTTCTATTCTCCTCCCACATCGCCATCAGCCACTGCTGCATCTGCTGTCTGGTCAGGGCATCCAGCGCGCCAAACGGTTCATCGAGCAGCATCAACGGCTGTGGAGAGAGCAGCGCCCGCAGAAAAGATACTCGCTGCTGCATGCCGCCTGACAATACATGCGGATAAGCATCTGCATACTCAAGCAGGCCAATCCGATCCAGCCATTCCCGTGCCATTTTGACTGATAGCTTCTTCTCTACACCAGCAATTTGAATAGCAAGCTCAATGTTGGCACTCACCGATCGCCAAGGCATTAAGGAAGCTTGCTGAGGCATATACGAGATATGCCCTCGGCTGCCTGTCGTCTCTTTTCCGCCGATCCATACTTCACCAGCTGTCGGCTTCTCAAGACCCCCAATCAATTGGAACAGTGTTGTCTTCCCACTGCCGGA
The DNA here is from genome assembly GCF_056269375.1 of Paenibacillus sp. J22R56. Lineage (NCBI taxonomy): Bacteria > Bacillati > Bacillota > Bacilli > Caryophanales > Paenibacillaceae > Paenibacillus > Paenibacillus sp. J22R56. Next base: position 249,670 of record NZ_JBWDNV010000009.1, read on the forward strand.
AGGGCCAATAAGGGAGACGAACTCATTCTCTCCAACCGTTAAAGATATTCCATCCAATACGGTTTTCTTACCGGAATCAAATGCCTTTCGAATCCCCTTCAGCTCCAAAGCTGGAATTGTCATCCCTTCCTCTCTCCTTTCACCGGGCGCCACCTGATAACAAGCCTTTCCACTGCAGCCACAGCACCAAATAGAACAAGGCTGAGCAGCACGATCAGCAGCACAGCAGCAAATACTCTAGCCGGCTCATAGCCTTTTGAAGACAAGATCATATAATGACCGAGTCCTTTTTCTGCCCCAAGCCATTCCGCTACAATAGCACTAAGCACGGCATACGACGCAGCGATTTTGAGTCCGGAAAATAAATGAGTAACCGCATTTGGCAGCTCTAGCCTCAGGAATACTGTCCAATTGCCCGCTCCTATCATACGCATATAATTGCGCAGTCCAAGATCCGTATCCTTAAAACCGTTCAGCATAGCAAGTGAGACGGGGAAGAAACAGACAATCCAGACCAGAATAAGCTTTGGCAGCACACCGTAACCAAGCCAGATTGTAAGAATCGGACCAATCGCAATGACCGGTACATTCTGTGATACAACTAGCAGAGGATAAACGGCTCTTCGAACGAATGGAATGAGATGTAGTACAGCGGCAAGTATAAAACCGGCCAGCGCACCGCCGGCAAATCCAATCAAAGCAAGCTGTACGGTTGCCGAAGCGTTATCCATTAGACGCGGCCAGCTATCTATTATTTCTTTCCATATCGATAGTGGTGAAGGCAACTCCCATGCAGGCACGAGACCGTCATCCACCGATAATTGCCAAGCTGCAAGCAGGATGATGACTAATGCAGCAGAAGGCCAAATCGCTTTCAAGCTGCTCCAGCCTTTATTGCCCATCTGGATATTTCTCCAACAATCTTCCCATGGAAGCCCCATTGGCCGGGTTGAAATAAATTTTCACCTGCGAGATAACCGAAGGGCAACCCATCTCTGTCATTGCTTCGTTCATCTTCTCTACAACCTGAAGCAAATAAGACAGTTCCCCTTCCATCGTCGTCTCTAGTGGTGCAACGCGATAGGGAACGCCGGAAGCTTTAATAATTTCAATTGCACGATCAACAAATGGAATGACACTTTCCCCGTTAGGTGTAGTTGGTAAGATTTGAATGCTTACAAGCGCGTTAGCCATGAATAGCTCCCCTTTTCCTTATTATCGTCCTGATTTCTCCTGTACTAACCTTAAGCCTTCGGCAAAAAATCGTTCGTGAATGCTTTATCCGCATCAAGCTCTTTCTCGAGCAGCTTATGGTCGAACATCCACTGTGAGTAATTAACCCATACTTCCTTCTTCTGAATGCCCCATTGTGAAGCATCATCTGTATATTTCGGACTCAGCCACTTCTGGCTGGCTCGAACCAAGTCTGCGTTCAAGTCCGGCTCTGCTTTAATGAGAACTGCAGCAGCATCCTCAGGATGGTCAATGGCATACTGATAACCTTGAGCTGCACCTGCAACAAAAGCTTTTACAATCTCCGGTTTCTCCTCAATCATCTTCTCGTTTGTCTCAAGCAGTGGTGTATAGTAATCCAGCTTGTCACTGTAATCGGTCAAATAAACCATGTTCAGCTTCTCGCCGCGAAGTTCTGCCTCCACGCCTGTCCAAGCATAATAAATCCATGCGAAATCAATATCCCGCTTCACCGCTGTGAAGAAATCGGTATCGCCGATGCTTAACATCTTGACCTTGGACACATCCGCATTCTCTTCCTGCATAAGTGAACCAATAACGGCTTCTTCTACAGGTGCTCCCCAGCCGCCGTACGTTTTACCTTCGAACTTCTTCGGCGAGTCGATGCCCTTCGCTGCAGGCGAAGCAAAGCCGGATGTATTATGCTGGATAACAGCTGCAACCGATACAAGCGGCAGGCCAGCAATCCGTGCCATCGTTAACGATTCCTGATAACCGACGCCAAATTCCGCTCCACCTGCTGCGACCATTTTATCCGCACCATCTTGGCCGGGCTGAATAATCTCAACATCAAGACCCTGCTGCTTGAAATACCCCTTATCCCGTGCTACATAAAGGCCAGTATGATTCGTGTTAGGTGTCCAATCCAGAACGACCTTTACTTTCGTCAATGGCTGCTCACTTGCCGCCCCATTCTCCACCGTTTCATTATTATTCTTGTTGGATCCGCAGCCTGCCAGCATAATAACAACGGCCAGCATGGAAGATAGGGCAACGATCCCCTTTGACTTTTTACTCCGATTACTTGTTTCCATCTTGCTCTCCCTCTCTCTTGTTAGCTTTGACGTTTGCAATGGCCTTACCACCCTCTGAACAATAAAAAAAGTCCCCCGAATCCGGAGGACATACATTTCGTCAGCTTTATTACAGGTTTGCTCCATTCCACTTGCAATGGAAAACAGTCCTATATGACAAATTCCTACGCTGGCATTATCCAGATCAGGTATAAGGGTCGGAATTTTCGTCGGAATTCCCTCTCAGCTAGCCTCAACCAGCTCCCCGGAGCTATTCAATTACGTCAGTAAATCTCATTATACCCCTTCTTTCCGAAAAAGCCAGCTTCGATTTAGACAAAAGCCGCTTTTACAGCTAGTAGGTTGTTGTCCTTATAACCATTAGATTGGCATGAATAGAATATAGTCGAGTGCATATCCGCTATTAACGAGAGGATTGAACCGGGGTGAAAAGACGACATAAGTCTAATAAAAAGCTAAAACGCGCGAATAAAGCGAAGCCCAGGAAACGGAAAACAAATGGTCGGTCAAAAGCAGCCAGCCGACGTTCCACTAAGCGGCAAGCAAGCTGGAAATCTCGGCGTTCACGCCGCTCTTACCGCAAAGTCCCAGCTAACAACCTACCAATAACACCTGTTGTTGAACCTCCGTCCCGAGAACCTGGTGTAAATATCGTAGGGTTCATTCATGCTGAGATGGGAATAGGTGAATCCTCCCGGCTTGCAGCAAAAGCGGTGGACACAGCCTCCATTCCGTTTGGCGTCATTAATTTCCCACTAGCGGTTGCTTCAAGAATGTCCGACTACAGCTGGTCGCATAAGCTCCTGGAGAAAGCCCGCTATAATACGAATATATTCCATATGAATGCCGACTTCATGCGTCCAGCCTATGAGCATTTTGGCGACGAATTATTCGGAAATCGATATAACATCGGCTATTGGCACTGGGAGCTTCCAGAGTTTCCGGATGAACATATGGAAGGTTTCAATCATGTCAATGAGATATGGGTTTGCAGCAAGTTCGTTGCAACCTCAATCTCCAAACGGTCGAATGTACCCGTCATTACGATTCCTCACTGTATCCAGGTGCAAGTAGCGCCTCATGTTAACCGTTCCACCTTTGGTCTGCCGGAAAATCGTTTCCTGTTTCTCATGATGTACGATGTACAAAGCTCAACGCTCCGTAAAAATCCCGAGGCTGTAATTGAGGCTTTTAAGCTGGCCTTTGAGAAGAACGATCAACGGGTCGGACTCGTGCTAAAAGTAAATAATGCGGATTTCCGGCCGAATGAGCTTGTCGAGCTTAAGAAGTCACTTGCGGAAAGAAGCAATATGTATTTAATCGACAAAGGGTTGTCGAGGTATGAGGTCAATGCGTTGCTGCAATGCACCGACAGTTACGTCTCCTTACATCGAGCTGAAGGCTTTGGCCTTGGCCTCGCTGAAGCTATGTATTTAGGGAAACCGGTTATTGCAACAAACTGGTCAGGAAATACGGAATTTATGAACTCCAACAATTCCTGTCCTGTCTCCTTCCAGCTCACCAATATCGGTCAGGACTGGGGACCATACAAAAGCCATCAAATCTGGGCAGAGCCTAATATACGGCATGCAGCGGATTATATGCAGCGGCTTGTTACCGATACACGCTGGCGCGAAAGCATTGCGGCAAGCGGAATGCGGACGATCCATAATGAATTTTCGCCGGCGGTTATCGGACAAAGAATTAAAAACAGGCTCAAAGAGCTGCATTTAATCTGAAGCAAAACGAGGCTTAGGCCCGGTCGCGGCATTACGCCTTCTACTGGGTCTAAGCCTCTATTAAGCCAGTTCTGTCCGCCAATAACGCAATAAATCCTCCAGTGACTGCTCAAAAGAAATTTCAGGCTTCCATCCGGTTTGCTTATGAAACTTGGAGTAGTCGCCAACCAGCACCTTTACATCAGATGGCCTAAGTCTGGATTTGTCTTCTTCAATCGTAATTGTCGCCGTACTGTACCCAAGCAGCGTCTGCAGCACTTCACGAATCTCGTGACATTGACCAGATGCAATATTATAAATCTCTCCGGCCTCACAGTATTGAAGCGCCATGCGATAGGCTCTGACTACATCTCTGACATCTGTGAAATCCCGCTGAGCATCTAAATTACCCACATAGAGAACAGGTGGTTTCAAACCCATCTCGATTTCTACAATTTGCTTCGCAAAATTAGAAGTTACGAACTGCTCTCCTCTACGCGGCCCAGTATGGTTGAAGGTTCGGGTCCGGATAATATGCTGGCCGAAGGTTTTGTAATATTGATAGCCTAAATAGTTTTGCGCAATTTTGCTCACCGCATAAGGGCTTATCGGACGCAGTGGATTCGTCTCCTTAACCGGCACTTCATCCTCTTCTACTTGCCCGTACTCCTCACTCGAGCAGGCAATCAGTACTTTAGAGGTTAATCCTAGCTTTCTAACCGCTTCCAGCAGGTGGATCTGTCCTAATATATTATTGATCATCGTCTCTGCCGGAGAATCCCAGGATACAGGTACATAGCTTTGGGCGGCTAAATGATAGATAAAATCCGGCCGAACCTCTATCATCATCTGTTCTACCGCCTGCGGATCTCTTAACTCGCACTCATACAGGCGTATATCCGGCAGCAGATGGCGAATATGTTGCAGCGAACTATGATTCCGAATCGTACCCGCCACTTCAATCTGCTGCTCAAGCAGATGTTCTGCAAGATGACTGCCTACAAAGCCGTTTATTCCTGTGATAAGTGCTTTCATGTTTGCAGGCCTTCTTGATCCGTATCGAGGGCAGCAATGGCATTCTTAACACTTTGTTCATCTGATTTGCGGCAAATAAGCAAGCCTTCAGCAGTTGATACAATAATTAAATCTTCTATGCCAATTGTGACAATTCGCTGCTGCTCTGTATAGATAATACTGTTGCGGGTGGCGAATGGATAAATCTGACCAAGCATCAAATTTCCGTCTCCATCTGTGCTAAAGATTCGTTCCAATGAAGTCCATGTGCCAACATCATCCCAAATGAATTCAATCGGAATCGTATACAAACGATCCAACTTTTCTACCAAGGCATAATCAATTGAAAGCTTCGGCAGCTTAGCATAAGATAGTCGGAATTCCTCTTCCTTAAGCTCGAAGATAGACCATATCTGAGGTTGAAACTTCATCATATAGGAAGCAATTGTTGAAGGCTTCCATATAAATATACCGCTGTTCCAATATATATTTGGCAGCTCGATTAGTTTCTCCGCTTTTTCTTTCGTTGGTTTCTCGATAAAAGCTTTTACCGCTTTCACGCGTTCCCCGTATTGACTTGCATATTCATCGCTTTCTATCGTTTCAATATAGCCATACCCTGTTTCTGCGCGTGTCGGGACGATGCCAAGCGTAACCACGACTCCGTCCGTCTTGGCTGCATGTTCCGCTGCCCTCAGCGCTTCCATTAATTCCTCTGTCTCTGGAATATACTGATCCGATGGAGCTGTGACTAGTACTTCATCCCGCTCCAGCCGAAGGAAAAAGCTAGCTGTGAGTGCAATACACGGGGCCGTATCTCTTTGATCCGGTTCTATAATAATACGATTGTCTGCGAGCTCAGGCAGCTGTTCCTTTACGATCGGCAAATAATTCTCACTTACGGCAACATAAACATTCTCTTCAGGCAAGCAGGTACGGAATCGCGCGTAGGTCTGCTGAAGCATGGTCGCCTCTTCAGAGGCTAATGTTAAAAATTGCTTCGGCTTCGTTACTGTGCTTCTGGGCCAGAAGCGCGTCCCTTTTCCTCCCGCCATTATGACTGCAATCATCGTAGTTCACCTCGAAACGGTAAATCTCCTTCTATTGAATATTCTCGCGTATTCAAGCCGGAGCTCCTTTCATAACCGGTGCCGGATTGGTAAGTTACATATCTATAACTTATGCTTTAATAGAGTAATCCTAATGGACGAATAGCCAAACCCTACATAAATAAGGCATTTGACGTCGCCCAACTATAAATCATAAGCAAATCTCAGAAATAGGCGTTGGCTCACGGCATATACCGTCTTCTCTATGAATCTCTCATCATATGATGATGTATATCAAATGAAAGGAGATGATTAGATATGGGAGAAACAGGTTTGACTGGTCTTACTGGTCTTACTGGTCTTACTGGTCTTACTGGTCTTACTGGTGCTACTGGTGCTACTGGTCCTACGGGTCCTACGGGTCCTACAGGTCTTACAGGTGCTACTGGCCCTGCTGGTCCAGGAGCTGCAGTATATGGTGACAACGGAGGGATTGTCCCGCTTGGTGCTATCGGCTTACTTCCAGCAACCCCATTTGTGCCAGTGGAAGTTATTGATGTTCCGGTTTTGATCACTTCGGCAGCAGCCAACAAAGTAAAGGTTGACGGAGTCGTCGATGTATTGCTGACTGGCACGATTATTGGCGCATTGCTCAACCCTACTATTACAGTTGATCTGCTGCGTGATGGCGTCGTTGTAGCTACCGTTACGAGTGCGTCCTTCTTAAGCTTAGCTTTAGCTGCAGTTCTTACACTCGAAGTAACGATTCCAATCACCTATTTCGACGTGCTTACAGTAGGAGCTCATGATTACTCACTTGAAGTATCTGTTGACGCGACTGCTGTCGCAATCACAGGCGTTACCGCTTCTGCTCAATACTCTTCGCTTGCAATTTCTGTCGGCGTCTAACCAACCCAAACAGCCTTCCCGTTCATTCGGAGAGGCTGTTCCTCTTACATAACCACTATTCATTAAATCGGGGCTTCACCCTTTACGAACACATTCGCCATATGGCCGAAATCTATCGCAACCTTCCCTGTCACCCTTGCAAGTTCCTCTGTTATAAGCACTGCGGCAATTCCTGCAGAGACGAGGGCAATGTCAAATTCATAATTCCTCGCTAACTGGACGACCCTGGCTGCATCCCGTGCGCCATTCACTGGAGTAATCATTCCTGCTATAGCAATACTTTTCCCGGTAAGCACAGTAGACAGCCCTTCTGCCATATTACCAATGACCAGAACACGCCTGTTGCGTAAAATTCGCATTAAGTATCCGGCTTGGCATAAGCCATAGTTAACAAGCGAGTCAGTCCATTGCCGCTTCGTAAATGGAATGCCATAAGCCTGAAAGACAGGTGCAACAAGCGGCTGATAATTTGGCATTCGTGTTCTCGGGATACCTACAAGATCTGCCTTAATGACAGCCTCCGCCAGTCGGTCTCTAATATCAAGATCCGGCACTTTCACTCCGGCATATTCCAGAAATTTGCCTTCACGCCTTACTGTCTCTACCGGCATGACGATCTCTTGAGCCAATGTAAGCAGCTCTCCATCACCTAATCGGACAAGGGATAGAGGCTGCTGTTCATCAAGTGCTTGGATGATCCGATCTCCAACCTGCTCCACCGTCAACAATGGAATAGAATGTTCCCGGTACATGCTTACACCAGCGGCGATGATTTGTTCCACCGTAACTTCTGGAAGTATCTGATCCGGGGGAAGCATCTGATCAATAATTGCTTCCCCACCAGCATATTTCCCTTCTTGATAACCTTTTGCGAAGCCTGCCTGGAAACCCTTATCATGGCTGGTATCAAGCTGCGACTGATCTGTTTCGATTACCTTTACTATATCTGGAATAACTGGGGCTGTTTCAATTGGGATCACGGGTCCTGGTAACAGAGGTACGCTTTTTTTCATTCGGCGCTTTCTTGCACTCCGTTTTTTTGGCTTCCGAAGTCTGCCGGCTATTTGCCGCTTACGAGACGTCCGTATTCGCATGACGTTCCCCCTTGAAATCCTCTCCTGCTAATTCGACGGGGTCTACTCCCCATTTGTCTATGAACAACCGCCGGTTCCTGGCCAGCAGCGTCTCGAGCACTTCCTGATCATACTCCTTAAAGGATGCGCTCCCATGATGGTAGACGAATACATCCTTTGCCATTACAACCTGATATCCAGCACGCCGGATCCGCAGGCAATAATCATCATCTTCAAAATGTCCCGGGGAGAATCGTTCGTCGAGCATGCCGATCCGCCTTAACATCTCTCGAGAAAACAACATGCAAAAACCGATAATCCGGTTCAAAGGTTCCCATTTCTTATCCTGCTCTTTACGCAGCCCTGCAGCAAATTCGTCATATCGACCTTCCATCTTGATCTGTTGTTTGCCGCTTGCATAATTCGTCATAGGTCCGATAATCCCGATATAAGGATCAGCTTTATAAGTCCTATGCATTCTTGTCAGCCACTCTGGAGTAACAAGAACATCATTATTAAGCAGCAGCAACCATTCCCCTCGTGCCAGCCTTAACCCCCAATTACAAGCGGTTGGAAAACCCGTATTGAGTGGCAGGGAGATGGTTATAATGTGCTGCTGCTTTAAGAAATCGAGCGTCCCATCGGTTGAACCATTATCAATCACAATAAGCTCGTAATCTTCCTGCGTATGCTTCCGAATAGATTCCACTGTCCGACGGAGAAGAGAAAGTGAATTATAGGTGGGGATGATTATACTTGTCAGCACCTGTCACACGATCCCTTCTACGCAAATAATCGACATACTTCAGTCGAGGGTTCCCCTCCTGCATTGCCCAGCCAAGCGCTTCCAGATGATCGCCCATAATCAGCTTGGAGATGGGATTACTAATCCCAACATTCTCTCTCCTATGCCGATTTGCCCTGAATACATTAACACTGCCGCCGGTACCTACACGGAGTCCCTTCTTCAAGGCAATCGCTTGTGCTTTGGGCGGAACGGCCAGATTGACGGAGCCAATCGTCTCAATTGCTCTTCGGGTCAAGGCATGAGGAACAGCTGTCATTGAATTCATGAATAGATCCTGACGATGATTCGAACGATTCAGGAAATCCTTCAGAATCGTCACTTCATCCCAATCTGAGAACTTGCCTACATAACGAGAGAGATCATTCAAGGCAACATCGACACCACGGCTTGCTGCCATTACAAAGGAAACAAGCTGTTCCGCTGATACCGGTATATCCGCATCTACGAAGAGCACAATATCCGCGGTTGTTACCTTTGCTCCAATTGCTCTCCCAACATCATGACCAAGCGCTTCGTTGAAATGGAGAATAATCGCCCTTTCACTTGTTCTTGCCATCTTAAAGCTCGAATCCGTTGAGCCGTTTACAACAACAATAATTTCACTAAGCGGCATACGTTCCAGCTCCTTAATGGTCGAAGCAATGGACAGCTCCTCGTTCATTGCCATCACTACTGCGGCAACCTTCTTATTAGTAGGAAGCAGCACCCAATCAGGTTTCTGTTCATCTGGCTTTGTTGAGAAATAGCCGTCTAAGAAAGCTTTCATCACTGAAAGATACTTGCTCCCTGCAGATATCTCTCTTCTCAGATGACTCTCCTTCATCCACAGCTCTTGAACATGCTGTTGCTGATCTCCACCTTCGGCCAGCGGGAAGTCAAGCGCAGCTCTTCTCCCAAGCCGCCAAGCCATCATGGAAGACATCTTCGTGCCCTGCAGCAGCTGAGACTTTTTGGCAATGGACGAGCGATATCGCTCGTGCTTCGGCCTGGATACCCTTTTAGTTTTTGTCTTTTTCTTGTTCCTCGCGAGGCCTCTCACAGCTTACACCTCGTTATCCTTAATGTAGTCTTTCTATGTTCACATACCAATAGGAATACATCTGTCTACTTCTGACATTGTATGTACGGACAATAGGTTCGTAACGGCTTATGTACGCCAACCTGTTTCATAAATGTGTTTATCATCTTACACGTTTGTCCCTGACCTCTCTTAGCGAGTGGACATAAGATATTTCAATTCTTTGTGCATCAATAATAAAAAATGGGAGCTGACATATGGATTGGAAGTTTTATAGGCCAACATTCGCAGCGGACAGCGCACCAGAAATACCCCTTAGTATTATGGTTGGAGGGGCTTGGTCAGGACACAGGCGATTTGCTTACGATATTGTTCGCCGTGCTAGGCCAAGAACGATCGTTGAACTAGGTACGTATTACGGAACATCTTTTTTTAGCTTTTGCCAAGCGGTTCAAGATGCACGTTTACCAACAAAATGTTATGCAGTCGACACCTGGCAAGGCGATCAACACACAGGTCTATACGGGCAATTGAATATCTATCAAGACGTCCAATCCTTTAACAGTAGACAATTCTCTGCATTCAGCACTTTGGTCCGCAGTACTTTTGACGAGGCACTTACGTTATTTGGTGATCATTCAATAGATTTGCTTCATATTGATGGATACCATACCTATGAAGCGGTTCTTCACGACTTTAGCAGATGGCTGCCGAAGCTCGCTCCGAATGGCATTATATTATTTCATGATATTGTCGTTAAACTGCCGACTTTTGGCGTACATGTGCTTTGGGAGCAATTAAGCGCTATTTATCCTCATATACAGTTCACTCATTCAAACGGTCTAGGTGTTTTGTTTCCGAAAGGCTGCCCCGAGCCATTCAAGACTGTAATTGCAAACCAAAACCTGCTTGTCCAGCAATATTCAAGATAGGCGCTTTCGAAGTATGTTTGCTTCTGCAAACATTTTAGGAGGTAAAAAATGTATACCGTTCCGTTGGACTACTATCCGAAAACTATAGATTGGATAAAACAACTTGGCATCGATCCTCGTAATAACAATAGATATTATAAAGTTATCTACCCAAGACAAACGATCACTCTTCCTGCTCCAAAAGGTCTCGACCCTCCCCGTTGGAACCAAAAATGCAGCTTTGACGAGGCCTTTGTCGTTACGATTCCCAATGGACGTCTCGCGACCAGCAACTGCTATCCCGTCACACCGGATAATAAGCGACTGCTCGATGTTGAATTCAACTGTCCCTATGCTGAAAAGGAGCTTCCGTCATCGGTGTATTACGACAAGACGGTTGCTTCTCTGATTTGGGGCTGGAATATACCCCATCTGAATATTTATACGCAAAATATATACGGCCACTGGTTCTTTGATATCCTTCCACGCTTTCATCTGCTAGAGCAAAGTGGCATCCCGATTGATCACTATATCATCGGAAAGTTGAGTCGTCCTTTCCAATATGAATCCTTAAAAATGCTCGGCATCCCAATGGATAAATTGATTGAGGTTTCGAAACCGGATTTTCATATCGAAGCTAAAAAGTTAGTCATACCTGCCGTTCCTGTTCATCTGGGGAAATGTCCACCATGGACCTCTCAATATATTACAAAAGGCTTGAAACATAACCGGAAGGTCCATAAGAAAGCTGGTTATGAGCGAATCTACATCAGTCGAGAGGACGCGTCTGCGAGATTCGTTATTAATGAGGATGAAGTTATGCAGCTATTGACAAAAAAAGGATTCAAAAAATTAGTAACCACACCTATGACCATGGAAGAAAAAATCGACATTTTTTCTTCAGCTGATATCGTTATCGCTCCTTTCGGAAGCGCAAATATTAACGTTGCTTTCTGCGAGCCTGGAGCAACTTTTATCGAACTCGCTCCTAACACAATCATTGACAACTATTTTTGGAAAATCAGCTGCCATGCTAACGTGCATTATTACGAGCTCTTGTGCAACGTGGAGCAGCCCCCAAAAGCGCACCCCGGAACTGATAATATCATTGTCGATATCGCCAAGCTGGAACGTTGTTTACAAATGGCGGATATTTAAGATTTATTAGGCATGACTAACAGGAGGACAGATAATGAATATCCTTATTTGGTCACTTCATTTCTCTATTGGCGGCGGCATGAGACTATTGCATAATTTGACCGCAGCTTTTGCCCGGCAACCTGAAGTCAAGCGTATAAGGCTGGTTGTGTCCCCGGATTTTCAAATGAGAAATGCTGAAGAACTGCTGAAAACCGGAAAGATTGAGATTGTAAATACGGAGCGTACCATAAACGATCCGGCCTGCTTACATTTGCTTGCGAATATGGATATCGTATATTATTTTTGGCCACACACGCAGCAATTCCAACAGATTGACCGCCCGACGGTCTGCACGTTTCACGATACGACGATATTTGATTTTGTGCCTCCCTTTATTACCGGAAATGAATTATCGGCATATTGGAGAACATCCAAAATGTGGATCGACCATATTTCCTCAGTCGTTGTATCATCACAGCATGTGAAAAATCGCCTCATATTCCATTTCGGCAACCGTTCTGAGCGTGCATTCGTTATTCCGCATGCAATTACACCGATTAGTAGAGTGTATTCAAGAAAGGTATCACCGGAACTCGCAGTGAAACTTCCGCCGGAATATATCATCTATCCTTCGAATACATCCCCTCATAAAAATCACTACAATCTATTAATTGCCCTATCCCAATTTAAAGACAGAAAAAAATATCCGTTAGTATTAACCGGATATTCAACAGAATTACTACGGCGGCCTTTTCCTGATACCACACCGGAGCTTAGATGGAATCCGACACTTATTTCGATAATGAAACAAAAGCAGCTTGTAGTTGATAAGGATGTGTTCCCGCTTGGCTTTGTCAGCGATGGCGATATTCCTGCTCTTATTAGAAATGCTAAAGCACTCATCATGCCAAGTTTATCGGAAGGGGGCGGCAGCTATCCTGTTGAAGAAGCTTTACGCCTTGGAACACCGGTCTTATGTTCGGATATTCCCGTAATGCGGGAGCATTTGTCGAAGCATAGTGCCAAGATTGCATGGTTCGACCCACATAGCCCGGACTCTATTGCCAAAGCGCTTGATCAATTTTTTAGTGATTATGACACGTATAAGCACTCTGCCGCATTAGGAATTCATGACCCGTCTCAAACATGGGATGACATTGCGAAGCAATATCTCAATGTTTTCCGTCGAACATACTGGCGTTATTACGGCAGAGTCATTCCATAACATTAAGTCAATCGCTCGATAATCGAGGAATACTCCTCAGCTACATGCCGCCAACTTCTGTGCAGAAGACTGCCGAATGCATCCTTTTGCACAGAAGCAACGGATTTCCCGTTAGTGACCAGTCGATCTATTGCACTGGACATTTCCAGCGGATCAAGAGGATCGAAGGTAGCAAAATTACTCATATCTGCAACGACTTCCTGCACGACAGCAAGACGCCCAAAGGATACTGGCGTATCCATAATCAAAGACTCCAAAATAGGAAACGGACAACTGCCTTCGAATAAGGTAGGAACGACAACACCTTCAGCATATTTATACAACGACGGCAAATGAATGGATGGAATCCTGCCAAGAAATAGGACAGACGCCCGAATATGAGGATCAGCAATGGCGTTTAACGCAGCTTCAATTTCTGGTTGATTAGGGCGATATCCCAGTTCATCCGTAAATACAAGCTTAAGTCCGGATACCCTGCCTTGCTCAGTAAGACAGTAACGGTGGAAAGCATCGATTAGCCTATGATGGTTTTTATGCAGACGAGCAACTGAAGGAAATGCTATATACCGTCCATACAAATTATATTTGGAACGGAACTCATTTTCGGTAATTACACCGATAGACGTATATTCCTCATAAGGAGCAGCGAACCTGACCACCTCTGTTTTGTGTACCGGCAATTTCAAGAAGGTTAGGCCTTCATGATTCCGAATGAATTCGGAATTAAAAACAACAATGGCTGCATTCGCTGCTATTCTCTCAGCTACGGAGTGCACGTATTGGAAAAATTCCATATCTTTCGCATATAGTTCAGGAAAATGAAGATAGACAAGATCATGTAAACAGACGATATAAGGTTTTTGTAAATATTGAGCCAAGCCCATGCCTGCATATGGAACAATCCAGGTGTCCGCAGGAACTGTACGGTTGATGACCTCCATACTGTCTGAGTGGTGCAAGTGAATCTGTCCGGGATATTCCACTATAAATTTATCGAAGACCTGTTTCATTTCCCGATAGTTTACTTCCGTTGTCGCAATGTGAAGAATGTAACCCTTGTTTAGAGATAAGAGCCCTTCTGTCAACCGTACGATAAATCGCCCGATTCCTTCTCCGTCTAAAGCCACTTGTACAACAAAGTTTAAAAAGATACCGATATTCTGTTTACTGCGGCTCTCAGCTATGACTGATCTTACGACAGGCAATCCATTTATCAGCAATCCTTGCATTTCATCCGACAACACCAATTGAGCGATTACTACTTGCCGAGAGACACCCTGTCTTAAGGACCCGATATTACGGTTCATGCTTGCCGCATCCGGTAAGCGATACAATAATTGCATATAGATGCCATGTATAAATTCAAGCTCCTGAGTGGGGAGCAACGATTGCAGCACATACGCAGCTGTATTGCTGTCTCCAGAGGGTTTTCTTCTGAAAACATTTTCAGCTTCATTGCTTTGAATAAGAGTCGCCACTACAGCTGCTCTAGACATGCCCGCATCTACATTCTTTTTGTTCGTATAGAAACCAGCTGGATCAGGTTCCCTCTGCAATATCTGACGGTACATCTCCCATACAAAATCTTCGCTATTCAATTTGAAAATCGGATAAAACCACTCTATAATTCGGTTACCTTCCTTAAGACTTTCCCGGACTCTTGCATTATTCGAACGAAGTCGCAATAAATCTTCTTCGGCAATTTGAAGTGCGGCAGGTTCCTCAGCCTTGGTATCTGGTACATGTTCCTTTACTTTCTTCGCACTGCCCTTTTTCTTATTACGTTGCTTTTTCCTTCCTCTACCCAACTTCCTGGACAGTTTCTTCAGCTTTCCATGCTTACGTCGCTTGCCGCGAGACAGCCGGTTTCGCAAGCCGCGCTTGATCGAACCCTTTTTGCGTTTCATTTTACGCTTCATACTTGGCCTCCAATCCTTCATCTTCTTTAGATAGAGTATTGTCACGGTTTGAAAAAGCAACGGCATCAGCCCTAGCCCTCTAGGGATTTCAACCATATTTGCTGAATTAGACGCCTGTCTAGCCGGAATTGAGGCATTTTCATACAGAATGAATATGATGTGAGTAGTGCGTAAAGGAGTCGATTATTTTGTTTCACCATGCCTTGCCGAACAAAACTGTCATTATTGGTGCAGGCGGACACGCCAAAGTCATTGTTGATATCCTTCGCAGCGATCCTCATGTTGAATTGATAGGATGCATCGGCCGTGATCCTCATGCCAATGTCCTTGGCTTGCCTGTCATTGGTGGTGACGATATTCTCCCTGAACTGCTTGAACAAGGTATACACCATGCTTTTGTTGCGATTGGGGACAATGCCAAACGACATGCTCTTGCGCTGCATGTAGAGAACCTCGGATTTGAGCTTATTAACGCCATAAGCCCGCGTGCTTATTTGGCTTCCCATGTCACGCTTGGCAAAGGCGTCGCTGTCATGCCAGGCAGTATTATTGAACCGGATACTCGGATTGGCTCTTATACCATCATTAATACGGGAGCAACTGTCGATCATGACGGGAATATCGGCATAGCCTGCCATATCGCACCCGGCTGCCATTTGTCAGGAAACGTCACCGTCGGCGACAAGTCTTTCCTTGGCACAGGAGTATCAGTTATTGACGGCATACACATCGGAGAAGGCTGTATGATCGGGGCTGGAGCAACGGTCATTCGTCCGGTTCCATCCTATTCACTGGCCGTAGGAGTGCCGGCAACTGTCAAACGGACTTTACTTATTAATTTGGAACGAACGTAACTCGGAGGGAGGCATAATTGATGGACAACAAGTTTTATCCGGTTGCCGTTCCCGTGTTTAACGGAAATGAGAAAAAATATGTGATGGATTGTATCGATTCGACTTGGATCTCTTCAGCCGGAAAATATATTAATGCATTTGAAGAAAATTTCGCCGCCTATTGCGGCACCAAATATGCCATTTCCTGCAGTAACGGAACAACCGCTCTTCATCTTGCGCTGCTGGCGTTTGGTGTAGGACCAGGTGATGAAGTGATTGTTCCGACCGTCACCTTCATCGCTACCGCTAATGCGGTTGTATACTGCGGGGCAACACCTGTCTTCATCGATTGCGAGCCGGAGACCTGGAACCTGGATCCGGAGAAGCTGGAAGGTCTCATTACCCCACGCACGAAAGGTATAATCCCCGTTCATCTCTATGGTCACCCAGCCGATATGGATGTGGTCACAAGCATCGCTCGCAAGCATGGCTTGTTTATTCTGGAGGATGCCGCTGAGGCACTTGGTGCAGAGTATAAAGGGAAACGCACCGGCTCACTTGGAGATATCGCGACCTTCAGCCTCTTCGGCAACAAAATCATTACAACCGGAGAAGGCGGCATGATTACAACAGACGATGAACAACTGGCAAACAAGATGCGTACTCTACGCGGCCAAGGTATTGATCCAGTTCGTAAATATTGGTTCCCGGTGGTAGGTTACAACTACCGTCTGACGAATCTTCAGGCAGCTGTTGGCTGCGCTCAACTCGAGATGGTAGATTGGCATGTCGGCGAACGTAAGAGAGTCGCGGCACTCTACCACAAGTATCTGAAGGATGAAGCGTCCATCACATTGCCCGTTGAGAAGCTATGGGCGAAGAACGTTTATTGGATGTTCAGTGTTCTCCTCAATGATGCCGACGAAGAACGGCGTAATCAAGTAATGGCGCAGCTCAAGGACGACGGCATTGAGACCCGGCCATTCTTTTACCCGATGCATGTTCTTCCCCCTTATCTTGGCATGCAGCCGCATGAACAGTTCCCTGTCGCGAATCGTATCGCTGCACAAGGCTTTAACGTTCCAACCTACGGAGGACTGACAGAGCAGGATATCGAGCATATTTGTGATCGGATTAAAGCGCGGGTACGCGGATAGTTATAGATGAAAATGAAGAAAGCCCATTTCCTGTCCATGAGGTCAGGAAATGGGTTTTTTGGGGTTTAGAAAAATTAGTAGCTACACTTATCTTGTAATCGAGTTGGATAATTGATAGACTAGCATATTTGATAAAGTATCGGCGGGAAAGCTCACTATTAGTGAGGCTTTTCGCCGTGTAATTCGTTATTGGTGCTGCAAATTAATGATTAGTGAGCCTCACTATCCAGCTTACTCGCAAACCCTCCTCATCTAACTATCCACAATCCCCCTTCCTTGCCAGAATCCCACTCACCCTTCCCTTACAGTGAGCGCGTCGTTCGATACTACTATTTTTCAATTCCCTCTTGCCGAATAGATGAACTTTCTCTATAATCTGGTTTGTGATAATGATTATCATTATTAATATAAAATGCCATTCGGCGAACAGGAGTTTACTTATGAAAAAGCTTTTATTCAGTATTCTGTTTTTGACCTTATTTGTGACCGCTTGCGGGAACGCTAATTCTCCGGCTAACGAGAACTCATCAAGTCCATCCCCTTCACCAAGCAGCACAGCTGCTAATGAAGAGACAAGTACAACCAAAATTTACAAAGATTATAAGGGCAATAAAGTAGAGGTTCCAACCATTCCGCAAAAAATTGTCTATATCGGAAGCAACCCCGGCGATCTGCTGGCACTTGGAGTTAAGCCGGCTGGTGCTTCCCTTGCCGTAATCGCAAGCCAAGTCGCATACCCCGATTTAATCGATGGAATCACCGACGTTGGTTACCCGTATTCTTCCGAGAAGGTGCTGGAGCTGCAGCCGGACTTGATTATTTTTGATGACTGGGATGAAGAAGGACTGGCCGCTCTGAGCAAAATTGCTCCAACCGTTGTTGTTGGCCTAGATGGCACATTCCAGACTAAAGAACGCTTGAGTCACATTGCTGACCTGCTGGGTAAAACCAAAGAGTTCGATGAATGGTTCGCCAAGTATGATGAGAAGGTTGAATCTACAAAGTCCAAGCTGAACATTAAAGAAGGCGACACGGCAACCTCCTTGCTTCTGTTAGGATCAGACATGTACATTATGGGCAATAAAGGTCTCAACACGACCTTATTCGAAGAATTAGGCTTTACTCCTGCCAAAGGCGTAGACAAATTGGTTAGCGCCAATGAAAGGTTTATCGACGTTTCGGATGAAGTGCTGCCCGACTATATGGGATCCTATGTCTTCCTCCTTACTGACAGCGGTGATGAAACCACTGCTAGACAAGCGTCACTAACGAATAGTGGTCTTTGGAAATCGATTCCGGCTGTAAAAGAAAATCATGTATACACGCTGGACAGCAAATTCAACTATGATGATCCCATTACACTGGACCGTTTGCTTGATGAAATTGTCACCATAATGAAACGTTAATTAGTAAAGCCCAATTTTTCTCTCTTTAGGGGGAGAGGAAATGGGCTTTTCGGCGTAATTTCACATGAAAAAAGCTGCCTCTACGAGACAGCTTTATCCACCGATTACTCCATATCCAAGCTTACATCGTAACCCAGCTTGCGCAAGTCGACTACGCGGTGGGCTTCCGCAAGATCACCGGCAACCATCTCACCAACGAGATCCTGCAGACTGCTGACCGGCTGCCAACCCAGCTTGGTATTCGCTTTGGTTGGATCACCAATCAACAACTCAACCTCAGACGGCCTGTAAAAACGCGGGTCCACTTGTACAACCTTCGTTCCTTCAGCCAACTGAAATGCTGGATTGCTGCAGGATACAACGTAGCCGTATTCTTCCGCCCCTTGCCCGGCAAAAGCGACCTCTATTCCCGCTTCTGCAAAAGCAAGCCGTACGAACTCACGGACCTCCGTCGTTTGTCCGGTTGCAATCACATAATCCTCTGGCTCATCCTGCTGAAGAATCCGCCACATCGCGTCAACATAATCGCGTGCATGACCCCAGTCGCGTTTTGCCGACAGGTTGCCAAGTGCTAACGTTTCCTGTAAACCGTAAGCAATCCGGGCGACGGCACGGGTTATTTTCCGCGTCACGAAAGTCTCACCACGAACCGGGCTCTCATGATTAAACAGGATGCCGTTACAAGCATACATGCCGTATGCTTCCCGGTAGTTCACGGTGATCCAATAGCCGTACAGCTTAGCTACCGCATAAGGGCTGCGTGGGTAAAACGGTGTTGTCTCGCTTTGCGGCACGGCTTGCACCAAGCCGTAAAGTTCCGAAGTCGAAGCCTGATAAATCTTTGTTTTCTCAATTAGTCCAAGAATACGAATGGCTTCCAGCAGCCTCAGCGTCCCGATACCGTCAGCATTGGCCGTATATTCCGGCGAATCAAAGCTGACATGCACATGGCTCATAGCTGCCAGATTATAAATCTCGTCCGGCTTAATAAGCTGGACTAAACGCACCAAGTTTGTGGAATCCGTTAAGTCGCCGTAATGAAGTACAAGCTTTCGCCCCTTTTGATTCGCTTCATCGGCGATACGGTCGATCCGTCCCGTATTGGCAAGCGAGCTCCGACGTCTAAGTCCATGTACGGTGTATCCTTTTGCAAGCAGAAGCTCTGCGAGATACATGCCGTCCTGCCCGGTAATCCCTGTAATGAAGGCGACCTTATTCATGGTTCCCTCCGTCATCGTCATATTGAGCAGGTCAGTCCCCTGCTATCTCCAATATGTTATGACAGGACAAACATCCTCGGCATCGGACAAAGAACCATTTTCATCCAAAATGAAAGACCGCACTTAATATAAGTACTATTGCCAGCACCACATACAAGATCAGGGATATAAGCATAGTCGTCCGTCTATTCATAGCATCGTCCCCTTTAGCATCATCTACGCTTTCATTATATGCGGGCGGGACATTAGCTGAGATTGTACGGCTGTTATTTTTTGTACGTGTTTAAAAGGAGGAATAGCTGCCCGGAAGCATCCGCCTCCTCCGCTGTGATATAATGGTAAGCATTCACGTTTATTTTTCTCCAGATCGGGAGGGTTTACTGTTTATGGTTCTAACTATTCTGTTTGTACTGCTCGCCATTATCGTGCTGCCTCCGGTTATCTTCTTCAGCTACATGTATGCTTTATCGAAGAAACCGAAGCATTCCATCATCCGTTCGCACCCGTTCCTTGGCTGGCTTCGGTATTTACTTGAGAAGCTTGGACCCGAGTTCCGCCAATATTGGTTCGATAACGATACAGAAGGGAAACCGTTCTCGAGAGCGGATTTTGTTGGTGTTGTGTATGCGGCGAAATACCGGACAGATCTGATATCCTTTGGTGGCCGGCGAGATTATGAGAAGCCTGGTTTTTATCTATCCAATGCGATGTTTCCTAAATTAACGAGTGAGCTGAAGATCGATAATGAAACCCTTCGGCCGGGCAAAAAATATGTGATTACCGACGAAGGTTTATTTACGCGGCAAGAAAAATTTGTTAGTGAAGATGTGAAGCCTTGGCTTCTTCATGATGAGGATGCCCTCATTGTCGGAAATAATCGTGAGCAGCCTTGGAAGCTGAAAGGATTGTTTGGTGCTTCAGCAACCTCCTTCGGAGCCGTTGGCGAGAATTATATCCAATCGACCGGTAGTGGTGCTTTTATGGCAAGCGGCTCCTGGATTAATACGGGAGAAGGCGGCGTTGCGGATGTACATCTGTCTACAGGTGTTGATGTAGTATCACAGATTGGACCTGGCCTCTATGGCTTCCGTGACGAAGTTGGTAAGTTTTCGATTGAAGCATTTAAGCGGAAGGCTAGTCATTCGAACATTAAAGCGTTTGAGTTAAAATTCCATCAAGGTGCAAAAATACGCGGCGGTCATCTCGAAGGCTCCAAGGTGAATGAAAAAGTCGCTGCAGCCCGTCTCGTTCCCATCGGCAAAACGGTAAATTCTCCGAACCGCTTCGAATTCCTTACGCGGCCGGAGGAAGCTCTGGATTTCATCCATATGCTGCAGCAGGAAGGCGGCAAACCTATTGGTGTAAAGATCGTTGTTGGCGATCCGAAGCGGCTTGAGCCATTCTTCCAAGCGATGATTGACATGAACATCTATCCGGACTTCATTACCGTGGATGGCTCGGAAGGTGGATCGGGTGCAACTTTTAAAGCAATGGCAGATGGAATGGGTCTTCCGCTGTTCGCTGCCTTACTAATACTGGATGATACGGCACGTAAATTCGGTATCCGTGATCGGTTTAAAATCTTTGCTTCCGGTAAGCTCATTACGCCAGATAAAGTCGCAATTGCGTTAGCGCTTGGTGCTGATGCTGTTAACTCGGCCCGCGGCTTCATGATGGCGAACGGCTGTATTATGGCACTCCAATGCCACACTGGCAAATGTCCGGCAGGTGTTACGACGACCGACGACAAGTATCAGGAAGCACTTGCTCCAGAAGAAAAACAATGGCGCGTTATGAACTACATTCTTCAAATGAGGGAAGGCCTCTTCTCCCTCGCAGCAGCGTGTGGCCTGAACAGTCCGCGTGAATTCCAGCGGGAGCATGTTGTCTTTATGACCGACAACGGGCATACGGATCGCGTTATAGATATGTATCCTTATCCGGAAACGGTGTAAGAAGAAACCCGCTAGACACCATCAGGTGTTTAGCGGGTTTTGCTTTTCTAGTGCTTTTTCTGATAGCAACCTTAGGTATGCTCAAACCTTTCTAGAATACCTGAAATGGATATTTTAGGTATTCGAACAGGAGTCATTTCAAGGTGTCCAAGACAATCTCACTTTAAAGACCATGACTCCGAGTATAATTTGGAATGTACCAAGAAATACCCTTGTATTTGGTATCGTCATTCTTATCATTGGAATTCTCTTACTCGTTAATAAAAGCGGTGGCTTTATTCAAAAACAAATCGAAACGATAAAAACTAAAAATAAACTCTCCTTCTCTATTTAAGTCTTGCAAATAGGAGATCCCAGACTTAAAATGAACATATACGAACTCAAATAAACTCATTTAAACAAAACAAATGTACAATGGAGGTTTTCTTCATGGAAATCCGTTATGCTTCACATCCACAAGAGGTTAAAGCATTTGATACTTCCCGTCTTCGTCAAGAGTTCCTGCTTGAGTCGCTCTTTAATCCAGACGTTCTGACCCTTACTTATTCTCACGTGGACCGCTTTATCATTGGCGGCGCTGTACCCGTTAACCAGCCGGTTAAACTGGAAGCTGATACAAAAACAATGGGTGCTGCAACCTTCCTCGAACGCCGTGAGATCGGCATTATTAACGTAGGTGGCCGCGGTACAATCACTGTTGACGGCACGGCTTACGATATGGAAAACAAAGACTGCCTCTATATTGGTCTTGGCGCAGCTGAAGTTGTATTCACAAGTACTGATTCGGCTAATCCAGCTAAATTCTATTTGAACTCGTCTCCTGCGCATAAAAACTATCCAACCGTTAAAGCATCGATCAGCGAAGCTTCCCCTAACCATCTTGGTGCGCTGACGACAAACAACGAACGTACGATTTTCCGTTACATCCATACAGGCGGTATTCAAAGCTGTCAGCTGGTAATGGGTCTTACTATGCTCAAACCAGGCAGTAACTGGAACACTATGCCTTGTCATACACATAACCGCCGCTCGGAAGTATACCTGTACTTCGATATGCCAGAAGACGGTAATGTCTTCCACTTCATGGGCGAGCCGCAAGAAACACGCCATCTTGTCGTACGCAACGAGCAAGCTATCCTGTCCCCTAGCTGGTCAATTCACAGCGGTGTAGGCACTAGCGCATATACATTCATCTGGGGTATGGCTGGCGAGAACCAAATCTTCGAAGATATGGATCCTGTTGCGCCTCAAGATCTGAAATAATCCAATGAACGTTATTCGAAGGCATGAGCTTATTATGGAAGCTCTGCTGGCAAGCCGCGAAGTCACGGTTCAAGAGCTTAGTGAGCGTCTTAACGTGACAGGTAAGACCATTCGCGAGGATCTAGCAAGGCTTGAGGAAAAAGGACTGCTCCTCCGTATTCACGGGGGAGCAGTCCTTGCACAAAGCGATCAACTTGGCATCCTATCTCAGCAAGAGCCGCTTGTGCGGCATGCCCCAGAGAAGACAGAGATTGCTGAGCTGGCGCTTCAATACATCGAACCAGGCGATATTATTGCCTTAGATGGCGGCAGTACAACACTTGAAATCGCAAAAAAGCTTCCTAATCAGCCTCTTACCGTCATTACGAACGATGTGCATATTATTGCTGAGCTTTCCCGGAAGGATGCAATCCAGTTGGTTGTGCCCGGGGGCTACCGTGTTCGTAATATGCTGGCAGGTGCTGAAGCAGAAGCGTATATCCGCAAGCTGAATATCAAGAAAGCCTTCTTGTCTGCGACAGGCGTTCATCCCGAATTTGGTTTTACGATTTATACGGGGGATTTAACAGCGTTTAAACGAGCATTACTCGAAACGTCTCAATCCTCTTATGTTGTCGTTGATCATCATAAATTTGGGCAAGGTGCATTGTTCACTTTCGCTGGCTTTCAAGACATTACAACGATCATTACGGACGCCGGCATTGCCGCTGATACCGCAGAGCAGTATCGGCAAGCTGGTGCTAATCTAGCGATCTATGAAAGGATGAAATAATCGATGTTATTTGATCTTACAGGCAAAACAGCCGTTGTCACCGGAACTTCGGGCGGACTTGGA
The DNA here is from genome assembly GCF_056269375.1 of Paenibacillus sp. J22R56. Taxonomy (NCBI): domain Bacteria; kingdom Bacillati; phylum Bacillota; class Bacilli; order Caryophanales; family Paenibacillaceae; genus Paenibacillus; species Paenibacillus sp. J22R56. The sequence goes on from NZ_JBWDNV010000009.1 coordinate 273,411, forward strand.
CAAGCGATGGCCATTGGACTCGCAGAAGCAGGCGCGTCAATCGTAGCTATTTCGTCCTCTAACAGTAATGCCACTGTTGAAGCTATTCGTGCACTTGGCGGTCAGGCGGAAGAAATTTCTGCAGATCTGAGCAATGCGGATATTCTTGAGGATGTTTTTAATGAGGCACGTGGATTTTTTGGCAAAGTTGATATTCTCGTGAACAATGCGGGAATCATCCGCCGTACTCCTGCTGCTGATCATTCCGCTAAAGATTGGTATGATGTGATTGATCTTAACCTTAACTCGGTCTTCTTCTTATGCCAGTTAGCTGGTCGTCATATGCTGGAACGCGGCAGCGGTAAAATCATCAATGTCGCATCGATGCTCAGCTACCAAGGCGGCATTAATGTACCAGGCTATACAGCAAGTAAACATGCGGTTGCTGGCGTAACGAAAGCTTTGGCCAATGAATGGGCTGGCCGTGGTATTCAAGTCAATGCGATTGCACCAGGCTATATGACAACAAACAACACAGCTCCAATCCTGAAGGACGAAGCTCGTACGAATGCGATCACCGAGCGTATTCCAGCAGGACGCTGGGGTACACCGGAAGACCTGAAAGGTCCTGTTGTATTCCTCTCTTCCTCCGCATCCGACTACTTGAGTGGTCATGTTCTTAATGTAGACGGCGGCTGGATGGGTCGATAATAACATATATGAACTCCTAAATGCGAAACGAGCCTAAGATGCGATTCTAGAGGCTCGTTTTTCTTTAGTTTATTTCTCGTTCATTAGAAGTAGACTTTGCAGTGGTCTCATCTTGGAATCCTTTAATGTTCCGTCACTTAAAGGCGAGTAACCCTGCCAAGCCCCACCCCATATATTAAACCATCAGTCTAGATCAGTGCTTGCACAAATATTGGGCATATTGCATCGGTCGCATATAGACCGCACTTTGCTTGCCAATGCCATTATATAGTGTTTTTTGAGGCTTTCCGTTTAGCTCAATGATCCAAGCATGTTCATCGTTGTCCAACGCAAAATCTACGCTAAATTCTCCTAAATGATAGGCGGTATTTTCGTCCATTATTTCAGCGCTTCTTAAACTGATGTCATAAATTGAACGAATAATACGAGCAACTCTTTCAGCCGGATACAGACGATTGAGTATATCTTGCGATAAACAGGTTTTATCGTAGATGCTTGTATTAAAGCTGCCTTTAGATGCAATCCGGCTAACAAGATTCGTGACCGACCATAATCCATTCTCATTTTTTTGCACGAGTGCCCGGATATCGAAAACTCGGTCATCTACTTGTTGTATAGAGATACCTTTTTGCATGATATAGGGGGTGGAGCCGAGTATCTCTTGAATGCTCTCCTGAAATTGCTGCGTGTCTTGGAAAATGATTTCCGGCAAAAAATAGTGATGGCCCATGTGGATTTCACCTGAAGCTTGCATTTCTGCTCGAATTACACCTTTTCCTTGATGGCCAAAACAAGGTTTAAAGTATAGCTCTTTATGAACCTTTAGCAATAGAACGGCGTTCTCCTTGTCGAAGGGAACGGTTGCCGGCAAATAATCAGAAAGCCATCTGTTTAAATTCGTATAAATCTCTTGTTTATTGAAATGATTAATATGATTGAAGCATTTATTGATGCCGATTGCTGCCCCCAAACGTTCGAGGAGTTGTTGATCGGTATTATAACAACGGTTGTAGACTACTTTGGGTAATGGAAAATAACCTTGCACCCATCTGCCGTTGGACCGATGAAGCCCAAGGATACGTCTCCGCCTCCAGTTGATAGAGGATGGAGTAAAACAAAATAATTTCAGATTCATTGTATTGGTCATAAGATATTGCTTAAGAACGTTCTTCCGTTGATTAAGGTTTGCAACCAAAATGCCTACAAAACTCATTATTTTCCTCCACAATCTAATATAGAAAATCATATAAACAATGTATGTGACGAAGCAGATAATGAATGGACAACAATACAACCGAAGAGAAAAAATTTTTGGTGTACTTGCAATTAAAATTATCTTCGGGAATATCTTGTTTTGTAGCCGCAATGGAAAATTGGGCCTCATATCTTCATGCTTGCTAAATTATTAATAAGGAGTGTGCATACAAAGATGGGTAGATTACCAGGTCCTCCGGGACCCCCTGGGCCGCAAGGGCCAGCAGGACCACAAGGGCCAGCAGGACCACAAGGCCCTCAAGGTATTCCTGGTGCTCAAGGTGCTCAAGGCGCTCAAGGTGCTCAAGGCGCTCAAGGTGCTCAAGGTGCTCAAGGTGCTCAAGGGCCAGCAGGACCACCTGGAACACCAGGGCTTTTAACTGGATTTGATTGTGCACAGTATGCCGGCACACCGCCAATTATTTTGGACGCCACAACGCCAACTGCTACAGTTTTAACTGTTGCAGCAACTGTGGCTGCACCTAGTAACACAGTTTGGTTGACCGGTTACGTAACATGGACACCGAGTGCTAACAATGTAACTTTAATTGTAGATATCGTTCGTGATGATGGAGCTGTCATTGCTACTGCAATCGATACGGGATCAATGGCTAACAGTCCATTTACGCTTGCTCTCACGACATGTGATGAAGCGCCGTTGACCGGCACTCATACCTATTCTCTGCGAGCTACAGGGACAGGATTGATTGGTGGGCAAGACATCACGATAAACTTTGCTGGCCTTACCGCTGCAGTTTTAAGCACTTAAATAATCGAGAAGCGATTATTTTCCAGCGGCAGTACTTAATAACTACCGCTGGAAAAATCATACTAAATTTTGGGAAACGAATACCTAATTCACTTACATATAATGTAATATCAAATTGTTCAATGGCGCGAAGCTGAGGGATGATTTCATGGGGAGTAGCGTTCACGTTCTCCCCTCAGATGATCATTAACATTAATGAGACCAGGTGAGCGCGTCAATCGATATAGAAAAATTGGCTTAAGTGATAATATTCTTCTTATGGTTAGCTTGAACTGAAACCCAAAAGGTAGTAATTTTTGCAAAAAGCGTCTGTCTTATGAGAGCCTAGCAAAATGAATTCAGATCTGTAAAAAACAGGGGCTGTCTCAAAAGGAGCTCGCTCGCTGGAAAAACAGCTCGCATCAGTGTAATTTCTATAAAAATAGCAGTGCAAGGGCTATCCCTGCACTGCTATTTTTTATTTTTAGATCTCTTGCTGCTTTCTTCAGCAAATTGCGGGCAAGTGAAAGCCACCCGACCTCCAGGCTGACTTTCGGTAAGCCTCGTAGCAGGAACCGACGGAATTCCTCGGTTATTCTTTATTTGCCCAAACACACTCTCCGGTTCGTGCATGCGTCGAACCGATAAGGCATGTCCATCTTCACTCTTTAATTACTCCCGAGCTTGTCATTTAAGGCGAAGATATTCCATGCTGACCTTTATTTCACGATCTCCTTGTGCCTTCGTACATCGTTCTTTCAATGATGAAAAGCTACGATAGTGACGAGTTGTGATTTCATATCCGCTTTCCGTGGTACTTCTGCTTTCATAACGGAATAGGAGTTTCTGTCCTGCTGCACATGTCCACGTGTCTTCCTGCTCGTCGTACAACCAATTCTCGAATTTGCTAATGTCTTGTTGCCATGCTTTGGTGTTTTCTTTGTGGTAGGTATTGCGATCGGAAGAATATTTAAATGCGCAGTTTGCTGTTTAACTCAAATAAAAGAGGGTGCCCCATCGTAATAGTAATGACTTATGGGACACCCTCTTAATTTTGTAACATGTTCTTACGTTTGTGATTTATCTAGATCATTAATTGACATGCTTTCTACACGGTCGATCAACTCTCTGACGCTTTGCTCATCTGTGGCAAAATGACGGACATCTTCTCCGAGCAGTTGATTCGCTTCGGCCCGCGACATCTTAACTGACATAGAGCTCCTTGTCGTCCTGTTAATTGTATGATCTACCTTATAAGTAATAAGATCCACGTTATCAATTAGACTGAGAAGCATAATGGAATTCTTATAAAATATATCAAGGTCCGCAAAAGGTTTTTTTGCTTCATCATCTATTTTATATACAATTGTCACACCGTAAGGCTGCGTTTTGGTCTGAAGCTCCAGCCCTTTTCCTTCTAGACCTGTTGGTTTAGGCAATGCGCTGATCAGCCCTCCAACTTTGGAAGCATTGCCTACATACAGCGTTTTGTTATCCATTAACTTACCTAGATCATAGATTAGATCACTAACGTCTCCTGTAGATTGCGAAGGAAACAGCGATTGTTGCAGCGGCTTAGGATTAGCTGTAAACCCGGTAATCAAAGCAGCAAATACGAGCACAGATATAGCTATTACTCGGGACGAGGGCTTTCGGTAAGCAACGATGTTTTTAATTCTCGCCTTCACATCACTCTCTCCAAAAGCAAGTGGTCCTGCGACTTTTAGTCTCCCCCGATTTACCGCAAGGGACAGCAAGGTCGTTGCATAGCTTCCTTTTGTCCCCTCCCCCATCGAAAGCACAACACGCTCATCACAGGACATTTCCATGTCTTTGTTCATAAGCCAATACGACAGCCACATCACCGGATTAAACCAATGAATGATCAGCAGCAGATACGCAAAAGGCTTGATTAAGTGATCCCGTCGTCTAATATGGGTAAGCTCATGCTCTATAATAAAAGGCAGTTCCTGCTCGCTGATCCCGACGGGGATATAAATTCTTGGCTTTAGAAAACCAAACACAACAGGTGTGGAAATCTGGTCCGTTTCAAATATCTGATCCTTAACCAGAGTCGCCGTTCGCAGCTTAGCCCAACATTTCATATACATGATGATGCAATAAAGAAGCAGAACAGATGCACCTGTTATCCAGATCAAACACAGAATCGCCATGATGACCTGCATGGGATTAACACTTGACTCCGGAGTAGCAGACGGTAAGAATACAAACTGCTTTATCCCGATATCCAAAACGGGATTCTTCAACATCTCAATATCCGAAGGAACGTATTCCATAACATTTGCACCTGATTTACCCTGGGGTTGTACGAATGCCAATAAACTAAAACCAGATGTGAAGCTAATAGGGATAACCAATCTAAACGCGACAGCAAGCCATAGAATATACGAGAAGATTTTAGGAGCCCGCTTCAGCAATAATCTCATCAGCATAACCGCCAATGCCACATAGCTTGCTGTTATACTCATATTAACAATCGTAATGAACAAGCTCGTCATTGCGATGCCTCCTCTATAATCCGCTTCAGCTCCTCAGCCTCCTTCTCAGTCAATCTCTTGCCTCCCAGGAAAGCTGTTAGAAACTGCGGCAAGGACCCATCGAATGCTTTCTCAACAACGGTCTCACTTTCGTATTTCTGAGCATCCGACTTCTTCACAAGAGCAGTGACCATCGCTTCCTCATTCTGAAGAATCCCCCGCTCGCACAGCTTTCTAAGAACCGTATAGGTCGTTGACTTGCTCCAGCCAAGTTTTATTTTGCTCAGTTTTACAAGCTCTGTTGAATTGATCGGTTCGTTGTCCCAAATCAGACTAGCAAATTTATATTCAGCATCAAATAATTTGTAGGATTCCATTCCGTTCGCCCCCTTCGAAAGGTTTAACACAGTAAACCTAATACATACGAAGAGTTTATTGGAGTAAACCTCACTTGTCAAGTAAAACATCAAACTGGGAGTTATATACATTTTTTAGTACAGTTAGAAAATATATTGTGATACGATCTAAACATATAAAATAATTTGAATTGGATGTGTGATTAGATGAGACTTAGAGTTGGAGCTGTGTTCATACCGGTCTTGAATCTTGAAGAAAGTATTGATTGGTATACAGATAACTTAGACCTTCAATTAATTGATCATTGGGGAAATGGTGCGAGTCTCAGCTTTAAAACAGGTGAGGCATTATTAGCTCTTATTCATGTTCAACAATCTGCTCCATTACAATTTCAAGTTGATACGGACCAAACAAATGTCTACTTTCATTTTGAAACAGATAACCTCGATGCCCTAAGGAGCCATTTTCAAAACAAAGGTGTAGAAATTACTATTTCCTATCAACATCAACTCATGAATGAAATATTTATTAAAGACCCAAACGGAAATCAACTATCATTTTTTTGTGAAAAGAAAGAGTCTCCATTTTATAAACACGCGACTGGAAAAGTGAGTTGGTAAGTTCCACTATATAAAGACGTAAAAAAGCTGCCAATAAGATTTCACGGCAGCTTTTTTTATATTCCATTAACATGTGTCCATTGCTTCGTACGTAGAGAATCGCAAAGTTACATCACTAATTTCATCGTCTCATCGAAGTTTTAATATCAGATCGTTCTCTTTTATTTCAGTTATTTCAAACCACTTGTGCTAATCCCTTCAACGATATGCTTCTGGAAGAAGAAGAAGATTGCGAATACTGGAAGCAAACTTACAATCGACATCGCGAACATAGCGCCCCAGTTCGATAATGTCTCGGCATCGAGATACATCTTAAGTGCCATGGAAACCGTGTACATCGATGGCTTGTTCAGGTAAAGCAGTGGACCCATCAGGTCCTCCCAGCGCCAATAGAAGGAGAAGATCGCTGCGGTTGCCATTGCAGGAATGATCAGCGGCAGAATAATACGATAGAACAAACGGAATTTACCGCAGCCGTCAATCGTCGCCGCCTCGTCAAGCTCACCTGGAATCGTCCGAATGAATTGCACCATCAGGAAGATAAAGAACGGAGCACCGAAGTACGCTGGAATAACAATTGGTTTTATCGAGTTCAGCCAATGAATTTTAGAAAACAAAATGTACTGCGGAACAAGAGTTACGTCATGCGGCAGCATGAGAGTAACCATCATAATGGCGAACCAGAATGACTTCCCTCTGAAGTTCAGCCTGCCAAAACCAAAGGCGACAAGCGCTGAAGACAATACCGCCCCAATTGTAGCCAAGACGACAAGTACCAGTGTGTTATAAATGTAAGTGCCAAACGTATGTCCACCGATGCCCTGCCAGCCCTCCGAATAATTCGTCCAAATCCAATGAGCAGGAATTAGCTGGCTGGAAGTAGTAAAGATTGTCTCGCTTTTCTTGAATGAGCTCATCAGGAGCCAAATAACAGGATAAATCATCACGATAGCGCCGCCTGCTGCAACGATATGATAAATCGACCATCTCCATTTTTTTGCTATCATGTGCTTACCCCTCCTTTGACTCGTAGTGAACCCAGTATTTCGACGACAAGAATAAGACGGTTGTCAGAATAGCTACGATAATGAGCATGATCCATGCCATTGCCGACGCGGTTCCCATATCGAAGAACTGGAAGCCTTGACGGAATAAATAAAGCGAATAGAGCAAGGTGCCGTCCAGTGGACCACCTGTTCCCTTGGAAATAATATAAGCCGGAACAAACGTCATGAAAGCTCCGATTGTTTGCATAATCGCATTAAACAATATGATCGGTGTCAGCATTGGCACCGTTATTTTAAAGAATCGGTGAATCCCATTTGCGCCGTCTACACCTGCAGCCTCATATAGGCTGACCGGGATATTCTTAAGTCCGGCTAGGAAAATAAGCATGGATGAGCCAAATTGCCAAGCCGACAACGTAATGAGCATCCATAGCGCTGCAATTGGATCAGCGAACCATCTTACAGCGTCAAGGCCAACAGCTTCTAATAGGCCATTGATAATCCCTTTATCGCCATACAGGTTACGCCACATGATGGAGACAGCCACACTGCCGCCTATAATGGAAGGAAGGTAGAACAACGTACGATAAAGACCAACCGCCTTCGAAGCAGTATTCAGAAGCATCGCGACCATAAGCGCGAAAAACAGACGTAGTGGAACTCCGATAAATACATACAGGAACGTTACTTTTAAAGACTGCCAGAACTTCTTGTCATGCGTGAACAAGTCATTATAATTGTCGAAGCCAACCCAAGATGGTGTGGTGAACAGATCATAATCCGTAAATGATAAATAGAGAGAAGCTAGAATCGGAATAAAGGTAAATACAAGAAAACCAACAACAAATGGACTGATAAAAGCATAGCCTGCTAAATCTTTCTTAAAAACCGCTCTCATTCCTACCATCTCCTGCACAAGATTCTCTGCCGCAAGGCTGCGCCGTCCTAGAGTAGGAGCAGCATTCGTATCGCGGTGTAATATAAGCCTTGTATAAAGGATGGCTGGCCGTTATGGCCAGCCATCTCCTGCCTGTCATTCGTTATTTGTTCTTCGCTAATATCGCATTGGCTTCCTCACGGAATTGCTTAGCAGCATCCTCAGCCGATATTTGCTGGAAGTCCATTTGTTCGGCAATTGAAGCAAACAAGGTAATAATTTCTGCTGCACCGATTGGATCTGGCGGATCCATTTGGGAACTGTTCTCTTGTGCCCAAGCAACATAATCAAATACTTGCTGCTGAGCCGGTTCAAGAGTACCTTTAATCGCTTCAATTACTTTACTGCTGACAGGTACACCGCGGTCGCCTTTGATCAGCTTGTTCGCTTCAACATCATTTACGAAGAAGTTGATGAAGTCGGCAGCCGCTTCTTTATGCTTGGAGTTCTGTGCGACAGAGAAATACATACTAGGTTTGAGATATAGGCCTTTTTCACGATCTGGACCTGGCATATGAGCCATCTCCAGTGGACGATTCGCTACTTGCTGAATGCCTACGAATTGGTTAGTCCATTGGAAAATACCAACTTGTTGACCTTTAACGAGCAAGTCATCTTCCAGGCCTTTAATTTGCGCCTTCACATCTGGTGGAGGAGTATCTCCATCTTTCACAAGCTGCGACAGCGGCTTGAAGAAGTCAACGAACAGCTGGTCATCATCATAGCCAAGTGCCGTGCCTTCTGCATTGTAGAGATGCTGGCCTTTCGTACGCAGGTAGTAACCGAAGAATACTTCCGGACGGAAGCCGTTATCGAAGTACAATCCTGCTTCCTTCGCCTTCGATGCAAGTGCGAAGTAGTCATCCCAAGTCCAGTTGTCATCCGGTTTATCCACACCAAGCTTCTTCAGAAGCTCTGGATCATACTGGAAGTTAACTGCGTTTACACCAAGGTTAAAGCCGTACAGCTTATCGCCGATTTTACCGCCGGAGATCGCATTTTCTGAAATATCTGCAACATTAATCTGCTTGTTTAAGTAAGGTGTAAGATCTGCAAGCTGTCCTTTCGAACCGTATTGCGACAAGTAGGAAATATCCATTTGCACAATATCAGGAAGTTCACTTGCCGCTGCTTGAGGAGCGAGCTTCTTCCAGTAGTCATCAAAGTTTGCGTATTCTGCTTCAATCTTAACGTTTGGATGAGCAGCCTCATACATTTTGATTACTTCGAGGGTGTAATCGTGACGAGGCTGGGAGCCCCACCAAGCAATTCGGAGTGTAACATCTTCCCCTGTATCCGATTTCCCTGCATTTGCTGAAGTGCTTGCATTGGCATTAGTGTTGCCTGCTTGATTTGTGTTGTTATTGTTGTTGCCTCCACTGCCGCATGCTGTTAGAGTCGTAGCTAAGATGAGTGCAATTGCTGCTGATAGCTTCTTTCCCATGTTTCTAGCGCCCCTTCCTCAAACCATGTAAGTGTTTACATTTCCTATATTACATTCAATTAGGAGAGCCCGGAATCGAATAACCAGTGATTTTTCGTCAAAAAACAGACATCTTGTTTAGGATGTTTTCTTAAAATCTGACGGTGATTTGCCGGTATATTTCTTGAATACCTGGCTGAAATAGTGAGGATTATCGCCGAATCCAAGCTGCTCCGCAAGCTCAAACACCTTGACATCATTACTTTCTTCGATCAATTCCAGTGCTTTATCCATTCGCGTTTTCATGACATAATTCGAGAATTTATCGCCTGTCTCTTTCTTGAAGAGCTTGCCTAAATAATCCGCATTCATATATAAAATCTCACTTGCCGCCCATTGCAGAGAGAGCGCGGGATTACTCAAATGCTCCGTAACGATGTTCATCATTTTATGAATAATACTGGAATGCCTGCCGGCCTGTAATTCATAGTTCTCCTGACAGATCCGCTTGGCTGCCTCTTCAACAAAAGCTCTTAGAGCCTGAAGAGTACTTAACCCCTCAAACCTCGTGAGCAGCTGCAAATATTCGTTCATACGTCTTGGCTCAGCTTGCCGGAACAGTGCGACATACAAAGTAATGACATTGGATTTGGCAGTCAGATCGTCTAGTCGAAGCTCAGCTAGAATGCGGAAAGCTTCATCGAGCTCTCGGCTAGTCTCTTCCCAGTTGCCTGATTTGGCCGCCAGACAAAGCTGTGAATCATCAAATAGAAAGGCTTGCTCCTCTTGCTCGCTTTGCATCTGAATATCACGGACTGTAATCAAGCTGCCCCCTCCGAGATAAAAGCGATGGTTCAAGCAGCCTAACGTATCCATGTACATTTTACGAGCGTCGGCAAGCTCTCCAGCATCACTAATCGCAATTGTCGTGTCAATCCGGAAGTAACCAAAGAAGGTACGTCTCACTTCGGACAGGATGGTTAACAGCTCTGCCTCAGCATGCTGATCACGTACTAGGATAAGAAGCTGACTGCCGATTGTGGTGCTCAATAGAATAATTGGTTTGCCTAAAATATCCTCTGCAATGTTCTTGATGGCAAAAAGATGATCGAACTCGTATGGTCCTTCCAATTGGAACAACAGCAATCTAGCCTGCAGGTTCTCTAGCTGAATGCCAAATAGTCTGCCGTACTCGTCCCATTCCCGACGTCCATATCGCTTATTCGTCACGTACTCCTTCAGAAATTGCTCCTTCGCACTTGGAAGAACCTTCTTCAATTCTTCCTGCATGCGCTGCATAAAGGCATCCGTATGCCGCTCCTCATTCAACTGCTCTACAACTGAGACGAGCGCTTCAGCGATCGTATTCTCATTACATGGCTTCAGCAAATAATGCTTCACCCCGTGCTGCATCGCCTGGCGAGCATAATCGAAATCACCAAAGCCGCTCAGCATAATGCAGGCAATGTGTGGATACTTCTCCTTCACTTGCTTAACTAGACTTAGCCCATCCATCCCCGGCATACGAATATCGCTGATAATAATATCCGGTGGCTGTGATTCTATGAACTGAAGCGCTTCCAGTCCATTACGCGCCGTTCCCGCAAGCTGCGTACCATACTTGTCCCAATCCATCAGTGAAGCAATGCCCTCAAGAATAATCCGTTCATCATCAATTAGCAGCACTTTATACTTCATGCTCTCTCCCCCATTTCAATCGGTAAATACAAGGTTAAGCGTGTGTAAGCTAACGGTACACTTTCTACCCGGATCCCATACGCTTCTCCAAATAACATCTTGATGCGGTCTTCAATGTTTCGAAGTCCTATCCCGGTACCCCTTGGGGTAATCAAGCCATTCCGCAGTTGTTCAATCACATCGGGTGCCATACCGGGACCATTGTCTTCCACCGAAATCGTGATGCCACCTTCACATTCTTCAGCAGTAATTGAGATGATACATGGTTCAATCATTTGCTCTAATGCATGATTAATCGCGTTCTCAACAAGAGGCTGCAGACTAAGCTTAGGCACTTGAAAACCAAGCAGACGGTCTGGAACCCGATTTTCAAACACTAGACGTTCTTCGAACCGGATATGCTGGATAGCCACATAATGACCCACCAGCCTCATCTCATCTTCCAATGTGACCATCGGCTGCTTATGGCTGATGGTGCTGCGCAGCAAGTAACCAAGCGATTCCACCATGATCGAAATTTGCTTATGACCAGCGATTTTGGCAGACCAGTTGATCGATTCCAGCGTGTTGTACAGAAAATGCGGGTTGATCTGTGCTTGAAGCGCCTTAAATTCGGTATCCTTGATCGTAAGCTGCTTTACATAATTTTCGTTAATTAACTCGTCAATACGTCCTACCATCATCCTGAAGTTGCGCTGCAGTTGGCCTGCTTCATCCTTCGAAAGCATCCGCTCTTCCTGCTCTTCCACAAATTCGAAGTGGCCAAGCTGAATACGTTTCATCTTCTGGTTCAGGCGCTCAATTGGGCCGGTAATCGATCTTGAGAATCCGAGTGCAGCTGCAAGTATAAGAAGAAAGAGCAGAATATAGACGATAATGACGGTATTCTTTGCTTTCTCTGTTCTGTGAAAAATATCTTCATACGAAATCATGTTCACATACACCCAGTCCAGCGTGCTGGATGAGAAATACGTTATGAAATACTTTTTACCGGAGATGGTGACAATCTTAAAGCCTTGCTGGCCCGGCAGCTTTAAGGAAGCAAGATTGATCGCATTGGGATGGTCTAACGGATAGACAAGATTACCGTCCTTTTCCATAATCGCGAAATTCGCTTTCTTACTGTCTGTTGAGGTGACTAGATCACTGTAGAGACGATCGATATCGATTCGAACCGCCATATTGCCAAGATGATCAAGCTCCAGTCCATCCACCCGCCGGATCTCTCTGCCTGCAATCAACGCATTGTCACCATGATCCGGAGATACAAACTTGACGCCGCCAAACGTGGTATTCGATTCATAAATGACTTGGTCGGTTCTTTCTTTGGATAACGTAATCATTTTGTATCCGTTTCCATATTGCTTCGCAAAAACATCCATCACATGAAAGGAAAGGATATACTTCTCATTACTTGTAAACGTAAGTAGACGTGACCTTAGATTAACCGCCGTCAAATAATTGCTGTAATCCGAGCCCCCAGCCTTAATTTCACTTAAATATCCCTGGATGTAGCTGTCCGTTGCAATTTGGAATGAAATCTTCTCCATATTCCGCAGTTCTTTCTCAATTCCTAGGGAGGCACTGTTAAGCGCGCTGGCGGATTGCTTATAAATCTCTTTGTCATAAGCGCGGAACGCATAATGCATAACGACAAAGGTTGCGACGCCAATGACGGACATCATCAGAGCAAGAAGGACGATAATTTTATACTTGATCCGCAAATTATAGTAGAACGCCAACATTCCCTGCCTCAAGGTCATCCCCTTCTCTCTTTATAGTAGAAATAAAAAAACAGCGGTACGACGGGATTATCCCGCAGTACCGCTGCCCGTAAAAATGTTCATTTCATAAGGCATCTGATGGATAATCTCAATGGAGTCCTGTTACATGTAAGAATTGTCCATATCCATCATACCACGCTTCGCCTTGCTCAGGATCATAATTTGTCATTGGGAACGATTCCCGAATAACGCGGCGGGCTTCCCATATATCCGAGAACTCTCCTCTTGCGATCCATTGCACAGCTAAATTCCCAATTGCACTGCCTTCTGCCGGTCCAGCCCATACTGGCTTGCCAATAGCATTCGCGGTCCATTGGCAGAGCAGCGTATTATGGATACCACCGCCTACCATATGAAGTCCGTTAAACTGCTGGCCAGACAAACGTTCCGTCATTTCAAGCACATAGCGATACTTGAAGGCAAGGCTTTCAAAAATGCAGCGTACAAGCGCACCAACATCGTTCGGAATTGACTGATTCGTCTTCCGGCAATATTCCCTTACTCGGGCTGGCATATCGCCTGGCGCCATGAACATTGGATCATCAGGTTCAATAAAAGCAGAGAAGGCCGGCGCTTCACCAGCAAGCTTCACAAGCTCAGGGAAGCTATAGTTCTGACCAGCACGCTCCCATTCTCTCCGACATTCCTGTAGTATCCATAAACCCATAATGTTTTTAAGCAGACGATAAGTCCCGCCAAAGCCGCCTTCATTCGTAAAATTCAGCTGCTGTGCTTCTTCAGAAATAATCGGCTCCGAGATTTCAGTACCCAGCAGCGACCATGTACCGCAGCTTAAGTAAGCAAAGGAACGATCCAGTGCCGGAACAGCGACAACGGCAGATGCCGTATCATGTTCGGCTACTGCATGAACGGCAATTGATCCAAGCCCCAGCTCCTCTTGTACCGATTGCTGCAAATATCCAGCCGGTGAACCCGGCTTCAAGACTTGACTAAACAAGGATTGCGGCAGACCAAGATGCTTCAGCAAATCCTGATCCCACTCTTGAGTAATCGGGTTAAACAACTGTGTTGTTGTGGCATTTGAGAATTCATTATACTTCTCACCTGTCAGGAAATAACGCAGCAGATCAGGAATCATCAAGAAGTGCTCAGCGATATCCAGTAGTGGCGACTGACTGCTCTTAGCAGCATAAAGCTGGTAGATCGTATTAAACGGAAGAAATTGAATACCCGTCCGTTTGAAGATCTCGCCTGGCGTCAGTTCATCCTGCAGCTTTTCCATCATCCCTGCGCTGGACTGGTCCCGATAATGCAGTGGATTGCCAAGCAGGCTGCCATCTCTGCCAATAAAGCCATAATCAACAGCCCATGAATCGATACCAATACTGACTGGTTCTGCTCCAGTATGCTTAGCCTTGAGCAAACCTTGTTTGATCTCATGATACAGCCGGAGAATATCCCATTGCAGACGATCGCCCGTCTGTACCGGATCATTAGGGAACCGGTGCAGCTCTTCGGTTATGATACGGCCGTCAATCAGCTTGCCGAGAATAGCTCTTCCGCTGCTCGCACCGAGGTCAAATGCAAGTATGTTCGACAACTGGTTGTCCCCCTTAACCGCGCTGCAGTAATACGTTTTGTTCGTACTCTTTCACTTCAGCAATCCACTGCTCACGAACAGGTACACCCTTCGAAGCACAATAGTAATCCCAAATCGCGCCAAATGGATACGACTTGAACTCTTCTGTTAACGCAAGACGAGTTGTGTAATCGCCTTCCAGCTCAAATTTCTTAAGCGCATCAACGGGCTCAAGCATCGCACGAAGAAGTGCTTTAATTGTATTGCGGGTTCCAACTACCCATGCTGCAACACGGTTAATGCTAGCATCAAAGAAATCAAGACCGATATGAGTTATACCAAGTAAGTCATGGCGTACCAATTCTCTGCCGATCTCGAGCAGTTCATCGTCCATAATAACAACATGATCGCTGTCCCATCTCATTGGACGGCTGACATGAAGAAGAATGCCGCTTGTAAAGAGCGCGATGGAAGACAATTTATTCGAAATAACCTCCGTCGGGTGGAAATGACCGGCATCGAGGCAGATCAGTTTATCGTTTTGAATGCCATAACCCATATAGAATTCATGCGAACCTACTACATACGCTTCAGAACCAAGACCAAACAGCTTGCTCTCAACCGCATCCAGGTTGTACTTCGGATCAAGCGGCTCTGCAAAAACTTCATCGAGGGAAGCCTTCAGACGTTTGCGTGGTGTCATCCGGTCAACCGGATTATCCTTGAAGCCGTCCGGTACCCAGACGTTTGTTACGCAGGTTTGACCAAGCTGCTCGCCAAAGTACGCACCGATCCGGCGGGAAGCTTTACAGTGATCAATCCAGAATTGACGAATCTCAGCATCCGGATGGCTTAGTGTAAATCCGTCACTCGATTTCTCATGCGAGAAACAGGTCGGGTTGAAATCCAGTCCCAGACCCTGCTCCTTCGCCCAATCCACCCAACGCTCATAGTGACGTGGCTCCAGCTGATCCAGCTCTACCTTTTCGTCTGTATCGGTATAGATCGCATGAAGATTAACTTTATGTTTGCCCGGAATGAGGGCGAAAGCCTTCTCCAGATCAGAGCGGAGCTCCTCCGGATTTCTTGCCGCACCAGGATATTGACCGGTAACGGAAATACCACCGGTTAATTCCTGATCAGCGTTCAAGAAGCCTTTCACATCATCGCCTTGCCAGCAGTGCATGGAGATTTTAACTTCCTCCAGCTTTCTCAACACTTCATCTGTATCAATACCATGCTGGGCATATAAGGCTTTTGCCGCTTCATATGCTTGCTTCACATTAGATTCCATCTATGTCGACGCCTCCTAAAAAGAATAGTTGCTGCTCTTGGCGGCAATTCTTGCTTCGTAAGCATGTACCTAAAAAGAATAGTTGCTGCTCTTGGCGGCAATTCTTGCTTCGTAAGTA
This sequence comes from Paenibacillus sp. J22R56, assembly GCF_056269375.1. Classification (NCBI taxonomy): domain Bacteria; kingdom Bacillati; phylum Bacillota; class Bacilli; order Caryophanales; family Paenibacillaceae; genus Paenibacillus; species Paenibacillus sp. J22R56. Next base: position 289,379 of record NZ_JBWDNV010000009.1, read on the forward strand.
AATAACTTAGCGTGTGAATGCAGCCGGTACACCGCCGTCAATCGTCAGCATACAGCCTGTTGTTTTATCTGATTTCGAGGATGCGAAGAAGGCGATACCTTCTGCAATATCTCGTGGGTAAATATTTACGAGCAATGTTGTCCGTTTACGGTAATGCTCTTCCAGTTGATCCGGCTCGATGCCGTAAGCAGCCGCACGTTCATTACGCCATGCACCATTCCAAATCGCGGAGCCTTGAAGAATTGCATCCGGCAAAATCGTATTTACGCGAATACCGAACTCTCCACCCTCTGCAGCAATACAGCGTGCAAGGTGTGCTTCCAGCGCTTTAGCAGAGCTATAAGCTGTAACACTTTTACCTGCGAAGATCGAGTTCTTAGAGCCGATGAATACCATGTTGCCGCCGATGCCTTGTTGCTTCATCAGCTTGAACGCTTCACGAGCTACAAGGAAATAACCAGTGCCAAGCACGTTAATATTCAGGTTCCACTCTTTCAAAGAAGTTTCATCAAATGGGCTGGAAGTTGCAAGACCTGCATTGTTGACGATAATATCCACGCCGCCATACATGATGGCCACTTCAGCGTATGCAGCTTGAACTGCTTGCTCATCCGTAACGTCCATTTTCACGGCAAATGCACGGTTCTCGCCGAATTTATCATTAATTTCTTGAGCAACCTTTTGTGCACCTTCCAGGTTAAGGTCGGCAAGCACGACATGTGCACCTTCCGATACAAGACGGCGTGCTGTCTCGCTGCCGATACCACCTGCACCACCAGTAATAAATGCTACCTTACGGGAGAACTCAGCTTCAGCAGGAGCAAGTGACAGCTTGTAAAGCTCAAGCGGCCAATATTCCACGTTATACGATTCGTTCTCGCTAAGCGATACGAAGTTGCCAAGTGCTGTAGCGCCACGCATAACGGAGATTGCACGATGGTACAAAGCACCACTTACTTGCGACAACGCCCAGCTTTTTCCTGTGTTAATCATGCCAAGACCAGGAATTAAGATAACACGCGGAGCGGCTTCGAACATGACGTCGCCTTCGTTTTTGTTTTCTTCGAAATAAGCTTTGTATTGTTCTTTGTAGGCAGCTACGCCTTCAATTAATTTCGATTTCAGACCTTCAATATCCTCTACATTAGGTGTCCAGTCGATAAAGAGCGGAACAACCTTCGTGTGTACAAGATGGTCAGGGCATGCAGCGCCAACTTGTGACAATTGCGCAGCATCAACGCCGCCAACAAAAGCAAGTACATCGTCTTGATCATCGTAGGAAAGAATCGCTTTCTTCACATCAGATACTGCACCACGGATGGTTGGCATTACTTGCGATACGATTTGACGGCGAACGTCAGATGGAAGGGCTTCGTGCTTCACTCCGCCAAACAATTTTGCTTCATTCACACGAGCTTCAATAAATGCTTCTGCTTCATTAATAATCTTGATTGTTTGTGCATAACATTCTTCCGAAGTTTCACCCCAAGTTACAAGGCCGTGCTTCTCCATGAGGACAAGCTCTGCGTTCGGGTTAGCGAGTACACCTTCTGCGATCATTTTCGAAAGGGTAAAGCCAGGGCGTACATAAGGTACCCATACGAAGCGGTTGCCGAAAATCTCTTCTGCCAGATGACGGCCGTTATCTGCACAGCAAAGGCTGATAATCGCATCCGGATGTGTGTGGTCTACATGCTTGAATGGAAGGAATGCATGCAGCAGTGTTTCAATGGAAGCACGTGGATGCTTCGCATCAATCATACAATTGCCAAGGTAAGCAACCATCTCTTCATCCGACATTTCACCACGTTCGAACAGCGGGCGAATGTCTTCCATACGAAGACCAGTAAAGTTAGAAGCTTTCATTGAGCCAAGATCCGAACCGCTTCCTTTTACATACATCACTTCAATCTCACGGCCGCGGAAGTCTTTGACCGTTGTTTTCGTAGACGTATTGCCGCCGAAAATATTGCAGACTTGGCGGTCTGCACCAATCAGGTTAGAACGGTAGACCAGTTGATCCAGACCGTTTGTAAATTCAGATGCTAGAGATGATTGCCATAAGCTTTGTACCATTTTGTTTACCTCCGATTACTTTGTTTTATCTTTATGTCTAGATAATATCATGTTTGTTTTTGTTTGAAAACAAAAATATTTCGGGCATAAACAAATATATTCGGAATTGAAAACAGCAAAAAGGAGCAGGATAGCTCCCAATGTCATTAAGGTAAATTAACTTAATGACATTGGGATTACTCCCGCTCCTTCTTTAATCTCTCAACTATTGCCCGATAAAGCCGGCAATATCCACTTTCCGTCCTGTCTTCGCACTCTCGAGTGCTGCATTTACCATTGCCATACTATATTGATTGTCGCGGCTGTCTGTCTCCGCTCTGCGGTTCTCTTGTAAGGATAGGAACATTTCATCCAAGCAGCCCGGATGTCCGGTTCTTTCCGAGTGGGCATCAAGTACTTCTTGGTCCGCCTCAACTCGGATAAAGGATTTAATGAATTTCCCATCCTGCTCCCCTGGTGCTACGACTTCTGCATATGGCGCTTCATGACCATTCCAGATCGCAGTCCCCTTCTCACCGGTAATTCTCCAATCAGACTCCCATGAAGTGTGAGCACCCTCTGCACACCACGATCCACGGTAGTTAAACACTGAGCCATCTGACATTTCGAAGATACATATAGCTGCCGCACTTCCCGCATACCACGAACCAGCAGGATTAAATTCATGGCAATAGACCGATACCGGATCTGCTCCCAGAATAAGCCGTGCTTGGTCAAAGGTATGAATCGCCATATCCAGCAGAAGCGGACTCGCCATTGTATCGCGGAAACCGCCGAAATGAGGCCCTATAAAAAAGTCAGCATTTACGAATCCTGGCTTGCCTATCGTACCGGTATCAATGATCTTTCGCAGTGCACGGATACGAGGATCAAATCTGCGGTTTTGCATGACCGCATGAGACTGACCAGTCTCCTCTGTAATCTGAATAAGCGATTTACATTCCTCAGGCGTTTCCGCAAGCGGCTTCTCACCGAAAACATGACAGCCGTTCTTCATTGCTGTACTTGCGATGTTGAAGTGACTCGCCGGAATCGTTACATCAAAGACTAGATTAGCTCCCGTCTGTTCAATCGCTTCCGTAATATCTGTAAAGGTCCGGCAGTTTAGTCCCTTCCTCTCCCTCATGCTCTCGGCAAATTCCTGCTTGATATCGACTAGTGCTACGATCTCCGTATCTGCACGTTCAATTGCATAATCGATCCAAACATTAGACATGCCCCCGCAGCCTGCGACTACAACTTTATAGCTCTCACTCATCTGCATACTCTCCTTACTTCGGATTTGGTACGAATTGTCCGCCGCGGCATTGTTTCAAATAATTTAAGCCATGGACTTGGCCAGTCATCTCAAGCTCATCACGATAAACGGGATCATGCCAGCCTTCAATATCAATCGTTCCTTTATAACCGCCTTGTCTTAGTATCGTAATAATATCCGTCCAGTTCGTATCACCAAAACCTGGAGTGCGGTGCCAGACGAATTCTTTTGGTCCATGAATGCCGTATTCCTTCACAATATCCCAAGCGATTGTTGCATCTTTGCCATGAACATGGAACACTTTATCTATCCATTTGCGAAGCTGCGGAATCGGATCAATCAACGATACCATCTGGTGACATGGCTCCCATTGCAGCCCGATATTTTCAGATGGGATCGCATTAAACATCAATTCCCATGCTGTCGGATTATGAGCAATGTTCCAGTCGCCGGATTGCCAGGTGCCTCCCATATCACAGTTCTCGAAAGCGATACGAACCCCTTTATCTGCTGCTCTGCGGCCAAGCTCGCCAAATACTTCTGCGTATCGTGGAATCGAACTATCGATGGACTCTCCGGTTAACCGGCCAGTGAAGCCCGATACGATATCTGTGCCGAACAAATGGGCATGATCGATCAGTCTTTCCCAGCTTGCAAGGGTATCCGCATTATCGCCTGTGCCTGTCAGTGGATTGCCAAAGATGCCAACCGTCGATATAATGAAACCGAATTCATCAGAAAGCTCACGAACTCGTTTTGCCGTCTCAACCAAATCCGTAGTACCTGTCGTTTGCCAGAAAGTCAGACTATAAGATTCGAAACCATGTGGCGCAATTTGAGGAATGACACGAACAGCGTCTCCTCCGCCTACTAAGGTTCCAATACGAAGCAAATTTTCCATTATGAATACCACTCCTATTTTGGTTGACAAATTTGAATGCACCCTCAGTATAGCGCTTTCAAATGGTTGATTCTCTACCATTCTTGTGCATTACTAGTCCAATATTGTGGAGTTGAGAAAAGCATGAGCTATCCGAAGGAACTTCGCGAGAATACAAGAATAGATGAAAAGACGCATCCTGTGCAGATATTCTCTAACCACGCCCATCAAGTGAAACCCGGCGATATGATTATGTACCTTCATTGGCATGAGCATTTCGAGATTATCGTTATGCAGCAAGGCAGCGGTATCTTTCATATTGACAGTCAACCTTACGAGGCACTGCCCGGCGACGTCTTATTTGTTCCAGCAGGAGCGCTTCATGTTGGGTACAGCACTAGCGAAGGAGATATTTCCTATCTTGCGATCGTCTTTAACAGCTCCCTGTTTCAAAACTGGGTTCATGATACCCTTCATACTAAATACGTCCTGCCTTATTTGGAAGGGCGTGTACAGCTTCCGGTTAAACCCGCTCTTCTTGATCCAACCTGTGTGGACCATTATCACTTGCTGGAGCAGGCGTCAGCAGAATTTTCAGCCAAGCAGCCCGCCTATCAATTAATGGTGAAATCGCAACTCCATATGCTGCTCACCTTGTTGTCTCGGAAATTCCTGCCTCAGCAGCTTCCGGAGCAAGCCACGAATCAATATGTGCAGAATCGAGAACGGTTCAAGACGCTGATTGAATATATCGAAGTTAATTTCGCAGAAAAGCAAACGGTAGCTGATGCAGCGAAACAAATGAACCTTAACATTCATCATTTCTGTAAAATGTTTAAAAAGCTGACTGGACGCACTTTTATCGATTATGTGAATGTATGCCGGGTGAATGAAGCAGAGCGCTTGCTCCTGGAAGGCGATCTCTCCATTACGGAAATTGCTGGTCAAGTTGGCTGTGATAACTCCAATTATTTCACGAAGATGTACAAGAAATATAAAGGGACTGCCCCCTCACAGCTAAGGAAGAGCAGGATTACAACAACAAAAATCCCCTTAAGCGAATCCTTCGCTTAAGGAGATTTCTTTTTACGTTGCAAACAGCTACTCACTTACCCGGTACAAATGCCGATAACCAAGCTCTTGAGAGATCAGATCCGCATATTTTTTCACGTAATAGCTGTATTTCTCGATATTTTCCGCTGTAAAACGCAGGGTTGGCCCCGCACAATTAAGGGATCCAATCACGGTATTCTCATACGAGAAGATTGGTGCAGCAATACCGGTTGTCCCTTCTGTTGCTTCACCAGATGTGATTGCGTATCCTCGTTTACGGATTTGTTCTAGATCATTCCCGATATACTCCCTCGTTAAGGGTCGCAATGAGGGAAGATCATCCCATTCGATTTGATTCAGGATCGACTCCCTGGTACCAGGCACCATATAAGCCAAGATAACCCGATTAGAAGCGCCAATGACTAGAGGCAGCCTAAGACCAATCGGCTCAGAAATTTTGAGCAGCTGGGGCGAATCGATATTATCGATATAGACACCTTCGGTATTTTCACGGGTAGCCAGATAGACGGTTTCCTTTGTTTGCCGTGATAATTCCTCCATGAACGGACGGGCAATAGAGCGGAAACGCAGGCTGTCCCACATCAAGAAGCCGTATTTCATTATCGATAAACCTAACTTATACTTTTTTGTTTTATTATTTTGAGAGACAAACCCATGCTCGGATAACGAAGCTAGAATCCGATGAACACTTTGCACCGGCATATCCAGCTCACGGCTAATTTCCGTCACGCTTACTTCCTTCTCAATCCCTTGCGGCACAAGATAATCCAAAATATGTATCGCTTTCGAAATGACGGACATGAGCTTCGCCTCCATGTCATATTTTCGAACATTAATTTATTGTTTCTATTGTAAAATGAACATCTTTCGTTTGGCAATCTATGAATTGACTAAGAATCTCAATGATATATATATTAATCTACCTCATGAGAATGTGTCCTCTAATGATAAATAGAAATAGTCTATTGACTCCCGGCTATGAATCCATACCATCTACAACGTAGAATCATAGATTGTTAGTATATTCCAAACTACTAGGAGGTTTTCATTAATAATGATATCTTTCGGATTAGTACTCGTACTGTTCATCTTGCTGGTCATTATCGTTTTCGGTTGCGGATTATTTGGTGAAAGTAGCTCTAGCCCAACAGCTGGCGGTTATCGGGAAGAAACTAAATCAGGAGTAACTAAACCAGGAACAACTGAATCAGGAACAACCGAACCTACAATAACTTAATGAAAAAGGCCCCACAAGGGGCCTTTTCGAATGTCTACTTCCTTTAATCCACAAGAATCGCAAATGCTTGATCCAGCACTTGATGCAGGATTTGGAACGAAGCAGCAACACGATTCATGTTTTGACGTATATGGGCGGCAGATTGAATAGAGGGAGATTCGATCAGTTCACTCTCCCAACGCGTTAACATCTGCTCCATACAAGCTGGTGTCGTCTCCAAATGGAATTGAAGAGCGAGGACATGGCTGTCGTAGGCGAAAGCTTGATGCCCGCATGCTTCTGATCTCGCAAGCAGTCTTGCACCTGCTGGCAATTCAAACGTATCGCCATGCCATTGAAACGAATAGAACGAACTAGGCATCTGCTCGAGCCATGGATGTTGTTCCTCTGTCCGTTCGATGGAATGCCAGCCAATTTCTTTTACAGAATGACGATATACCTTAGCACCAAGCACTTCAGCAAGCATCTGAGCTCCAAGACAGATCCCTATCGTTTTGATCCTCTTATTCAAAGCTGCCTTCACAAAACGTTTCTCCTCGATCAGCCAAGGATAAGCTTCTTCTTCATATACACTCATTGGACCACCAAGGATGAGTAGCAGCTCCATCGTATCCAACCATTCTTCTTGTAATCCATCTGCTGGATTAACAATCATCAACCGATGTCCGCCTAATTCTGCCCACTCAGAAAATGCACTTATATCATCAAAATCGAAATGTCTAAAAGCAAGTATGTTCATCTCCCGTTTCCTCCAATACCAGCGTCATGTCTCTATGACAGTATTGTAAGGCAGGAATATGGTAGACTGCGATGATCATTTCTCACATAGTGGGAAATCGATGAATTATAACCACTCTAGAAACTCGATACGATTGCCAAAAGGATCATTTAAGTAGAAGCGTTTCACACCTTCTTCTGCTCTTGCTTCATCATCAATTACCTGGATTTTCTGCTCGAGGAGATAGCTCCGCAGTTCCTCCAGATTCCTTACTTGAAAGGCAGGATGAGCCTTTGTTGCAGGAACAAAATCTTTTTGAACCCCAATATGCACCTGATGTTTTCCGCATTCAAACCATACGCCGCCTCGCTGCCTTAAGTTCTCAGGCTTTGGAATTTCAGGCCAGCCTAGCAGGTGATTGTAGAAGCCGCGAGCTTTCTCCTCGCAGCCTTCTGGGGCAGCTAATTGAACATGATCAATTCCATCGTATTGGTAAGTCATAAACAAAACATCCTCCTTTATAAAAAAGACTCCTGACCACATCTGCCAGAAGTCTACTTATTTCAAACTATTGCAAGGCGACTGTTCTGTACAGCCTTCAGCCACTCTACTGCCATAAGGTGATGGCCTGCAGCTGTTGGATGAACACCGTCGAATAACCAATATTCAGGGGCAGCCTGTTCTGCAGCTTGATCAAAAGCCTGCTGGAAAGGTACAAATACAGCGCTAAATTCTTCCGCCAGCTGCTTTACAATTATGCTTTGTGCATCCACTTTACCGCGCCAGCCTTCCCATTCCGCTACCGTAACCCCAGTACGCAAAACAAAAGGTTCGCATAATACGAGCTTCGTACTCGGTAAAACTTCCTTCGTCTCTTCTAACAAAAGGCGGTAGGCACGTTCGAACCGATCCGTTACTCCGCTAGGAAGCTTGTTCATAATCCGCCACGTATCGTTTACGCCAATAAGAATACTTAGAATATTCGGCTTAAGCGCGATGGCATCTTCATTCCAACGTGCGAACAGATCAGAAACTCGATCCCCGCTAATTCCCCTATTAATAAATTGATGTCCCGCTTCAGGCAGTTGATAGCTCAGTTCTCCTGCTATTTTATTAACATAGCCCACTCCTAGAGCATGATTCGGATCTGCCCCTTCACGTCCACGCAAGCAATCGGTGATGGAATCACCTTGGAATAAAATGATTTTGCCCATTATAGATCTTCCTTTCACGCATGAAGGTATGATAACGCTTTCTGTCCCATTTTATAGAAAACTACTACCTCTTGTAAATGATAGATGATACAACAAGTCCAACACACACACCCGATATTGGCGCGACGGCTGCAACACTAATCAATGGATAGTTGCTGACATATAATTTCAGAACGGGCAAAAGAACAGCCCATAAGCCTACAACACTCCAGAACACCCATTTCTGATGGACGGGGATGACAGGCATAACGGATGATCTCGGCTGGCTTTTATATAATCGAATTATGATAGTTATAAATATGATGAACATACCTAGCAGCGAAAAGCTGTATTGCAATAGTTTATATACCGGCAAATGGAGAAGGTCCGTTTGGTGGCTCAAGACGTCTAAATGCTGAACAAAATAACCTCTCTCATGCGTAAAACCGTCAACCAGAATATGCGTATAAAATCCGATCATAACCGACAGTAAGTAGATGAGCCATGCTCGTAAGGTTGTCATATCCCATCTGTTTAATAGATTATAAGCTCGTTTATCCAATTGGAATAACGATGGCAGATGCATCGTTAAAGGCTTCTTCACAACATAATGAAATAATAGGCCCAGCAGGACACAAAGCGGAATCACTTGCATAAACAATCCCTGAATCGTATGACCAATCGTCTGATGAGGAGCCAAAAAAATAAAATATTCGATATCTGGCCCCATACTTCCCAGCACCAGGCCCGTCATGCTGAAGACCTTGCGATTAAGATATTTTATTGGAAAAGCGTACAGCGGATGAGCTAACGTATAGGGCATCGGGAAACTCCGTTCTAGGTATAATCTAATTCATCTAATTGTTATAGACGTCACAGAAGTAAGTAAAGTTACAAATCCTTACAAGTGTTACTTGTGAGGCTCATAGCCAACTGCTTTTCCCAGAATGTCATCACGACTATATGGACCGGCGGTTTGACTGTCATTAAAGTCATGTTGCTCGTAGTAATGGAAATCTACTAACACCTCCTGATTGAGTCCAAATGGATGAGGATAACCGTAGCCTACTTCGGAAAGCATGCCATCCGTATTCACTTTCACATGAGTTAATTCAGGACCAGGCTGATCAATAACTGGTATTTGCTTTTCCGTTACATCATCAGTCATCGAGCACCCAGACATCAACAACAAGACGGTCACAGCCGCAAACAGAAACTTAGTCACTCTCCTAATTCCCATCGAATTCCCCCTTGCACCTCTCACCAACTTATTCGCTTGCAATGCCTTAATTCCCTTTTGTTTACATTTGCAACTTAATCCTTTACCCCCATCACCTCCTGCAGTACGGTTTTTTCCTCTTATTCAATTCTTGCCAGCAGCAAAAAAACCGGCTATCACAAGGATAGCCGGTTTCGAAATAATGCTTATTAGACATGGATGCTGGTAATCAATCTGTACAAAATAGTCGCTGCTTCAGCGCGTGTTGCTGTCTTGTTCGGATAGAATTTGCCTTCCGGCGTTCCTTTAATCAATCCGGATTTCAATGACTGCGCGACGGCATCTGCTGCCCAAGCTGCAATCTCACTGCTGTCCTTCAAAGCTGCGAGCTGCTCAACGTCAGCTGATTGATTTCCACCCACAAAGGCAAGTACATTTGCAGCTGTTACTGCAAGCTGCTGCTTCGTGATTTTGTCACTTGGACGGAATGTTCCATCTGTAAAGCCTTGAATAATTCCTGCTTCAGTTGCTGCTGCTACTGCATCTGCATACCAAGCGTTGCTGGATACATCCTTAAAGTTACTTGCTGTGGAACCTGCTGTCAGACCAAGCGCTCTTGTCAGCATCGCTACCCACTCAGCGCGAGTCAACTGCTGCTCTGGAGCGAAAGTATCTGCGGTTTCACCATTCAGGATAAAACTTGATGCGAGTTCATTAATCTCTTTCTCCGCCCAATGGCCTTTTGTATCCGTGAACGTTTTGCTCGATGCCACTACAGCGTAGACACTGTTATGATTCGTACGAATAACTGCTGTTACATTACCGTTTGCATCCGTATTGAATGTAGTTGGTACTGGAACAATTGTCCCGTCCGATTCGATCACTATACCCGTAGTTGGCGGCATGGAAGTCTTGCCGAGTTGGATCGTACGAGTGACATAATGTTTGCCAAAGCCTTTAACCTCTGTCCAATTGTTCGCGCTGCCAGTCCATACGGTAAATTCAACTGGAGCACCAATCAATGTACCATTCTTTTTGTTTACTGCTTGGATAGCTGCGTTGTTCGCTGCTTCAGATACAATACTAACTCCAATACGAAGCTGCTGACCACTTGCTGTTGTACTGCTTAGAATTGCTTGCAGCGGAAGCTCGTAGCTGCCTTGATCCGTTATGACAAGAATGCTCATTTTGCTGTTTTTATTCAAAAGTTTTTGTAATGCTTCAACTGGGAACTGTGCTTGTACTTGACTTACATCGCTCAGATCACGCAAATCAACAGTGATTGAATCAACTTTAGCATCTTGAGCTGCTTGTGCAAGAAGCGCTGCGTTAACTTCAACTACCGAAGCTGCCTTGCCATTTGGATCCGTCTCTGTCTTGGCCGTTAAGCCGCTAATGATAGAAACATTACCGTTTGTTGTCACATGACCCGTTCCATCTGTTGGAGTTGTTGAGGGTGGTGCAACCACATTACCGCTTTTTACAACAACAGCAGCCTCAGCCGTGTAACCGCCGTCTTCTGTTGTTACCGTAATTTGCGCAGTACCAACTCCTTTGGCCGTTACAACACCGTCTACAACGGCAGCAACCGAAGTGTCACTGCTGCTCCAGTACAGATTATGGTTCTCCGCATTACTAGGATTAATCGTTGCTTTCAAATTGCCCGTATTCATACCGTTCAAAGTAAGCGACAACGCTGATTTATCCAAGGTTACGCCTTCTACCGCTACTGTCGCTTCTGGGTATTTATAGATCTCGAAGTCATCGATCGCCGCCCAGTTGCCGGCTTTCGCATCGGAGTATACTCCGACTTGCATGGTGCCTAGACCGGTACCAGCTTCCTTTTCGACCACTTCAATATTATCAATTGCAAATGGTGTATACGTACCACCGCTTGCGCTCTTCAAATCTTTAGTCAGCTTATCTCCGCCGTAATTGGACACCTCAAGCTGGAATGTATTTTGTCCGCCGCCTGTCCGAACCCATACCTGAACTTTGTACTTGCCGACTGGTACATTAATCGTCTGGAAGTTAGATTGCTTGTAAGCAGAGCCATTCCAATGAGTCAGCTTATACTTGCCGCTTCTTGGTGTATCATTGTCAATGGAGGAAGCTGCGGATTGCTCACCCGGATGCCATTCTTGCCAAGGCGAAAGCGTAGGCTTGTTAGCTTGGTCAAGTGTCTCAAAATCCAAATTGTTCGCAGCTGGAATTTCAACTCGCTCACTTGCTACTGTTGGAGCAGCTACTACTGCTTCACTTGCTGCCGATTCATTTCCCGCTTGGTCAACAGCCTTGACGGTAAATGTATATTGTGTGCCTGCTACCAGATTTGCTAGCGTATAGCGAGATTCTGTTGCTGGATCAACGGATGCCCGTTTGAAGCCATTCACATAAATGTTGTATTTAAAGAAATCGTTCTCCAAATTAGGCTCCCAAGTAAGCTTCACTTGTTGGATACCAGGTTCAGCTTTCAGACCAACTGGTGCTGCCGGAACCACAGGGTCCTTACCTGCAGCAGTTGTCGCAGTAACAGATCCACTAGCTGCCGATTCACCAGAAGCGTTGAAGGCAGATACACGGTACGAGTACGCAGTGCTGCCTAACAGCCCTTGATCCACATAGCTTGTTATGTCACCAGCTGATCCGATCAGACGATAATCCGGGTAAACTCCGTCTTTCTTTGTGTCGGAATTCACTGCCGAACGATAGATTTTGTAACCAATCGCATCAGCAGCTTTTGTCCATTGAAGCTGGATATTTTGACCGTTTTGAACGTCTGCGGTTACATCCTGAGGAGTTGCAGGTGCATAGTCACCTTGTTCTTCTACAGAAGCTTTCGTAATAACCGGGATCAATTCCACATCGTCAAAAGATGCCCATTCGCCGCCTTTATTAGCGGAGTGAATCCCGATTTCGACTTGTCCGTCTGTCACCTCAATGACTGGGATAACGATCTGTGTCCAGGATCCTACATATGCTGTTGTCCCTGCCGATACACTAAGATCAGGACCACCATATCTTTTCGCTTCCAGGCTAACGTTGGTATCCCCGCCCTTTTGATACCATACAGAAGCTTTATAGGTTCCGTTTGGCACCTTCACCGTACGATATGTCGTTTGCTGGTACGACTCAGTACCGCCAAGATAATGGGATAGCTTCATCGTACCTGTTCTTGGACTGTTGTTGTCTACGTTCTGAGCATATCCCTGTCCTTCCGGGTTCCAGCCATTCCAGCCTGTATTCCCTTCCTCGAAGCCGCCGCCTAGAGCTAAGTAGTTAAAGCTGCTCTGCACGGAATCAAAGGAGAATTGGAACCAGTTCAAGTTTACTTTACCGGAGAACACCACATACAGCTTATGCTTGCCGCTAACGGCTTCTGACTGTACAGCCTTAGTAATCCAAGACTGTGCACCACCCGTTGAGGTAAGATCCGCTGTTCCAAGCAAAGCGCCAGTTGGACTATCAAGACGGAATTGAATACTAGCATCACCCTCAGCTGCCGCTCTTACTTTGATGCTGGATGTTCCGCTTTGGAACTCCACATTATCGAAAGCAATATAGTTGCCGTTGGCAGCCGAGCCAACATATTTTCCGCCGCCAGTATCTCCAGCAATACCAGTTGTCACACCTATGTTGTCCACGAAATCTTCTGCTTGCATAACCGCATATGGACTAATTGATACCGTTCCAACCTGCGACCCGCTCCACACATAGGACGCTATAGCACCTGCTGGAAGTGTATAAGAAAAGCTCTTCGCACCCCATCTTACTTTGAAGGTTTTTGATTGTTTGGAGGAGTTTAGTGCCAGAAGCACCTTAGAACCATCCGGGTTCAAGAACGCTGCATCTTCAATGCTTCCTGCTCCAAACGTATTCGATTGAATCCGCTTCGCGCCAGGCAGAACGAATTTACTTGCTTGACCAAATGCGTAAAACTCTTCGTTGTAAGTTACATCTGAGCTGGTTACTAAGTTATTTTCTTCATGGTTAACAACTGTCACGATCCCTCGGCAATCCGAGCAGCCACCTACGAATGGACCGTTGTTTTCATCCAGTGCAATATTCCATTTGAGCGATGTCCGCGCCCAGTTGCGAGTTGCACCAATGATGAGATTCTGATAATCCCAAGCAATGTTGCCGCCGAAATCAGAAGCGAATTCGCCGCCCGAGCTTTCGGTGAAGTAAATGTCTTTGTCTGGGTGCTGATCATGCACAAGCGATTGTGCATCTACAGAACCGGCATATCCATGAAAGGCCGAACCTGCGATATATTTATTTGCATCTTCATCATTCAGCACGTCAATCGGGTATTGAGGAGTAGACCAGTTATGGTCAAACACAATGATTTTCGTATCGATGTCAGCTTCTTCAAAAGCAGGACCTAAATAATCTTTTACAAATAGAGCCTCATCTTCCGGTTCCATGCGCATACCGGAATAGTCGCTTGGCTCAAACTGCGGCTCATTTTGGATCGTCACAGCGTCGATTGGAATACCTGCTTTTTCATAATCCTCAATAAATTTAACGAAATATTGCGCGTATACGCCGTAATACTCTCGCAGCAGCTTGCCTTTTTCCATCGCATCTGTTGTTTTCATCCAACCCGGTGCGGTCCAAGGCGTACCCATGATTTTCAGACCCGGGTTAATCTCAAGCGCTTGCTGGAGAAGTGGAATGATATATTCCTCATCATGCTCGATGGAGAAATTATGAAGTTCAGGGTCAGTCTCGCCCTTAGGCATATCATCGTATGTATACTTGCTCGTTGCGAAATCGCTTGCACCCATTGGCAGACGCAAATAACTAAAACCTGCACCGTCACCTTCACGGCTGAAAAGCTTCTTCATCAATTGATCTTTAGCCGTTGGCTCCATCTTCGAAATCACATAGGCCGATGAATCTGTGAGAGCGCCTCCAAAACCATCAATCGTCTGGTAGGTCGTATTCTCATCTACATCAATCGTCAGCTCAGACGGTGCTCCATCCGTATCAAACGATACATCCGGCTTCTGACTAAGCAAATTGCTCTTATCCCCTGTCGTCATCCATACATTTACCGGATCTGTGGCTGCCGATACCTGTGGTACCGTTATGCCAGTGAAGCTAGATACGATAAGACCTGCAACCAATGTCTGCGCGGCCATCCGTTTCCACATGTTTTCCCCCATGCTTGTGCCCCCTCATTCATATAAGTTCCTTACCTGAAATGGATAATAACATCAAATGAAATCGATTTCAATAACTTTTAAAATAAAATTTAACCGTTTTCATAAGTTAAAGTGCTGTTTTACAGCATTAAATACTTCATCCCTGTCTATCACATCGCCTTCTATTAATGAAATCGATTTCACAAAATAGCCCAAAAATAAGCTTTTTCAAGCTATTTTAAGCTTTATTACACCAATTTAAGCAAAACACCTGATGCGCATCTGCACATCAGGTGTTACTAGAACCTATTAATTCCCTTTTGGATCTCCATGCTCAGGCTTATGTTTGCCATCTGCAATATCCCCACGTACAATGCCAAAGCCGTTTGTACCAATATACACACGACCGAATTCACGTGGATCACCTGTTATGGCTTGTGTAGCATTTGCATACTGATGCAGGTCGTCGTTAATCCGGATCCAGCTGCGGCCAGCATCATCGGAACGATAGAAGCCAAATTTTCCATTGATTCGGCCATTCATATAGATCGCCATGTATGATTTACCTGGAGCCGCTTTACCAAAGCCGATCATCGCGGCTTCCTGTACATTTTTCAGCTTCGTGAAGGTTGCACCCGAATCGGTAGAATGGAATACTCCATATGCGCTTTCTGTATTCGTGTTGTCTTTTGCGGCTACTAGCCAAATATCACCTTCAACACCTGGCACCGCTTTGAACTTACTATTCACTTTCGAAGGAAGTCCAGCTGCTTTAGCCGACTTCATGAATGTCGCGCCGCCATCCGTACTGACATAGAACGCGCTATTCGCATATGCATAGAACTTGGATGGATTCACCCGATCAGATGATACCATCGCACCTTCCGGAATACCTGCCGAAAAGGACCATGTTTGACCGTTATTCGTTGAATAACTTACTGGTCTGCTGATATCCGCAGAAGCACTCTTTGGTGCCCATACGATTGTACTTCCGTTTGCACCAACAGCAACTGTACCGCCTTGTGTCTTATCGCCGTCCGCATCCGTCCATGCATTTGCAGCAGGCGTCCACGTTACACCGTTATCCATAGAAACACCCATGCGGGCATCTTTATTTTCCGCGTTGCCTACCCGTACGATCAGCTTTGGATTAAGCTCTGCATAATCCAGATCCGTGCTGGTGCCAATATAAGGATTCGTAATCATCGTTGGTGCGGTATCCAGATCCTCATGCCGGAATCCGCCAATATCACCCATTGAGCTAATGAGATGAGCACCTTCTGGTGGACTAATAAGTCCAAGAACTGCGGTTTCCTCAATTCCTTGGGCGTTAACGGAGAGTTTAACCTTGTCACCGTTATCGCGATCCAATGCCGTCAGATTGTCAGAAGCAAACAGAGTAGCTCCTGTTCCATAGAGCAGGCGATCGGGGTTAAAAGGATCTATCTCCAGATCACCAATCATCCAGCCCATTTTGGGATTTTGCTCAACATCCGTAGGATTAAACGTTTTACCCCAATCCAGCCAGGGTGCTTTGGAATAATCCAGATCATATTTGTTAACTCTTGACCATCCTTCGCCCATCGTCCACAACGATGTCCATGTAGCACCGCCATCTGTGCTGCGGAAAATATGCTCATCCGGCCACCACATATTCATAGTCGCAACCATAATGGTGTTGGGGTTAGAAGGATCTACTGCTAGTCCACCAAATGGATAGGACGGAACCGCATTAGCATCTGCAGGAGCAATAACAGCTGGACTGATATTCGTCCATTCCCCGCTTATCGTATCGTACTTCCAGACCGAGCCTGCTTTTGTCCCATTCCCTGCTGCACCATCATAAGGACCAATCGCACTGTTGTATGTGATATACAGCTTCCCATCTGAAGCTAATACACCATGATGTGGGACGAAGCCTTCATTAGGCTGTCCTTCCACTGGCGCCCAGGTGACCCCGCCGTCCGTACTTTTATAGATGCTCTTCTCCGTATCCGCTACACCAACATAAATCGTTTGAGTCGTTTGCGCATTTTTCTTATTCTTTTTATCCGCCTTCTTCCCTGTACTTGGATCAAATGCAACCCATACAGGCCCTACTTGGCCGCCGTAATAATCTTTTACATTTTGCCCGGCTGTGAAGCTTGTCACCTTACGCCAGGTGGCGCCATAATCGGTGCTTCTCCATAACCCGTTACCGTTACGTGCTCCAAAGTACAGAACGCTATTATTGTTCGGATCAATCACAAGACGTTCGCCCATCGAGCGACCCGGCATGTTGCCGCCGAATTTAAATGGCAGTACGGTCTTTTTCCAAGTCTCTCCTTTATCTGTGGAGCGCAGCATGACGCCGTTCTGATCTGTAAAATCATTCGAGTATGTGCCTGCAGCGATGTAGACTCGGTTTGGATCTACCGGGTCAGTCGCGAGACTCTCTACACCAGCCATATTCCATTCATCAAATCCTACCCAATCGAGCAGCTGCTTCCAGGAGTTCGTCTGTTTGTTCCAGCGGTATGCGCCGCCCATGTCCGTTCTGACGTAGACGAGGTCTTTCTCGGATGGGTTGTAAATAATCCCGGGGATAAAGCCTCCTCCAACCGTTTCTACTCTGCCCCAATCATAGCTTTGCGTTTTTGTGCCTGACGAGGCCATAACCATAACCGCATTGCCACCAAGACTGATTACTAGCGCGATAATAGCGATAAACCCTACAACCTTTTTCCTCATTACACCTTCTCCTCTGTAATTGGATTCATTTAGCACATTAAATGAAAACGCTTTCTTAAAGTGCCGTTGTTATCGTACAATGGATTCCACCCCAATAATACCCTTGGATTTATATGTAAAATCAGATATTTATTTGACATTCATACCTAATCGGCAAAAAAAAGCTATTCCCGAGTGGTCAACCATTCGGGAAAGCTTTTCTCACCATGTTATTGATTAATTGATTTGAACAAAATATCCGTATGGTAATAATGCGAACCAGGTGTACTTGTTTCTTCGGAAGCAACTGGCAGCACATACAATTGCAGCTGATCATCCGTCTTCTCGATCTCGATAATGAGTGGATTATCGCCTTTTTTCAATTGAACGACTGCACCTTTCGACTTAGGAGCCCGGTGGTAGGCCGGCATAAATACCGTTGCTTCCTGTGCGTTGATAATTTGCTCGCCATTAAGCACAGCCCGAACAGGTGATGTGGTACTAGCCAGGAGTAGAATCTCGCGGTCATCCGGAGAATATAGCAGCGTTTCTGCACGATAGACTCCTTTAGCCTCCGTGTTTAACACCTTCTCAAAATCTACGAGATTGCCTGCTATATTCACATCAACACCATCATTGGACAAAGGTGAATAGAGCTTCCAAGAAGCCTTCGCCACCAGTGAGAAGATAACCTTGTCCGTATTCCAAATATGTCCGTCATGATCACGCTCAATCACAAGTGCAAGCTCATAGGATGGTCGCAACTCAGCATCTGAAGTAGCCTGCGTCTCCCATAGGAATGATTCTCCCGCAGGCAGCGTAAAAGCACTTTGTTCAGTCTTCGTCCAGCCTTCAGGTGTGCTCAGCGATAATCGGCCTGTCCATTTTTCACCCGTACGATTCGTTAATTGAAAACGAAGCTGGTGTTTATCATGAGGGCCCATTACAGGTAACTGGTCTTGGTATTGGATCTCTACTTCAATGCCATGCTCGGCCATCGTTCCCTGCGGCACGATACAACGATTCTTTTTAAAATCCTGACTCTGTACCTTCAAAGTCGAGGCTGTTGGCTTCAGCAAACTTGGTTCAATTGAAGTCGTCTGATCTCTACGGATATCAACTGGAGAATCCCATACAGCCAATACCTCTTTTGCTGCTCGAATTGTACGTCGAGTAAGCTCGTCAAGATCTGCTGGAACTGGAAAGCCTTTAATGGGTGGACTCACGACTACTTTATCTCCAATGGGCTCAATCCAATTGGCCGGAAGTGAATCAGCACCGCCGATGATGCCTAAGATCGCTCCCAGCGTAGCAGCTGTGCAATCCGTATCATAACCGCAGTTAACTGCTTTCAATATGGCGTCTCCAAAGTCCTCTCCATACAGCCAGCCTAGAATGGTGAATGCGATATTTTGCGGAGCATCTGTAAAGTTATCGCTGCCATGATGCTCTAGAACCAAGGCACGAGCTTCCAGCCAATCCTTGCCTTCCCGATGCCAATTGATTAAATCCTTCACAGCAAGTGCCGTACGGCAGTCAATAGGAATATAACTTAGTCCAATCTGAATCAGAGTATCACGGTCACTTTCAGCAAAGGCAGCGCTTTCAATTGCAGCGAAGAACATTTCACCATAAACGCCTTCTCCACCCGCGTGATCCAGAATCGCATCCTGGTAAGCATAATGGGCCGCAATATTAGGCGCACAAGGAGCAACCATCGCCCACAGCTCCGAACGGATTGGCGAGCCCATACAGTCTACAAACGGATTGTTGAACGAGCCTGCTACCGGAGGAATAAGTCCCCTGCGAAGATTGGTCAGCGCATACCCATATTCATCATACGGGAAAAACACATGCTCCAGCCATTCCTGACCTAGCTCTTTGGCCGTCATTCGAGCGCCATGTCGCTCAATGGCATGCAGCGCGACTAATTGCAGGTCGAGGTCATCATTTGCCAATGGCAGATTTTTAAGCTCCGGATAAAAATCAAGCTCCAAAATCTCCATTTTACCTTCAACAGGGCCGCCTAACGTCCCCCCGATATTTTTCCCCATCCAGCCGCCGTACACTTTCTGGTAAAACTCTTCCTCGTTTAATACATTTCTGCTCATTCTGGTCTAGCCCCTCTCGATTGGTAGGACTAAGGATATTACAAACGGTGGATAGCTAAGTACTTACAAGCCCGCGTGGATCAAGAAGCTTCGTCTGTTCATCCAACTGCGGGGAAGAATACCAATCATTCTGTTCAATATGGGAGCCATATTTGATTGTATGAATGACCGATTTAGAAGACAGATAAATGTTGTGATGAATGTACGGGGTGATCATTACGCTCTCGCCTTCTTTTAAAACGGTTATTTTCAATTGGCCATTATGTATTTCTGCATAAACCATCCAACCTGCTTGAACGACATAGAGCTCAGAGGAGGATTGATGATAATGACTATTTTGCCAGCCGCCTGCATCAGAAGCTTCGGTTCGACAATAGGAGCTGCCGTCTGTCGAACAATTCAGTCTGTACCTTCGCTCGCCATTATCCATCCTGTCATGTCTCGGTTCTATGCCTCTCGAAATGGCTTCCTCTTCTGAAATCCTCTGCAATCCACATCACTCCGTAAATGTAATCGCTAACACTTCTACTTCAATGTACCATAAATAAAGAGAAGGTAGTCATATCAAAATAGAATGACGCCTAGACAAATTGTCCAAGCGTCATTTTTTTGTTCTAATTCCCCGCATTATTAGCAGCCTTCTGTATGGCGTGCATCCCAATAATGACTGCTACAAGCTCATAAGAGTCGAGAAATTCACATTGATTATCCAATAGAAAAGCACCTGACGATAACCACCCGTTAATCTGTTTAAACTGGGCGACAACGTTTTCAGAATCATCTATAATCTCATATTCCTTCGAAAATGCAGGAGAGATAATCTCGTAGCTGCCCCGTCCAATCGTCTCATAGGTGTACTTCTTAGAGAAGAACGTAAGCCTGCTTCTCAGTATGCCTATTTGCTCCCCATCGGCTCCGTTCACTTCCCATTTGCCTGAAAAGAAAGGAAATCTCCCGTTATACAGCAGCTCGTCATTTGGCCCATAAATATCAATTGCAGATCCAAATGAACTTCTAAGATCAAGATGTCCAACTTTCCCTTCTTGTTCATCCAGAATCTCCGTTAAGCCGGCATTCCAAAAATTATCGCGAAAGTATAATTGCATGTTACTCGCCCCTTTGATGTATAGTCCCGAGCTGCTTATATTATTGATTACGGCTCTTGTAGGAGAAATGTTGCATACACTTTCGAAAATCCGCTAACTAATAACCTTCTTGAAATCTACCAACTTACAAAATAGGAATATAAATATCCGCGTTGTTCATATTCTGCTCTTCACCAAAGCGGTACACTTCGAGAGCTAGTGATCTAGTATTGTTAGTAAGATTCATAGATTCCAGAGATGACTGAATTAACTCATACGGATTTTGATCAGCAGATCGCACTTTCGCATAACGCTGGCTTGGCATTGAAAAACCGATCATTCCTTCCGGAACTTCGCCGATGCTGGTCACTTCCATGCAATAAATATAGGTAAACAGATAGTCATTGGCGAAATGAGGGCAAACATAGGCTTTTGAATCTACCATTCCCTCAATCTCATCTAGCCTGGACAGAAATACTTGAAAAGTTTTCTGAATAGCCTCAGGGTCTACTCGCTTGAAAGCATTTGTTACAGCTACTCCAATAAAATGCTTCTCACTTAGCGTAACAATCTCGACCTGTACAGCCTGCTGATCACTAGACATTAGACTCTCTCCTCCTCCCTTTTATTTGGATAAAGCGGCTCCAATGTCACATTCAGCTTATCCGCCACTAAGGTATAGAACTCAGGAAAACGTGGATCCGATGGGCTTGGAATCTCTTCAAAGGTTCGTATCATTAGCCCCGCGGAACCAATTGCGCTTAGAATGTCCCCCACCGTCCAACCACGGCCCAGCACCTTCCCGAGTCCAGACTGTTCTTCCTCAGGCAACAGCTTTGCGAACGCTACGTCACCTTCTCTAACGGAATGATCAAAATAATTCCCGGTTGGCTCATTCAAGTTATATGTACTAGCCCAAGCTCTGGCGAAGGGATGGAAGTCCGTCAGCAGCAATCGGCCATGAGGACGTAACCGACGGCGGACTACTTCAAAGATGTCCCCAAGATCCGTGAAATAATGCAATATCCCGAATTCCATCAGTACGTAATCATATTCGCCTAAAGTATCTTCATCGGGAATGCTCAGTACATCAGAACAAATATATTTCAGTTCCACCCCAACTGCTGCTGCAACATCAAGGGCATATCGCTGATTTTCTTCCGATAAATCAACAACGGTAACCTCTGCACCACGCATGGCTAGTGAGATTGCTTTCCTCCCATGCGAGCCTAACAGATTAAGAATCCGTTTCCCTTCTGGATCTCCGATATATTTCAGCCAATAACGCAAATGATGACTGCCGGTCTGTTTTAAGGTCTCTGCTAATTGTTCAGGAGTGCCATAATGCCGAACCCAAGCTTGATAGGCTTTCGTATCCCAAGCGATTTTATTTGCCTTAACCAGTTCTTCCTGCATTCTTTACACATCTCCTCAAATTCCATATGTTTACAATCTATTATAAACGACAATATTGCTATAAAAAAAGAAGAAATCCGCTTAGTATCACGGATTTCTTCACCATTTTATTTTAAAATTTACGCTGACTTACGACTTCCGCAGCTCTCTCCTGAGTAAAGATATCTTCCGGTGGAACCATACGTTTCGGAAGAGTCCGGCCAGCCATAATTTCCTTAGCAGCCTGCATAAGCTGAGGACCTAAGAGCGGATTACACTCTACAACAGCGTTTAATTTACCAGCTGCAAGCTCTTCAAGTGCTTTCCTGGAACCATCAACGGAGATGACAACAATATCGATGCCCGGCTTAAGACCTGCTTCCTCAATCGATTCAATTGCACCAAGAGCCATATCATCATTATGGGCGAATAACACCTGCGGCCTCTCATCTTGAGGAACGTTCAGGAAGCTGCGCATAACTTCCCTGCCCTTCTCTTCCGTAAAGTCTGCAGGGGCACTTTGCGTAATGACCATATCTTCTCTAGCCGCAATAATACTGCGAAACCCCTCTCCCCTCTGTATTGAAGGAGTTGAGCCTTTGGTTCCCTGCAGCTCGGCAATCCGGATTGGGCCAGTCTGGTTACGCATCCGGTCGATCAAATATTTCCCGGCTTTTACTCCCTCTTCATACAAGTTCGAACCGATCGTTGTCACAAAGAGAGAGGTATCCTTCACATTAACAGATCGGTCAAGGATAACTACAGGAATACCTGCTTGTTTGATTTCCTTCAGGATGTCTTCCCAGCCGGATTCAACAACCGGAGCGATTGCAATGACATCAACCTTCATCTGGATAAAAGAACGGATCGCTTCGAATTGCTTCGTTTGAGACTGATCTGCATTTTTTATAACCAATTGAATGCCAGATTCAGCTGCTGCATCCTGGACGGATGCAGTATTGGCCAGCCGCCATGCACTCTCGCTTCCTAGTTGAGAGAACCCCAGCGTAATAGGCTTTTCCTGCTTCACCTTAGAGGCGGATGTTTTGAGCCAATCACTGATGGCCGGAGGCTCCTCGCTGTCTATGGATTGTACGGGGGCTGGAGCTTCACCGCCGGAAGTGCAGCCTTGCAGCATGAATAGTAAGAATATGCCTAGCACTAGATAAACAAGCTGCTTCATGCTCCGCCCCCTTTATTTCTAATAGATTGTCACGATTTTAGCGTTACCCGTCGATCACTTAATAGTCTCTGGAAGAGTATAAATACAAACAATAATAAACCAATTACGATTTTGGTCCACCAAGAGCTTAGTGTTCCTTCAAAACTAATTATAGTTTGGATAACCCCTTGTATCAATACACCGATGAACGTACCTGCGACATATCCAACACCACCGGTCAGGAGTGTTCCACCAATAACAACGGCAGCGATTGTATCCAACTCAAGTCCCATAGCATGCAGGCCATAACCGGACAGCATATAGAAGGTGAAGACTACTCCAGCAAGTGCCGAACAGAAGCCGCTGAACGTGTACACTAGAATTTTAGTTCTAGCAACCGGCAAGCCCATAAGCAAAGCCGATTGTTCGCTTCCACCGATCGCATAGACGTTACGTCCAAATCTCGTATAATGCGCTAAGAAGATTGCTGTTAGAACAACTACAAGCGCGATAATAACATTAATGGAGATAAAACTGCCGCCAGGTAGCGAGATTTTCGTCTGAGCGACTTTCGTGAAGAAGGAATTCGTTACCGTAATCGTATTAATGCTGATGATATAACAGATCCCGCGTGCTAAGAACATCCCAGCTAGAGTAACAATAAACGGCTGAATCTTGAAATAATGAATGATAGCCCCCAGTACAGTGCCAAACAATGCTCCTATAATGAGTACCAGCGGAATAACAACACCCGGCGACCAGCCCTGCTGCTCGACCAAGCTTGCACTTAGCATCGTTGTCAGCGCAATAACGGAGCCTACCGACAAGTCTATGCCGCCGGAAATAATAACAAAGGTCATCCCTACAGCTGTAATAATAAGAAAGGAATTATCGATCAGCAGATTATACAGCACCTGCGCGGAGAAAAATCCAGTGTAACGGAAGGAACCTGCAGCGAACATGGCTGCGAGCAAACCAAATGTCACTAGTATGGGAACGAATTTTCGATTAAGCATGGCGGGTAACCTCCTGTTCAGCAGGGTAATTCCGTTTCTTCCAGCGAGTCATAAGCGTCTTACGGAACGATTCGGATTGAATAAGACAAACGGCAAGGACAACAAAGGCTTTTACAACAAGCGTAATTTCGGGTGGAACTCCAATCATATAGATGGTTGTCGTTAGTGTCTGAATGATTAGCGCTCCAACTACCGTTCCCATCAAATAGAATCGACCGCCATTAAGCGAAGTGCCGCCGATAACAACAGCCAGAATCGCATCAAGCTCATACCATAGACCGGCGTTATTACCATCTGCACTGGACACATTCGAGCTTAGAATTAATCCCGCAATCCCAGCACATAATCCGCAGAATATATAAACGGTCAGGATAACTGTCTTGGAACGCAGCCCTGCCAGACGGCTTGCATTGGAATTGCTGCCTACCGATTCGATAAATAATCCAAGAGCAGTTCGCCGCGTCAAGAGGGAAGCGATAAGTAATACAGCCGCAACGATAAAAATAGAAAACGGCAAGGCAGCAAGCGATCCTGCGCCGATATATTCATAATTAGAGTTGGACACCGTAATAATTTGTCCGCTAGTAATCAATTGTGCGATACCGCGTCCGGCAACCATGAGAATAAGAGTCGCAATAATCGGCTGAATTCGGGTAACCGTAACGAGTACACCATTCCATACTCCAAGGATGATCGAAAGAACAATTGACGCACCAACTGCACCAAGAACAAGAAGGAGCGAGTTTTGATCGGTCCCTTTACTAATGGATAGACACGCCATCGCACCTGAGATAGCGACAATGGATCCAACGGATAAATCGATACCGCCAGTTGCAATCACAAGGGTCATCCCAATAGAAACAAGGATAAGAGGAGCTCCAAAATTAAGAATATCGATGAGACTGCCATACAAGTTACCCTGACGGACAACAATCGAGAAGAAATCCGGAGAATAGATTAAATTAAATATTAGTAAGGTGCCCAGCACAACTAACGGCCAGAACAAATAATGTTGATACAGCTTGCCTCGCATAGTATTATCCTCCTGCCATCGCTTGCATGATTTGCTGTTGATTGATCTCGCCGCTGCCTAATTCTTTCACTTTCGTGCGGTCACGCAGGATGGCAACACGGTCGCTCACCCGGATTACCTCTTCCATCTCAGATGAAATAAACAAGACAGACATTCCCTGCTTCGCTAAGGAAAGGACCAGCTTCTGAATTTCGGCCTTTGCCCCGATATCAATACCTCTTGTAGGTTCATCAAGAATAAGCAAATCCGGTTCTGTTAAAAGCCAGCGGGCAAGTAATACCTTTTGCTGATTGCCTCCGCTTAAATTTTTGATTAAATGCTCAGGGTTAGGCGGATTAATATTCAGCATTTTAATATATTGATCAGCAATCTCATCCTGCTTCTTGCGGGATAAGGGTCTAGACCATCCTCGTGTCGCTTGAAGGGCTAGAATAATATTTTCGCGTACGGTCAGGTCATCAATGATACCTTCTGTCTTACGGTTCTCTGAGCAAAAGGCAATTCCTTGATCAATCGCTTGTCTTGGTGACTTCACCGTGCTTCCAGATTCGGCAACAACCAGCTTACCTTCATCAGGCCGATCAACACCAAAGAGCAATCTTGCGATCTCTGTTCGTCCGGATCCCAGAAGACCGGCTAACCCCACCACTTCACCTTTGCGAATCTCCAGATTAAATGGCTTAATTGCACCTTTTCGTCCAAGCTCAGAGGCGGTAATCATCGTGTTTCCAACGCTCGATTTAGATTCTTCAGACAGCTTCGGCAGTTCTTCCAGCAGCTTAAGCTCCTTGCCTATCATCTTCAGTACCAGCTCGATCTTCGGAAGCTCGGCAGCAAGATATTCCCCTTCCAATTCCCCATTACGAAGCACTGTAATTCGATCGGACATCTCATAGACTTGATCGAGGAAATGGGTAACGAACAAGATGGCGAGTCCTTCACTCTTTAACTTCCGCATAATACTAAAAAGCTGCTGGACTTCGTTCTGATCAAGACTGGAGGTTGGTTCGTCCAGAATAAGCACTTTCGCAGAGATACTTAATGCACGAGCAATTGCGATCAGCTGTTGGATCGCGACCGAATAAGCATGAAGCGGCAATGTCACGTCAATCGACAGATTCAATCGCTCTTTAAGCAGCTGATCTGCGTCTTTATTCATCTTCTTCCACTGAATTTTGCCAAATTTCAAAGGCTCTCTTCCGATGAAAATATTTTCTGCTACGGTCAAATTGGGGCACAGATTCACTTCCTGATAAACCGTACTAATCCCGGCCTTCTGCGCCTCAAGTGGACCCGAGATAGAAACTGACTGATCCTCGATCGTAACCGAGCCTTCATCAATGGAGTAAACACCAGTCAACACTTTTATCAGGGTTGATTTACCCGCTCCATTTTCGCCCATCAAGGCATGAACTTCGCCGGGAAACAACCGGAAATCAACGTTAGATAATGCCTTTACCCCTGGGAATCGCTTCGTGATTCCTGCCATTTCTAATATTGGTACAAGCATGGATTCCTCTCCTTCTCCAGAAGAAAAAGCCACCCAGCGACGAAACTGGCCGATAGGTGGCTTCTTTCTTTTACTCGATTAGTACTGACGTGATGGCAAAGCTTCTTTCGCCTGCTCTGATGTGAAAGTTGATTCTTTCGTAACAATACGAGCATCAATCTCTTTACCGTCTACTACCGCTTGAACCGCTTCCATCAGCTGTGGTCCGAGCAGCGGGTTACATTCTACGATAAAGTTGATTTTGCCGTCAGCAGCAGCTTGCATACCGTCTTTCACCGCATCAACCGAGATAATAATGATGTCTTTGCCTGGAACAAGACCAGCAGCTTCAATCGCTTGAATAGCACCAAGAGCCATATCATCGTTGTGAGCATAGAGCACATCGATATCTTTATGTGCTTTCAGAAACGCCTGCATAACTTCTTTCCCTTTTGCACGCGTGAAGTCGCCTGTTTGGGAAGCAATGACTTTCAGCTTCGGATTCGAAGCGATGATTTCCTGGAAGCCTGCTTTACGGTCATTCGCCGGAGCAGAACCCGTAGTACCTTGAAGCTCAACGATATTCACGTCTTCTTGTGTATCTTTATATTGATCAACCAGCCATTGGCCGGCTTTCTTGCCTTCTTCAATAAAGTCAGAACCGATAAACGTTTTGTACAGGGAAGTATCCGCCGAATCTACTGCACGGTCCGTCAGGATAACCGGGATTCCCGCATCCTTTGCTTCTTTCAATACCGTATCCCAGCCCGATTCAACAACCGGCGAGAATGCGATGGCATCCACTTTTTGCTGGATAAAGGAACGAATCGCTTTAATTTGATTCTCTTGCTTCTGCTGAGCATCAGAGAACTTCAGATCGAAGCCAACTTCTTTGGCGGAATCTTGGATCGAGATCGTGTTAGCAGTACGCCAGCCGCTCTCTGCACCAACTTGAGAGAAGCCAAGTGTAATCTTCTTAGTACTTGTTGTATCGCCGCTTGTCTCTTCTTTCACCGCTGTTGTCTCAGCCGGCTTATTCGTTGCATTGGCCGTGTTGTTCGCATTGTTACCGCCATTGTTCCCACCGCAAGCGGTTACAATAGATACCATTACAGCGAGTGTGATTGCAAGTCCCCATCTTTTCTTTACTTTCATCTGGTTAATCCTCCCTTTAGTTCACCATGTTTGGCGTGCCTTAAGTATAGACCGCCTCCTCACTCACCTAATATGGAGTCCGTTTCGAGTTTGGTTTAGAATTTTTGGCATCTGCTTGTACATCATGAGAGTAAAGTGTAATTTTTTTCGCGAAAGGTGTACTATTCCGTGAATCTCTTAAATTCGTACAGAAACATGCTATAATGAAAAAAATTTATAAATTGTTAAGTGGAGGAACAATCTCATCATCTATATGGAGAGGAACAACTCATGAAGCTCATCAAGTGGATCACTTCAAGCCTTAGGGCCAAATTGTTGAGCATGTTTATTATTCTTACCGCAGTCCCCTTACTTGTGGTTGGACTTATCTCCTATCAGAAATCCTACAACACCGTATCCGATCATAGTAAAGCATCAACCCAGTTGGTTGCTGACCAACTAGCCCGCAATATGGACAATTTATTTGGGGATACCGAGAGAATATTGGAAATGGGGAAAAACCCGCAGGTGCTCCAGTTTCTGTACTCCCAATCTGAAACGTATGAGGATGCCAAATCAATTCTTCAGACCTTCAAGTTCTACCGTGAAACCTACAAGTATGACAAGGTCCTCAATATATCGATGGTGAACTTCTATGGCAAAGGCATCAGTGAACGGAAAGGTGTATTTCAGCTTGACCGTAACCCGCTTCGGAATCCGTACTTTCAATATTTAACCCAATATCCCGATGCCATATTAAGAATTCCGGAATCTGCTTACTCCGACCTTAATCGATTGGACGGCTTTACTTATCCAGGTCAGAATGCTCTATCCATTATTGCTGCAGTCAAGCAGCGTATCACTCATGAAGTCATTGGCTTTATCATCATTGATCTGAATGAAGCCATGATTGATGATTTTCTAGCGAATACCGTTATTGGCAAAACAGGCTTCTTCTATATTAATGATCATTATGGCGAGACAGTCTTCCAACCCCAATCTTCCAGTGCTTCTCGCACTATCCTGGAACAAATTGCAGAGGAGCCCATGACCGCGCAGAATGACAGCTTTGTTCTGTCAACCAAATCAAAGCCTCAATTTATTGTCTACAGCACTTCTGAGATCACTGGATGGAAAATTGTTGGTGTCGTTCCGTTTCAGGAGATTATTGCGGAAGCCAATGGGATCCGCCAGCTTATTATCGTAAGTGTAGTGCTTAGTGCAATCTTTGCTCTGACACTTTACTTCTTCCTGACTAACCGACTTACCTTACCGATTCAGATTCTGATGAACAAGATGCGGAAGGCTGCTAATGGCTACCTCGATGCGAAGGTTACACCAACAGGGACCGATGAGATTGCCGATCTTGGTAACAGCTTTAATATTATGATTGAAGAGATTAAGAGCTTAATCGACAAAAACAGGCGTGAACAGGAACAAAAGCAGATGGCTGAGCTTCGAACCCTCCAAGCTCAAATTAACCCTCATTTTTTGTATAACACCTTAGATTCGATTATTTGGATGGCTGAAGCGGAGAAAAAAGAAAGCGTTATCAAGTTGGTTAAAGCTTTATCTCGGTTCTTCCGTCTTAGTTTGAACAAAGGCCGTGATTGGGTATCGATTAAGACGGAACTCGAGCATGCACATAATTATTTGGTCATTCAGCAAATGAGATATCATGATATTTTGCAATATGAGATGGACGTTGATCCTGAGCTGCAAGTTTATCCGATTATGAAAATGACCCTGCAGCCGTTGATTGAGAATGCGATCTACCACGGCATCAAAAACAAACGCGGCCAAGGCTTGATTCGGATTGTTGGTTACGCCCAGGATCGGGATATTATTCTGACCATTGAAGACAATGGGATCGGGATGACTCCAGAGAGGCTCGCACAGCTGCAGGAGGAACTGGAGATGCCGATTGATTCTCTTACTCCCAAGCAGGACGACGATGAAGGCGGATTTGGTCTGCTAAATGTCCATCATCGTATACGATTATATTTCGGCCTGCCTTACGGCATTGAAATGGAAAGTATTCATAAAGAAGGCAGTAAAATATCGATTCGCATTCCAAAAAAATAAGGATGGTCATAACGATGAAAAAAGTGATGATCGTTGATGATGAGATTTTGATCCGGGAAAATATCCGGAATTGTGTGGACTGGACGAAGGAAGGATTCATCTATTGCGGTGATGCCTCTGATGGAGAAGTTGCCCTGCCTCTGATTGAGGAATATCAACCGGATATTCTCATTACCGATATCAAGATGCCTTTTATGGACGGACTGGAATTAACCGCAATTGTTCGTAAACAGATGCCTAATATGAAAGTAATCATAATGAGCGGTCATGATGAATTTCGTTATGCGCAAGATGCGATTCGGCTTGGCGTTGAGGACTACTGCCTGAAACCAATCAGCGCATCAGAGCTCATTCAGATCCTTCAGAAGGTAAGCGCCAAAATTGACGAGGAGCAGAAACGGCAAAAGAGTCAGTCTATAACAAAGGAACGATTATTAGCCGACTTATGCGGAGGATTAATTGGCACTTTGGAGGCCATTGAATCTGCCAAGGAGCTGAACGTTTCATTGTCTTCCCGCTTCTATTCAGTGGCGATTCTGGATATTAGGTGTAAAGATTCGGCGGATTCCATGACGATTACAAGCATACGAAATGAACTTGAACGACAGTTGGCACCGCTGGTTGAATGTTTATCCTTCTTCCGCAGCCGAACGGAGCTCGTCTGTATCTTGAAGGGCAATACGGCAGATGACATTGCGAGCGAACTAAAAGCTGTCAGCGGCAAGATCCGTACAGAGCTCGAAAACCAATTTGGTGTTGAGATTTACACTGGTATCGGCAGCTTGCAGGAACGTATTCAAGGTATTCATTTCTCCTATCTAGAAGCTGAGGAGGATAAATATATTAACCGATTAACGGAGCTCAACAAAGCAACATTAAGCGAGTTCCATGTATCCGTCGATATTGTACTCGACCGCCATATGTTTCTTGAGTTTCTGAAGATTGGTGTTCCTGCCCAAAGAGATTCATTCGTCCGTGAATTCGCGGTGGAATTAAAGCAATTGAATTGGAAGGCCTCCCCTTACGGCTTCTACCTGTTAAATGATCTTACCTTAGAAGCGTATCGTGTTGCCAAGCAGTCATTCCGAACGGGAGTAGATCCTAGCGGCAGTATAGGCTGTCTGCAGCAGGAGATTAAGAAAATTGTTGCCTGGGAAGATTGCTGCGAATACCTTTGTAATCTGTATCAGGAGCTGTGGCAATGGCGGGCAGAATCATCCGATAAATATGGGGATGTCATCAATCAGGTTAAAGAGTACGTCATGAGTCATTATAACAATGAACAGTTATCCTTGAAGGTCATAGCCAATCATGTCCGGATCAGCCCTAGCCATCTAAGTAAAGTATTCAGTCAGGAAACTGGACAGACGCTTACCGAATATTTAACACAGATCAGAATTAGCAAAGCAATGGAGCTGCTCAAGACAACTCGCAGCAAATCTTTTGAGATTGCATTCGAAGTCGGCTACAATGATCCACATTATTTCTCCAATCTATTTAAAAAAATGACGGGCATGACCCCAAAAGAATACCGGAATCAAGGAGCCGATGATCGCAAAGGCAGGCTGCAGGAATTAGAAAAGGATGAAACGGCATGATTCGTAACCGCAAGCTGACTATGATTAGCCTCGCTGCTATCATGATCGCTGTATTAAGTGGTTGTTTCAGCGGCGGGAGTGATGATCGCCTGCAATCTCAAGCTGAGAACTCACCTTCTCCTTCTAATGCCAGCCATTCCAAAACAAAAACCTTTGGCATTATTTATCCCATGACCTATCCGACTTATGAAATGATTACCCTTACAGCAAGCGAGACAGCAGATAACAATAATGTGGCACTTATCGTAAATGCCCCGGATGAAGCAAATACGGAACAACAGATCCGCATTATGGAATCCATGATCAAACAGGAGATCGATGGGATCGCGATCTCGCCTGTAGATTCTGAAGCCTTAACTCCGGTTATTAATAAAGCATTGGCTGCAGGAATACCCGTTGTTACCTTTGAATCGGATGCTCCAGACAGTCATCGAACTGCTTATATTGGGGCGGATAACTTTCTGACAGGCAGGCAAAGTGCGATGACCATCAGTCACCTGCTTGGCAACAAAGGGATGATTATCGTAGAGAATGGCATGGAGGAAATGCTGGGGATGAAACAACGTCTACAAGGCTTCTTAGATTATCTGAACCATGAATCTTCCATTGATGTTCTTGAGGTCCATCATAACAAAGGCAGTGAAGATCAAGCGATGAATGATATCGAGAGTATGATTGACGCTCATCCTCAGTTCGATGCAATGGTGGGACTTGATTATATTTCTGCATCCGCTTCTACGCTTATTTGGAAAGCCAAAGGGTTAAATCGACTGGCTATATCGATGGGAGTCACCACAACCGCTAATGATGCTTTAATCAACGGCCAGCTTGCTGCTGTTATTTCGCAGAACGAAGCGGATTGGGGCAAAATGATTCTTGAAACCTTGCTCCAAGCGAGCAATGGGGAGCAGGTTGATTCGTTTATCGATACTGGTATAAAGGAAGTTAACAAAGCACATCTGGAATAATAAGAAAACGGCGGGTTCCCGAGGGATCCCGCCGTTTTACTTAATCTTTTGTAAGTCTATACAATGCCGCTCCATGGGCTGGAATGTTAGCCGATAAAGTACCGGATACGATTCCGATATTTTCACCACTCCACAAGTTTTTCACACTCGCTGCTTCATTAAGACCCAAGTCACTGAAGGCCACAGAAACTTCCGCCGCTTCTTCACCTGTATTGAACAAAGCCGCATATCGTTCGCCATCAATACCTTCAGCCGCCCAAACAACACGGTCTCCAGCCCGCATTACTTGATGTGCCCCAAAGCTGTTGCGATGCAGATGCAGAACATCTTTATTCGTTAACAGCGATAACGTCCACTCATCATTATCACGCATCTCGCCGCCCATCATAAGAGGAGAACGGAATATCGACCAAAGAGTCATCATGGTCAGCTGCTCATCACGCGTAAAGTTCGTCATCCGGTCAGGATGCGAGCATCGAACACCAATTCGTCCAAGCGGGAGCATATCGCAGTCCGGCCAATTGCCTGGCTTGGGACGGCCCTCCCACGTTTTGCAGCGATCGAACATGTCCAGAAGAAGCGGCCAACGATCCCAGAAATCATCAGTCATCCGCCATAAATTCGCATTGTCTTCCAGGAAATCAGCATGCTTCACTGGTGCTGGACCTGGCGAGAGGCTAAGGACAATAGGACGTCCAACATGATCAATTGCTTTACGAATCAGTTCGATTTCTCCAAGATGTGCCCCGCCATGCAGCCAGGAATCGGCAATGTCATCCACTTTGATATAGTCAACGCCCCACTCCGCGTACATCTCGAAGAGCGAATTATAATACTCTTGCGCGCCTTCTTTGGATGCATCTACACCATACATATCCGTATTCCATCCGCAGAAGGAGCAGGTATGGGCGATATCGCGAGCTGTCATATTTGTACCTTTAATTGGTGTATTATCATGAACAGCCTGTCGTGGGATACCACGCATAATATGAATGCCAAACTTTAATCCAAGGCTATGTACATAATCCGATAGGGGCTTGAAGCCTTGTCCACCTTCCGAAGACGGGAATCGATTTACAGCTGGAATAAGCCGTGAGTAATTATCCATTTCCAGTCTAACGAAAGGACGGTACAAATCCGATACTGCTCCTGGCTCATACCATTGGATATCAACAACAACATATTCCCATCCAAAGGCTTTAAGATTGTCCGCCATATAGTCAGCATTGCCGCGAACTTCCTCTTCCCTTACGGTTGCTCCGTAACAATCCCAACTATTCCAACCCATCGGTGGTGTCTGTGCAAAAGTATGATGATTCATATAGATGAAATCCTCCTGTATACGTAATAGAAATGAATTGCTCTTATACTTCTATATTACGTCCAAGAAGAATCAGGTTTCAACAGTAATCTAGCATCAATCATAGTAATATATTGCGGTTTATTAAGCTTAATTTTCTAATCTAAGTAGACATGATTATAATTGACGCCAATACGGAAATTCCCTGGAGTCTCCCCTGCGATCTTCCGAAACCATTTAATAAAATAACTCCCGCCGGAATAACCAACCTGTTCTGCAATCCGCTCTATACTCCATTCCGTCTCACGCAGTAAACGCATGGCTGCCTTAATCCGAACCTGATTCAAATAATGGTTAGGCGACATGCCAACGGTCTTCGAAAATACTCGCAGCAGATGATATTTGGACAGGTCCAGCTTATCGGCTAATTGATCGAGACTAATCATATTCTCGTAGTGAGTATCCATATATTCTACCGCTTCATTCACCTTCTGCGGCCATTCGTTACGGTCATCCTCTGATGTGAGCGCAAACCGGCAAAGCTCAGAGATGAATTGATAAACATAAGAAGATGCCGAATAAAGCTCTTTAATCCGCCCTGCCTGCGCTTCTTCCCACATTCTTTGCAGTAAGCGGATCGGTCTGCTCGAAGGCGGTAAAGTGGGTGTCTCCCCGAGATGCTTCTTCGCTTCCTCCCAGTTTGGCAGAATTAAGGACGGTCGAATAAGCACATACACAAAGGCCCAATGAGACCCGCCTTTCGGAAAATAATAACGGTGATTCCCTGGAATTTCGGTCATAAAGGCTTGTCCCGCCTTAATGCGATAAGTCTCTTTGTCCGTCTCAAAGATTCCTTCTCCATCCAATGTATATTGGAACAATAGCAGCGGACCATCTGTCCGGGTTAATCCGTCCCAACGGTATAGCGGATCGTTTATAATATCCCTGCCGAGCGCAAACAAATTGCAAAGTGCTAATTGGTCAGGTGTTGTGAAGCGAAATCCAAACGTTCCAGTCTCGTTGTTCATCGCCTAACCTCCACTCACTTAATCCATCCAATTTAGTTGACGCGCCGCAGCTAATGCCTGAGTCCTTGATGAAACCCCAAGCTTCGCGTAGACCCGGGATAAATACACTTTAACGGTACCCTCGGTCAAAGCCAGCTTAGCGGCAATTTGCCGATTAGGAGCACCTTGTGCAAGCAATTGTAAAATATAACTCTCCTGCTCGGTCAAGGTCTCAACCAAAGGGGTCATTGCTTGAGGAGCAGATATCTCTTGTTCAGGGAAGCAGTCTAGCAGCTTGGCTAAATAATCAAGCGTAACGCCTTGCAAGATGTCGTGTCCGGAATCGCGATGACGCTGCTCCACATAGGATAGCAGCAGTTTTTTCATCAGCGGCCCTTCATCAACAAAGCTTCGAATATAGCCGTTTGACTCGCCAATAACCAGCGCTTCATGTAATTGCTGAATCGCTGCCCCACGATTGCCTCGTTGAAATTCTGCAAGGGCTTGCACGATGCTGATCTCCGCCAGAACGAGAAAACAATGCTCCTGCTCAGTACCTGCCTTGATCCAGTCAAGCTGCCGCATGGCTTCCCCCATTTTACCTTGAGCGGTCAGAATCCGTGCATATACCGTATATTCGGACCAACGGTTTGAGGCCGGTTGGATCCTGTTGGATAGACGAAGCTGTGAAATCTCGGCTTTTGCTTCGGCCAAATTATCTTCTTTCAGATAGAGATGAGCACGATTCGCCCGAAGTGGATAGAGCCAATGGTATTCTCCTAGTTGCTCAGCCAACTGAACGGCCTCGTCGATTGCTTCATGAGCCTGCAGAAATTGTCCTGAAGCAGCATGTATGCGCGCAAGCGTAATCCGGTTTGGCACAAACAAGCCTGCTGTTTGTCTAGCACGATCGGACTGCTCTATTTTCCTAACTAATTGTAGACTATCACTTAGTCTGTTCCATTCGTAATAACCTTCGCATAACGCTTGTACAACGTACAGATTGATTAGGGAATGACCCCAGCCATG
Organism: Paenibacillus sp. J22R56; assembly: GCF_056269375.1. Lineage (NCBI taxonomy): Bacteria > Bacillati > Bacillota > Bacilli > Caryophanales > Paenibacillaceae > Paenibacillus > Paenibacillus sp. J22R56. The sequence continues at coordinate 325,305 of NZ_JBWDNV010000009.1, forward strand.
CCGTTCCAGCACGGATACAAAACGCTGCCCAATTCTCTCTGTGTCTGCAGATAGGACTCCTTTTAAACCAAAGGCGGTTCGTCTTACAAGTGGCTCAATCATATTGTAGTTAAAATTATAGAAGATGGGATCCTCCGGCAGCACTCCATGAAGACGATATCCAACAAACGAATCCCACTGCTCGTAACGGCCGGTATAAAAGAGCAGGTTCGATTGAAGGAACAGCATTCCACCTTTGAGCGGCTCAAGCTCTTCAGCGAGCTCTGATTGCTCATATTTCAGTTCCAGCTTCTCAACGGTTTCTGCGGAAAAATGCATTTGCCCCATCAACATAAACGCAAAAGCCTGATACATCAATAATCTCGCTGTTAACGGAACATGAGCGGCAACTAATTGAATACGTTCAAGCAAAGAAGCAAGCTCTCCTTGCTTAAGTGCATCCGAAATATACGCCTCCAGCCTCTCTGCTGCTAAGTTGTATCTTTCACTTGTGATGGCATGATCAATCGCTTTATCCAGCATTCCTCGTTCAACAAAAGCCAAGCTTGCCGCATGATGATAGTCCAGCCATAGCTTGCGGCTTCGTGAACGCAGACGGTTCCTAAGAAATTCGGCAAACAAAGAATGATATCGCACCCAACCATTACGGTCATCAAGCCGAATCACGAATAAATTCAAAGCACGCAGCCTCTCCAGCATGTCCCTGCTGTCAGAACGGCCAAAGGCTTGGTCGCAAACTTCTGCATCCATTCGATCAAATACACAGGTTTGCAGCAAAAAGTCCGTTAGCTCTGACGGCAGCTTATCGAGCACTTCCTGGAACAGATACGAGGAGACCTTATCATTGCTGCCATCAAAGCCTACGATTATGCGGTCTATATCCTGCTGTGCTTGAAGCGAGATCGAGGCCAGTTGAAGGCCAACTATCCATCCTTCTGTCTTTTCAAACAGCTTATTTGCATGCCTTTGCTCAAGTACAATTCCCGCTACTTTACAGAATTGATGTGTCTCTTCTTGCGTAAATTGCAGCTGCTGCATGCCGATATCAGTCCGCTCTCCTCTTGCCAGCCATTTGGCTGCGTCGAAGGAGATTTCTCCACGACTTGCAATAATAATCCGATGATGAACCGGCAAGTACTCGATAAAGTAAGTTAAGCTGCTATGTATATCTTCAAGCTGAAGATGATGATAGTCATCCAGCACAAGAGTAATCGGCTCTTGCACAGCTGTAAGCTCATTTAATAAAGTGTCAATAACCGCGTTAAGCGTTGTTCCTGCCACTAGAGCAGCAACAACGGAAAGCGATTCAACCAAGGATGGCGGCCCCGATTCGATGTAGGCATTTACAACATAACGCCAGAATCGGACGGGATCGTTATCTCTTTCGTCAAGCGATACCCACGCGGTTCGTATATTTGCAAGATGTGCCCACTGTGCAATTAACGTTGATTTGCCGGAACCTGCGGGAGCGCAAATCGTAATCAAACGTCCCTTCATGCCGTGCTCCAGCGACCCAAGCAGTCTCTCACGATGGACCAAATTTTCTTTTACAACAGGAAGCCTGATCTTTGTCTTTAATAGGATAGGTTCAGAGAATAACATACGATCTCCTTCAAGTCGGTTCTAGTACCTCTATTATACTGAAATTCAGACAGAAACTTCGACATTTTTTGCAGAGATTTAGGGAGGATATAAAACAAAAAAATGAAGATGTCTCCTTAGCCATTTTTGACTTTGGAAACATCCCCTGTTTTGTGCTGAGAACTATATACGTCAAGGTTAACGAATCTACATCACTCTATTTACTCAAAATCGATCGGTTTGAAATTCTAACTAATCAGCAAAAAAATAGTGGTGAAGGTTTAGCCCCTGCACCACTATTTCGTCAGTTCTGCCTGAATTCGATGATCCGCAGCAGCAACACGGCTGCTTCTGCTCTTGTTGCATGTCCTGTCGGCTCAAATTTGCCGTCGCCTCTTCCTTGCAGGAGACCTTTCTCTTGCAACGCCGCCACGTAGCCGGCAGCCCAAGCTGGAATAGCATCCGCATCAGCGAACATACCCGTGACTTGATCTGCCTCCAGCGGCTTAATCCCAGCTGCTTTGGCCAGCATCGTAACCAGTTCAGCACGAGTTACCTGCTCATTAGGCCGGAATGAGCCATCTGAGAAGCCGTTAACGAAGCCATATCCTTGGGCTTCTGCAACAGCATTTGCTGCCCAAGCTGGAATATTACCATTATCGGAGAAGCCTTCCCCGCTTCCAGCTGGCTCCGAGCTATCAAGCACTGTGTTCATGAGCATCGTAACAAATTCTGCGCGTGTTACTTGCGCGTCCGGATGGAACGTGCCGTCAATAAAGCCTTTCACTACACCACATCCGTATGCATTTTGCACAGCTTGATTGGCCCAATGCCCTGCCATATCCTTAAATTTAATATTGTTATCTCCATCTGGTTTACAGGAAATCAGTTTGACCGGCTCAGGAGTTTCCGGTATTTCCGGCTCTTCTGGCTTCGGCGCGACATACTGATTTCTTGAAATCGCCACTGTATAAGTCCGGATGGTAGTCCCATCCTGAGCAGTTACACAAATGGTTACCGTTTGTTCTCCAACCTTTAGCTTGACTGGCTTGACTGGCTTGTCAGTTGGTTGGCCCTCCTCAAGTAAAATTTCTACAGTTGCATTTGAATCACTTGGGACTGCCGTAATCTCGGTGCTCGATACCGAGTAATTCACTCTTGCCGTATAATCAAGCAGTGTACTTTGAAATAACTCGTTTAGTTTGACGCCACTTAGCGTAAGTTTACTGAGCTCAGCATTATTGGAGACAATCTCGAAATCATGTTCAGACGACAGACCGCTTTCATTGCCAGCGTTATCCTCAGATTGAACCTGTATGACATGTCTTCCAATTGCAAGATCTGCAATCGCTGTATATTGCCAGTCACCATCCTCATCAGCTTCTACTACAACAGCCTCACCATCCAGTACGATACTTACCTTAGACTGTTTTTCCGCTGTTCCAATAATTATTGGCTTTGTAACATTGGTTTGCGATCCGTCTGTTGGCAGAGTAATAACCGGGATTGCTGGTGCTGTCGTATCAATCACAAAACAGAGTTCCACAGCATCCTCTTTCACATTGCCAGCCTCATCTACAACTTTAATTTTGACTCGATGAATGCCTTCACTTAATCCTACAGATGGGGAGTAGGACCAAATGCCGCCATCTCCGACTTTGAAGGGATCAACTGTAGTACCATCGAGCGTCAGATGAATCCACGCACCAGCTTCAGCAGATCCGCTCAGCTGTGGTTTCGTTTTATTCAATTGCTCTCCCTCAGTTGGAGCTGAAATCATGGCCAGCTCTGGTGCTTCAGTATCGATCGTGATTTCAACCGTTTCAGAAGATGGACCGATATTACCGGCTGAGTCCGCGGCTTCCGCAGTAATAATATGCTTACCATCACCAAGTGCTTCAGTAAGTGTGAACGACCACGCACCCAGGTTGCTTGCTTTTTTCTCAGCCATTTTCTTGTTATCGATCTTAATAGTGACTACGGAACCGGCTTCGGCGGTCCCGGAAATGGTTAACTTATCCTCATTCGTAACATCCCCGTTAACCGGTACTATTACGATCGGCGCCGCAGGCGCTTTCGTATCTACCGTCCACGAGACAAGCCCGGATTCAGGACCCACATTACCGACCGCATCTGCAGCTCTAGCTTTTAACACATATACACCGTCTTCCAGTGGCGTTACTATCGTGTATGACCAGTTTCCATCCTCATCAGCTGTTAGTGACTTAAACTGTGAATCTCCCATAAATAGCGTGACCTTTGATCCCGCTTCAGCATGCCCTTTAAGCACAGGCTTTGAGATTCCCGAAATGGCATCATTTACCGGTTCTTTGATAACAGGTGCTTCTGGTGCCGTGGTATCAACCGTAAAAGTAAATATGCCCTCCTCTGCTGCACTATTGCCGACAGCATCCTTCACGGACACGCGAACCTGATGGTTGCCATCCTTCAATGGAGAAACCGGAGTATAAGACCAGCGGCCATTACTACCTGTTGTAACTGCCGGAAGTACCACTCCATCAATCGTAATTGTAATAATCGAATTTTCTTCTGCTGTACCTGCTATTGTTGGAAGGTTATCCCCCAGTACTTCACCATTCACTGGTGATTTCGTGACAGGCGATGAAGGTGGAGTACGATCGATTCTCACAATCACCTCAGCAGTGGGACCAACGTTGCCGGCTTGGTCAATGGATCTCGCGTAAATAGTCGACACGCCTTCTGCTGTAATGCTAATCTCACTGTTATTAGCGGTCCAATCTCTTGCGTCCGCTCCCGTGATTCGATATTCCGTACTCACGATGCCAGAATCACCAATGTCCTCGCCTGCTGTAATCGTCACTCTCACAGACTCAGCCGATGTCCAATCTGTTGTCTCAGGTTTAATAAATGGAATAGTAGGCGATGATCTATCGATACGGACGACAGCCTCTGTTACCGATCCAACATTGCCAGCCTTATCGATTGTTCTCGCGCTGATTGTCGTTACGCCTTCCGCTTCGATGTCAACTGCTCCAGCATAATTCGTCCAATCTTTCGATGTTGCACCAGACAACTTGTACTCTGTCCGTTCTACTGCTGAGCCGCCTTGATCTATACCTTCCGTAATGGAGAAGACAGTCTTAACAGCCGATATCCAGCTTTCCTTTTCTACCAATACTTGCGGCTCAGTTGGTGCTGTTTTATCAATGTACACTTTTAAGACAGATGTATCGCTAACATTGCCTGCCTGATCCATCGTTCGTACTAGAATCGATGTCTCTCCCGCTGCTGTTACAGTAATCGTTCCCGTATAAGTCGTCCAATCAAGCGTTGCTGCACCTGATAAACGATATTCTGTTCGGCTTGCTCCGGATAACTCGTCCATTCCAGGCGTCACTATAACCTTGATATCAGCTGACGTCCATCCCGTTGCATCAGCTTGGATATCCGGCTTGGATGGTGCCGTTTGATCGATTTTAACTGTCTTTTTAGATTCAGTACCCAAGTTACCAGCATTGTCTATCGTTCTAACAGATACTTCCGTTTGCCCCTCGGCTGTCACGAGAATCGGCCCTGTATAAGGCTTCCATGCTGAAATCACAGCACCAGACAAGCTGTATTCAATCCGATTGACACCTGATCCTCCACTATCCGTTCCTGCCTCAGCCGTTACGGTCACACTTTCTTCCGAAGTCCAATCCGGCGCGTCCGAGCTTAATATCGCTGCTCCCGGTGCTGATAGATCGAGAGACTGAGTTGTCTCGGACTCCGCACTAACATTTCCAGCCTTATCAATAGTCCGTGCAGATACTGTAGTTATTCCTTCTTTGGTGACGTTAATTGGTCCTGTGTAAGCCGTCCAATCAAGTGTCGTTGCACCGGACAGCTTATATTCAACGCGATCTACCGTCGAAGCGCTGTCTTCTCCCGCAGTCAGCGTCACGGAAATGGAAGCAGCCGACCATCCTCCATCATCCGGGCTTATTGCAGGAATAGTTGGAGCAGTCCGGTCAATTTTTATCACGCTCGTCGACACTGAACCTACATTACCGGCATTATCCACACTTCTTACGCTAACCGTTGTCTGCCCCTCGGCGCTGACAGATACTTGGCCCGAGTATGTCGTCCAACCAAGCGTTGTTGCTCCACTTAAGCTATATTCCGTTCTGCTGACACCTGAACTGTTATCCGTTCCTGCCGTAATCGTCGCTGTAACAGAAGAGGCTTTCGTCCAACCAGTTGCATCTTGTGTTATGGTTGGAGCAGTTGGTTTTGTTTTATCGAGCTTCACTGTAACTGTCGCAATAGTACTTATGTTGCCTGCTCTGTCGATAGTTCTTGCTTCCACCATTGTCTGACCCTCAGCGCTGATAGAAAGTGCTGCGGTATATGTTGTCCAATCCTTCGTTGTCGCACCAGACAATTTGTATTCGGTTTTACTCACACCAGAGCCGGTCTTGTCCGTTCCGGACACGATCGATACACTCACATCCGATACACTCCAACCCGTAGCAGAAGGTGTAATTACTGGTGTAGTTGGTTTCGTCTTGTCGATTAATATCGCGCCTAAGCGTGGACCACTTATGTTGCCCGCCTGATCAACGGTTCTGGCGTTAATGGTTGTCTGGCCTTCGGCCGTAATTGTCACAGCTCCCGTATAAGTAGTCCAGCTAAGCGTTGTTCCTCCGCTCAGCATGTACTCCGTACGGGCTGCTCCAGAACCAGTATCGGTCCCTGGTGCCAATGTGAATGTAGCATCAGCTGCCGTCCATGCTATGGTAGACTCCTTGATGTCTGGCACCCCAGGAGTAGTACGGTCGATTTTAACAATGCCAGTCGAGACTGCACTAATGTTACCTGCCGTGTCTACGGTTCTGGCGCTGAGCGTAGTCTGTCCTTCTGCGCTAACCGTCACTTGTCCTGTGTATGTCGTCCAGCTAAGTGTTGTTGCACCACTTAAACTATACTCGGTCCTACTGACTCCTGAACCGCCATCTGTCCCCGGAGTAACGGCTACTTTGACTGAAGCAGCATTCGTCCAGGCTGCCGTGGCAGGAGTAACAGTTGGTGCTGTTGGCACTGTTTTATCCAGCTTCACAGTAACTGTTTTGGTTGTACTAATATTACCTGCATTATCAATTGTTCTAGCCTCCACGGTCGTCTGACCGTCAACCCCAATAACGAACGAACTGGAATAGGTTGTCCAGTTCAAGGTCTTAGCGCCAGACAGCTTATATTCCGTCCTGCTTACGCCGGAGCCTCCTGTGTCCGTACCGGGAGCAATGGTGACCGTGACATCTGTTTGATTCCAAGCCGTTGATGATGGTGTAATACTAGGAGCGAGTGGCGGTGATTTGTCTATTTTAATGACCGCAGTTCCCTCAGCGCTGACGTTGCCCACTTCATCAATATCTCGTGCATGGAAAGTCGTTTCTCCTGTTGCTGCTAAAGTTACAGTACCAGAATAGGTAGTCCACCCTAGCGTAGTGGCGCCTGTTAGACTATACTCTCTGCGACTCACACCAGAGCCGCCAGGATCATTAGACGCTGACAGAGTAGCAGTCACATTATTCGCGGCCCATCCGCTCGTAGATAGATTGACTGATGGCGTAGACGGCGCTGTCTTATCAATCTTAATAGCAGCCGAAGCTGTAGTGCTGACGTTCCCTGCCTTATCTATTGTTCGGGCGGTTATGGTTGTCTGCCCCGATTGGGAGATAGGAATTGATTCCCCAACAGAATAGGTTGTCCACGGCAAGGTCGTCGCGCCAGTGAGACTGTACTCTGTTCGGTCCACTCCCGTTCCGGCATCTGTTCCCGGCGTAATCGTCACATCCACATCGGTTCCGCTCCATCCGCTGCCTACACCTGTAATCGTTGGCGCCGTTGGTGCATTAAAGTCAAAGGTCAGTTTATAAAGCTGAGTATTCGTTGAATAGTCCAAATAATTGTATCCGCCCGCGACATACACATCGGAACCAACTGAAATTAGGCTGGCATCAATTAAATGATCACTGTTTTCACTATCCTTCGTCCAGGTGTTCGTCACAGGATCATAAATATAAAAATTGTAATTGCCCATGACCAGCACTTTCCCGTTCTCAAGCGTTACTTGCGAATGTCTGAAAAATATATCCTCATAGGCATATGGCATTGAGGCTGTTTTCGTCCACGTGTTAGCTACGGGATCATATATATACGACGAAAAGGAATATACATAACTGCTTAAGCCACCGGTTAACAACACCCGGCCGTCCTTCAAGGTGCTTTGAGCCGCTTCATATACAACAATGGGCAAAGGAGCAACTTCGTCCCAATGATTTGTCGACGGATCGTATATATACGAATTGTTGTAAGAGGTGCTGCTCGAAGGAGAATAAATTTCATTTGATCCCCCCACAATCATAACCCGGCCATCCGCCAGTGTACTCTGCGCTTGCCCGAGCACAGTGTGAGGGACGTTCGCGGCGTTCGTCCATGCATTCGTCTGGGGATTGTAAATACGGGCCAGGTTGTTATAAACATACCCCGTTCTGCTCTCAAATGCATTTCCTCCGGTAACGAATACTCTACCGTCCTGCAGCATCGATTGTTTATGATATGCCGCTGGCAAAGAAGGAGCATTAGAACTCCAGGTTTGGGTAGTTGTGTCGAACACATACGATTTCTTGGACATAGCATTCGAACCGTTTTGACCCCCGGTCACTAGAATACTTTTCCCCGAGAGTACTGCGCTCGCCGAAGCCCCTGGAATCGGCTCGGGAAGGTTGGACCATGTTTCCATCGAAACAGCGGCAAAAGCCGTCTTTTCCCCTCCCGCAGGCCAGAATACAAAAGCGATTGCGGCCAATAATAGGCCGTAACTTATTTTATGAAGCAATATCTTCATCCTCCTCTAACTGAATGAGCAGGACAAGCTTAGCAAAGATGCAGTTAACCGCCAATTAACTTTAGTTAATTACTCATGAAAAAAATGCAGAAATTTGACGAAATAAAAAGAGCAGTGAAGGGAATGTCCCTCACTGCTCCATTCTCACCCCTATTTCATGCACAGCAGGGATAATCAATTAATAACTTTTACAATGAACTCAGTACAATATTACGAAGCTTCCGAGTAAGCGAGGTTGTACCCGCATCTTTTTTCTGAATCATAAACAGAATAGTCATTCCTTCTTGAGGGAAATTACCGAAGTAAGCGCCAAGCCAGCCATCCCAGCCATACTCTCCTTGACTTGATAGAATTCCTGTCGTCTTCGTATCCGTTACAATACGCATCAGATTGCCGTAGCTATGTCCTGCCATTGTATGCCACGATTCAAAAGCCGGCTGCTGACGGGCATTCAACGTCCCTGAAGTCAAATACTCGACCGTTCTTGGCCGCAGAATTTGAACACCATTCAGATTTCCTTTGTTTATAAGCATCGTTGTGAATTTGGCAGCATCATCAATCGTAGAGACGAGTCCCGCTCCTCCTGATTCGAACGCCGGATTACGGTCCATTTTATTAATAATGCCAAGGTGATTACCTGTATACAAACTTAAGCCGCCTTCGCCATTGTCTGCATAAGTATTAACGAGACGTTCACTTTTCTCCTCAGGCAGCCAGAAGCCAGTATCCTTCATACCAAGAGGTCCAAACAATTCTTGCTGCAAAAACTCGCCAAACCGTTTACCACTTACAACTTCTACTACCGCTCCTAGCACATCAGCTGAAGTTCCATATGCCCAGGAAGATCCCGGCTGGAACGCAAGCGGGCATTCACCCAGGCGGTTCATTGCTTCCACCGTACTTACAGGTGACTCGCCAAGCAAACGTTCATCAATTTCTCTGAACAATGCTTCTGTTGCTTGTCCAGCTGCATTTGCTCCACCGTAAACCAATCCACATGTCATATCAAGCAGGTCATGGATATTCACTTCCCGTTCTACAGGCACCAATTCGCCGTCTTTCTCCGCCAGCTGGTTCTTGAAACCGGGTAAATAACGGCTTACCGGATCAAATAGATCAATTTCCCCACGTTCTACAAGAATTATAACGGCAGTGGCCGTAACCGGCTTCGTCATGGAATATAGACGGAAAACGGAATCTCTTGTAATGGGACGTCCCGTTTCCAGATCGGATAATCCGTCTTCGTGATAGAAGATTTCTCTTCCGTCCTTGATCACCATGAAATTAGCGCCTGCTACTTCGTTGTTTTCGATACCTTTTCTAAGTGTTGCCTTTAGTTGACTGACTGCTGTTTGATCTAACATGTTCGATAGTCTCCTTCTCTGCAAATCACATCTTCGGACCAGGGTCGGTTGATATATTCGCTACATTAAAGGAAAACTCCTCTTACATCTGTTCCCAAATCAAAACGCCTGCAAATTTTTTTGCATCGCGTCTTCGATTCCAGTTCGTCGTCCATCTCTTCTTTCTCAAGGGTTGGTAATTAAACTACCCAAGAACCACAATATAGCTACGATAACTACTACTCCGGCGATTATTTTCTTGTCACTCATCAAATCCCTCCTGAACTCCAACTTCTAATTCAGGATTATACGCTTGTTCTCAGCTCCGCATTAGTTCTAACATTTGTAGTACCCCTATCTTCACTACAACAAACCATGCAGCTTCTTAAACGCTTCTGGGTTCATGCCATTTAGCTTGCGGAAGACATAGCCGTAGTAACTGGAGCTTTCAAATCCAACCTTCCCCGCTATCTCATACATTTTCATCTTCGGATATTGAAACATAAGCTGCTTGCTGCGCTGAATACGTTGTTGATTCATATATTCGATTGGTCTGATATTCATCGTTAGTTGGAAAATCCGGCATAAATATTGAGGAGTTACAGCTACGATATCCGCTAGCTCCGTTAATGTAATTGGTCTTTGTAAATTATTCTCGATATATTGCAAAACAGGCTTAATCCGATCAAATTCTTGATCCGTTGGTGTTATTAATTGATACTTCAAATCAATCAATAATGCATAGAGCAGCTTGGACCGCTCCAGACTGGCCTCCTGCTCATTGTCTATCGTTGTCGTTAGCATTTCCTCCAAAGGCTTGATCAGCTTATTCTCTCTTAATCTGCCGATTCCTGATTCACCAATTCCGGCAAACAGCATCATTTGCCCCGCTTCACGGCCATTAAAGGATACCCATGACAACTTCCATTGTTGACTAACCGGTCTGTAGGAATGCACCTTATTGGGAAACAGGAAGAAACAATCGCCCGGTCCTACTCGATGTACTTCCCCGTTTAATCTAAGCTCTCCCCATCCCTCTAACACTTGATGAAATTGATAATCTGGAAATCCGTTTGAGCGTTCCGTTTCCGGCTGATGCTCCCAGTAGCCGACTGTTGTTGCATATATCGGAAGACCCGAGGTCTCATCCAGCGAGCAAAAGATATAGGTACTCTTCATTTTATCGCCTTCGTTTCATATTTTGAGATAATAATGTAATATCCTTATATTTTATAAGTATACCTTCAATCCTATAATATGAATATACTCATACAGATTGATAGGAGATGACACTTTTGCGTTCGAAACTTGATTATCAGCCTCCGAAAAATGGTTACCCCGAATGGAATAATAACCCGGAAACTTTCCAGGTCAACCGTATTCCTGCACACGCTTCCATGATGTCTTACCACTCACTGGAGGAAGCACTGGTTGGAGATAAAAGTGCTTCGACACGTTATTATTCATTAAACGGAATGTGGAAATTTGCTTTTGCAGAAACGCCGGATAAGCGTATTCAGACTTTCTATCAATCGGATTATGATGCTAGCAGCTGGAGTGACATGCCTGTCCCTTCCCATTGGCAGTTCCAGGGCTTCGACTATCCGCAATATACGAATATCCGTTATCCTTGGGTTGAATCAGAACCTGAGTTAAAACCACCTTTTGCCCCAACAAAATACAATCCAGTTGGTTCTTATATCCGTTCCTTCGAAGTTCCTGAAGCCTGGGATGGTCAACCTGTTTATCTGAGCTTTCAAGGTGTAGAATCCGCCTTTTATGTTTGGGTAAATGGAGAGCTTGTTGGTTATAGCGAGGATACGTTCACTCCGGCTGAATTTGATATTACAGCCTACTTAACGAATGGCGAGAACAAGCTGGCCGTTGAAGTCTATCGTTGGTGTGATGCCAGTTGGTTAGAAGATCAGGACTTCTGGCGCCTTAGCGGTATTTTCCGGGATGTCTATTTGTACACGAAACCTAAACAGAGCATTGCGGATTACTTCGTACGTACGCAATTAGATGAAATTTACCAAGATGCAGAAGTAACGATTGATGTGAAGCTCGAAAATTATTACAACGATGCCGCTGATGGTATCCGTATTGAAGCTCAGCTATATGACTCCAAACAGCTTCCGATCTGGCAGGATCCACTTGCTGCGAAGACTTCCTTCGAGCGCGATGGAGAGCATCAGCTTACGTTGTCGGGGCAAGCTCTGAATCCGCTGAAATGGAGTGCCGAGGCTCCTCATTTGTACACTCTTGTTCTATCGCTGTTCGATAAGGCGGGAAATCTTCTTGAGGCAATCAGCTCTAAAGTTGGCTTCCGTACTTTTGAATTAAAAGATGGCCTGATGATGATCAATGGCAAACGAATCCTTTTCAAAGGCGCAAACCGTCATGAGTTTTCCTGCGATACCGGACGCGCATTGTCCAAAGAAGATATGATCCGGGATATTATTCTGATGAAGAGCCATAACATTAACGCCGTTCGTACCTCCCATTACCCGAATCAATCGGTCTGGTATGAGCTCTGTAACGAATATGGCCTGTATGTTATCGATGAGACGAATCTTGAAACTCACGGTTCCTGGCAATATGCGCAACAGGATTTGCCGGCCCATACCGTACCTGCCAGCCATCCAGAGTGGCGCGCGAATGTACTTGATCGCTGCAACTCGATGTTCCAACGGGACAAGAATCACCCGTCCATCGTCATTTGGTCGCTTGGCAATGAATCATTTGGCGGCGACAACTTTATTGCCATGCATGATTTCTTGAAAGAAGCTGATCCTACGAGGCTCGTACATTACGAAGGAGTATTCCATTACCGTCCTTCTGAAGCAGCTTCCGATATCGAATCGACTATGTACGTCAAGCCGCGTGAAATTGAAGTATACGCGCTGAGCAATCCGAAGAAGCCTTATATCCTGTGCGAATATTCCCATGCCATGGGCAATTCTTGCGGCGGACTTCATAAATACACGGAGCTGTTCGACAAATATGATATCCTGCAAGGCGGATTTATTTGGGATTGGGTGGATCAGGCGATCCGCACAACGACTGCAGATGGAGTCGACTATCTCGCTTACGGAGGAGATTTCGGCGAATCGCCTCATGATGGCAACTTTAGCGGGAATGGACTGCTCTTTGCCGACAGGACTGTAACGCCGAAGTTATATGAGGTTAAGAAATGCTACCAGAATATCGCTATCTCTCCGATTGATCTCGCTAATCAAACGATTAGTGTGACCAACAAGCATTTGTTTACCGATCTAAATGCATTTGATTTGAAATGGGAAGTTCAGCTTGAAGGGAACGTTGTACAAAAGGACTTCCTGAAGGTATCACTAGCTCCAGGCGAGACAACTGAAGTCACCCTACCTTATACACCTTCATTCACTGAACAAGAAGCTGTGCTTACCGTTTCCTTTGTCATTCCTGAAGCAACGATTTGGTCTGATGCTGGTCATGAGATTGCATGGGAGCAATTCGTGTTATCCCCACGTTTGACACGAACTAAGCGCAGTGTCGAACCAACTGCTCTTTCCCTGCAGACCGTGGAGTCGAATGAGGCTATAACTATTACTAATCCTCTGATGACGGTTACTTTTAGCAGGCTATCTGGTGAGTTGGTCTCGTATCGCTCAGGAATTAGAGAGCATTTACTTGAAGCCGTTCGTCCTAACTTCTGGCGGGCTGTCACTGATAATGACCGTGGAAACAAAATGCCGGAGCGCTGCTCGGTCTGGAAGGATGCAGCAAGCACGAAAAAGCTTGTTCAATTCGATTGGACTGCCGCTCCAGATCGTTGTCACATCACTGCCGTTTATCAGCTTGCGACTAATCCGGTATCTACGCTTACGATTAACTATGGCGTACATCATGATGGCTCCATTGACATTCAAGAGCAGCTGCTCCCTGGCAATGATAAGCTGCCTGAAATTCCTGAGTTTGGTCTATTATTCGTACTTGATGGAAGCCTCGATACGATCTCTTGGTACGGTCTTGGTCCTCACGAGAATTATTGGGATCGTAAATCCGGTGCCAAATTAGGCCAATACAGCGGTAACGTACAAGATCAATTTGTCCCTTACCTTCGTCCACAAGAATGCGGCAATAAGACTGATGTCCGTTATGCTAGGATTACGAATGCTTCCGGTGAAGTTGGCTTGAACTTCGACAGCGCAGCAGTAATGGAGATCAATGCACTTCCATGGACACCAGAAGAGCTTGAAGCAAACGACCATCCATATAAGCTGCCTGTTTCAAACAAAACCGTCCTTCGTGTGAATGACAAGCAAATGGGCGTTGGTGGTGATGACAGCTGGGGTGCTCCAACTCATCTAGAATATAAGCTGTTGACCAATCGGTCATATAGCTTAGCGTTTACTATTTCTTTGATCTCTCGATAACATCCAAACAAAAAACCATCCAGCAGGATGGTTTTTTTGTTTGGATAAGTTTTATTTTACAATATAAATAGGTGATAATGCCCTCAAGCCAATCTTACGTAGGTAGAACAACCGATCTTCAATGTCCTCAATGGCTTCTCTTGTATTCTCCAATTCATTCTTTCCAAGTGATTGAGATAGTTGCCGGATGAATATCTGCAGCTCTTCAACCGGTAATCTCTCAGCTTCTGCAATAGACAAGCCTAGAACCTTAATAGACATGCTTTCGGGCTTGTAATGGCTGCTTTGACTACAATCCTGACAACGTATCGATCCAGAAAAATAATCTATAGCCCTCAGGTTTCCCTTACTTGTCGTACCTGCGTCTCTCATATATCTCAAGTCAAACAGACATCCACGATAAAAGCATTGCTTCTGCAATTTCTTGTACAAATAATTAACCGGCTCTTGGTCATAGCCGTAAAGCAGAATGTCAATAAACCGCTTATCTTGTTCAACAAGTGGCTTGTCATAGACTATACCAAGCATCTTAGCCAATTGTTTAATCTTCTCAACCGGTCCACATTTCGTACCAGCCCATAACAACACGGCACCATGCTTTAGAGATAATTCTGGAGCGATCATTCTCCGAGGATCAATATCTATTCCTTTAACACTTCCTCCGCAGGTGGAACACTGGCTGTTTACCTTGCTCTCCGTAAAATCATACGTGCTCCATAATCTACTTTTGTCACTGTTATTGGCGATTAAGGCATACAAGTTCCTTAGACTATCCTGCACTCCTGTGATCGCACCTACTAAAGAACCTTTGGTCTTAACCTTTTTACCTCTATTCATTTTTATTGCCAGAACCAAATCCGATTACATAACCATCAAGATCCCGGACCGAAAAGACCATCCAGGAACCCCAATCATGCTCAGTAACGGTAGGTTCTGAAGCGATGATCGCACCATTATTTTTTAATTCGTGGTAGAGTGCTTCCAGCTCTTGATGACTTTGTACATAGGCGTACGTATTCCAAGTTCCTTTATTCGGCTGTATATCATGAGCATCCTGTGCTTGGATTAATTTAAAACCTAAGCCGAAGTTATCCCGGATAGCCCAGTAATCATTCACTTCACATCCCAAGGCCTCTTCATAATACTTCTTAGATTGTTTGAAATCGGATACCAACAGAACCGTAAGAGAATTTTCAATACGAGCTTTGACCATTTCCGTCATCACAAACACACACTCCCCCACTAATGGAAATTATATCCACTAATACTATACCGAATGTATGTTCGTTTGTCACCTATAAAATAACAACCGGTTGGCATATGCATTTCGATAATCGGTTGGTGTTAAGCCCGTCATTTTCTTGAAGCTATGCATAAATTGATGGCTGTCTGAATAGCCCAGCTGCTCTGCTATTTCCTTGATGCTCTGATTCGAATCAGTAAGTAAAGATTTTGCGGCATCCATCTTTTCCTGCAGCATGAATTGTTTAAGGGTGATCCCTGCAATCTCCGAGAACAAGAAAGATAGATGCTTGGCATTATAACCAAAATGCTCCGCCAGCTGGCTCACCTTCATATTCTCCTGCCTGTTCCATTTAATATAATCCACGATATCATTGTAGAGCTGCTGCTGCTTAAGCTTCTTCCCCGATTGATTCTGGACAAAAAAGAGCTGGTTATATAATTCGCATAAAATGCCGGTCGTCAAATAATTGTTAAGCGTCTGCTCCCTGTAGCTGCGGACAGAGTCCTGCAGCTGCTTCATCATCACGATGAGCTTGTCCGGACTGCGTAAAGTCCCCTTTTCGGGAATCGTTAAGACACCAGGCTCATACCCCGAATCACCATCCACGGGCCTATATCCGTCTTGAACAGCAAAATGAAGCCAATAAAAACTGCAGTCTGATTCCCGATAACCGGATTGCACAGCTCCAGGCGGCATAAGCAGAAAATCTCCTTCATTCAGTACATACCGTTCCTTGTCCCTTGCGATATACAACGTGCCGCGAGTTTGGACAAACAGTTCAAACTCAAGTAACACCCGCTGCATATGCTGCCACTCCGGTGAGGGAGCTATAAATTTACCGGTCATCACAAGGGAGACCGGTGTATCGACACGGAAGCTGTAATGAGCCACTAACCGTCACCCTTTCTGCCTTTTTTACACTTTATTCTAGAACATAATCAGCAAATCCGGAAGGATACTTCTAAAAAACTTCCTTTTTGACACATAATCAAACCTTCCGCCATTTACCTGACCTGCGCCTAAGTAATAAGCTTTACTCATATTCTCGAGAGGATGATTATGATGAAAGCCCTGACTAGTACTACTTCCCTGCAGCATTTTGGACTCGATCAAGTGCAGCTATTAAATGACTATCAGACCAATGCATTTCAGAAAGAATTAAACTACTTGATCAGCTATGAGGTCGATCGTCTCCTTGCTGGTTTCCGTGAAAACAATAGTCTTCAGCCGAAAGCAGCTAAATATCCCGGTTGGGAAGATACTGAAATCCGCGGCCATACGATGGGCCATTATTTGACCGCTGTCTCTCAAGCTTACGCACAAACAAAAGATAAGGATCTCCTTACAAGGATCGAATATCTCGTTGCAGAATTATCCGAATGCCAGCATGACAGCGGCTACTTATCCGCCTTTCCCCAGATGTTGTTCGACAATGTAGAAAACCGCAAGCCTGCCTGGGTGCCGTGGTATACGATGCATAAAATCATTGCCGGCCTTATCTCCGTCTATCAGGCGACCAAGCTGCAGCAAGCTTATGATGTTGTTCATCGTCTCGGCGATTGGACGGCTGATCGTGCTTTATCATGGTCCGACGAGCTTCAAGCTACTGTTCTTGCCGTTGAATATGGCGGCATGAATGATTGTCTGTATGACCTGTACAAGCTGACCGGCAACAACCGCCATCTGGAAGCTGCTCACAAGTTCGACGAGATCAGCCTGTTTGATGCACTTCGCGAAGGACGGGATGTACTGAAAGGCAAACATGCCAATACGATGATTCCGAAGTTTATTGGTGCCTTGAACCGCTATCTGACGCTTGGGGAAAGTGAGCGCAGCTATTTAGAAGCGGCCGTTAACTTCTGGGATACCGTCGTTTATCACCACAGCTATATAACCGGCGGCAATAGTGAATGCGAGCATTTTGGTGAGCCGGATTTGTTAGACAGCAAACGTTCCGATGTAACCTGTGAGACCTGCAACAGCTACAATATGCTGAAGCTGTCCAAAGAGCTGTTCAAGCTGACGCAGGATAGCAAATACGCTGATTTTTACGAGAGAACCTATATTAACGCTATCCTGTCTTCCCAAAATCCGGATACTGGTATGACGATGTACTTCCAGCCGATGGCTACCGGATATTTCAAAATTTACAGCTCGCCGTTTGAGCATTTCTGGTGCTGTACAGGAACGGGAATGGAAAGCTTCACGAAGCTGAATGACAGCATTTATTTCCATACTCACAACAAGCTCTATATCAATCAGTTCTTCAGCTCGAAGCTCGACTGGCAGGAGCAGCAAGTGACGATTACACAGACAACTTCACTTCCTCAAACCGACCTTGTACAGTTCAATATCGAAACAAACACACCAAAGCCGCTCGCTCTACATATCCGTATCCCTAATTGGAGTGCTGGCGCAATTGAAGTATCGGTTAACGGCGAGGCGGTTACGTCAGTCATTGAGAAACAATATGCCGTTCTTGAACGCACTTGGATGGACGGCGATACGATAGCACTGCGAATTCCGATGAAAGTAACCTATTCCCGCCTGCCGGATGCTCCTTATTCCATTGGCCTCCAGTATGGTCCGGTTGTGCTTAGCGCTGCACTTGGTACTGAAGATATGGTCGAGTCTAGAACAGGTGTTATTGTTAACGTCGCAACAAGACGGATGGCCGTAAAAGACTATATCGTACTGCAAGGAATGAGTTCCGAGGAATGGCTGGAACGTTTCGATGAGCATGTTATTCGGACTGGCGAAGAATTGGCTTTTGTTCTGAAAAATACGGATGAGGATCATCACTTGGTCTTTACTCCCCATTATCAACAGCATCAAGAAAGATACGGCATTTACTGGAGCCTTCTTGATGAAGGATCAGCGGAGCTGCTGCAGCATGTAGAGCAAGCCGAGCAGGAACGCCGCCTGAGAGAAGCGACCATTGATTCTGTTCAAGTTGGTAATGACCAATATGAACTGGAGCATCAGGTTCAAGGCGAGCTTACTCATGGCGGTACTTGGGAAGGATTAAACGGAAGAATGGTTGAAGCCGGAGGATGGTTCAGCTATCAAATGAAGGTACAACCAGGCGCCGCATTAGCCGTCACCTTCAACCGTATGCATACGAATCGCAGCTTTGACATCTTTGTTGACGGAGAGATGCTGGCTGCAGAGCAATTCCCACAGGAATGGAAGCGGATGTTCTATGAGCGGATTTTCGAGCTGCCTGAAGCTTTAACTACAGGTAAAGACTCCGTTACTGTTAAGTTCGTTCCGAATGAAAAAATAAACGGAATTTATGGTATTCTACGTGTCATCAGACATTCGGACACTGTATAACCTTGCAAAAAAGCCTTGGCTGGGATTGAACTCCCAACTAAGGCTTTTTTTCTGCCTGTTGGCGATTCCCCCCTATTTTTCGGTCAATCCTCCAAGATTGTTTGTCTTCCAGCCTTTATGATAACGATGATATCTCACATGAAGAAAGGGTGGCTTAATATGGCGGATAACACGATTCAACTTACGGAAGAGAAAGTACGTTATTATCGAGAAAACGGGTTTGTACAGGTAGACAATATTTTGAGTGAGGATGAATTAGCAGAGCTTCGCAATTATCTGGAAGAGACCATGGGCGTAGAAGGCGGCAGATCCACACAAACAGCGAGAACCGGGGATTTAATCAACGGGTCAACACATGGAGAGATCATGGCGGAATGGCCAGATATGTGACGTCCCGCCGGTTCGCTGATGCTGCCAAACAGTTATCTGGAGCAAGCGGCATTCGGCTGTTCCATGATCATGCCCTGCTTAAGATGCCGCAGGATTCGAAGCCAACACCTTGGCATCAAGACTTGCCTTACTGGCCAATGAACGAGTCTGGTGCGTTAACGATCTGGATCGCCCTCGATGATGTGGATGAGAACAATGGCTGCATGATGTTAGTTCCCAAATCACAAAAGCTTAAAAACTTAAAATCAATCGATCTTGTACATCCCGAGGATTTGTTCGCGGACGAAGGAGCCAAGGATGTTGACCGCAATACGGCGGCCATTGTCCGGATGAAGGCAGGCAGCTGTACGTTCCATGACGGACTTACCTTCCATTACGCTCATGCCAATCAGACTGATAAGCCGCGCCGCGCACTAGCCATCATCTATATGCCGGACGGTACTACATACAGCGGCGCAAACCATGTATGCACGGACGGCCTTGGTTTGGCAAAAGGCGATGTATTAAGCGGAGGGGTATTCCCTAAATTGGCGTAAGTTCACCATTACCCTCTCATCCGCTTTCTGTATTGGCTTGGCGTCTCACCTGTTGTTTTCTTAAAGAGATGATTGAAATGACTAAGGTCTTCATAACCGATATCCAGAGCAATCTGGGCAACCTTATCATTTGTCGTCATCAGTAACTGCTTGGCCAGCTGAATACGTTCCGAATTACGGTATTCTACAAAAGACATCCCCGTCGTCTGACGAAACAGGACTGTAAATTTGCTCTGGCTCATACCGGCCATCTGGCTGATCTGCTCGAGTGATAAAGGCCGAGTCTGATGACGCTTGATGAACCCGCATACTCGGGCAATCATTTCCTGATCATCATTCATGAATGTTAAAGAGTGATTCCGATTTGCCACGTACATGCGGCTGAGAATAATGAATAGTTCAATCATTTTCGACTTGATGAGATATTGGTAGCCGTTTTCCTTCCGTCTATACTCTTGCAGAAGCTGATCAATCACTCCGCGGACTTCTAACATCTGTCTTGGCGATAACGTGAGCTTCGCTTGGAAGGAGACATCAGAACGAAGAAACGGCTCCATATAATAAAAGTCGATAAATGAAGTAAAGCTTGACAGCGCTGTCAACTCCTGCTGGAGAAGGGATGGAACGAACAATACGTTCACCACTTCCATCCCTTCAGCATGATTAACTGTATATGCATGCTCCATTCCTGGCTCAATGATAAATACATCACCTGCTGCAATAGGAAAGACATGTCCATCATACTCATGAATCCCTTCCCCTTGACCAATAATGACCAGTTCCACAAATTCATGCCGGTGCAGAGGGATATCGGTACCGCTCCCCAGTTGATAAGACTCTATATGAAAAAGAAAGCTCTTGCTTTCCAAATATTCCTCAGTGCTTAACACATTAATCATAGGAATTCCCCCTGATCGTTCGATTGGGATTGGTTACTATCTCGATCGTATAGCATCTGCAAGGGTTCAACAACTATAAAAATACGTCCTTTTCATTCCACTGTCAGATATGCTAGTATAGCGGCACAACCTAACTGACAGGAAGATTGAAGGAGGATCTATAGCATGGCACAATTCACCCCATATAGCGTCGCGATCATTACCCCTTATTCCAAAGAAGATACCGTAGATGAAGCAAGTATTCATCGCATGGTGCATTATTATGAGCAGCATCAGGTTCCCGCCTTGCTTGTCAGTGGTTCAACCGGCGAACAACATTCGCTTACGATTGAAGAAAGAATTCGCCTTTATCAAGCCGTCAAAGACGCCGCACCAGAGAGCATGCCCTTATATTCCGGTGTTGCTGCCATCCGGAACCGTGATGCTGTCCGCCTCGCGGAAGAAGCAGAAAGGGCTGGACTATCCGCTATTATGCTCGGATTCCCTCCCTACATCCGCCCGAATCAGCGAGAAGCTGCTGTTTATGTTGAAGCCGTAACTTCCGCAACCTCACTTCCGATTATGCTGTATAACAATCCTGTAAGAACGGGATTTAGCTTGGAGCCAGATACTCTGATCCGTTTGGTGCAGAACAATCCGCAGATTACTGCGCTGAAAGAGGCTGGAAACCCAGAAAATGTGAGGCATATAAAAGCGGAGCTTGGTGCGGAATTTCAAGTGTTGTCGGGAATGGATCTTACCATAACTGATTATTTCAAGAAAGGCTATGACGGCCTGACAAGCGTTGCCGGTAATCTGTTCCCAATCGAGATGAGCGAGATTATGGAACATCTGCGCTCCAATCAATTGGATCAGGCAGAGCTCAAGTTGAATCATCTTAAGCCACGTTTGGAGCTGCTGGGCAGCATCGGCTGGATCCGGGTCATCCGGCATTTCTTTGCCGAGCAAGGTATTACCACTGCCTATAATCGTGAGCCGCTAAGCGCACTAACAGAAGAGGAAGCTATTGCATGTCAAAGCGTGTTCCAGTGGTGAGGATTCGTTAGGTAACAAAAATGGGCTGGACTGTCCCGCCATTGGCGATCGGGAATAGTCCAGCCCCTTCTATTTTAGCTTATCGCATTTACAACTCTCTCGAGCCTCTCTAATCCTTCTGTCATTAACGTACGGGTACATGCGATGTTCATGCGAATGAACCCTTTCCCCGCTTCTCCGTAAACTCCACCGTCAATGATTCGAAGTGCCGCTTCTTCATCAAGTTTTTTGCTCAGTTCTTCCGAAGTCATACCTAGCGCACGGCAATCCACCCACATTAAGTAGGTTGCTTCAGGAACGTGAACTTTCAGTTTGGGCAGCCTTTGCTCGACAAAGGAAATGAAGTGATCTCGGTTCCCTTGCAGGTAGATGAGCAGCTGATTCAGCCAGTCTTCTCCCTCGTTATAAGCCGCAATCAGTCCATCAATCCCGAATGCATTTGGTTCCTGTGCCCCGTTAATATGCAGCTGCCGTTTCACTTTCCCCTTGAATTCCTCATTGGCAACGATAATATTCGCTGTCTTGAGTCCAGCCAGATTAAAGGTTTTACTTGGTGATGTACAGGTTATGGAATTCATAAGCAGCCTATCGCTGATCGAAGCAAATGGAACATGCCGATGACCTTCAAACACCAGATCTCTATGAATTTCGTCAGCTAATACGATGACATTATGAGCATGGCAAATCTCACCTAATCGGTCCAATTCATCACGGCTCCACACTCTGCCGACTGGGTTATGAGGATTACATAAAATAAACAGCTTCACCTGTTCATCCGCAGCTTTCTGCTCGAAATCATCAAAGTCAATTTCGTATCTGACACCATTAAACTTGAGTTCATTAATAACGACTTCGCAGCCGCCATTTGTAATGGCCGTATTGAAGTTGTTATAAACGGGGGATTGAATCAGCACTTTATCTCCTGGGTCCGTGAAGGCCTGCACAATCGCTGTTAGTGCCGGAATAACACCTGAGGTGAACGCTACCCACTCCTTCTGTATCCGGCATTGATGCCTTTTCTCCCACCAGCTTACCTCAGCCTCATAATACGCATCAGGAAAACGAGCATACCCGAATACGCCATGCTGAACTCTTTTCTCCAACGCCTGAATGACTACAGCCGGTGCTTTGAAATCCATATCAGCCACCCACATTGGCAGCATATCTGCTCTTTGGTCGATATCCCATTTCGAGCTGTTCGAATTTTTTCGGTTTGTACCTTCATCAAAGTTAATCTTCATCTGTCTGCCCCTCATCTGTAATCATTATTGCCATTCCGCTTCACGATATTGCCCTGGGGTAAGCCCCGTCATTTTCTTGAAAATGTTATGAAAAGTCGTTTCACTTTGGTAGCCAACCAACTCTCCAATCTCCTTGATTGGACGTTCTGTTGTCTTTAAGTACCGTTTCGCTGCATCCATTCTACATCGGATTAGGAATTGTACAGGAGACATCCCGATCTCCTCTCGGAATAAATGTGCGAGGTAGAATTTGCTGACGAATGTGACCTTCGCTAGCTGTTCAAGTGTGATTGGCAGCTGGTAGTTTTCCTCGATATAGCTTCTCGCTTTCCAGACTGCTGCTTCGGAAGGCTTAATCGATCTGCTCTCGTTAAAATGACCTTGCACTTGTCGTGCCAACCGTACGAGCAGCAATCCAAAGCAATGATTCGCTGCAGTAATTGCCTCTAGCCCTCCAGATTGTAATTCTGTATGGCACTCCCGCAGCAGTATACTTATATCTTTAGCCATTTCCCCAAGCTCGATAACCGGTGATTGTTCCGGTGGAAGAAAATAATCCTGGGGAAGACCCTTCACCTGCAGTCCTTTAAAAGCAACATAAACCGCTCTAAAGGGATAATGCGTGGACAATTCTTCGTGCCATATTCCCCGATGATACAGCAGTACGGTTCCTGGCCCAACCTCGTAAGGTTGATTATGAATAAAAAAGGTCCCTCGCCCCTCCTCGATTAAGAGAAGCTCGCTATACATCTCATGTCTGTGGAGCGGCAGTTGAAAAGCCTTCGACTCCTGACAATGAAATTCACCGCTTGCTATCAAATAACCCGGATTCAGAAATATTGAGGAGCTTCCCATGTCTATCCACCTCCAATCGCAAGAATGAATAGCTCGGATCGCAAGAACAAGTATTGAGACTATGTCATTATTTAGCTATTTTCTAGTTATGTGGTGCTGCTATCGCTACTTGAACTATAAGCGTTTTTCCCGTCATTTTGCAATAAGCAATAACTATGTTTGGAGGAGTCTATCATGCTTTTGTTTAAGAAGCTTCAAATCTCAGACAGCAAGTACGAGGCATGTAGTGTGTTCGACGTGAATGGGGATGGTATTCCGGACATCGTAAGCGGGTCATTCTGGTATGAAGGCCCCGATTATACGCGCAGGCACCAGATTTGCGACGTCGCAGAGATCGGAGAGTATCATGATGATTTTTGCGATTATCCGATGGATGTTGATGGGGATGGTCTGCCCGACCTCATTACAGGCTCCTGGTTTACAGAAACGCTGCGGTGGCGCCGTAATCCAGGTAATACAACGGAGGAGTGGACGACTACGGATATCGACCACTGTGGCCCAATTGAAACGATCCGATTTTACGATATTGACGGTTGCGGGGTCCCAGAGATTTTCCCAAATACGCCTACTCAGCCGCAGGCTTTCTATAAGCTTATCTGTGATGCTGATGGCCGCGGTACCGGGCAGTTCCGAAAAATCACAATCAGCACAGAAGTAAGCGGACATGGAATGGGCTTTGTTGATATTAACGGAGACGGCCGTATGGATATCGTGTTGTCTGAAGGATGGCTGGAGCAGCCTGAAGATCCCTATCAGACCCCTTGGACCTTTCATCCCGAGTGGTCACTAGGTTCCGCCAGTGTACCCATTATTGGCCATGATGTGAACGGTGATGGAGTTGTGGATCTCATTGTTGGTCAAGCACATGACTACGGCTTGCATTGGTATGAACAACGGATCGCCGAAGACGGTTCACGATCCTTTGTTCGGCATCTCATCGACGACAGCGGTTCGCAGTTCCATGATTTACAACTCGTTGATCTTGACCTGGATGGTGAACTAGAGCTTGTTACAGGCAAACGCTACCGTGCTCATAATGATGGTGATCCTGGTGCTCATGATCCGGTTGGACTCTACTATTATCGAATCAATGGCGGACAATTTGACAAGGTTATCATTGACTTTGGCCCAGCAGAAGAAGCCTCTGGTACGGGAATCTACTTCTGGATTCATGACTTGAACGGTAACGGCTATCCCGACATTATTGCACCGGGCAAAGAAGGTTTATATCTATTTGAAAATATGGGACCAACAAAGGAGCAGACGATATGAGCAAAAAGCTAAGGATCGGGTTCGCTGGAGTGGGAGGTATGGGACAGATGGCACATCTGTCTAACTACGCTATGCTGCGTGACGAATGTGAAGTCGCAGCTTTAGCCGAGCCCCGCTCTAACATGGCACAGCAGGTTGCCAGCCGGTATGGAGTACCGCAAGTATTCACAAGTCATCTAGACATGCTGGAGAATACATCCCTTGATGCCATAATAGCTCCTCAACCCTTCCGCAATCATCCTAATCTGATTCCAGATATTTTGCGGGCGGGCATACCTGTCTTAACCGAGAAGCCGCTTTGCCTGACCGTCAAGGAAGGCAGCAAAATGGTTGCCCTCGGGGAAGAACATGGCGCCATGCATATGATTGGCTATCACAAACGCTCTGATCCGGCAGTCGAATATGCCAAGCAGGTGATTAAGGATTGGATGACTAGTGGTGACTATGGCGATCTGCAGTACATTCGCATCACAATGCCGCCTGGTGATTGGGTCAGCGGCGCCGATCTGCCTCTCAGCAGTGATGAACCCTATCCCGCTCTCCGAATGGAAGCTGGCCCGGACGGCTATTCAGATGTGATGACACAAAAGCTTGATGAATTTGTTAACTATTACATTCATCAGGTGAATATGTTCCGTTTTTTATTAGAGGAGAACTACCAGCTTACTTTCGGTGATCGAAGCGGCATTATTCTAAATGGTGAGAGTGAGAGTGGTATCACAATCACCTTAGAAATGGCACCTTATCACACCTCTCATGAATGGGAAGAAACGGTATTAATCGCTTTCCGTCATGGATATATCCGTATTGAATTGCCTGCCCCGCTTGCTCGCCAGCGCGCAGGCAGAGTCACGATCAAGAAAGACAATTCCGCTGCCGGTGAAGCGATGACCTACGAGCCAATCCTTCCGAACATTTCCGCCATGCGCTGTCAGGCTCGGAATTTCCTCGCGGCCGTGCGGGGAGATCGCCCTGCACCATGTGAAGCAAAGGAAGCGCTGGAGGATTTGATTTTCGCGGAGTCTTATATCGAATATATGTTCAAGCATTACCCTGATCATAGGTAGACGACATAACAAAGAGCCTTGGAGGGATAACCATCCAAGGCTCTTCTCTTCTTGCGACCAGCTGAATTTACTAGATTCTCCTGTACAGTTGATTCTCCCAGCCTTCTTGTCGAACGGGATGATCATGCTGCAGCCATAGAACCATTGTTCCACGGGAACGGTTATTCCAATACGGATATGGAACAGCTGTTATCGGTTTTCCTGCTTCATCTGTAGTACGAATAATGACTGCCCCGTCAAAAAAGTCAGCGTCAAACTCCGTTTCAAATTCAGGCTCTTGCGGCAGCTTACGATCCATGTGATTCTCATTTAAGGCTTCGCGGGTATATTGAAGGGTACCATTCACGAATCTCTCATTGTCCACTGACTCCAGACAATAAAGCACAGGCCCACGCCGGATCGCTGCTTTATCAGCATGTGTGGTTACATTCGGATGTACCTCTACCAAGTGAACGGACAGATCAAGATCAAGCTCGATTTGGTCTCCTGCGGACCAGACTTGGTTCAGAACGGCATAGCCATTCTCCAGCTCGAAGCTGATTGCTTGATCATTCACTAGAATCGTATATGCCTCACACCATTCCGGGATACGCAGCCGAATTGAGAATGCCGACTCCCGCTCAGGCGTAACCGTAATGCCAACCGCTTCCGCCCAAGGATAGTTCGTTTGCTGCTTTAAAGTTACCGGTAAATCCCCAATCATGAACTCGCTTTCGCTTCCGATATACAGATTGACATAAGCTCCTTGCTTATCGTAAGCATAAATATAGGAAGCAAGCTCAGGCAAAATCTTAATAATCATCGGCGGACAGCATGGGCATCCATGCCATTCCCACCGGTTATGACCTCCACGGCTGACAAGCGGATTCTCATAAAAGTATTTATGGCCATCCATCGAGCGTCCAGCAAGTACGATATTGTAGAGAATCGTCTCCAGCTTATCGATATAACGGCTCTCTCCTGTTGCTAGGAATAAATTCCAGCTGAAGAAGCCCATTCCGGCGCCAGCACAAGTCTCCAAATATCCGTTATCCGGCAATTCATAGTTGGCGCCAAATTTCTCATCATGGTGTACCGCACCGACACCGCCAGTAATATGGGATTTCTGATAAGAAATATTATCCCACAGCTTCCTCGCTGTCTCTAAATACCGCTCTTCACCAGTAGTTAAATATAAAGCAGTCAGCCCCGTGTATAAAAGCGTCGCACGCACAGCGTGACCTACCGCTTCCTCTTGCTCAAGCACCGGCATATGATCCTGTGCATATTCTCCGGCATGCGAGTATCTGCCTTCATGATTACCTCGGTTATGAATCCAGAAGGTAGCAAGCTCCAAATAATCCGATGCCTCGAATGGGATATTCATTACCGCTGCGAGCTCAGGCTCATCAAGAGCCAGCTGATACAGCTTAAGCATAGCTTCCTCCGGCAGTGAGTGTGCCGGGACAATATTCCGTTTTGGCGGCGGCCCCATAATCCCGCTCATATGATTGGAGAATTGTGCAGCCACTTGCAAGAGGGATGTTTTGCCTGTTGCTTTATAATGATGAACAGCTGCCTCTACCAGACACCCTGCATTGTATACATCATGCTGCCATCTTAAGAACCCGCCATTTTCACCCCAACGCTGACCTGGCCGGTCAAGCTGTGTATAAGTATTAATGTAACCGTCGCCGCCTGCTGCCTGAGCGCGAGCGATTAATGCAATAATATCATCTACTCTTTGATCCAGTTGCTCATCATAATTGGCTGCAAGAATATCTGAAATGCCTCGGATCGTTTCATAGATCAGGCCGTCGAACCAGGGCTCGCCGGAATGGAAGCCTCCCTCTTCCTCAGCTACGAATTCGAAATTCCGCATAGCACCGTCATTTTCAAATTTATTGAGTACATCATAGGCAGTAACTTCGCGAAGCACCTTCAGCTTAGGCTCCCAGAATGTATCTTGAATAAGTACGGATTGAACCGGAATATTGTAAACCGACTGATACTTGTATGTCGTTGGTTTCTTATTCATTTGGGTTGCTTTGGTAGTCAAACGAGGACACCCCTTTGAATTGTTGGATTATGTTCATTCATACAGCCAGCAAATGATTGAGAGCCTGATCAACGGTATCCGCTTGATGCGTTGCCGTCCTAAGAACCGCGCCATGTGCATGGGACATAGCAAAACTACGTGAGCAGCTGCGGAACATGGCCAGATCGTTAAAAGAATCTCCGATACATGCTGTCTCTTCCCTGCGGATCCCTAATAATTGCATTAAAGAATCTACTGCCGCTCCTTTATCCACACCACCAGGCATCACATCAATGCCGTCCGGATCAGAGAACGATGCTGTAACCCGGCCGCCGAATTGCTGATCCAGCGTGACTAGCATCTGCTCTAGCAAAGGAACTTCACCATAAATCGAAAACTTCGTGACCGGCATCCCATTTGAGAGATCAAGCACCACTTGGTTATTCACTATTAATGGTGTCAAGAACCGCTGTCCGACACGCTCCGTTTCGGTTGTCCGCTCGGCAACATAATTACCTTCTGCGCTGCAAATGACGGTAACCAGATCAGCGGGTGCAGTAATCTTCTGCACGGACAGGGCTAGATCAGTCTGAAACTTGCTCGCACCAATAACAGTCCCATCTAATCCAACAATGGTAGCGCCATTCTGGCAAATCGCATAACAAGGAACCGCGAGCATATCGATGACAACCTTAATTTCCTCGTACATTCTGCCTGAAGCCAGGCAGATCTGTACTCCTTGCTGATGAGCCAAGCGGATGGCATCGATATCCTCCTTGCGAATCTGCTTGCTTTTGTCCATTAAAGTACCATCAATGTCTGAAACAAAAAGCTTCATCAACGTTCATCCACCTCATTACTAGTTGTGGTTATTAACCTTTACTCTCCGGCCTTCCTCGTAAGAGCGGATCGCAGCTTCGGCAATCAGCAGAGCCCGATAACCGGCTGATGCATCCACTGGAGGCGCTTCACCATGACGGAGCGCATGAATGACCGCATCCATATGTTTATCAAATGTTCGGTGGAACTCGCGGTCTACATCGTTGAAATACCCGGCTTCCCAGCTCTCGCCGATTTCATTGCCGGCAGCATGGAACGTATATTTCTTCACCGTATCTTGAATGACACAGCGGCCAGCTGAACCATTAATCTCAACCCGATGCGTGTCCGGATAGGCATAGGACGATTCATAGCTGCCGACCAGACTGCCAACTGCTCCATTCTCAAAGCGCAGAGCAAGAGACAACGTGCGGTAACCACCGCCTGTCTTATCAGACATCTCAGCCATAACCGATTCTACCGGACCACAGAGATACTCCAGCATATCGAAGCCATGACATTGCGTCTCGATCAAATTAGCATGTGGATGATCACTGCTGCCTTCTCCTCCGAATCGCCAAGTTGCGAAGGAAAGCTCGCCAAGCTTTCCTCCCTGGATGGCTGCATGAGCAAGCTCTACAGGCTTTGCAAAACGGTGATTAAAGTTTATCGCGAAGAACACATTCCGCTTGGCTGCTTCATTAAGGAGAATGTCGGCTTCCTTTAGACTAAACACCAGCGGCTTTTCTACCAGCAAAGGAAATCCAGCCTGAATGACTTCGAGCGTCGCTTCGAAATGCCCCTGATTCGGAAGACACATGCTGACAAGATCAGGTGTCTCCCGCTCCAGCATATCGGCAATCCGTGTATAAGCTTTAGTTCCATACAGCTCTGCTTTCTCATTCGTCCGCGTTGCATCACGGCCAACTATGGCGCAGAAATCCACGTCGGGTCTAGCTTCCCAGATCCGCGCATGCTGCAATCCCCAGCTGCCGGCCGATTGGAAGCCCTCGGATCTTCCTCGAGCACTTATTGTCCCGCCGGCTCCAATCAAGGCGACTTTTAGCTTGTTATCTGCACTCATTGTTCGATTAACACCTTTCCGGTATTGCCCTCGAAGAAGAGCTCATAGGCTTCCTGAATACGGTCCAGACCAAACCTGTGTGTAATAATCTGCTGCAAATAAGGAAGATGATTAAGGATAAGAGCATGATTCTCAGCTAGCTCGTTATATTGGAAGTACTCACTTCCAAGTACAGCGCGCTCAGGTGCAATAACATCATTCGATACCCCAAGATTCAGCTCTTGGCCATGGCCAACGCAGACCAGAACACCACGCTGGTTAAGCGCATCCAAGGAAGTGCGGCGTCCGGAGGTTTTACCGCTGGTATCAATCGCAATGTCGACTCCTTCGAAACCAGCCTCACGGATCACATCGACAACTGAACGGTTAGCCAATTGAACGGGAATCGCTCCCATTTGCTCAGCCAGCTCCAGACGATAATCAACAAAATCCATAATAAAGACAGGAGTCTCTTTTCCAAGCAGCAGCTTCGCCATTGCGAGCACGCCTAGACCAATTGGTCCTGCTCCAGCTATCAGAACGGATTGAATATCCGGATGCACCAGCTTTGCACGTTTGATCGCATGGCCGCCAGTTCCCATAATATCGAGCAGCATTGTCGCATCGCTGAGCGGAATGGAAGGATCCACCGGGAAAAAGACATTTTCGTTAAAGACGATATACGGACTGTAGCCGCCGTCATGAGTGAAGCCGTAGTCCGCTCTTTTGGCCAGACATTGGTTGGTGAAACCAAGCTTACAGCTGCGGCATTCTCCGCAGAAATCCATCAAGAAGACAACACCTGGCGTTCCGATCGTTGTTGTTGTGCCTTCTCCAGCACCCACAATAATACCTGCAGCTTCATGACCAGGGGTAACCGTACTTCCATCATAATATTGGCTGCGGTCCGAACCACATAGAGCATTCGCCTTCACCTGCATAAGCAGCTGGCCTTTCCCCGGCACTGGTACCTGCTTCTCACCGTATTCTACCTTCCCTTGACCTACAAAAAGCGGAATGTTCATCGTTTGTGGTACATGAATTACTTGACTCATCTTCTCCATCTCCTTTTTCGTTAACATTATCGTTCATGTAGTATTTTAAAAAAAGCCGTTCATTCCTTAGCCCTTACTTGGTGCTTTCCCTCAAGACAAGCTTCGTATCAATAATCTCATTGAATTTCTGGTCAGACTCGGGATGATTGATTTTGTGAAGTACGATATCAACCGCCCGCTTGGACATTTTACCTTTGGAATTGCTGACAGAAGACAGCTGGAACGGGATAAAAATCCGTGATTGAATGTTGTCAAAGCCTATCACCGCATAGTCTTCCGGAATTCGATAGCCATATTTGTTCAGTACATACGCCGTTTCCCATGCAATAACATCGTTAAAGGCAAATATGCCGGTGAATTGTGCTTCTTGCTCGATAAGTTGCTTAACGATTAGCCTTGTATCGCCAGCAGATGCTCCAACTTCAACAATCAGATCCTCGTGCACGGGCAGTCCTGCTTCTTCATGTGCCCTTCTATATCCTTCAAGCCGCTCTTGTGCACTGGAAATCCGGATTGGACCATTCAGGAACAGAACTCTCTTGTGGCCACTGTCAATCAGATGCTTCGTTGCCAGATAGCCGCCTTTTTCATCATCACAAATGACATAATCGAAGTCCGGCTCATCCTTGAATCTACGCCCAATCAGGACGAATGGAACACCGTTTTTCTGCAAAAACCGGATATTGTCCGTTCCCCGCTGAGAAGGACAGATAATGATGGCATCGACATTTTTTCCAATTGCCGTGTAGATCGCCAGTTCTTCCATCTCATAATCATCTTCGGTATTAATGATAAATATCGTGTAATTATGCTTGCGAGCTGACTTCTCAATCTCCTTCACCATAATGCCGAAATGGGGATTGGCCACATCGCTGACAATAACCGCAATCGTCTTCGTTAGTCCTGACCGGAGCGAGCCGGCAAGCGCATTGCCTACATAGCCCATTTCTTTGGCCAGTTCCTTAATCATCTGACGAGTTGCTACGGCGATATCCTCTTTATCCTTTAATGCCCGCGAGATGGTATTCGCTGAGAGTCCAGCCTTTGTCGCCAAATCCTTTAAAGTGACTTTCCTGCCTTCCATGCTTTCTCCCCCAGCACCGGAGTGTCTTAATTAGACTCTCTCATTTTGATTAATAGATTAGCACTAGAAAATTTAGGAGTCAAATGTCCAGAGGAGATCAGCTGGTCACCCTTTCAAACCAGTCATCACAATACCTTCTACAAAATATTTCTGCCCAAGGAAAAAGACAAGCATAGCCGGTAATAAGACCACTGTTGTTGCCGCCATCATCAAATGCCACTGTGCATTATACATTCCCTTGAAGGTCTGGAGCCCAAGTGCAAGGGTGTATAATTTCTCATCACTCAAATAAATGAGTGGTCCCATGAAATCATTCCACCCGTTCAAGAAGGAGAACAGTCCGACCACCACCAAAGCAGGCACAATCAGCGGCAGCATAATACGGCTGTAAATTCGGAAATAGCCCGCTCCATCAACAAGTGCTGCTTCGTCTAGTTCTTTTGGAATCGTCATAAAGAATTGCCTGAGCAGGAAGACGTTAAACGCCCCTCCTCCAAACCATGCCGGAAGCGTTAGCGGAATAAAGGTGTTTGTTGTACCCAGCTTCGCCCATCCGACATATTGCGGAATAAGGGTCACCGCTCCCGGAAGCATCATGCTGGTCAAGATAATCATGAACACGAGATTCCGTCCCGGCCATCTCAGTCTAGCGAAGGAATACGCACAGATGGAGCTCGATAACACGACCCCGGAAACCTCCAGTACGACGATAATAAACGTATTCAGGAAATACCGGTTAAACGGCAGAATGGTCAGCGCCTCACGGTAGTTACTGAACAGCCAATCATGTGGCATCCAGATCGGTGGGATAACGAATATATCCGACTGATCCATCACCGAGCTGCGCAGCAGCCAGTAGAAAGGAAACAGACACAAGCAAGCTCCGGCAGCCAGCAACAGATAGATGAGCGACTTGGAAAGCACCTTGCTGCTAATCATCGTTTCCCCTCACTTTCGCTGTACACCCATAAAGCAGACGTTTTGAATACCATCATGGTAAGACCTAGAATGACGATGAACAACACCCAGGCGATCGCAGATGCACTGCCCATACTGGAGAACTCGAACGCTTCCCGGTACAGATAGTAGGAATAGAACAGCGTT
Organism: Paenibacillus sp. J22R56; assembly: GCF_056269375.1. NCBI lineage: Bacteria > Bacillati > Bacillota > Bacilli > Caryophanales > Paenibacillaceae > Paenibacillus > Paenibacillus sp. J22R56. Next base: position 358,534 of record NZ_JBWDNV010000009.1, read on the forward strand.
GCGTTATTTGGTCCGCCCTGCGTCATAATGTAGGCTTGCCCGAACACCTGAAAGCTTCCAATGAAGCCCATCACCAAATTGAAGAAGATTGTTGGTGTCATGAGTGGTATGGTAATAAAAAACAGCTTATGGTGCCAATTCCCGCCATCCACCTCCACTGATTCATACAGATGTCTTGGTATACCTTGAAGCCCGGCCAGGAAGATAACCATCGTGCCGCCGATGGTCCATAAGCTCATTAAGACTAAAGAGGGCACAGCCAGATTCTCCGAATAGATCCACTGCAGTCCAGAAATCCCAAATACCTTGAGCAGCTGGTTTAATAGACCAAGATCCGGATCAAACAGCCATAACCAGATCATCGACGATGCAACAGCAGGTACGATGGTCGGCATATAAAAGATGGTGCGGAAGAACGTTTTTCCCTTGATTGGATGATTAAGCAGCAGCGCCACCATAAATGCCAGCAAAATCTGTAAGGGTACACTTAGAATAACGTAATAGGCCGTAACCCTTAGCGACTTATAAAATAACGGGTCCGTTCCGTCAAACAAGTTCGTATAGTTACTAAAGCCAATAAATTTCAAAGGACTTATTACGTTGTATTCCGACAAGCTGAAGATGAAGCTGGCAATCATCGGTCCAAGGACGAAGATGAGATATCCGGCAATAACCGGTGAAGCAAACAGAACGCCTGCCCTGGCCTCCTTATTCCATAACTTCCTCCCGCTGATCATCTCTCCGTATAAACCCCTTTCAGCTCTTTTTCCACTTGAGGCTTAATTTTGGCTAAAGCTTCCTCTGCTGTCGCCTTGCCGAGCCAGACCTGCTCAAGTGCCGGGTCAATGATGCTGTTGATTTTGGACAAGTTTTTCACGTAATACGATGTGTTCGGGAAGCCATTATCGAAGGCATTACGCATTACAGCATCCTGGTAGCCGTCCGGATGTGCCGGGTTACCTGCAGCCCATTTCGAGACCAGATCCTCATTCTCGTACCATTTCTTGAGGACCGGCATCCAAAGTCCACTCGTTTGAAGCTCAATCGTATTCTCCGGATTCATCATCCACTTATAGAGCATCCAAGCTTCCTCTGGATGTTTCGTATCCTTGAAGATTACGATTGGTTCGCCAAGTGTCATAGTCGCTTTGTTCTTCATGACTGGAGCAGCACCTACGCCGAAGTTGAGCTTCTTCGACGCTGCACCTAGATCAACCAGACTCCACTGGCCGTCCATCGTCATCGCCACTTTGCGGGATTGAAGCGCAGTTGCACCTGAAGGTAAGTTTTTCGATTGGGTTGGTGATGGCGCCACATGATATTTGTTGATTAGATCGGCCCATTGCTGAATTGCTTCTGCAGCTTCCGGATCAGACAGCTTGAACTCGGTTCCGTCCTCGTTAATGAATTGACCGCCGTTGGACACAACGCCATTCATATAAGCCCATAACGGCATCGTAACTCCGAATTGCTTGATCGCCTTTGGATCAAAATCAGGATCCAATGCATTATGGCCTTTTTGGTCCAGCGTCAGCTTCTGAGCAGTCTCTACAAATTGGTCCCATGTGTAAGCCTCATCTGCTTTCGTTGGAGGCAGCGGCAGACCGGCATCCGTGAAAGCATCCTTATTATAAAATAAGGCGAAAGCTTCAAGTGCGCCGTTTACCCCGGCCAGCTTCCCTTCATCCCAGTAATACATGGTGTTCGGAAGGATATCATTCACACTCACATCTGGATCATTATTCAGGAAATCCAAGATGTTATAGATTCTTCCCTGCGAAGCCCATTCCAGCGCAACATCACCATTTAAGAGGCCAATATCAGGCATCTGATTTGAGGAAGCCATTGTTGTCAGCTTGGTTGTATATGCGTCTGGGATATGCAAGGTATTCACTTTTATCCAAGGATACTTTTCTGTAAAAGATTTAATAGCGGCTTCCTGTACCTTCTTCTCATTAGGACTGCCCCAGAATGTATACTTCAAAGTTACTGGATCATGCTTTTCAGGTTCATTCTGTACCGTGTTATTTGCTGTGTTGCTACTTGTGTTATTAACTGTGTTTCCGGAAACTTCCTTGGTATTGGAATTGCCGCTGTTGCTGCTGCATCCCGCTACTATTACCGAAAGCGCTATCATTCCTGTCCATGCTAAGCCTGCTGTTTTCCTCATAGACTTACCTCCTTCAAAATTGGTTAAAGATCCCTATTTATGATTCAACCAATGATGCAAGTCAAGATGAACGATGCCATTCATGATTTGAGGAAGATTTCACCTCCATTTTCGTTAACATTATCGTTAATGTAGCTCACAGGGTCATTATAAAAGCTTTACAATTAAAAGGTCAATTGTAAATTTCGGACATTAAACAGAGGGGATCAGGATGTTTTATGTCATCAAATCGTAGTTCCCGGAAGGTGCAGAATAAGAAAAAAAATCGGCTCCAATTTTAGATTGGAACCGACAATTTTTTCATCATTTTTATATTGCTCACACATAAATACTTCTAAACAAAATGTCTTGATTGTAGTTGCCAAACCCCTTTCCATAAAGGGTAAGACCACCTCGTCCACGTCCAGTATCCTCTGCTGCAATACGGAATGTCCAGTTGATTGCATCCGTCCCGATACCCCGGAGACCAACGTCTGAAATCTTCTGTCCGTCAATGTAACTTCCTTGTTCTTTAACCCGAAGCACCTTCAGTAATCCGTATTGATTCACATCATGAGACCACCAATCCGGCGTAAACCGCCCTCTTGTCTTCCCAAAGTCCCCCGGGCTGGTCCATACCCCCAGTGACATATCATTGAGAAAAAATTGAATATCCGAAGGCCAATTCTCATTGACTCGGGGAGCTTCGGATCCAATCTCAAACGAGATTTCAATCTCGTGGAGCTGCTGATCCTTGTACAAATAATTAGGAATCTTATACTCCACCCATCCTTTTGCGAACCACAGAATGCCCGCATTCACTCTCTTTGGGTCCATGAAACAGACAGGATTGTCATATTGACCAATGACTTTCTCAGTTGTCGCAATCCCGCAAGTTGGCCAAGCCTCGTAACCGGTATAATGTCCGATTGGGAGAGACAATTCATGAAAGCTAAGAGAAGTAGCATCATTAGGAGACAACTTAATTTGCATAAATTCGGCTTTTATAAAACAAAACTTATAAGTAGCTCCATCTATTCTTTTCATTTTGCTGCCGACAATTCCCGCCTCTTCCAGCTTCCGAATATGTCCGCTAATGACCGGATTACTGAGGAACAGCTCGGATGCCAGCTCTTTCACATGCATTTCTCTCTCAAATAATTTATCTATTATCTTCAATCGCACTTCACTAGCCAGCGCTTCATAGACAATTAACGAGTCTTTATTGGTAGAAAGCATCTTCTCACCTCGTAGGATTTTGTTTTTATGTAATCCTAAAACTAATCATTGCCTGCTACAAACCATTATGTTACTAATAATATATCATTTCAATCATATTTTGAATTTTGTTTTGAGCTAATTCAATTAGGAGGTCACTTCATGACTATTCGCTCCAGTATGCTTGTTGACAAAAACTTTACGATTTCCCCAGTTGATCCACGTCTGTATGGATCCTTTATCGAACATTTGGGACGCGCTGTTTATGGCGGTATTTATGATCCAGGACATCCCACCGCTGACGAAAACGGCTTTCGGCAAGATGCTATAGAGGCTATAAAAGCTCTTCAAGTTCCTATCATCCGCTACCCTGGAGGTAACTTCGTATCCGGCTATAATTGGGAGGATGGCGTTGGTCCTAAGAGCGAACGCAAACGTCTATTAGAGCTTGCTTGGTGGACAACAGAAACAAACGAAGTAGGTACCAATGAATTTGCAGATTGGGCCAAGCTGGTTGGCACTGAAGTCATGATGGCTGTTAATCTAGGTACACGGGGGATGGATGCAGCTAGAAATCTTGTCGAATATTGCAATCACCCTTCAGGCACTTACTGGAGTGACCTACGAATCTCCCATGGTTACAAAGAGCCTCACCGCTTCAAAACCTGGTGTCTTGGCAATGAAATGGACGGTCCTTGGCAGATTGGCGCGAAGACGGCCGTTGAATATGGACGACTTGCTAATGAAACAGCTAAAGTGATGAAATGGGTCGATCCTTCAATCGAGCTTGTTGCTTGCGGCAGCTCCAGCAGCGGCATGAGCACCTTTGCAGATTGGGAAGCAACTGTTCTCGATTTAACCTATGATCAAGTCGATTACTTGTCCCTTCACACTTACTACAATAACAACAATAACGATACAGCAAATTTCCTCGCCAAATCACTTGATATGGATCAATTCATCGATAGTGTGGCTGCGATCTGTGATTATGTGAAAGCGAAAAAACGCAGTAAGAAAAAGCTGATGCTCTCGCTCGACGAGTGGAATGTATGGAATACGATTGGCACAAGCCGCGCGGATGAGCGTTGGCAGATTGCCCCGCCAGAGTTTGAAGATGTGTATACACATGAGGATGCTTTAGCAGTAGGCTGCTTCCTGATCACACTTCTCAAGCATGCGGACCGTGTGAAAATGGCATGTATCGCGCAATTAATTAATGTTATTGCACCAATCATGACTGAAACAAACGGCGATATTTGGCTGCAAACTACCTACTATCCATTCCTGCATGCTTCGAATTTCGGCAGAGGAACGGTACTTCAAGCAGTCATCTCTTCTCCAAAATACGACTCCAGGGACTTCACCGATGTTCCTTATCTCGAAGCGATCACCGTATACGACGAGGAACATGGCTTGGTTACCATCTTCGCAGTTAACCGGCATCTTGAGGAACAAATGGAGCTCAATCTTGATCTCCGCAGCTTCGGTGACGTGAGCGTCATTGAACATCTTGTGCTGGAGAGCGAAGATTTAAAAGCAACGAACACCAAATCCAATCCGCGCAATGTTGTTCCACATGCCGGAGGTAAGACTTTTGTAGATAACGGCAGCGTTCAGGCTATACTTCCTAAGGCATCGTGGAATGTTATTCGTCTTCAGACAAAAAAGGGATAACAGACTCCCCCTCTATTAATAAGGGCAATCGCCAAAGTCATGATGACTTTGACGATTGCCCTATCTTTTTATATAGCGACACTGACCGGTTAGAGATCCGGTAAATTGCCGGATTTGGATCCTACCCGGTACGGGGTCTCCACATTTTCATAATTAAACATCATACTCATGCCTATGGAAGCATGCTGAAGATTGTGGCAGTGTGCCATCCAGAGACCCGGATTATCGGCCTTCACATACAATTCATAGGACTCTCCTTTATGTGTCAACAACGTATCTAAATAGACGGGGCTGCCTTGCAGCGGAATACCATTCCTGCTCAACACACGAAAGATATGCCCATGGAGGTGGAAGGGGTGATCACCTCCTCCTTCATTCGTCAATTTGATGAGTACATCATCTCCTTCTTTCACAATCATAGGCGGAATATCGTGAAAAGCATTGCCATTAATAGACTTCACAAATAAAGTTTGACCTAACTTCAGGTCGAAGCGGCGATTCGGCGTAATTTTTAAAACAGGATCATTCATAAGCGGTGAACCGTAATTCACAAATGAGAAAGGCTCTCCATCCTCTGTGTGCGCTGGTTCCTGTCCACTTCCGATTCGAATAGGAAGATTCTTAGCTGATGGACTGCTCACGACAACCATGCCCGATTCCGGAATGGGTATAAGCAAATCGTATCGCTGACCCCCTCCAATAGAAAGCGTTGTTCCATCTAACCAACCAGGCTCATGGAGATCTTGGCCATCCATCGCTATTATTTGATAAGCAGCTCCATCTATCACAAACTTCATCGTTTCATTACCGGCGTTGGTCAGCCTCAATCTAATCTTCTCCCCCGGCTTCCCTGGTACCGTCAGTCCATGTGTGCTTCTCCTGATAAATAACGGGTACATCCGTCTGGTTAGTGCTTTTCACTTTGGGATCAACGATTATCATACCAAGCAATCCTTTGTCCACTTGAATCGAGCTCATCTGATGGGAATGATACCAATAGGTGCCAGGATGATCAGCTATAAAAGTATAGGTGAACTGCTCTCCTGGTTGTACGGCATCTTGCGAGACCCCTGCAATCCCATCCTGTGAGCATGGAACTGGAATGCCGTGCCAATGAATCGTGACGCCGTCTACGATATCCTTGTTATGAAGAGTCACAACAACACGGTCTCCTTCCATCACTCGAAACTCTGGACCTGGTGATGAGCCATTAAACGTCCAAGCCTTCATTTTCTTCCCATTATCCATCTCCAATGTCGTTTGGGCCGCTGTCAGATCAAACCTGCGAACTGGAGCATTGTTGTCCGGTGCAATGAGCGAAGAACAGGATACCATACCTTCCATGTCCTCCATATCCTCCATACTTTCCATACTCTTCATATCTGCTGCCATGTGATGGTGAGCCATATTGATCTCTAAAGGTTTCTGAAATCTCATTTGCCAAAAATATGTCACTAACAGCGCCCCAATGAGAAGCACTAGGATCGCCGGAATACCGATGTAAACTAAGCGCTTCGCCTTTGTTCTTTGTTTCATAAATCTCACTCCTTAAGCTCAAATTGTGATTGATCAATCACTATCTTTTGATGATGGTAAACGTTTTACAATGATAAAGACCACAATAGCTCCCACAATGGCTAACACTGCTGATCCAAGAAAGACCCATGAGAATCCTTCTGTCAATGCCTGCGATTCAGCCTTCCCTCGACCTTGCAAAATATTGATACGTGACGAGGCTACAGTTGTCAGCACCGCAAGCCCAATTGCTCCGCCAATCTGTTGGCTAGTATTAATCAAACCGCTTGCTAGGCCCGCTTCCCGATCCGTCACACCATGAACAGCCAGCTCTGTTCCAGAGACGAAGGCGCCTCCCAGTCCAATCCCGATTACAATCGATGGGCCAAGCAGATCAGCTATGAATGAAGCATCACTTGGCGAGAATGATAGCCAGAATAAGCCCGCAGCCAGCAAAATTAGAGAAGCTGTTAACGTGTTGCGCGTCCTCATTGCTTTCATTACTACTGGAACTACTCCGGCTACTGCGACCAATGCGCCAGCCAGCGGGAGCTGGGTAAGACCTGCTTTTAACGCATCGTAATGAAGCACTTGCTGCATGTAAACCGAAAGCGCAAAGAATAGTCCGGTTGTAGCTCCACCCATAAGAAACATGGCCAAGTTCCCGCCTGTAACTGATTTGTTACGGAAAATACTGAACGATATAAGCGGGTTCGATGCACGCTTTTCGAGGAAAACAAACAACCCTAGCAGTACAATCGATAGGCTGGAAAGAATCAAAGTTTGCGGCGCTGTCCAGCCAAGCCGTTCTGTCCCAGAAAGCGCAGCTACCAAGCTAACAAGACCAATTGTTACAGCAGCCGAGCCTGACAGGTCTAAACTCACACGTTCACCAGGTAAATCTTTTGGTAGGAGAAAAGGCAGCGTGAGCAGTACCAATGCACCTATCGGCACATTCACATAAAATACAGAAGACCAGCCAAGAGAAGCAGTTAGTACCCCTCCAAGCAACACACCTGCAGCACTTCCGATGCCTGCAACAGCGCCCCATATGCCAAGCGCCTTCGCCCGGTCCTGCGGAGTGGTGAACAGCTTGGTAACCAATGCAAGTGCAGCTGGAGCAAGTAATGCGGCCGATGCACCTTGAATCGCTCTAGCAGTAAGCAGCCAGCCGCCAGAGGCAGCCAATCCTGCTGCAGCCGATGCAACTGAGAATCCTACCACACCTATCATAAATAATCTTCGATGCCCGAATCGGTCGGAAAGCCGGCCTCCCAGAAGCAGAAGTCCCCCAAATGGCAGCACAAAAGCAGTAATCACCCAGCTGAGCATATTCGTGCTCAAGTGCAGCTCTGAGCCTAGAGACGGAAGCGCGATATTGACAATGGATGCATCCAGGACGACCAAGAATTGGGCTAGTGCAAGTACGATAAGCGCCCACCATCGATTAGAGATCATGCGCGAACTCGATATTACTGGCTGAACTATCGTTCTCATAAGAGCACCTCATTTGTAATTAATTATTTTACTTTCTGTCGCGCTTACTGCTCTCTTTTGTTTGCTTAACAACAATTCATCTGATCTACTCATACCGCAGTAATCCTTTCATATTAGAGCTGTTAACTTGAATTTTCTAGATTGGTGATTGATCAATCAATAACTTCATAGCCATACATTACCACCTATTTAGTGATTGGTCAATCACTAAATAGGTGACGCTAACGAATCTACATCACGAAATTTGTTCAAATGAGATAAGTTCCAATTTATAAAGAATCCTAATCACTTTATTTTCTGCATACATCTATCATTTTGACGCCAACTAGCCATATAGCGGTATCACGATTCGTTAGATTGGTAAACACACTGATTTTCACCAAATAAGCATCTCAGGATTCGTTAGCCTGGATCTCATTTGTTTGCCATAAGAAAAAATAGCGATGCAGGGAAAGTCCCATGCACCGCTATTTTTCCAATTAATTAAACGTTAAAGTAAATCCACTTTGTACAAAATTCATATTAGGATACGCAATATTTCTTGTTACTAGATTGTTAAAGGTTGCTGATCCATTACCAGTATAGGTGTAGATTGCAGCACCCAGATGAGCGGTGGAGAACCTTGATGTGGTTACCCCGTCTTTACCCGTTCCATCAATGGTCACATTGTTAAAGACGATATTCTCAAATCCTCCTCCATAACCAAATTGAATGGCATCACGCTGTGCATTAATAATATCGATGTTCGTGAAGGTGACGTTCTTAATCGAATCGTTGGAAGCTTCAAGATCAATCGCTCCACGTTCCCCATTGTATAAATCCTGACTCGTACCGCTATTAATAATCGTAGTATCCGAGACAGTAATCCCCGTATTGTTCTGGAAATGGTAGCCTGGGAAAACGGTGTTGAGTCGAATGCCTGACCCGCCTACTGTATCAATAATTACATTATGATCGGCTTTGTGACCGCTGCCGCCGAAGAAGGCAATACCTGCTGCACGCCAGTTATTTTCGATCGTGTTGTAAGAGAAGGTATTATTCACTCCTGCCGGTGCACCATTTGTGTTACTCGTCCAGACCGCCAGAGCATCATCTCCGTTATTTCGCAGACTGCTATTGCGGACAATGGAATTGCTTGTTCCTTGTGCAAAGTTGACTCCATCAGCCAGGTTATTGCGGATCCGGCTGTTCTCGATTGTCAGCCCATTCGCATAGATCGCCGGTGTATGAGCATAATCCCCCACCCAGAATCCACATTCAAAATGCTCCACCCATACATCATGGATTTTCGAATTGGTACCGAAGTTATCCATGAATCCTTTATAAATCGCATTTTGTCCATAACGGGATCTGAGCTTCGAATTGAGATACACGTTGCTGAAGTCGAGCTTGCCGCTTATCCGGAGCGAGATCCCTCCGCCTGCTGCATTTGGATTCGTGAACTGGATATTCGTATACCAGAGACCAGCGCCAGTAATCGTTAGGTTATTGATCATATTGCTAGCCGAACCAATCTCCCACATGCTGCTCAGATGGAACGTACCTGCTGGAATATATAAGGTCTTGCCAGCTGCTACTGCTGCTGTCACAGCTGATTTGAAGGCTGCCAGATCATCTTGGCCGTCATTTGCGATAGCGCCATAATCGGTAACAGACACCGAATTAGCTGGCTGTGCAATGGCTGTTGGGACAGGTTCAACCTCGATAAAGTCTACGCCATACTCTAAGCTATCTCCATTTGCTTTTTGAATACGAATGGTATCTCCTGGCTGGAGCGGTGTATCCAGCTTCCAATGCACTTCATCAAAGCGGAATAACGGACGTCCTCCACCAGGAGCATCAGCCGGCATATCGCCTGAGAAATATTGCCAGTTGTAGTACGAAGATAACGAAATGGTCTTTGCTTTGACATTATTCACATAGACGTCAAGCGAGCCGTTCAGACCCATACCATCTGTCGAATCAGGCATCGTAAATCTCATCGTAACCCCTGCGCCGCCCTCACCTTGTCGTACGGTCCATTGCAGATAGGAACCATTGGAAGGAAGAGCGATATATTTTTGCCCAGATGCTTCTGAAGCGATAAGAGATTGATCAAAGGTTGGTGCAGACTGCAGCGTTGCCCCGCCGCCGCGAGTTGCATCATCGGTATCATATCGGCTGTATGGTACACTTGCGCCTCGAACCGAATAAACAACCAAATTAGCTGAATTTACATTATTAGCTTGTTTGGCCACGACTTCATTCACGTCTGTTGCAATGGTTGTCGTAACCGTATAGTTCCCGTTAATCGCTGACCATGACCCAGGAATGTTTACATTAGCAGAGGCTCCAGGTGCTAAAGCTCCGCTATACGTGCCGCTGAACGTTTGAATTGTTGAACCGGCAGAGTTTTTAAGAACGACTGTAATCCCATGAGCTCCGCTTGCTGAGGCAACGGTTCCTTGGTTTTTCAGATTTACCGTAAATGCAATCGTATTGCCGGCTACAGGATTGTTTGGCGTCCACGAAGTTGTGCCAATGAGGTCTGTGCTTGCAACCTGTGCGACAACCAATGAAGCTGCGTTCGTATAGCTGTTATTGGAATCGTTAAGCTCGATAATCGAGTTATTCTCATCCACCTTGGCACTGAGCGAATATGTTGATGCTGTCTTAGTTCCGACATTTAAAGTGACTGCCGCAGTTGCACCAGCATTGAGTGCTCCCACTGGAGCAGATCCAACTAGTTCATTGTTCATGTAGAAATTCACCGTAGATGCTGCCGAGCTTGCATTGCCATCATTTTTTACGGTGGCGTTAAGGGTTATATTGCTAGACTCATCTGGGGATACAGGGGACCATGACATACCCGTGATCGTCAAATCCGGATTAGCAGCAGCTGTACCAAATACTTGGAACTCCGCAATTTGTCCCGCTGAAGCACCAGAATTTGAAGTCACGTTCAATTGCAGGCGTTTAACCGTTGCTGTCACTGGAATAGTCACGGTATTGCCAGACGTCGGGTTAAAAGTATACGTTTGGGATGAGATTAGATTGCTGAAGGTAGTAGTCGCTTGATTATGGCCAAGTACTTGAATCGTTTGTGTACGAGTACCCCACTCCGTTGCAGGATTCAGCTTCAATACGATGGAAGAAACATTATAATTTTTGCCCAGATCAAGTGTTAATGTACTTGGACTGCTGCCGCCTTCCCAATATGTGCTTGTATTATTATCGTTCGCATTCGAAGCCACATAGGTTTGCGTGCTGGAGGATGCGGTCATTGTCTTGCCAATCGCGATATTATCGGTTGGTGTTGGTGTTGGTGTTGGTGTTGGTGTTGGTGTCGGTGTCGGTGTCGGTGTCGGTGTCGGTGTCGGTGTCGGTGTCGGTGTCGGTGTCGGTGTCGGTGTTGGTGTCTGTGTGCTGGACGCTGTTACTTTGATCTCGTCAATGTTGATATTCGCGGAGTCGCCAGCATCGTATTTGTAAGTAATCGTATTGTTACCGGCACTCAAGGTGAGTGCCTCTGTTTTTGTGCCCCATGTATCCCAGTTCGCCAGATTAGGCAAAGTAGTTTGACGGATCTTCGATCCATTCACATAGATACTAATCGTCTGTGTTAAGCCGTTTGCGTTACCATACTTTAATGTAACATCATAGCTTCCTGCGCTGGATACGTTTGCTGTGAATGCTGTCGCTGCCCCTTGTGCCCAGTAACCATCTACAAATCCAGTACCGGAAAAGCCGATGTGATCGTTATTCACTTTCGCTCCACCTGACAACGCTGCCGATTCGGCTTGGTATGTACCAGGAGTTGCCGGGATGCTGGCGCCATAAATCTCGAACTCGGATAACTGAGCTGCCGGCCATTCTGTATTTGCCGTTACATTCAAGCGCACATAACGCGTGCTTGTTGCTGTAAAGTTAATAGTAACCGCATTGTTTGCAACTGATGGATTAAATACATAACCAGTTGAACCTACAATGTTCGTAAAAGTCGAACCGTCCGCACTTCCTTGAACAGCCAAGGTTTGTGTCCGTGTACCCCAGCCTGCTGGGAGCTTCAGAACGATCTGATCAATGCTTGTATTGGCACCAAGATCAACTTGTATCCATTGCGGAAAAGCATTATTGGTACTTTCCCAATAAGTAGCCTGGTTACTGTCTTTTACATTGCTTGGGGCATAGGTTTGGGATTGGCCGCTTGCCGTAATCGTCTTACCAAGTGTTAAGTTCTGTCCTCCTGCGGCAGAGACTGGTGCTCCACTGGTCAAAAACAAGCTAGTGATCAGCATCGTTGCAATAAGCAACCATGCGACATACTTGTTACGCATTATATTCCTCCTCAATAATTTGTCTAATAATCATGAACTATGGGAGCGGTTACAAGATGTCTGATTAATGAGCCTCCTTCCAATGGTATATCTCTAATTATAGAAACAATATGATTCCGGAAATAAGATGTAATCCTACGGAAAATGTATGTAATTCCAAGATCATGAAGATAAGCCGCTCGATCCTCGAGTTGATTAAACACAAAGAAGACTGCGAGACTTTGCTCGACAGTCAGATTGTTTACATGGTCTAAGCCATTACGGTTTGATCCAGCAGAGAGCTTACATACCAGTGTCCACCAACAAGTTTACCTCCAGAAAATACAGCTTCACGAGGCGGCACAGACGCGATAGCATGCTGAGCGTTCAAGGCATTCACCAAGGAGAAGCTTGCTCGATCACCCACCCTCGGAATAAGCGAAGCAGAAGAGATTAGCGGATAGGTTTGCAACAGTGCATCGTCTACGATCCAGCCAAATTTTTCTGCGAGACGTGAACCACGCGCAAGCAAATCTCCGTTGCCAAATGGACTCCACGCATCGAGAATATTGTCAGATCCAACGTAAACTCGTACCCCTTCCTGGAGCAGCTGATCCACACGAGGCATTGGCCGATCGATAGGAACACTGGTCATAATAGCGACTTGGTTTGCGCTGAGCTTTTGTGCCAAATCCCGGGATTCCGCTTCGCTTACTTGTCCCAGGCAATACGCATGACTAACGGCTGTTCGCCCGCTCTTACCTGCCTGAAGGGTCAAATCCGCAAATCGGCTGATCGTATACATACCAAGATGTCCTGGATCATGCAGATGCAAATCTACACCTGCATTAAATTCCGTACTGAGCTCAAACATCGCTTCCAGACTTGCATCTACCTGCCCGTCAAGACCAGCTGGATCAACCCCGCCTACATAGTCAGCACCTGCTCGAAGGGCTTCCTTCATAATGGGAATGGATTGCGAACGTAACAGGCCTTGCTGGGGAAAAGCTACAATTTCAATGTCCATGCGCCCTTTAAAATGCTCTTTAACCTCGAGCACATCCTCCAAATGCGATAAGCCAAGCTTTGGATCAACATCCACATGTGTACGAATGGATGTCGTACCATTCATCAGCAGCAGCTTTATCAGACGATAGGCCCGTTCTGCTGCACGTGTCGGCAGTGATTCAAGCATTTGCTGCTCGAAAGCCAGCTGGCGAGGAAGCGTAACAAATGGCTGCAGCGGCTTCCATGGCTCACCGAGAAAATGTTTATCCAGATGGATATGCCTATCTGCCAATGCCGGCAGATAAAGCAAGCCCGCTGCATCCCAGCCTTTTGTTATGTCGAGAGGTACTGAAATTCCCTTGTCGCTTGCTTCAATGTCTGAAAAACATCCTGTCGTAAGATCTATTGTTAAATCATACAAGTTATCTTCTATTTTCAAATGTCTGATCAGTTGTTTATTTGCTTCCATCTCTCTCACCTTCACTCTTCTCTAGTGGGCTAATGCGCTCCCAAGTAGGCTTTAATCATTCGTTCATCCCGCAGAAGCTCTTCGGAATCGCCGAACATCGCGACTGCTCCTTTGTCCATCACATAACCTCTGCTTGCAATGCCAAGTGCTTTATGTGCCATTTGCTCAACGAGCAAAATGGAGGTCCCTCCTTGGGCCAGACCATAAATCGCTTCGAAAATGTCATTCACGATAATTGGTGCAAGCCCCAGCGATGGTTCATCCAAAAGCAGCAACTTAGGCTTGCTGATCATCGCTCTCGCAAGGACAAGCATCTGCTGTTCACCGCCGCTTAACGTGTAAGCAAGCTGAGTTTTTCGCTCGTACAGCTTCGGGAATCGTTCGAACAATGGCTCAAGCTCTACAGCGAATTGTTCCTTTTTCACAGAACCAATCTTCCGCTTCAGACCCATTCGCAAATTTTCAAGAACCGTTAACGTTCCGAATACTTCCCGACCCTCCGGCACAAGTGATACCCCGAGGTTAGCAGTCCGATTAGCTGGCATTGCGGTAATATCCACGCCCTCCAGCAGCACGTTACCAGCATGCGGCTTCACCAGTCCTAATACAGCTTGAAGAAGAGTCGTTTTACCAGCGCCATTCGAGCCGATAATGGCTACAATCTCGCCTTGCTTCACCTCAATATCAACGCCTTTTAGCGCATGGACCGGACCGTATCTGACCGACAAAGAATTAATGCTCAGCATCAGCAGCAACCTCCTCTTTGCCTAAATACGCCTGGATGACTCGAGGATCATTGAGCAGCACCTCTGGGTTGCCTGTGCCAATCACTTTTCCAAAATCCAGTACGGTGACGGTATCAGACACACGCTGCACAAAATCCATATGATGCTCGATCAATACAATCGTCAAGCCATAACCAACAAGCTTTTGCAGCAATTCCTCCAGCTGCTTAATTTCAGCTGTCGTCATGCCCGCAGCCGGCTCATCCAGCAGCAATACACTTGGACCTGTCGCAAGTGCTCTTGCGATTTCCACCATCCGCTGATGTCCATACGGCAGCTGGCTGGCTGACATCTGCCGATTCCCTTCGAATCCAATGAGATCAAGCAGACTATGTGCTTTCTCCTGTAATGCTTTTTCCTTACGGCGCTGCCCTGGTGTACGGAGGAACGCTGCTCCAAGACCTGTCTTCGCCTGTATTGTCATCCCTGTCATAACGTTCTCCAATACAGTCAGCTCCTTGAACAGCCGGGAATGCTGGAAGGTACGGGCAATGCCCAATCCGGACACCAAAGACAGCGAGCCGGAGAGATGTGCGCCATGCAGCTCTATTACGCCTTGCTCAGCTGTATACAAACCGG
The DNA here is from genome assembly GCF_056269375.1 of Paenibacillus sp. J22R56. Lineage (NCBI taxonomy): Bacteria > Bacillati > Bacillota > Bacilli > Caryophanales > Paenibacillaceae > Paenibacillus > Paenibacillus sp. J22R56. Next base: position 373,723 of record NZ_JBWDNV010000009.1, read on the forward strand.
AAATAACATTTAGAAGCGTTGTTTTACCAGCTCCGTTTGGCCCAACAAGCGAGTGAATGGTACCTGCTTTTATATCAAACGAAACTTCCTTTAAAGCCTGAAGACCACCAAACGATTTGTTGACGCCCTCTAACCGGAGAGCAACAACCGGGAGATTAAGCTCTGCAATTGAACTTGCAAAGTACGAAGTCTCTCTGATTATGCTGCTGTTGCTGTCATTCTCTTGTGACTTAGACATGATACCCAGCCGAGCTTCCAGCCAATCATTGATCGTCCCCACAATGCCTTTCGGGAGAAAATAAAGCACAGCAAACATAATCCCGCCGTAAAGCGCCATACGCAGCTTTTCCATCTCCAGATATTCCGGTAAGAATACCAGAATAGCTGCTCCAATGATAGGTCCAAGCAATCGTCCAGAGCCGCCTAAGATAACGATTAGTACAAGCTGAACCGAAGCTTGAAAATGATACGTATCCGGACTGATAAAGCTGTTTGTATGCGCATAGAGCGAACCTGCAAGTCCCGCGAGAACAGCACTGATCGCAAAACCTACGTACTGTGGCTTGAACTTCCTTATTCCTAAGGAAGCAGCAGCTATCTCATTTTCCTTCGTAGCAATCATCGATCTTCCCCATGCCGAACGCCGGATATTATAAGCAAGGGCAAGCGAAGCAACAGCCAGAGCGACTACGAGCAAATACATGCTTTGCAGGTCAAAGGTGTAACCGCCAAGCTTTGGTTTAGGTATACCTGAGATGCCAAGAGGCCCGCCAGTTACCCCATCCCATCTGATAAGAGCTTCATGTACAACAACGCCAAAAGCAATGGTGATCATCGACAGGTATACGCCACCAGCTTTAATGGTAGGAATGGCTATCAGGCTGCCTATGATGAGGGATACTGCAATTCCAAGAAGCGCAGATAACCAGAAGTTTAATTCATAATGGGTGCTGGCATAGGCAGAGGTGTACGCCCCTGCCGCCATTAATCCTGCATGACCAATCGAGACAATACCGCAATAGCCGACCAGTATGTTCATCCCTACACAGGCAATCACATAAATGCCAATTGTAAAAAGCAAATTCAGCATATAGCTGTCAGCCACCAGCGAAACAGCGGCCAGCGCGGCAATTGCCAGGATCCCGCTCCATAGAGCTGTCCTGCGGAGACTTATGTTTTTTAGACCAATTCCATTCATTCCCGCATCCCCCCAAACATGTCTCTAGCTTATACCTTCACTAAGGATTTTCGGACGTTAAACAGCCCCATCGGCTTCCAATACAACACCAGAATAACGATGCCGTAGACGAACATTTCCCGGAATGCTGTGGAGATATATTGACCGATGAATACCTCAGCAACACCTAGCAGTAATCCTGTGCCTACAATTCCTTTTGGATTATTCACACCTGCAAGAATAGCAACGGAAATCGCCTTTAAGCCAAGCGGTAAGCCAACATCGACAGACACCGCATAGTTCGTAGACATCAAAGCCCCTCCGATTCCGGCAAGCAGTCCGCTTAAGGCATAAGCAACAGCAACGACACGACCACTGTTAATGCCCATCATCTCAACTGCTGTCCGATTATCCGCTGTTGCACGAAGCCATAATCCCCAGTGTGATTTTTGATAGAACAAGATCAGCAAGGCGAGCAGCACCCCAACAATCGGGAAGAAAATAAACTCCTTCCAATAGATGCCCGCTTCAGCTATACGAAGCATTCCGCTGCCTGCCGGTGAAGGGACAACCCCTTCATCCGGTCCATTGAAATAAAGAGCAACGTCCTGAATAATAATGCCAACTGCAATTGTACTAAGAACCCATTCCACCGAATTGGCACCTTTATCGAATTTGCGAATCGCGAGCCGTTCAATGACGAGATTAAGTAGAGCGACAAGAGCAATAGCCGCCACAAACGCAATAGGAAAAGGCAGTCCTGAGTGCTGCGTAAATCCAAATAGCAGCACACCTCCCAGCATCACGAGCTGACCTTGGGACATATTAAGGGTTCCATTAACAACATAAGTTAAGCTGTAGCCAAGAGCGATGACGGCATAGAGGCAGCCTACCGCCAGACCACTGATGATTAATTGTAAAATAAGCGACATGCTGATCCCTCTTTCCGCTTACTGTTTGTCAGATACAACAAGCTTGCCATCTTTCCACTCGTTCATCAGATACGAATTGACATCAACAGCATCATGATTGTCTTTCGTGAAGGCCTGATCCCAGTCCTTAATTACCCCGCTGTATGTACCAAGATTAGTTTCCAGCGTGTTCTTGATCGCCTCACGGTCTTTCTTCAGATTACCTGTCAAATCTGTCCGCTCAATCGCCTGGAACAACATCATTGCGCCATCATAGCCTTGGGCAGCAGAAGCGAATGTCGTCGGAATATGACCAAATTTTGCTGTAAAATCCTTCAGAAACGTAGCAGCCGGCTCCCGGGTTTGTTCGACATTAAAGTTAGCTGTTTGGATCGCAAATGTTCCTTCTGCCAGCTCTTTCCCTACCTCTTCTACACCTTTGTTTGCCATTCCATTCTCACCAACAATCGGTACTTTCCAGCCCAGCTTATCCATCGCTTGCAGCACGTACCCATTACCTGCTCCTTGACCAAACAGATAGATCACATCAGCGCCTGCTTCCTTCGCATGATTGACCTGCGCTGTCATATCCTTATCCTTGGCATTGTCGAACGACTCTACTGCCACAGGTTTCAAGCCCTTCTCCTCAAGTGCTTTGGTCATGGCTGCTGCAGCCCCTTTGCCGTAACCGCCGTTCTCATGCAGGATCGCGATTTTGTCAGTAGAAAAATGCTCATTAATAAATTTCAAGGCATACTGTGCTGTAATATTAGCGTTCATCCGAACTCCAAAGGTCCAAGGCATACCGCTTTCTACTGAAGCAGGAACATTAGAGGTCGCTACAACAAACGGGAATTTCTCTTCCAAAATAACAGGGGACTGCGCCAGCATAACCGTGCTGTAGAAGCCGCCAACTGCGCCTAATACCCCTTCCTTCTGACCAAAATCTCGAATAATACTAATGCCGCGAGTTGGATTCTGCTCGGTATCTCGGACGACCAGCTCAACGGTGCGGCCATGAATGCCTCCCTTTGCATTAATCTGATCAACCGCTACTTGAACGCCTTGGTACAAATTAATAGAGTTCATAGCGTTATCGCCCGTTGCTTCCGTTGACATCCCAATTAGAATTGGCTTTTCATCGGCTTTGCCCGCCGCCGGTTCATTGTTGTTGCCGCAGCCCGCCGCCACCAGCATCAAGCCTGCTATCCATGCTGCGCATACTACCTTCAACTTGTATCGTTTCGTCATCTTTTATCCGCTCCTTAAAAGAATTGTGAAGCAATTCTTACTTCGTAAGCATTCACCTTAAAAGAATTGTGAAGCAATTCTTACTTCGTAAGCATTCAGCTTAAAAGAATTGTGAAGCAATTCTTGCTACCGGTTCGTTTGCCTTTTCGATCCGTGTTTCTGCTACCTTAATCCCTCTTTTCCATACGGTTCGGGATTCTGGCTTATTCAGCAGTACATCTCGTTCTGTCTTCTCATGGAACAGCACCATATCAGCCGATGCTCCTTCTCGAATGCCGTATCTATCAAGTGCCAGCACCTTACTTGCACCCTCTGTCAGCATGCCTAGAAGACGACTGGTATGTCTTTCGCCCCCCATATATGCGGTTACCGCAAGCAGCCAAGCTGTTTCAAGTGGATCTGCCTTGCCAAATGGCGTAAACGGATTTTGTACATTGTTTACACCAATGGCGACATTGACGCCTTTCTCAAGCAGTAATTGAACTGGTGTTATCCCTCTGCGAGGCTTTTCAGCATCTCCTCTGCCATTAATGAACAGATCGGTTGCCGGCAAAGTGATGACATGAATGCCAGCCTCGCTCACCATCTCCGCTGCAACTGCTGCTACCTTCCTCGGCAGTGAACCAAGCGAGGTGACATGACCAGCACTTACAAGTCCTTGCATACCTAATGCCATTGTCCGCTTAGCAATATTGGCAATTGCCAAGTCATTCGGATTGTCAGAGAAGTCTGCATGGAAATCCAGCGGTTTATTAGACTTGCCTGCCAGATCAAATACAAACTGCAAATGCTCATCCAGATCCGGGTCTTGGTATGTGATTCCGCCAACGGCATCACAGCCTAGACGAAACGCTTCCTCCATCAGTTCAGCGGTGCCAGGACTCTTAAATATCCCTTCCTGAGGAAAAGCAACAATCTGTAAATCCAGCAAATGGCGTACACTTTGCTTCAAATCAAGGGCTGATTCAATAGCTGTCATTCCGAGGATCGGATCAACCTCTGCGTGACAGCGCATATGCGTCACACCATTCCGTACAGCTTTCTGTATCACTTGAAGGGAGCGCTCTCTCATATCCTCTCTGGTAAAAGCTTTCTTCATCTCGGCCGTCATCTGAATAGCTTCTTGAAGCGATTCCGCTTCCTTCTCCATCCGAGACAGAAGATACGCCTTCTCCAGATGGATGTGCGGCTCCACCAGACCAGGCAGCAGTACACCGCCTTCGCCCCTTACAACAACTGCTGCTGCCAGCTCTGCTGTTCCGGTCTCCTCCATATACACGATAGTTCCAGCTGATACTCCAACGTCCATCAGCTGTTTACAGCCTGGTATTTTTACATCTGTAATGCTTAAATCAAGCATGGCAGCCCCCTTTATGTCACATTAGTTAACTTCATTTCCGCTAAATTCAGAATATCCGTTACGTATAGGAATGTCATTGGCTGTAACAGCTAAAATATCAGGATCATTTTGGATGAATCATCCAAAATTGATTTACACCCACTAAAAACCATGTTATATTTCATGACATATTCTTGAAAAAGGCGGGATAACATTGCTGCTAAGCGAGCTGCTTGCGAACGGTATTTATGAGCATGCACGGGTCATTGCTGGATTTAACGGACTGATCCGCAAGGTTCAAACCGTCAACATTATGGATGCCCCTGATATTATCCGGTTTCTAAGACCTGGTGAGCTGCTGCTGACAAACGGCTATTTCATGAAGCAGCAACCAGACATGTTTATTGAGCTGATGCGTGATATGAAGCGAATGGAATGCTCAGGCATGGCCGTCAAGACAGAGCGCTTTAAGCTCGACATTTCAGAAGAAGCGCTTCGTGAAGCCGATCGCCTTCAGTTTCCGATTATCGAAATTTCGAAGGTGGAGCTCTCTTTAGGTGAGATTTTACAGAGATCAACCAGTCTGATCATGAATAACAAGAATGACGAATTACAATATGCCCTGCATATCCATAAGCAGTTCTCCGAGATGATCATGAAAGGAAAAGGAATCAGCGGCATTGTAGATTCGTTAACCAAGCTGTTATCCTCTCCCATCCTGCTCGTAAATAGCAAGCTGCAGCTCATTGCTCAGTCCAAGCCTACGCATTCACCTCAGATGCCAGCCTTAACCGCTGCTGCCGTTGCTGTACTTGATGAAGCCTCAAAGCCACTAGCACCTACTTCACTTTGCCTTATTGATCCTTCACTTCGAAGCCGTTGTCACGTCCTGCTGTATCCTGTTCATACATACCGCCATGAGGGGTATTTACTTTCCTTCCATCCTGTTGAGAAGATGTCCAGCTTATACGGCCTGACGCTGGAGCAGGCAGCCAATGTAATTGGCATGGAGCTTACAAAGGCACAAGCGGTGAAAGAGCGTTCACGACGCTATAAAAATGAATTTTTCTCTGACCTTATCGACGGTTATATTAGTTCTGAACAAGAAGCTATTCATCGAGGCAAAAAATATGGTCTGCAAGCTGGAGGACCTTGGGTGATGATAGTTGCTCGCCCGGATGGACCCGGCTGGGGAACTCTACTACGGGAAGGAGGAAATGATCGTCAGGAGGAACGTAACGTATCTGAGCGTGATGAGCATTACGAGCGTATAAAACGCCAGTTCGCAACAATTGGACAACCGTTCGTCATGTTTACCAAAAACGATTCGTTTGGCCTTCTTCTGCTCATTCCAGGATCGGGATGGGATGAAGCCTCCTTCATCCATCAACTTGCTCATATGACTGAGCAATTATTTGCAGAGATTGGTTTAAGTTTGTCGATTGGGATCGGCAAGCCTGCAACAAATGCACTGGGCATCAGGCTTTCCTACGAAGAAGCTATTAAAGCCCTCCAATATGGCTACCGCTTGAAGCGGACCAAATTCGTACAATCGTACCTATCGAAGGATATTGGCTATCTTTTTCATATGCTGCCTTACGATGAGCTGAAGCAATTTTACGAGGAAACCTTTCAAGGAATGAAGTGTACAGAGGAGCATGAGCGGAAGGAACTGCTGCGTACATTAAACGCCTTTTACGATACACAATGCCAGCTGATGGAAACCTCCAAGCTGCTGTTCGTACACCGTAACACCGTCGTCTATCGTCTGGACAAATGCGAGAAGCTTCTTGGAGTTAAGCTGAAGGATCCTATCGAAAGTTTAAGACTGCGTATCGCTCTCGCGATTGAACCACTGCTGACTGGCAGCAACCCTGCTTCTATAGCGAGGTATTAACTCCCAAAACGTTATAGAGCCCGTGCAATTTACATAGAAAAAGGGATGCATGTTCAACATGCACCCCTTTGCCTCACCAATCCATTAAGGATTAATTGGCAGATTGTTTTGTTCCCGCATTAATTGGAAATACGTGTCTGGTCTGACAAACACGATATTGCTGTTGCTGCTGAAGTTATTTACCGCGTTGACGATCATCTGGTAGGAAACATCCCAAGGATTAGACTGAATACTTACAAAACGTGGTGCTGTTCCGTTCCAGCCAGCAATCGCATTATTAATCTCGGAGATGATCGTTGCTTGAGAGTAACAGTAAGTCGCACTTAGTCCTTGAGTCGGCAGTGAGTTGCCGTAGATGGTAATCGGGCCGCCGGCGTTTTGACCAGTTAAGCCTAATAACGACGGAGCGTTTTGGGCAAAACTGTTCCCTACATTTGGATTAATGCCGCCGGTAATCGTATTCCAGATGGTTGCGACCTTTAGCCCCGCACGGTTCATGTATTCATTAGATAAGGACACGAAACTATCCAAATACGTTTGATTCCCCCAAGAATTCGGATACGTATAGCCGATACCGGATGGCCCTGCTATAAGTGCATCGTTAGGTGTAGCGCTATTGTACAAATAATTCAGCACGCCTGGCATTGCATCAAGCATCGCAGGAGATACTGTCCAGCCCAGCGGCACAGCTCCGCGGTTAGGAGAATCCCAAATTTTCTTAAAGCGATGCTCCATATACTGCAAATTGTCACCATCACTCAATATGAGCGAGACGTAGATCTTGTTCTGCAGCGTCGGTTTAGTCGGCACCGGCTTTACATTAACCGTTCTAGAAGTTCCGCCGAATACAGTCAGATTGGAGGACCAGTCGCTGGCAATCGTAGAAATGCCATATTCAGAAGCAGCTTGAACTCCTATTGCCTCATCCGGCCACCACCCCATGTAAACTCCGCTGCCATACGGCATATCGGAGAAGAAACTTTGCAGAAGCGTTTTTTCTGCCGGAACAGACGGATCCAGCCATACGACAGCCGCCCCGCTTGCCAACGCATAATCACGCAAAGCCCCTTTAATTCCCGGAGTTAAGCCGATAAGGAGTCTATGTGTCAGTGAGGACCAATAATGGTCATGCAAATATTGATACACCTGTAGCTTCGTGCTGAAGTCTCCACGCAAGTCATCTAATATTGGCAGATTGTATGGTGCTGAAGTCAACTTGCTCACCAGGCTCGGCGGTGCTACAATGCCGCCGGACTGTGATGCAATCGTTGTAGCCAAGTTCACCGTATCAGGAACGGCATTATCATAGACGACAATCCCGTTAATTTCACTGGCGTATTTGGTAATCAGCGACCAATTGTCCGCCACATCTGTATGACCGATACCCAAATCATTCAGCCATTTGTCTTTCCCATCCTCATTCTTAACGTTATCATCGTAGGTGTAGATTCTTGGCTGCGTTTTGTTGACAAGCCCCTTGAGTGTCGTAAATACGACCGCATCGTCTGATTTTCCCTGCAGACTTGTTCCAACGGCATCTACTTTCGTATATGCCCGCCCATACCAATAGACCCTAAATTCGATTGCGTGTCCGGCTGTCGGGTTATTGAAGTTTAATGTGAATCTCTCGTAAGAGCCCACCTTCGTCCATTGCTGACGAGTAATATCTCGTGTGGCCAATATTTGTCCGTTTGTATTGTCTCTGACATCTACCGTGACAATGAGATCATTATTGGCCGTATTATTATCAATGATCATATCAAAGAATGCCTGATTCGCTCCTACCGGAATATCTGTAGCATAAGGCCCGTATACCATGTGCTGATTAGGAGCATCAATTGACGTTTGAGCTAGCCAGCCGTTGCCGTCCAAATGTCCGGTACCGTGTCCAACCTGTATGCCCTCCGCCTCATATTTATACTCGGTTACCAGATTCATAACATCGAGTGTGGAAGCAGGAGTTGAAAAAGATGGAAGGATTTGCCCTGTTGGCCATGCCAATCCGGAAGCTTCCGCCTTCGGCAGCCCCCCTGTAAATGGAGAAGATGCAGCCAATATAACCGTTGCTAGTAAGGCTGCTCCTAGCTTTTTATTCCATTTCATTGTCATTTCCTCCTAATAAAGAATTGCCACATGAGTGGTCGATCTCTGGCCAGTACGGATGAGTCTCACCTGTTGCCGAGAACATTCTTCACATTTCTCTCCTATCACCTGCCTTCACCCTTAACTGAAGTGTGCCGACGTCTTGATGCCCAATAAGCGCAATGAACGACTCCATATTAATGTAAGCGCATTATTTGTAAAATAATATATCACTCATATTGTATATGTTCAATATATCTAATGTATGAGTTTTCCAGCATCTCCTCAACCAGCTTTCAATTAAACTTTGACATCCATTCATAGACATGGTTTATATGGAGATACAAGAATTTAAGGAGGTAGAAGCTTGAAACCGGCAGCAACTATCATGGTGCAAGGAACGGCTTCCGATGTAGGAAAAAGCGTTTTGACTACGGCTCTATGCCGTATATTCGTTCAGGACGAATGGAAGACTGCGCCTTTCAAATCGCAAAATATGGCACTTAACTCCTACGTCACACTTGACGGCAAGGAGATTGGCAGAGCACAAGGTGTGCAGGCAGAAGCCTGTGGGATTGCGGCAACGACGGATATGAATCCGATTCTGATTAAACCCACTGGAGAAATGAAGGCGCAAATTGTCGTACACGGCAAGCCGCTTGAGGAAATGAGCGCATGGCGTTACCGAGAGGAGTATATTCCGCTTGCCGAAGGAATTGTGACAGATGCGCTAGACCACCTTCGTGCAGAATATGATATCGTCGTTCTGGAAGGAGCCGGAAGTCCGGCTGAGATTAATCTCAAAGACCGCGATATTGTAAACATGCGCATGGCCGAGTGGGCAGATGCCCCTGTCCTGCTGGTCGCAGATATTGATAGAGGCGGCGTTTTTGCTTCTATTGTTGGAACGTTAGAGCTTCTGGAAGAAGACGAACGCAACCGGGTAAAAGGATTCATTATTAATAAATTCCGCGGCGACATCAGCCTTCTGCAGTCTGGTCTGGATTGGTTGGAGGAGCGTACAGGTATTCCGGTGCTTGGTGTTATCCCTCATCTGCCAAAGCTCGATATTGAGGCTGAAGATTCTGTCGTGCTAGAGAAGCTGCAGGAACAGGAAAGGAACGAAGATAAAGAGATAGATATTGTGGTTATCCGACTGCCGCGTATCTCCAATTTCACCGATTTTGATCCTCTGTCAGCAGAACCGGACATCTCGCTTCGTTATGTAGAGAGTGCAGAGCAACTCGGAAAACCGGATATTATCATTATTCCAGGCTCAAAAAATACGCTTGATGATTTGCTCTTCCTCGAGCAGACCGGCATAGCAAAAGCTATCGCCAAACGGGTCTCGGAAGGCAGCTTTCTCGTCGGAATTTGCGGAGGCTATCAAATGCTCGGTCGCAAGCTGTATGATCCGCTGCAGGTCGAATCGGCACACGATGAAGTTGATGGACTAGACTATCTGCCGCTTGCCACGACCTTTTATATGGACAAACGAACGGAACGAGTAAGCGGTACTATAGCCGCTCCCCATCCCAATTGGCCATCAATGCAAGGACAAGCCATTGAAGGCTACGAGATTCATATGGGGCAGACAACTCCACTCTCTCAGGTGCATCCTCTTCTCTCCCTAAACGGTCAATCTGAAGGGGCCATCTCAGAGAATGGCCGGATCTTCGGGACGTATTTACACGGTATCTTTCATAACGACACCTTCCGAAGACAGTACCTGAATATGGTCCGTGCATTTAATAACTTGGCTCCAATCGAAGACATTTTGCCATTCCGAAGCAGACAGATTGAGGCTTTCGATCGTCTGGCCGATCATGTTCGCAATCATCTGAACATGGAGCAGGTTTATCGCATTCTCTTTGCCAATCAGTCTGAACCAACTATCAAATAAATCAAAAGGGGACATCGGCGGATGTCCCTTTTCTCTAGGTAAACCAAAAGAAGCCTGCCAACAGGCAAGCTCCTTCTTCCATTACATCCACTTTTTCTGATAAGCCGCAATTTCCTTGTATTCCGAAGTCAGCAGCCGTGAGATCCGGACATAAATCCGGCTCAGTTCCTTATACTTCTCCACATTGCTTTGTTCTGGCAGATGCTTATGAGATGTCCCCATCATGCTTGAGACCACATGCAGAGAATCAACTTCACCGATACTGTAGAGGCCCAAGATCGCAGCGCCGAGACAAGAGCTTTCGAAGCTTTCCGGCACATGGACTTCCTGCTCGAAAATATCTGCCATCATTTGACGCCACAGCTCTGAACGCGCGAAGCCGCCAGTTGCCTGAATTTTTGTCGGGTGGCCAATCAGTTCTTCAAGCGCCATATAAACCGTAAACAGGTTGAAAATAACCCCTTCGAGTACAGCCCGAATCATATGTTCCTTCTTATGCTGCAGACCAAGACCGAAGAACGAGCCTCTCGCATTCGCATCCCAGAGTGGCGCTCTCTCGCCTGCTAAATAAGGATGGAACAACAGGCCGTCCGCACCAGCTGGCACCCGCGCGGCAATTTCCGTTAAAATATCGTAAGGATCTTTGCCAAGCCGCTTCGCTGTCTCTGTCTCTGCGGAACACAATTGGTCGCGCAACCAGCGGAAGATCATTCCGCCATTATTAACCGGCCCGCCAATTACCCACATATCGTCGGCAAGTGCATAGCAGAAGATACGTCCCTTGGGATCCGTCACTGGCCGATCGGTTACAGCGCGGATCGCTCCACTTGTCCCAATTGTCACAGCAACCGTTCCTGGCTCAATCGCATTAACACCAAGATTGGATAATACGCCATCGCTTGCTCCTACGATGAATGGCGTAGAAGCTGGCAGCCCCATTTCGACTGCCCATTTCGCCTCTATTCCTTCCATTGCGTAGGTCGTTGGCACAGGCTCGGACAATCTATCCGGCGTAACACCTGCTACCTGCAGCGCTTCCGCATCCCAGTTAAGCTGGGAAAGATTAAACATCCCTGTCGCTGATGCAATCGAATAATCGATAACATACCGTTTGAACAGCCGATGGAACACGTATTCCTTGATGGAAATAAACTTATGCGTGCGTCCAAAAAGCTCTGGGTCCGTATTCCGCAGCCACACGAGCTTAGACAGTGGAGACATCGGATGCAGCGGTGTGCCCGTGCGCAAATAAATTTGATGACCGTTCATCTCGTTCTTGATCCGTTCGGTCCACATCGCACTGCGATTGTCCGCCCAAGTAATGCACCGTGTAAGCGGCCGGCCTTCGCTATCAACCGCGATAACACTATGCATCGCTGAGCTGAATGACACACACAGCACGCCTTCCTGATCTGCACTACCTTTAGCTACGACTTCCTTAATCGTACCTACGACTGCGCGGAAGATCTCATCCGGATCCTGCTCCGCAACGTCCGACTTCGGCGAGTACAGCGGATATTCTATCGTATGGGTCGCAATGACACGCCCGCCTTTATCAAATAACACGGATTTCGTACTCGTTGTTCCGATATCCGTTCCAATTACATAAGAGGAAGCCATGATTGGTTTCTCTCCTTTCTATCAAACCACCGTATTCAAAGCCATAATAAGCACAAGTGCAACAACCGAAATAATCGTTTCAAGCGCTGTCCATGTCAGAAGTGTTTCTTTAACAGTCATACCGAAGTATTCTTTAATCAGCCAGAAGCCGGAGTCATTCACATGGGACAAAATGAGCGAGCCAGCACCTGTTGCCAATACGAGCAGCTCCACATTTGTTCCCGGCATAGCCGCTGCGATTGGTGCAACAATCCCTGCCGCAGTCATCATCGACACAGTAGCAGATCCAGTAGCCACACGGATCATTGCCGCGATACCCCAACCAAGCAGGATCGGAGACACATTAGACGAAGTAGCCAGGTCAGCGATATAGTCACCAATACCGGAATCAAGCAGTACGCGGTTAAACGCTCCACCTGCACCAATAACAAGCAGAATAGTCGCTGTTGGCGCAAGGCAGTCATTCGTAAATTTCAATACTTTCTCGCGGCTGATTCCCCGAGCATACCCTAAGCTAAAGAACGAATATACCGTTGCGATCAAGAGGGCTACAACCGGATCGCCGACGAACTTAGCAGCCAGGAACAGATTGCTATCCTTCGCGAGCGAACCGCTCTCAACAAAGACATCTGCGAACGTTGCGATAAGCATCAAGAACACCGGAATCAAAATCGTAATAAGCGTGTTAGCAAAGCCAGGAAGTTCTTTGTTCTCATCTGTCTCGGAAAGCTGATCGCCCATTTCCTTCGGCACTTCTTTATGAATCCGTTTACCAATCCAGCTGCCATACAGCGGTCCTGCAATGATAGCCGTTGGAAGACCAACGATAACCGAATACAAAATAGTCGTACCAATATCAGCGTTAAAAATACCTACTGCAGCCATAGCAGCCGGATGTGGCGGCACAAGACCATGGACGACGGACAAGCCCGCGATCAGCGGTACACCGATTTTGACCAGCGAAAGTCCCGTTTGTTTGGAGATCGTGAAGAGTAATGGTACAAGCAATACGAAACCAACTTGGAAAAAGACCGGAATGCCGACGATGAACGCCACGAACATCATCGCCCAATGGACTCTCTTCTCCCCGAACAGGCCGATAAGTGTCCTGGCGATACGCTCGGCTCCGCCTGATTCGGCCATCATTTTACCGAGCATTGTGCCAAGTGCAAGGACAATCGCTAGGAAGCCAAGTGTATTACCCATCCCCGTCTTAATGGAATCGATAATACCAGTCTGATCCTCCGTCGCCATAATCGGCATTCCCGCCGCCAGCCCCGTCCCTATGGCCGTAATAATAAGAGCGACAAATGGATTCAGCTTAACAACTGTAATGAGCAGAAGCAGCACGACAATCGCTGCAAGTACGATAAATAGCAACATGATGAATTCCTCCTTATTTGGTTCAAACCTATGATGTATGTCCGTCGCGGTACTCCTGAGGTGTCATACCGAACGTTTTTTTAAACGCGCTAATGAACGAATGTGGTCTCTGATAACCGAGCCTAGCGGCAATGACATAAACTTTCTCGTCACTATTTTTAAGCAGCGACTCCGCCTTTTCCATCTTCACACGCTGAATGTAATCACTTATGTTTTCGCCTGTTTCCAGCTTGTACACCTTAGACACATAGACCGGATGGAGCTTCACCTGATCAGCCACCGATTGCAGTGACAAGTCACCAGTAACATTGTCATCGATAAAGTTCCTTATCCTCTCAATCAGCAAATGACGTGAATCCTTCGTTTCCTTCGCCATATCCTCTTGCAACCGCTTAAGCGTACGAAAGGCCCATTCCCGAAGATGATGTACCGTTCGGAATGGCATACCCGCCGTCATTCTGCCGTAATCGGTACCAAGTGTGTCAGCTAGAAGACGGCCGTTCTTATGGGCGATAAAAACATAAGCTGAGGCAATCGTAAAATAAATTTCGAGCAAATGCTCTTCAGAAATCGCTTCTCCGGTCTCAAGCCCAGTGAAAATCCGTTTATATTTCTCCTCCACGGCTTCCCAGCGGGCAGCCTCTAGTAAATGAACTAATGCCGGAGGCTCGTACAAATATTCCAGTGATCGTACCGCTGCCACAACATCTTCCTCGTCGTCCAGCCGCATGAACTGTTCCGGCTCATCCCCGATTCGGTTGCGGAAAGCAGTGAGCGCTCGATTATAGTAAGCGTGTACATCATCGGGAAAAACACCTGTTCCGCTCACCATAATGGAAACTTGTCCCTTTAGGTAAACACCTACAGCAGACTGCAATACTGATGCTGTACGCTCAATCCAGCCCGGATCATCCCCATCTGCTTCTTGCTTCGCAGTTAGCAGGAAGATGAGATAATCATGAGCGTCCTTCGCATGCCATAAGGCATATCTGTTACCGAACAACTCCTCTGTCATGTTGGAAATCGCATATTCTTTCCAGGAGTGGTTCTCTCCAGAAGGATCATCAACGAACCGGTCATCCAGTCGAACAGCCATTAATGAAAACCGCTGCCAAGCAAATTCGCCAAGCTCCAGCCGCATCATTTTTTCACGCCATTTCGTCCCATCCCACTGTTTCCCCTGAAGCAGTTCATGCAGCAAATTAGCTCGCAGCAGAGGCAGATGCTCCTTCAGGGTATAAGTGATCCGCTGTGAGGAGATGACTTCCTCCCACTCCTGCTCCAGCTTGCGTAGTACACGAGCCACAGTGGCCAGCAAATCATCGGTCTTTACCGGTTTAAGCAAATAATCCTCGGTCTGGAACTGCATAGCCTGCTTGGCATATTCAAACTCCGAGTAACCCGACAATAGAATACTTTTTGTCTTCGGCCACTGCCGGTCGATTTCGGCGATGAGCTGAAGCCCAGACATGCCCGGCATACGGATATCAGTAATGACGATATCAATTGAGTACTGATGCAGCTGCTCAACCGCTTCCTGACCAGAATAAGCTTTATACACTTGATCGATGCCAACGGATTTCCAATCGACTGTCGCCGCCAGACGGTCAACAACATGCGCTTCATCATCCACAATTAAGAGCTGAGCCATCTACGCTTCACCACCCTCCAGCCGATATTCTTGCTTCAACCAGGTTACGGTAACGGCAAGTCCTTCCCCATCCCCATGCCGAAAATGAAGGCCTGAGCCTTCCCCGAACCGGCCACGAAGACGCTGATGAACGTTCCAGGTACCGCAGCCGATCTCATCGGTCATCTTCTCATCCAGCTGTGACTTCAGTCGAAGCAATGCTTCACTTGTCATGCCTGCTCCATTATCAGCAACCTCGAGATGGTTGTAAGCCTCCTCCTGTCGACCGGTAATAATGATGCGGCCGCCGCCTACTCGCCCCTCAATACCGTGTACAATTGCATTTTCGACAATTGGCTGCAAAGTGAGACGAGGCAGTGGCTCATTCAGCATGGCATCTGGTACTTCCATATCGAAGGTTAGCCTCCCCATACGCAGGGTATGGATGTTCAAATAATGGCGAACGAATTCGAGTTCCTCACCTACTGTTGACAGCTGGTTATCCACTTTGGTCGTGTAGCGGTAAAACTCCGCCAAATTCTCGGACATCGAAATGACTCCCTCGCGGTCGTCCATAGCGGCGGAATTAATAATAAAGAACAGCGAATTATACAAGAAGTGAGGATTAATCTGTGACTGCAATTGCTTCAGAGTTGCTTCCCTGGATCTGAGTTTTTCCGTGTATACATCTTCTATCAAGTTCTGAATCTGTCCAGCCATTTCGTTATGGTGCCGGATTAGCTCGTCAAATTCGTTATTTGCTTTGTAACCGATTCGCCAAGACAAATCGCCGCTCTTCATCCGTTTTACGCCTGCTATCATATTAGACAAAGGGATTTGCACGTTACGATAGAGCAATACGGATGCTAGCAGTCCAAGCAGAATAAGAAAACCAATCGAGCCATAAAACCAGTTACGTGCGTTAACAATGGGAGATACAATCCGCTCAACAGGCACGTAATCCACTAGATACCAGCCTAATTGACGTGACTTTACATAACTGACCAGATACGTTTGTCCGTTCATCTTCAAGGTCCGCTGTCCATTTTGACTTAAGGCTTCATTCTCTAGCTCCTGGATCACATCAGCCGAAGCCGCTTCTACATACGTGCTGTTATGGACAAGCTCTGTATCCGGGTGAAAAAGAAACGGATCCCCTCGATTTTCCTTTTTGTAGACATCGAGCATATCGCTAATATTTTGGACTGGAAAACGGACCTGAAACACCGCATCAGCTTCTCCAACCTTTGCCGCAGCAGCTGGAACTCCAGTCTCACGGACAAACGTACGAATCGGATAGCCGCGAGAACTGTCCTGTTCATAGGCCCAATTGGTTTGAATCTTTCTATCCGGTGACCAGGCTCTACTACCATTCAAATAAATGTTCGACGATAATACGAGATGTTTCCCGGGAAAAGAAAACGTCAGATCATTCGACCAGGGGCTGGATACACTTTGCAGGCTTAGCTTTTCCGTCACTCTCGCCTGTGCTTTTAAACCGCTTTCCGTTTCGCTTGTGCCAGAGGACATAAAATCACGAATATGCGGATCGTCGCTTAAAATCACCGGAAACATCGATAAATTTTCCATCGTTCCATCCAATTGATCCATGAAAAAAATAAGTTTGCTCAAATTGGATGAACGCATTTGACTCTCTACTACTCCAGTTGCAATCCGATTGGAGTAACCGTAAAGCAACAAGACAGGCACGAGCAGCAGAACAATGGTTAAGGCTATCTTGTTGAAAATCGACAATCGGCGTGGCATCATTTTAATCCGCTTCCTTATCAAGAATGTCCTGTAAAGCGGCATTTGCCTGATTAGCGGTTTCATGAATATAAGACTCACCTGTGATAACCATTTGGACGATTTTGCCAACTTGCTCACGTGCTGCTGCTACATCAACCGTCTGTGGACGATCATGATCGACACCACCGTTGATCGTTTGTTTGAATACAGCAGCAAGCTCCTTCGGAAATCCAATTGTTCCTTGCGGATCATTCCACACTGACGTTCTTGGTCCGGGATTACCCGCTTGCTGCGTGAGCAGCATCATTTGCTTACCTGTTGCCCACTCGATAAACGCCCATGCCGCTTCTTTATCCGCCGACTTTGGGTTAATGGCAAGCCCCCAAGAGGTGATGTTATAGGGCATCGATCCTTCCGCCCCTGCCGGGAACGGTGCAAATCCGACATTACCAGCTACCTTAGATTGTTGCTGATCAAGCGCCGCTCGGTAGATCGAATTCGCATCCGTGTAGAGTGCAGCCTTCCCTTCCGCAAAAAACGCACTCGCCTGTGGCCATGACATGTTAATCACATTTGGAGGCCCGTAATCTCTTAGCAGACCACCATAAGTCTCAAATGCCTTAATCGCCTCGGGCGTATTAATCGCCGCTTTGCCGTTCTGGATAAAGTCCCCTCCTTCCGAGTATAGGAACGACGAGACTTGCGTTACAAGTGGACTTCTCTGTCCTCTTGCTACAAAGCCGTACACCCCTTGATCAGGATGATGCAGCTTTGCCGCCGCTTCCTTGAGCTCTTCAATTGTTCTGGGAACATCTAATCCTGCTTCATTTAATAAATCTTTTCGGTAATACAATATTTGTTGTTCCGTAACGATTGGAATGCCGGCCAGCTTGCCGTCTACTGTTGAAGAACGGATCGCCTGCGGCGAGAAGTCGCCAAGATCGTAATCCACATTATGTGTGGCGTAAGCATCAAGCGGTTCAAGCCATCCATTACGAAAGAACAGCTTTCCTTCCTGCAATGGCCGGTACATAAATACATCCGGTGTCTCTGAGCGGGCTGTGAATTGTACGGTCAGCTTCTGAGTCAACTGGTCTTCGAAATAACCTTGAATCCGCACATTAATGCCAGTTTCCTTCTCAAACTCAGGCAGTAACGGCTTTATTACATCGACCCATGGATGGGAGCCGGTTACGAACGTAATCGTGCGTCCTTCTAACCCCCCTCCGGAACTTCCGAAGCTGTCCTGTTCCGCCTTTTGGCTGTAGCCACAGCCGGTTAAAGCTGCAACGACCAATAAACCTGTCGTTCCGGACTGAATAAGCTTGAGCTGCAGCCTCTTCATGCTTACTTAACTCTCCTTCAAACGGAACCAGCTATACCTGGAACGGCAACGTCGATTCTCGTCGAAAAATTTTCTGAGCACCATTAACATTACTGGATAGAGGGTTTGTACGATATAACGAATACTAAACATCGATAACGAATCCTAAATATGAGCATTACCTATTATTGCCTGTTCACGAATTATCATTATTTTTTTCTTCTTTTGGTAATTTCCACAAAAAAATAGACCCGATCAAGAATGATCGAGCCTATTGCACTATTGTCTTATTTAAGCATTCCATATTTCCTTAGCAAGCAATTCATAAGAACGAAGACGCTTGTTGTATTCCGGCACCATGGTCACAAGCATAAATTCATCCACTCCATACAATTCCGTCATCTGATCCAGACGGGTTTTGATTGACCTTGGTGTTCCTACGAGCAGCTTCCGTTCCGAGTAGGCTTCCGCTTTCCCATCTGGCAAATCCTTTTGGAACAATGCAGTGCTGCTGTTTGCCAGCTGCATAGCCTCTTCCTCTGTTTCGGCACATATGACACCAATCGTCACGATTGCTTTCGGCTCATTGCAAATCAGAGAAGGGACAAACGATTCCCGATAGGTTCGCAGCACATCTTCGCCATCCACATCACTCATGAATTGGCCAAAAACATACCCCATGCCCAATTCCGCCGCGTATTCAGCGCTTTTCTTGTTCGTTCCTAAAAGCCACACTTCTGGCTGAACAAGAGGGTTCGGTCGTGCGTCAACAGGCTCGCCTTCATAGGTATAACTGCCTTGAAGCAACTCTGCAACATCTTTCAACTTATCCGGCATTTTCCGTACGTTATCCAAGAAGTTACCGCTAAGAGCCATACTGGCATGTGCGTTTCCCCCAGGTGCACGCCCTAGACCCAGGTCAATCCGTCCGGGGTATAAGCTTGCAAGCAGACGAAACGACTCTGCGACTTTAAACGGGCTATAATGAGGCAATAGCAGCGCACCAGAGCCAATACGAATCCGTTCCGTCCGAGCTCCGATATGCGCTAAAAAGACTTCAGGAGAAGGGCAAGCCAAATGTGGCATGCTATGATGTTCAGCGACCCAGTAACGGGTGTAGCCAAGCTGTTCCGCTGTACGGGCAAGCACGACTGCTTGTTCAAGTGCGTATGTATCATCCTTGTTCTCAAACACAGGAACCAAGTCCAATATGCTAAGTTTTAAACCTTTCATCATGCCTCCTATATTCCCCTAGCCCTTTAAGAGTAAAACGGCAGCGCCAGCTTGCCTTGTATTCTGCAATTATATTAGATCTCCTACGATTATTCCAATTTGGCTTATCGTACAAAAGATCGCATAAGAAATAACACTAAATTTACAACAAACTCCATTTAACCTTTTTATGAAAGCGGTTTAAAATCTAGATACACTAGAGACATGGAGTGATATCCCAAATGATCAGGCTACATTTTCCGTCCATTCGCTTCAAACTGGGGACTGCTTTTATGCGGTCATTATTCTCACGATTGCGCTGGCCGGCATTCTATCGGTCACACTTTACAGCTATATACAGGAATATACTACACTTATCAAGAGTGCTTCTAAAGCCAACAATCTCAGTGGTTTCCTCAAGCTTCCCTGGACAATGAGATACGGGACATCGTTTATGGCATCAAATCCTACAAGGAGGGACTAAAGCTGCAATAGCCATCCAAGTACTCATGCTGCCTTGATAAAGCAGGAGATTGAAGAAATTGCAGCCATGAGTGAACGGCTGGTTGTTTCACTGCAAGAGGTAGCTGCTTCCTCCGATCTGTTAATGAATCACACTCATTAATGAATCACATTCAGGAAGTAGACAAGTCTGTAGCTCAGTTTGTAGAATAGCGGCGATATAAAAAAGAAGCTGTCCTCCCATTTCGGAAGGATAGCTTCTATTTTTTCGTGGAACCCACAATTTAATTACAAAAAACCCCGATCATAAGTGATCGGGGTTGATAGTTAAAAGAAATGGTGCCGGCGATAGGAGTCGAACCCACGACCTACTGATTACAAGTCAGTTGCTCTACCAACTGAGCTACACCGGCATAAAACTTTGTAAAAATGGCGGAGCTGACGGGATTCGAACCCGCGGTCTCCTGCGTGACAGGCAGGCATGTTAGGCCTCTACACCACAGCTCCGTATGTATTATTCAAGGTTTTGCGCCTTGAAAACTGGATGCGAAAGTAAAACTTCTTAAGCGATGTTTATGAATCAATCATAAACGTTTTAGGATAAGCCCTCGACCGATTAGTATTCGTCAGCTCCACACATTGCTGTGCTTCCACCCCGAACCTATCAACCTCGTCGTCTTCAAGGGGTCTTACTAATTG